>NZ_JBHVOL010000009.1:277079-371058 GCF_042887925.1 Kitasatospora sp. NPDC057904
CCTGGCGGGTTTTTGGGGGTGGCGCCCGCCCCCCCCCCGCCCCCCCCGGGGGGGGGGCGGGGGGGGGGGGCCCCCCCCCCCCCCCCCCCCGGGGGGGGGGGGGCCCCCCCCCTGGGCCCCCCCCCCCCCGGCCGTGTTACGTACGCCGGTTCTCCTGCGCCGAGCTCCGGTGCACGCCCTCCCGGCGGGAGGGAGAGCGGTCAGTCGACCACGCGCTTGAGGAGGGGATGCCTCCCTGCCTCAGCGCGAGTCGCTGCCCGCCGTCTCGATGGCGGCGCGGCCTGCCTCCAGGCGCGCCACCGGGATCCGGAAGGGGGAGCAGGACACGTAGTCCAGCCCCACCTCGTGGAAGAAGTGGACCGACTCCGGGTCGCCGCCGTGCTCGCCGCAGACGCCGAGCTTGAGGTCGGGGCGGGTGGCCCGGCCGGCCTCGACGGCGTGCTTGACGAGCGAGCCGACGCCGTCGCGGTCGATGGTCTCGAACGGGGAGACCCCGAAGATGCCCTTCTCCAGGTAGGCGGTGAAGAACGAGGCCTCGACGTCGTCGCGGGAGAAGCCCCACACCGTCTGGGTCAGGTCGTTGGTGCCGAAGGAGAAGAACTCGGCGGCCTCGGCGATCTGACCGGCGGTCACCGCGGCGCGCGGCAGCTCGATCATGGTGCCGAGCTTGATGTCCAGGCTCACGCCGGTGGACTGGGCGACCTCGGCGAGCACGCGCTCGCACTCGTCGCGGACCAGCTCCAGCTCCTGGACGGTGCCGACCAGCGGGATCATCACCTCGGGACGCGGGTCCCCGCCGGCCAGCTTGCGCTCGGCGGCCGCCTCGGCGATGGCGCGCACCTGCATGCCGAACAGGCCGGGGATGACCAGGCCGAGGCGCACGCCGCGCAGGCCGAGCATCGGGTTCTGCTCGTGCAGCTTGTGCACCGCCTGCAGCAGGCGCAGGTCGTTCTCGTTCGGGTCCTTGCGGGCCTCGGCGAGGGCGACGCGCACCGACAGCTCGGTGATGTTCGGCAGGAACTCGTGCAGCGGCGGGTCGAGCAGGCGGACGGTGACGGGCAGTCCGTCCATCGCCTGGAACAGCTCCAGGAAGTCGCTCTTCTGCAGCGGCAGCAGGGTGGAGAGGGCCTGCTCGCGGTCCTTGTCGTTGTCCGCGAGGATCAGGTGCTCGACCTCCTTGCGGCGCTCCTCGCCGAGGAACATGTGCTCGGTGCGGCACAGGCCGATGCCCTGGGCGCCGTAGCGGCGGGCGCGCCCGCCGTCCTCGGCGTTGTCGGCGTTGGCGCGCACGGCCAGGCGGCGGCGGCCGTCGGCGTGCGACATCAGCCGGTGGACGGCCTGGACCAGCCCGCCCTGGACGTCGGCGCCGGCGTGCAGGGTGCCCTCGAAGTACTCGACCACGGGGGACGGCAGGACCGGTACCTCGCCGAGGTAGACCTTGCCGCTGGCGCCGTCGATGGAGACGACGTCGCCCTCGTGGACCACCAGGCCGTCGGCGGTGGTGAACTTGCGGGCCTTGGTGTCGACCTCCAGCTCCTCGGCGCCGCAGACACAGGTCTTGCCCATGCCGCGGGCGACGACGGCGGCGTGCGAGGTCTTGCCGCCGCGCGAGGTGAGGATGCCCTCGGCGGCGATCATGCCGTCCAGGTCGTCCGGGTTGGTCTCCCGGCGGACCAGGATGACCTTCTCGCCCGAGCGGGACCACTTGACGGCGGTGTAGGAGTCGAAGACGACCTTGCCGATCGCGGCGCCCGGCGAGGCGGCGAGGCCCCAGCCGATCTGCTTGGACTCGGGGGTCGGGGCGAAGCGCGGGAACATCAGCTGGGCCAGCTGGCCGCCGGTGACGCGCATCAGCGCCTCGTCCAGGTCGATCAGGCCCTGGTCGACGAGCTGGACGGCGATCCGGAAGGCCGCGGCGGCGGTGCGCTTGCCGACGCGGGTCTGCAGCATCCAGAGCTTGCCGCGCTCGATGGTGAACTCGATGTCGCAGAGGTCGCGGTAGTGGTTCTCGAGCTTCTGCATGATCGCCATGAGCTCGTCGTACGACTTCTTGTCGAGCTTCTCCAGCTCGGACAGCTGCAGGGTGTTGCGGATGCCGGCGACGACGTCCTCGCCCTGGGCGTTGGAGAGGTAGTCGCCGTAGACGCCCTGCGCACCCGTGGAGGGGTCGCGGGTGAAGGCGACGCCGGTGCCGGAGTCCTCGCCGAGGTTGCCGAAGACCATGGTGCAGACGTTGACCGCCGTGCCGAGGTCGTTCGGGATGCGCTCCTGGCGGCGGTACAGCCGGGCGCGGTCGCCGTTCCAGGAGTGGAAGACGGCGTGGACGGCGAGGTCCATCTGCTCGCGCGGGTCCTGCGGGAAGGCCCGGCCGGTCTCGCGCTCGACGATGCCCTTGAACACCTCGACGAGTTCCCGGAGGTCGGAAGCGTCCAGGTCCAGGTCGTTGACGGTGCCCTTGGCGTGCTTGGCCTCGTCCAGGGCCTCCTCGAACAGCTCGCCGTCGACGCCCAGCACGGTCTTGCCGAACATCTGGACCAGGCGGCGGTAGGAGTCCCAGGCGAAGCGCTCGTTGCCGGACTGGGCGACGAGGCCGACCACCGAGGTGTCGGACAGGCCGATGTTCAGGACGGTGTCCATCATGCCGGGCATGGAGAACTTGGCACCCGAACGGACGGAGACCAGCAGCGGGTTGTCGGCCTGGCCGAGCTTCTTGCCCATCTCCTCCTCGAGGGCGGCCAGGTGGGCGCTGATCTCCTCATGCAGGGAGGAGGGCTCACTGCCGGTCTCCAGGAAGACCTTGCAGGCCTCGGTGGTGATGGTGAACCCCGGAGGGACGGGGAGACCCAGGTTGGTCATCTCGGCCAGGTTCGCGCCCTTGCCGCCAAGAAGATCCTTGAGGTCCTTGTTTCCTTCGGTGAAGGAGTAAACAAACTTCTGCTGGGACGGCACGGGTCGGTCTCCTCGTACGCGGTTGCCCTGACGCCGGAGAACATACCCATTTCGAAGGTCTTTCTCTGCCCCCAATAGGCCGTACGAGGCCGGTACCCAGGGGTAACCCGCTAGATCGAATGCGCGTAACGGCGTTCACCTCTGGAGCCGAAATCGTCCGGCTGACGCGAGCCAGCATTCAAGTCTTGAAGGCATGGAAACGTGAAGATCACACGATCCGGACACACGGTAGCGGGTGGTGGTCGACCGCGTTGCCCCGGCTTGATTTCCTGCACCCGGATCGGCCGTCCGTGGCCGGGCGGCTTCGGGAAGCGATCCACGGCCGATCTGGCCATTTCGTCCACTGACCCCGTGTCAGTCCCGGCCGCGTGTGGCAAGTGTCACCAGCGCGTCGCGCCGGCCGAACGTAGTCCGGCTCCGACGATCGTCGCACTCCGTCCAGAATCGTGCTCGCTGAGTCATGATCCACTGCCAAAAGGGAGCCCTCCTGTCCAGATTGGACAAGAGGGCTGGGCCAGGGCGTCCGACCCCTCATGAGGGGCCATTTCGACGCTCCGTACAGATCATCCGCCAGAGGTGTCCGATTCGGCGTCCGCGCCCGGCCGGGCGCAGTCGTACGGATCGTCCAACCAGCCCTCGGGCAGGACCACGCGGTTGTTGCCGGCGGTCCGTCCGCGCGGGCCGTCGGCACCGGCCGGCCACGGCTGGGACTGCTCCACCAGGGCCAGGGTTTCGGCCAGTTCGGCCAGCGACGACGAGTTGGCCAGCCGCACCCGCAGCTCGGAACCGACCGAGAAGCCCTTGGTGTACCAGGCGACGTGCTTACGGAAGTCGATCACTCCGCGCGCCTCGTCGCCCAGCCACTCGCCGAGCAGCTGCGCGTGCCGGACCATCGCCGCGGCGACGTAGCCGAAGTCCGGGCGGGCGTAGTCGACGTCGCCCTCGAAGATCGAGACGAGGTCGCGGAACAGCCACGGACGGCCGAGGCAGCCGCGGCCCACCACGACGCCGTCGCAGCCGGTCTCGCGCATCATCCGCAGCGCGTCGTCCGCCGACCAGATGTCGCCGTTGCCCAGCACCGGGACGTGCGCCGGCACGGACTCGCGCAGCCGGGCGATCGCCGACCAGTCGGCCGTCCCGCCGTAGTGCTGGGCGGCGGTGCGCCCGTGCAGGGCGATCGCCGCCACGCCCTCCTCGGCGCCGATCCGGCCGGCGTCCAGGTACGTGAGGTGGTCGTCGTCGATGCCCTTGCGCATCTTCATGGTCACCGGCAGGGCGCCCGCGTTGGCGACGGCCTCGCGCAGGATCTCGCGCAGCAGGTTGCGCTTGTACGGCAGCGCCGAGCCGCCGCCCTTGCGGGTCACCTTGGGGACGGGGCAGCCGAAGTTGAGGTCGATGTGGTCGGCCAGGCCCTCGTCCGAGATCATCCGGGCGGCCTTGCCGACCGTCACCGGGTCCACGCCGTACAGCTGGATCGAGCGCGGCTTCTCGCTCGGGTCGAACTTGATCAGCTGCATGGTCTTGGCGTTGCGCTCGACCAGCGCCCGGGTGGTGATCATCTCCGAGACGTACAGGCCCTTGCCGCCGCTCTGCTCCCGGCACAGGGTGCGGAACGGCGCGTTGGTGATGCCGGCCATCGGCGCCAGCACGACGGGCGGCCACACCTGGATCGGGCCGATGTCCAGCGGCGCGAAGTCGGTGCTGGTCGCGGTGGGTGCGGGCGTGGCTGTCATGCGCGGCTGACCTCGGGAGCAGGGGACGGGACTCTCCATTGTCCCCCACCCGGCTCACCCGCTTCGGCCGTCCTCCCGGTAGCCGATCCGCAGCGAGCCCGACGCGACCGAGGCCCGGAGGCTGTCCGGGCTGGAGGCGTCGGACAGGTTCGGGTCGACGCTGCGGCTGCCCGAGCCGACCTGCCCGCTGAAGGCGTACCGGCTGCCCTTCGGGAGCGTCATCGTCGCCGAGCCGGAGGTGGTGCTCACGTCCACCGCGTGCGGGGCCCTGACGAAGTCCAGTTCCACGGAGCCCGAGGTGCTGCTCGCCTCCACCCGGCCCGAGCCGAGCTCCGTGCCCTGCACCATGCCCGAGGTGGTCCGGGTGTGGACCTCGCCGGAGAGGCGGCGCAGGTACAGCGCCCCGGAGGTCGCGTCCAGCCTGACCTCGCCGCTCAGGTCGGCCACGTCGACGCTGCCCGAGTCCACCGAGCCGGTCACCCCGGTGCCCTGCGGCACTTCCAGCTCGATCTCGGCGCCGCAGCTGAGGAACGGCAGCGGCTGCCGGCAGGACACGCCGACGACCAGGACGTCGCCCTCGATCACGGTCGAGACCTGCGGCGCGCGGAACGTGTAGTTCAGGTTCCTGCGGACCACGACCCGGTCGTCCTTGCCCGCCCTGACCTGCACGGACGCACTGCCCGTGGCCAGCTGGAGCTTGCGGACGACGACGTGGTCGTACGTCTTCTGCTCGGTCTTCTGCTGGCGCGCCACCAGGCCGAGGGTCTGCGACACGGCCGTGACCAGCAGGAACGCGAGGCTGAGCGAGCCGATGATCCGCCACGTCGCCGCCCGCCCCGGCACCCCGCGCGGCCCGGCGGGCCGGGCCTCCCCCGTAGCGTCCGCCATGGCTACCCGACCTCCAGGAAGCGCAGCACGGCCATCACCCGGCGGTGGCTGTCGTCGGCCGGCGGGAGGTCGAGCTTGGTGAAGATCGAGTTGATGTGCTTGGCCACCGCGCTGTCGCTGACCACCAGGGACGCGGCGATCGCGGCGTTGGAGCGGCCCTCCGCCATCAGGGCGAGGACGTCCCGCTCGCGCGGGGTCAGCTTCTCCAGCGGGTCCCGGTGGCGGCGCACCAGCAGCTGGGCGACGACCTCCGGGTCCAGCGCGGTGCCGCCCGCGGCGACCCGCTGGAGCGCGTCGAGGAAGTCGTCCACGTTGGCCACCCGCTGCTTGAGCAGGTAGCCGACGCCGCTGGTGTTGGTGGACAGCAGGTCGGCGGCGTAGCGCTCCTCGACGAACTGGGAGAGCAGCAGGACGGCCACCTCCGGCCACTGCCGGCGGATGACCATCGCGGCCTTCACGCCCTCGTCGTGGAAGCCCGGCGGCATCCGGACGTCCGCGACCACCACGTCGGGACGGTGCTCCTCGACGGCGATCAGCAGGGCTTCGGCGTCGCCGACCTCGGCCACGACCTCGAAGCTCACCGCCTCCAGCAGCTTGACCAGCCCGACCCTCAGCAGGACCGAGTCCTCGGCGATCACAGCGCGCACGGCAACTCCACGGTGAGTGTGGTGGGGCCCCCGAGGGGGCTCAGAACGGACAGCGTGCCGTCGACGGAGGCAGCGCGCTGGCGCAGACCGGTGAGCCCGCTGCCGCGCGTCGGATCGGCGCCGCCGACGCCGTCGTCGCTGACGACCAGGCGCAGCCTGCCCCCGGCCGTCCGCACCGACACGTCGACGCTCGTGGCGCGGGCGTGCTTGGCCACGTTGGTGAGCGCCTCGGAGACGGTGAAGTAGGCGACCGCCTCGACCGTCGGGGCGATCCGCTCGGCCAGTTCGACGTCCAGGCGCACCGGCAGCGGGGCCCGGGCGGCGATCCCGGACAGCGCCGCGTCCAGGCCGCGGTCCTCCAGGACTGCCGGGTGCAGGCCGCGGACCAGGTCGCGCAGCTCGTCGATGGCCGCCTGCGCCTCCTCGTGCGCGGCGACGATGACCGCCATGGCGTCCGGCGGGACGTCCTTGAGGGTGCGGCGGGCCAGGCCGAGGTTCATCGCGAGGGAGGTGAGGCGCTGCTGGGCGCCGTCGTGCAGGTCGCGCTCGATCCGGCGGCGCTCGGCGTCGACCGCGTCGACCAGGCCGGCCCGGCTCTCGGCGATCTCCTCGACCCGGCGCTCCAGCGCCTCGGCCCGGTTCGGGCCGAGCAGCTTCTGCGCGGCGCCGGTCTCCAGCCAGGCGGCCAGCGCGGCCAGCCAGGGTGACGCGGCCAGCAGCAGCACGCCGGCGGCGGTGAGCGCCACGTCCGTGCCGGCCAGTTCCCAGCGCAGCGGGGTGTCGACCGGCATCATCCACACCCAGCCGTACAGGGTGGCCAGCACCAGGCCGGCGCCCCAGCACCAGACGACGCACAGCGAGGCGAGCGCCAGGAGCGGGCCGACGAGCAGGTGGTAGCCGATCTGACGCCAGTTCACCCCGGTGCTCAGGTAGGTCAGCGGGCGGCCCCGGCGGGTCGCGCCGGGCGGGGGCGGCACGTCCACCCCGGCGAGGGCGCGCAGCCGGCCGCGCTGGGCGGCGGTGAGCGGGCGGGCGAGGACCACGACCAGGGCCGTGACCGGGAACAGCAGCGTCGGCTCGGTGACGGCCAGCCAGACCGGTGCGGCCAGCGGGATCCCGGCGGCTATGAGGCGGGTGTCCCGCCAGGCCGCCGCCGACCACGGAGGCCGCCGCAGGCTCCTGACGAGCGCTCGGCGCAGCGTGGTGGAGGGCATGGCCGACAGCGTAGAGGCCCATGATCGCCGGGCGCCATGAAGGGGTGTGCAGAACCGGGGTGTAGCTAGGTACACCCCCGGTTCGGGGTGGGGCACTACCGACAGCGGGGTGGCCTCGGCGGAAGGCTTGGGGACATGACGAGCACCGCATCGGACGAAGCCACTCCGCCGCACGGGCGGCCCGTCCCCGGGAATCACGGGGGTGTTCCCGGGGACGCGCTCCGCCGCGCGCCGGAGCCGGACGGGACGCTGCCGGCCGGGCCCGGGCCGTGGTCGGTGCGCAGCGTGCGCGCCGGCCGCGGCCGGGCCGCGCTGGAGGTGTACGAGCACGGCGAGCTGGCCGACGTCCTGGTCGCCGCCCGGCTCACGCCGCAGCTGCTGCGCGGGGCGCGGCGGACGGCGGACGGCGGCCGGGTGTCCCGCGTGCTCGCGTGGGGGCGGCTGGCGGCTGGCGGCGCAGCTCCGGCGGTGGTGTTCACCGGCGGCGGGTGGCTGCGCGGGCCGCGGGCCGCCGTGGCGGGTGAAGTCGTCGCGGTGGGCGGACAGTTCTGGCTCGCCTGGGCCGAGGGGCCGTTCACCGGGGTCGCGGTCACGGCTCCGGCCGCGGGCGCGTCGGCGGGCCGGGTCGAGCGGCTGGGGCTGGAGCGGGTGCGGGTCCGGGCGGCCGCCGGGGGTGCGAAGTGAGCACCGCGGTGCTGACCGGGCGTCCGGCCGCCGGTCCGTTCGTCCCGTCCATCCGTCCCGGCGCGCTGGACCGGCTCGACCGCCTGGTGCGGCCGGGCCGCTTCGAGCGGCTGCCCGCGCTGGCCGCCGTCGCGCTGCTGCCGTGGCTCGCGGTGCTCGCGGTCTGCCACGAGACGCCGTGGGTCGTCCTGGACCTGCTGGAGTTCGCCGCCCTGCTCACGCTCGATGCGGCCGTGCGGCGGCGCAGCGCCGGCGCCCGCTGGGCGGGCGGGGCGGTCGCGCTGCTGCTCGCCGGGGACGCGCTGGTGGACGTCGCCTTCGCCGGGCCCGGCCACGCGGTGCTCGCGGCGCTGGTCATGGCGGGCTGCGTCGAACTGCCGCTCGCCGCCGTGTGCCTGCTGCTCGGGCGGCGCGCCGCGGCCCGCTAGAGCTTGTTCGGCAGGAGGTTCATCAGCTCGCGGGTCCGCTCGTCGCGCGGGGTGTAGGTGATCATGCGCGATCCCATCCGGGGGCCCAGCCAGAAGTTGGTGTACTCGCAGTAGAGCATCCCGACGCCGGGCACCAGGAACCGCTTGACGCCGTTGCCCGGCCTGGCCACGTCGTGCCGCCGCCAGGCGGCCTCGAAGTCGGGCGAGGCCTTCTGCAGCCGGGTGACCAGCGACTTCCAGCTCGGATCCGAACCGTGGTCGGCCATCGCCGCGCGGAAGCGGGCCACGATCACGTCGCGTTCGGTCTCGTAGTCGACGAGCACCTCGCGGAAGCGCGAGGGCGTGAACGCCAGCCACATGAGGTTGCGGTCCTCGGGCGGCAGCGCGTCGAGGTCGCCGACGATGGCGGTGTACTGGGCGTTGTACGCGAGGATGTCGTAGCGGGTGTTGAACACCGCCGCCGGGTGGGGCGACATCTGCTCCAGCACCAGGCGCACGCCCGGGGTGACCGTCGGGCACTCCAGCACCGGCGCCGGGTCCTCCGCGCCGGCCAGCGTGAACAGGTGCGCGCGCTCGCTCGGGTCCAGGAGCAGCGCGCGGGAGACGGCGTCCAGCACCTGGGTGGAGACCTGGATGTCCCGGCCCTGCTCCAGCCACGTGTACCAGGTGACGCCGACGGCGGCGAGCTGCGCGACC
The DNA here is from genome assembly GCF_042887925.1 of Kitasatospora sp. NPDC057904. NCBI lineage: Bacteria > Bacillati > Actinomycetota > Actinomycetes > Kitasatosporales > Streptomycetaceae > Kitasatospora > Kitasatospora sp. NPDC057904. Next base: position 286,319 of record NZ_JBHVOL010000009.1, read on the forward strand.
TCCTCGCGGCGCAGCCCCGGCGTGCGGCGGCGGCCGGTGGGCGGAAGGCCGACCTGCTCGGGCGAGAGGCGTTCGCGGCGGCTGCGGAGGAAGGCGGCGAGGTCGTGGCGGCGGGCGTCTGCGGGCGTCGCGGCGGGAGCTGCAGCGGGCGCCACCGTCCGGGTGTGCGCGGAGGAGCCCCCCGCGGTGGGCGCGTGCGCGGCGGCGGTCGTCAGGCTCATGTGTTCTAGGATGCGACACCGCGGATCCTGTTGCCAGGTACTTCTTATACCTGGATAAGCACACTCTGGTACCAGGCTACGGCCGGGCGGATCGTATGACCCGTGACCCAACAACTCGCCGTCGCTCCCGCCCCCGTCCGCACCGCCACCACCCCCGGCACCGCGGCGACCGCTCCCCGCACCCCGTCCCTCGGCACCGCCGGCCTGATCACCGTCCTGCTCGGCGCCTTCCTGCCGATGCTGGACTTCTTCATCGTCAACGTGGCCCTGCCCACCATCGACCACGACCTCGCCGCCGGGCCCGCCGTCCTGGAGCTCGTCGCCGCCGGCTACGGCATCGCCTTCGCCGTCCTGCTGGTGCTCGGCGGACGGCTCGGCGACATCTTCGGCCGCCGCCGGCTGTTCGTCGTGGGCGCCGCCGCCTTCGCCCTCACCTCGCTCGCCTGCGGCCTCGCCCCGGGCGCGTGGTCCCTGGTCGCCGCCCGCGCCGCCCAGGGCGCCTCGGCCGCGCTGCTGATCCCGCAGGTCCTCGGCACCATCACCGCCGCGACCGACGGCGCCCGGCGCGGGCGGGCGCTCAGCGTCTACGGCGCCGTCGGCGGCATCTCGGTCGTCATCGGGCAGGTGCTCGGCGGCATGCTGATCGCGGCGGACGTCTTCGGCACCGGCTGGCGCTCCGTCTTCCTGCTGAACGTGCCGTTCGCGCTGCTCGCGCTGGTCCTCGCCGTCCGCTACGTCCCGGAGAGCCGCGCCACCCGGGCCGCCCGGGTCGACGTGCCCGGCACTGTCCTGCTCACCGCGACCCTGCTGTCCCTGCTCGTCCCGCTGATGGAGGGCCGGGCGGCCGGCTGGCCGGTGTGGTCCTGGGTCCTGCTGGGCCTGTTCCCGGTCTTCGCCGTCGCGTTCGCCCTGGTCGAGATCCGCGCCGAGCGCCGCGGGGACACCCCGCTCGTGCCGCCGACCCTGCTGCGCATCCCCGAGATGCGCCGCGGCCTCGGCATCGCGCTGCCCTACTTCGCGGGCTTCGGCGGCTTCATGTTCGTCATCGCCGTCGCCCTGCAGCAGGGGCTGGCGCTCGGCCCGGTCGCGTCCGGCTGGGCGCTCGTCCCGATGGCCGTCGGCTACTTCACCGCCTCGCTCTCCGGTCCGCGCCTGATCGGCCGGTTCGGCAGCCGGGTGCTCACCGCCGGGGCCGTCATCCAGGCCGTCGGCCTCACCACCCTGGCCGTCACCGTCCTCGCCGACTGGGCCGGCTTCTCGCCGCTGCGGATGGCCCCCGGGGTCGCGCTCGCCGGAATCGGCCAGGGCCTGATCGGCACCCCGCTCTTCCGGGTCGTCCTCTCCAAGGTGCCCGCCGCCCGGGCCGGCGTCGGCAGCGGCGTCCTCGCCACCGGCCAGCAGTCCAGCCTCGCCCTCGGCGTCGCGACCCTCGGCACGCTCTACCTGTCCCTCGCGCCCTCCCTGGGCATGGACCGGGCGCTCGCCCTGTGCCTCGGGATCCAGCTCCTGGGCTCGTTCACCATCCTGTACCTGACCACCCGGCTCCCCCGCTCCATCGGCTGAGCCCCCGGGTCACGCCCGTCGGCGCGGGCCCCGCAACCGGTACGCACCGGTGGCGGGGCCCGCGCCGTTTCCTCGCCGGAGAACGGCCGAGGGCCCGGATCGCGGGGATCCGGGCCCTCGGGGAGTCGAGTGCGGGCTCAGGCGGTGGCGGCCGGCTCGGCGTCCAGTTCGGCGAAGAACTCGTCGGCGATCGCGCGCGTGCGCGGCAGGTCGCCCAGCGGCTCGCCCACCACGCGGCCCGCCAGGTCGACGGCGACGGCGATGACGTCCTCCTTGAGCGCGGCCTCCGCGAGCACGCGGTCGGCCTCCAGCTGCACCTTGGCCGCCGCGACGATGCCGTCGCGCTGCGCCTGGCCCTCGGCGCGCACCGCCGCGATCAGGGCCGCGCCCTCCTCGGCGGCGTTCTGGCGGATCTCCGCGGCCTCGTGCCGGGCCGCGCTGAGCTCGGCCTGGAGCTGGTCGTGGACGGCCCGCGCCTCCGCCTGCGCGGCCTCCGCCCGCTCGGCCCCGCCCTCGATGGCGTCCGCACGGGCGGCGAGGTTCTTCTCGATGCGCGGCAGCAGCACCGCACCGAGAACGCCGAATATCAGGAAGAAGCAGAAGAGGCCGACGACGAGTTCAGCTGGATCTGGCTGCAGTGGTCCCATGCGGCGCATGCTAGTGGGAGCTCTCAACAGGCCGGGCGGCGCCCCCTTGGTGACGTCCGGTCAGCCTTGTCCCGCCAGGCTGCTCCGGGTCCGATCGAAATACGGTTGCGCCGCCTCCGGGACTTCGTGTCAGAATGACGATATGAGCAACGAGCACATGGGGGACCCGGTCGACACCCGCGACCGGACGGAGCTGGCGGCGCTCGTGGACGCCGGCGCCCGGCCGAAGTGGCTGATGTTCTGGGGGCACCGGGCCCGGCAGGACGGCGCGATCGGGCAGGGCGCGCTGAGCCAGTGGTGGCCGTGCCGGTTCACCGTGGACGGCGTGGAGTACGCGAGCGCCGAGCACTGGATGATGGCCGGCAAGGCCCGCATGTTCGGGGACGCCGCGATCGAGCGGCGCGTCCTGGCGGCCCGCACGCCCGCCGAGGCCAAGAAGCTCGGCCGACTGGTCGCGGACTTCGACGAGGCCACCTGGACGGCCGGGCGCTTCGAGCTCGTCGTGGCGGGCAACGTCGCGAAGTTCGGCCAGGACGAGGCCCTGCGCAGCTACCTGCTCGGCACCGCGAACCGCGTCCTCGTCGAGGCCAGCCCGGTCGACCGCGTCTGGGGCATCGGCCTCGCCGCCGACGACGAACGCGCGGAACGCCCGGCCGAGTGGCGCGGGGAGAACCTCCTCGGCTTCGCCCTCATGGAGGCCCGCGCCCGCCTCACCGCCTGAGGCCCGCGCCCGCCTCACCGCCTGAGGCCGGTCGCCCCTCGCCGCCTGAGGCCGGTCGCCTCCCCCGGAGCGCGACCGGCGCACTTCTCGCAACGACCGCCGTCCGCGCGCTCCTTGACACCAGCCGGAGACGGCTGGACGTGCCCCCGTAACCGCCCCGCCACATTCCGACACCAGGATGTCTCGCAGTCAGGGACCAGATGGACAGGGTGGGGCGATCATGCGCATGCGGTCGAGCGCGCAAGAAAGCGAACTGCAGGCTCACGAACTGCGCGCGGAGCTGGACGAGTTACTCCGCGCCAGCCGGTACGCCGGGCAGCGCGAGCGACGGCTCACCGAGGCGATACAGGCCTCCCCGGACCGGCAGTGGCCGGACGGGGAGCTCATGCGGCAGCTCGCCCAGGCGCGCACGCTGCGCGAGGGCCTGGGCGCCCGGTGCATCCAACTGAGCGACCAGCTGCAGCAGTTGGAGTTCGACCTGCGCCAGCACCCGGCGCAGGCGCCGCAATTCGCCACCCCGGAGCCGCCACCGCCGCGCCCGGACATCGGGGCGCTGGCGGGGCGGGTGACCACGCTCCACCGAAGCGGTGCCCTCACCGAGGTGGCCGACCTGCTGACCCAGGCCGCCGTCCGGCTCACCCCGGACGAGACCGCCCAGCTCGCCGGCCTCCTGGCCCGAAGAGGCCCGGGCGAGGCCTCCCGGCAACTCGCCCGCAGCGCCGCGCACACGGCCCCCGAGCACGCCGTCGCGGTGCTCGCCGAACTGCGCGAGGCGGGGCTCGCCGACGAGGCGGCCGAATTGTTCCACGCCTTCTGGGGCTACCCGGCCACCGCCCTGCCCGCCCTCCTCGCGGCCCTGGAGCACGCCGGCCAACTCGCCGACGGGGCCACGCTCCTGTGGGAGTGGGGCTCCGCCCCGACGCCCGAGCTGACCGTCCTCGCCGCCGGCCTCCGGCAGGCGGGCCGCCACAACGACGTCCGGACGCTGCTGCGCCAGGCCGCAGGCCGCCCGACGGCCGACCTCGCGGCCCTCGCGACGGACCTCCCGGCGCCCCTGCCCGCCGTGCTGCTGCACGAGCTCGCCGCGCTCCGCCCGCCCGTCGAACTCGTCCGGCTGGCGGCCTCGCTGGACCACCACCGCGGCCTCTACGACCTGCTCCTGTCCGCCCTGCACGCCGACCCGGCCAGGCACCGCGCGACCCTGGCCGCCCTCCGCGCGGCCGGCCTGCCGACCGAACCCGCCGTGCCCGCCCGCTCCCGCTGGGGCCGGCGGTAGGGCGCCGAGCCCGAACGCGAGGAAGCCCCCGCCCGTCCCGCAGGACGAATGGGGGCTCCCCGGAGAGCGAGCGGCCTCAGCAGCCGATCAGGCGCGCGGCCAGGTACGACTTGACCTGGTCGAGCGAGACGCGCTCCTGCGCCATGGTGTCGCGCTCGCGCACGGTCACCGCGTTGTCCTCAAGGGTGTCGAAGTCGACGGTGACGCAGAACGGCGTGCCGATCTCGTCCTGGCGGCGGTAGCGCTTGCCGATGGCGCCGGCGTCGTCGAACTCGACGTTCCACGCGGTGCGCAGGTCGGCGGCGAGGCCGCGGGCCTTCGGGGACAGCTCGGCGTTGCGCGACAGCGGCAGGACGGCGACCTTGACCGGGGCCAGGCGCGGGTCGAGCCGCATGCCGACGCGCTTCTCCAGGACGCCCTTGGCGTTGGGCGCCTCGTCCTCGAAGTAGGCGTCGATCAGGAAGGCCAGCATGGCGCGGTTGAGGCCGGCCGCCGGCTCGATGACGTACGGGAAGTACCGCTCGCCGCTCTCCTGGTCGAAGTACTTGAGGTCCTGGCCGGAAGCCTCGCTGTGCACCCGCAGGTCGTAGTCGGTGCGGTTGGCGACGCCCTCGAGCTCGGAGAACTCGCTACCGCCGAAGTTGAAGCGGTACTCGATGTCCACCGTGCGCTTGGCGTAGTGGGAGAGCTTCTCCTTCGGGTGCTCGAAGAAGCGCATGTTCTCGGTGCGCAGGCCGAGGCCGACGTACCAGTCCCAGCGCTGCTGGAGCCAGTACTCGTGCCACTGCTCGTCCTCGCCCGGCTTGACGAAGAACTCCATCTCCATCTGCTCGAACTCGCGGGTGCGGAAGATGAAGTTGCCGGGGGTGATCTCGTTGCGGAAGCTCTTGCCGGTCTGGGCGATGCCGAACGGCGGCTTCTTGCGCGAAGTGGTCTGGACGGCCTTGAAGTTGGTGAAGATGCCCTGGGCGGTCTCGGGGCGCAGGAAGGCCAGGCCGCTGGCCTCCTCGGTGACGCCGAGGTGGGTCTTCAGCATGCCCGAGAAGTCCTTGGGCTCGGTGAACTGGCCCTTGGTGCCGCAGTCGGGGCAGTTGACGTCCTTGAGGCCGTTCGGCGGCGGGAAGCCGTGCTTGGCCTCGTACTTCTCCTCAAGGTGGTCGGCGCGGTGGCGCTTGTGGCAGGAAAGGCACTCGGTCAGCGGGTCGTTGAAGGTGGCGACGTGGCCGGAGGCCTCCCACACCTCGCGGGCGAGGATCACCGACGAGTCCAGTCCGACGACGTCCTCACGGGCCTGCACCATCGTGCGCCACCACTGGCGCTTGATGTTCTCCTTGAGCTCGACGCCCAGCGGCCCGTAGTCCCAGGCGGCACGCGTACCGCCGTAGATCTCGCTGCAGGGGTAGACGAAGCCACGGCGCTTGCTCAGGCTGACGATCGTGTCGATCTTGTCGGCGGCCACAGTGCTCTCTTCAGTACGTAAGGCACGGTCAGGGCACGGCTGGTTGCTCGTACCCGAATACCTCAGATTACCGGCCCCATGGGTACGGGGTTCAAATCGGTATCGTCGGACCGGCCCCACTGATTCCCATCGCACCACCCGAGCCGGTCACCCGCCGTTCACCCACCCGAGTGATTTGACAATCGTTTCCAATCAAGATGAGAATGATTGTCATGATGATCCGACGACACGCTCGCACCTCCATAGCCTTGGCCGCCACCACGATCGCCGCCGCGCTCACGCTCACCGCGTGCGGCGGCAGCAGCAGCGCCAAGGACGCGGACGGCAAGCTGAACGTCGTCGCCTCCTTCTACCCGATGGAGTTCCTCGCCCAGCAGATCGGCAAGGACCACGTCGCGGTCACCGACCTCACCGCCCCTGGCGTCGAGCCGCACGACCTGGAGCTCACCGCCAAGCAGGTCGCGAGCGTCCAGAAGGCCGACGCGATCCTCTACCTCAAGGGCCTGCAGCCGACCGTCGACCAGGCCGTCGGCCAGTCCTCCGCGAAGGCGAAGATCGACGCCACCGCCGCCAGCCCGCTGGTCGACCACCACCTCGACGAGGACACCGCCGCGGGCGACGGCCACAAGCACGACGGCCCGGCCGGCGACCCGCACATCTGGCTCGACCCGGCCCGCTACGCGGCGATCGCCAAGAGCGTCGGCGACTCCTTCGCCAAGGCCGACCCGGCCCACGCGGACGACTACCGGAAGAACACCGACGACCTCGTCAACCGGCTCGGCGCCCTGGACAAGGAGTTCCAGACCGGGCTGAAGGACGCCAGGACCAGGACCTTCGTCACCAGCCACGCCGCCTTCGGCTACCTCGCCGACCACTACGGCCTCACCCAGGTCGCCATCAACGGCGTCGACCCGGAGTCCGAGCCCACCCCGGCCCGCCTCGCCGCGGTGCAGAAGGCCGCCAAGGACAACGGCGTCACCACGATCTTCTTCGAGGCCCTCGTCGACCCCAAGCTCGCCAACACCGTCGCCAAGGACCTCGGTCTCAAGACCGCGGTCCTGGACCCGCTGGAGGGCGTCAAGGACCCGGCCAAGGACGACTACCTGAGCGTGATGCGGCAGAACCTGGCCAACCTCCAGGCCGCCCTGGGCGCAGCTCCTGCCGCCGCCCCGACCGGCACCGCCCCGACGACGGACGCCCCGGCCACCTCCGCCCCGACCCCCGCGCCCACCGCCAGCTGACGGGACCCCCGATGAACCACCCGATACCCCCGGCCGTCCGCCTCCACAGCGCCGTCGCCTCGCGCGGCGGCCGGCCGGTGCTGCGCGGGATCGACCTCACGGTCGAGCCCGGCGAGGTCGTCGCCCTGCTCGGCGCGAACGGCTCCGGCAAGTCGACCACCGTCAAGACCGTGATCGGCTCCGTCCCGCTGGAGCAGGGCGCGCTGGAGCTGTTCGGCATCCCCTTCGCCAAGTTCCGCGCCTGGCACCGGATCGGGTACGTCCCGCAGCGCACCACCGCCGCCTCCGGCGTCCCGGCGACGGTGCGCGAGGTCGTCTCCACCGGACGGCTCCCGCAGCACCGCCTGCTGCCGTTCCGCCGCAGGGACCGGGACGCCGTGGACCGCGCGCTCGCCGCCGTCGGCATGCTCGACCGGGCCGGGGACGGCGTCGGCGACCTCTCCGGCGGCCAGCAGCAGCGCGTGCTCATCGCCCGCGCCCTGGTCGGCTCCCCCGACCTGCTGATCATGGACGAGCCGATGGCCGGCGTCGACGCCGCCAGCCAGCAGGTGCTCGCCGACACCCTGCGCGCCGAGGTCGCCCGCGGCGCCTCCGTGCTCCTCGTCCTGCACGAACTCGGGCCGCTGGAGCCGCTGATCGACCGCGCCGTGGTGCTCCGGGATGGCTGCGTCGCGCACGACGGCCCGCCCGTGCCAAACACCGGCCTGCACGCCCTGCCCGGCCACGACCACGTCCACCCGCACGCCGACCACACCCCGCCGAGGCTGCTCGCATGACCGAGATGCTCTCCTACGACTTCATGCAGCGCGCCCTGCTCGCCGCCGTACTGGTCGGGATCACCGCCCCCGCCGTCGGCATCTACCTGGTGCAGCGCCGCCAGGCCCTGATGGGCGACGGCATGGGCCACGTCGCGATGACCGGCGTCGGACTCGGCTTCATCTTCCAGACCAGCCCGGTCTGGATGGCCGTCCTGGTCTGCGTGCTCGGCGCCGTCACCATGGAGCTCGTCCGCTCGCGCGGCAACCAGCGCGGCGACATCGCCCTCGCGATGCTCTTCTACGGCGGCATGGCCTGCGGCAAGCTCCTCGTCTCGCTCTCCGCCCAGGCCGGGGCCGGCTCGCTGGAGAGCTACCTGTGGGGCTCCATCCTCACCGTCGCCCCCGCGGACCTCGCCGCGATCGCCGCACTCGGCGCGGTGGTCATCGCCGTCACCGTCGGCCTGCGCCGCCAGCTCTTCGCGATCTGCCAGGACGAGGACTTCGCCCGGGTCACCGGCCTGCCGGTGCGCACGCTCAACCTGCTGCTCGCGGTCATGGCCGCGGTCACCGTCACCGTCGCCATGCGGGTCGTCGGCCTGCTGCTGGTCAGCGCCCTGATGGTGGTCCCGGTGGTGGCCGCCCAGCAGCTCACCCGCTCCTTCGCCGCCACCCAGGCGGCCTCGATCGCGCTCGGCGTGGTCGTCTCGCTGGCCGGCGTCACCGGCTCCTACCAGCTCGACGTGCCCTCCGGCCCGGCCATCGTGCTGCTCGCCATCGCGGTCTTCGCGGTGTTCAGCGCGATCGCCGCGCCGCTGGCCCGACGCCGCCACCGGGCGGGCGCCGACCCGGGGCCGCGCGAGTGCGACGTCCAACTGCCCGGACGGGCTTCTTCGAACACCTCTGACGCGGGCACGCCGGAGGGGCGGGCGGGGCTGGCACAATGAGGTGCGAGACGCCCACCACCCCAGGAGGACCCACGGTGACCACCGCCGGCCCGTCGCCGCGTGCCCGATCGACCCGGCAGCGTGCCGCCGTCTCGGCGGCCCTGGACGAGATCGAGGACTTCCGCAGCGCGCAGGAGCTCCACGACATGCTCAAGCACCGCGGAGACTCCGTCGGGCTGACCACGGTCTACCGCACGCTCCAGTCCCTCGCCGACGCCGGCGAGGTCGACGTGCTGCGCACCGCCGACGGCGAGGCGGTGTACCGGCGCTGCAGCAGCGGTCACCACCACCACCTGGTCTGCCGGCACTGCGGCGCGACCGTCGAGGTCGAGGGCCCGGCGGTGGAGCGGTGGGCCAACTCCGTCGCCTCGGAGCACGGGTTCAGCGACATCGCGCACACGCTGGAGATCTTCGGCACCTGCGCGGAGTGCGCCAAGAAGGCCTGACGGGCCGCACACGCCTGACGGAACGACGGAAAGGCCCGTGGGAACGGATCCCACGGGCCCTTCCGTCGTGTCCTCAGCGCTGCGCGGGGACTCCCTGCGCGGGCACCTCGTTCGGGATGGCCCCGCCGAAGCGCCGGTCGCGCATCGCGTACTGCTCGCAGGCACGCCACAGGTCGCGGCGGTCGAAGTCCGGCCAGAGCACGTCCTGGAACACGAACTCGGCGTAAGCGGACTGCCAGAGCAGGAAGTTGGAGGTGCGCTGCTCGCCGCTGGGGCGCAGGAACAGGTCCACGTCCGGCATGTCCGGGTGGTACAGGTACTTGGCGATGGTCTTCTCGCCGACCTTCTTCGGGTCGAGCTTGCCGGACGCGACGTCGGCCGCGATGGCCTGCGCCGCGTCCGCCAGTTCGGCCCGGCCGCCGTAGTTGACGCACATGTAGAGCGTGACGGCGTCGTTGTCCTTGGTCTGCTCCTCGGCGACCTTGAGCTCCTGGACGACGCTCTTCCACAGCTTGGGCATCCGGCCGGCCCAGCGCACCCGCACGCCCATCGCGTCCATCTCGTCGCGGCGGCGGTGGATGACGTCCCGGTTGAAGTTCATCAGGAACTTCACCTCGTCGGGCGAGCGCTTCCAGTTCTCGGTGGAGAACGCGTACAGCGAGATGTTCTTCACGCCGAGCTCGATCGCGCCCTTGAGCACGTCCAGCACGACCGCCTCGCCGACCTTGTGGCCCTCGGTGCGCGGCAGCCCGCGCTCCTTGGCCCAGCGGCCGTTGCCGTCCATCACGATGGCGACGTGGTTCGGCACCAGCTCGCCGGGGATCTTCGGGGGCCGGGCGCCGCTGGGGTGCGGGGTCGGGGGGAGGTACTCCCGCTGCTTGCCGCCGCCGAAGAGCCGTCGCGCTGCCATGTGCTCACTTCTCCACGTATCTCATCGAGCGGATTCCCCGCTCCAGGTGCCACTGCAGATAGGCCGCGACGAGGCCGCTGCCCTCCCGCCAGTACCGCGGCTCGCAGGAATCCGCCGTCTGCCAGTCGCCCGACAGCAGCGCCCCGAGCAGTACCAGTGTCTCAGGGGAGGGTACGGCACATCCGGGCACTCGGCAGTCCGCGCACAGCACCCCGCCCGCCGGGAGCGAGAAGAAACGGTTCGGCCCGTCCAGCCCGCACTTGGCGCAGTCGGTGAAGCTCGCGCCGTACCCGTTCACCGCGAGCGAGCGCAGCAGGAAGGCGTCCAGCACCAGGTGCGACTCGTGCAGCCCGGCCGCGAGCGTGCGCAGACCCCCCACGAGCAGCAGGTACTGCTGGACGGCCGGCTCGCCCTCGTTCTCGGCGAAGCGCTCGGCCGTCTCCAGCATCGCCGTCCCGGCGGTGTACCGGCCGTAGTCGGTGACGATCGAACCGCCGTACGGCGCGATCGTCTCGACCTGGGTGCACAGCGGCAACCCGCGGCCGATCAGCTCACTCCCCCGGCTGAAGAACTGCACGTCCACGTGCGAGAACGGCTCCAGCCGGGCGCCGAACTTGGACTTGGTCTTGCGCACCCCGCGCGCCACCGCGCGCACCTTGCCGTGCTGGCGGGTCAGCAGGGTGATGATCCGGTCGGCCTCGCCGAGCTTCTGCGCCCGCAGCACCACTCCGTCGTCCCGGAACAAGCTCATGCGCCCGCCTCGCTACGCTCGGCAGGGGCATTCGCCCACTCGCACCTGTTCAATGACTCGCTCGCTCCGCCATGCCCACCATTGTCGCCCACCCGGGCGCAGCCGTGTGCCCGCACCCAGGCCGTGGGGGAGGACCTGTGCGGTGCGGGTCACGGCGGGCCCGGAGGGGGGAGACGGGCCCGTTTGTGGGGGTTGGTGATGGCTCTGCGGCAGTGTGTGGAGAGAGCAGGTCTAGTACGGCGCCCGGGTGGCCGCCTCCAGCAGCGCCGAGACCCGGGTCTGGGGCAGGTCCAGGCAGCGCCCGACCGCGGCCAGCGCCTCCCGCTCCTGCGGCAGGTAGCGCCCGTCGGCGAGCGCGATCGCCGCGCCCTGGAGCAGCAGCCGCTCGCGGCCCTGGTGCGCCAGGTGCGGGGCGAGCGGTTCGAGCACCGCGTGCAGTTCCACGGCGAGGCCGCCGGCCTCCCCCAGCCTCCGGCCGGGAGGTGCCCCCAGGTCCTGGGCGTCGTAGAGTTCGCCGCCGAGCCCGGACAGGGCGGCGAGCGCGGCCAGCACCTGGGCCTCGCCGCAGTCCTCGAACCCGGCCTCGCGCACCGCCGCGCAGGCGGCCTCGCGGGCCGCGCGGTGGGCGGTGCCGCCGGCCGCGAGCAGGGCCAGCGCGATCGTGTACTGGGCGTCCCGCAGCATGCCGCCGAGCCGGACGCAGGTGGGCTGTTCGAGGCTCTCGACCCCGTACCGGCCGTCGCAGCCGGTGCACTGCACGCTGCCGATCACCGGTCCGAGCGGGAGCACCGGGGTGCCCAGCAGCCGCAGCCACCGCCGGCCGTGCTGCCGGCGGTAGTTGCGGTCCCCGCCGCAGCCCGGGCAGAAGAAGTCACCGAGAACGTCGGTCCGCCACCTCGGGCGAACACCCCACAAGCTGGTCACGGCGCCACTCCCCAGACATGGCAGGCGGCCTGCACAACTATGGGCAGGTCACGCGACCGGACACCGAGGCCGTCCCACCGACCCGGCTTTCCGGTGGATCGATGTTGCCACGCCCGGAGGCGGGTGTCAGTACCCCGAACGCCTTCCGGAGCGAAAAAATGTGGCCCAGGACACAGTCGGGGCGGGCAACGCCGAGGGCCGCCCCGCAGGACGGCCCTCCGTGCGTGCCACTCGTACGAACTACCCGCGCTGCGCCCGGTTGACGGCGCTGATCATCGCCTTCAGGGACGCCAGCACGGTGTTGGCGTCGATGCCCACGCCCCACAGCACCTTGCCGTCCACCGCGCACTCGACGTACGCGGCGGCCTGGGCGTCGCCGCCCTCGCTCAGCGCGTGCTCGGAGTAGTCCAGGACGCGCACGTCCACGTCGATCCGGCCCAGCGCGTCGGCGAACGCGGAGACCGGGCCGTTGCCGACACCGGTCAGGGTGACCGGCACGCCGTCCACCACGGCCCCGGCGATCAGCGCGTCCCGGCCGTCCTCGGTGGTCAGGGTGCGCGAACCGCTCAGCGTGATCCGGCCCCACGGGTTGTCCGTGGTCGGCAGGTACTCGTCCTCGAAGACCCGCCAGATCTCGGCCGGGGTGACCTCGCCGCCCTCGGCGTCGGTCTTGGCCTGGATGATCCGGGAGAACTCGATCTGCATGCGGCGCGGCAGGTCCAGCTTGTGGTCGTTCTTCAGGACGTACGCGACACCGCCCTTGCCGGACTGGCTGTTGACCCGGATGACCGCCTCGTAGGTGCGGCCGACGTCCTTCGGGTCGATCGGCAGGTACGGCACGCCCCAGGTGTGCTCCGCCACCGGCACGCCCGCCGCCTTCGCGTCCGCCTCCAGGGCGTCGAAGCCCTTCTTGATGGCGTCCTGGTGCGAGCCCGAGAAGGAGGTGTAGACCAGGTCGCCGGCGTACGGGTGGCGCGGGTGCACCTCCATCTGGTTGCAGTACTCGGCGGTGCGGCGCACCTCGTCGATGTCGGAGAAGTCGATCTGCGGGTCGACGCCCTGCGAGAACAGGTTCATGCCCAGGGTCACCAGGTCGACGTTGCCGGTCCGCTCGCCCTGGCCGAACAGGCAGCCCTCGATGCGGTCCGCACCGGCCATGTAGGCCAGTTCGGCGGAGGCGACGGCGGTGCCGCGGTCGTTGTGCGGGTGCACCGACAGACAGACGAACTCGCGGCGCGACAGGTTGCGCGACAGCCACTCGAACTGGTCGGCCTGGACGTTCGGGGTGGCCCGCTCGATGGTGGCCGGCAGGTTCAGGATGATCTCGCGGCCCTCGCCCGGCTGCCAGACGTCCATGACCGCCTCGCAGACCTCCAGCGCGAAGTCCAGCTCGGTGTCGACGAAGATCTCCGGCGAGTACTGGTAGCCGAAGACGGTGTCCTCGCCCAGCAGCTTCTCCGCGTACTCCATCACCAGCCGGGTGCCGTCGGTGGCGATCGCCTTGGTGGCCGCCATGTCGTTGCGGAACACCACCCGGCGGAAGAGCGGCGCGGTCGCGTTGTACAGGTGGACGGTCGCGCGCGGGGCGCCGACCAGCGACTCGACGGTCTTCTCGATCAGCTCCTCGCGGGCCTGCGTCAGCACCGAGATGGTGACGTCCTCGGGGATCGCCCCCTCCTCGATCAGCGACCGTACGAAGGCGTGGTCGGTGGCCCCGGAGGACGGGAAGCCGACCTCGATCTCCTTGTAGCCCATCGAGACCAGCAGGTCGAACATCTTGCGCTTGCGGGCCGGCGACATCGGGTCGATCAGCGCCTGGTTGCCGTCCCGCAGGTCGGTGGACAGCCAGCGCGGCGCCTTGGTGATCACCTTGTCCGGCCAGGTGCGGTCGGGCAGGTCGACCGTGCCGAACGGCAGGTAGCGCCCGTGGCGCATGCCGGACGGCTGCTGGCGCACGCTCGCGGCGGTGATCGGGGTGGGACGGTCGACGAAGGCCCGGCCGGCGGGGATGGGCGCGGCGGAGGTCTGCTCGGTCATGGAACGGCTCTCGGCTTCCTGTGGGTGCGGGGCTGGTCGGGTCCTGTGAAAGGGGGGAAAACACCGACTGGCCGGCCTGCTGCCGCTCACGATCCGCCGTTGGACCGCCGGATGACGCGCACAGCTCGATCCCCGCGGCGAGGGAGCCGGCCCCAGTGGACTACAGGCCCTCGACGCGGCAGCTAAGAAGAAGCAGCCCGTTGCGCATGATGATCCCCAGCGTAACCGAGGCACGTGCGCCCCCGAAGTGATCCGGGCAACCTTCCCACTCCTTGAGACGGCGGCACCGGCGCCTCCGCTTGCGCGCGCGCCGGTGACAACCGGTCATCGAGGCCTCACTCTGGGCCACATGACTGCCGCGCCGCCGCTGTGCACCATCGTTCCGCCGTACGTCCTCGACCACCTCGCCGAGGCCGGTCACGAGCCCGCCGCCCGCTCCCTGCTCCTCGACGCCGCCCACCGCTCGACCCGCCACGCCGCTCCCCCGGCCGCCCCCGCCGGCCCCGCCGGCCCGGGTGCCACCGGGCTCAGCCGGGTGATCGCCGACACCGGCCACAGCGAGCGGCTGCCCGGACGGACCGTCCGCACCGAGGGCCAGGCCCCGGTCGCCGACCGGTCCGTCGACCACGCCTACGACGGCCTCGGCGCGACCTTCGCGCTGTACGCCGACGCCTTCGGCCGCCGCTCCGTCGACGGCCGCGGGCTGCGGCTGGACGCGACGGTGCACTACGGCCAGGACTACGACAACGCGTTCTGGAACGGCAGGCGGATGGTCTTCGGCGACGGCGACGGCGAGGTGTTCGGCGACTTCACCGCCTGCATCGACGTCATCGGCCACGAACTCACCCACGGCGTCACCCAGTTCACCGCCGGCCTGGAGTACCGGGACCAGCCGGGGGCGCTCAACGAGTCGGTCTCCGACGTCTTCGGCTCGCTGGTCAAGCAGTACGCGCTGCGCCAGGGCGCGGCCGACGCCGACTGGCTGATCGGCGCCGGCCTGCTCGTCCCCGGCGTGCAGGGCGTCGCGCTGCGCTCGATGAAGGCGCCCGGCACCGCCTACGACGACCCGCGCCTCGGCAAGGACCCGCAGCCGGCGCACATGCGGGACTACGTGCAGACCGCCGGGGACAACGGCGGCGTGCACATCAACTCCGGCATCCCCAACCACGCGTTCTACCTGCTGGCCACCGCGCTCGGCGGCTCGGCCTGGGAGTGCGCCGGACGGATCTGGTACGACGCGCTGACCGGCCGCCGGCTGCCCGCCGACGCCGACTTCACCGCCTTCGCCCGGGCCACCGTGGCCGCCGCCAAGGCCCGTTACCCCGACCGGAGTTCGATCGCGGACACCGTGACGGCCGCGTGGGCGCAGGTCGGCGTCAGCCCCGGCTGACGGCACCCCGGCCCCCGAACTCCCGTTCCCCGGGCCGGGGAGCGGGAGTTCGGGACCGGCCGAGACCAGGTTGAGCCGGGCTTAAGGTCACGGTCCGGGAAAAGCCCGGCAAAAACCCATCCCTACGTAGCACCATGGCCACCATGCGTATCCAGGTGACCCGGACCGGCGGCCTCGCGGGAATCGTCCGCCGCGCGGAGCTCGACACCACCGACCGTACGGACGCCCCGCACGTCCACGCGCTCGCCCGCGAGGCCGTCGCGGGCGGGCTGCGGGCCCCGTCGTACGGGGTGCCGGACGGCTTCCACTACGAGATCACCGTCGACGGCCGCACGGTCCACTGCGCCGACCCGAAGCTCACCGACTCGCAGCGCGAGCTGGTGTCGCTGGTGCTGCGCGAGGGCGCGTAGGACGTTCCCCGGGCACCCGCCCCCGCGCGGCACCCGGCCCCGCGGCCGGTCAGAACCCGAGCTTGCGCAGCTGCTTCGGGTCGCGCTGCCAGTCCTTGGCCACCTTGACGTGCAGGTCGAGGAAGACCGGCGTGCCGAGCAGCGCCTCGATGTGCTTGCGGGCCGTCGTGCCGACGTGCTTGAGCCGCGCGCCCTTGGCGCCGATGACGATCGCCTTCTGGCTCTGCCGCTCGATGTAGACGTTCGCGTGGATGTCCAGCAGCGGACGGTCCGCCGGGCGGCCCTCGCGCGGCAGCATCTCCTCGACCACGACGGCCAGCGAGTGCGGCAGCTCGTCCCGCACGCCCTCCAGGGCGGCCTCGCGGATCAGCTCGGCGACCATGATCTGCTCGGGCTCGTCGGTGAGGTCGCCGTCCGGGTACAGCGGCATGCCCTCCGGCAGCAGCTTGGTGATCAGGTCGGCGACCAGCTCCACCTGCTTGTCGCCCACCGCCGAGACCGGGATGATCTCGGCCCACTCGATGCCCAGCTCGACGCCGAGCTGGTGGACGGCGATCAGCTGCTCGGCCAGCCGCTTGGAGTCGACCAGGTCGGTCTTGGTGACGATGGCGACCTTGGGGGTCTTCTTGATCTCGGCGAGCTCCTTGGCGATGAACTTGTCGCCGGGGCCGAGCTTCTGGTCGGCGGGCAGGCAGAAGCCGATCACGTCGACCTCGGCCCAGGTGGAGCGGACCAGGTCGTTGAGGCGCTCGCCGAGCAGGGTGCGGGGCTTGTGCAGACCGGGGGTGTCCACCAGGACGAGCTGGGCGTCCGGGCGGTGGACGATGCCGCGCACGGTGTGCCGGGTGGTCTGCGGACGGTCGGAGGTGATCGCGACCTTCGTCCCCACCAGGGCGTTGGTCAGGGTCGACTTGCCCGCGTTGGGCCGGCCGACGAAGCACGCGAATCCGGATCGGTACGGGGAGGAAGGGGCACTCATGCGCTCCATTCTCCCTGATCACCGGGAGCCGGCCGACCCGGCCGCGCGGTCAGCCCTTGGAACCGCCGCCGCGCGAGGTCAGCGCGGCGACGATCAGCAGCAGGAGGAAGGCCAGCGAGCCCCCGAGCCACCAGGGCGAGCCGGTCTCCTGCCACTTGCCCATCCCCATCACGAACAGCAGCAGCCCGGCGAAGAACGCCACCGTGCCCATGTCCCCAGCCCCCTCACCGATTCCCCTCCGGTGAGATTATCTGCTGAACGCAGGAACGTTCCGCCGGGCCACCGACGCGTCGGGAACGCGCGAGAACGCCCCTCAGGAGGCCTTGACCGCCACCCGGAGCGTCCCGTCCGGACCGGCCAGCAGCAGTGGCGTCCCGGCCCCGCCGAGGTCCCGCACGGCCGCCAGGTCGGCCTCGGCCGGCCGCTCCGCCTCGCTCACCACGGCCGCCGCCTCCAGCGACTTCGCCCCGCTGGCCACCGCCATCGCGACGGCCGTCTGCAGCGCGCTCAGCCGCAGCGACTCCAGCGCGACCGTCCCGGCCACGTACGTCCGCCCGGTCTCGTCACGCACCGCGGCCCCCTCGGGGACGCCGTTGCGGGCGCGGGCCGAGCGGGCCAGGGTGATGATCTTCTTGTCTTCGGGGTCGAGCTCGACGTTGTCACTCATGCGCCGAGCATAGGCGCCGACCGGCCCGCGGGGCCCGGGGCGGCCCTCAGTGGCCGACCGGCTGGGTCGGTCCCGGGTTCGGGTTGAGGACCTTGACGAAGGTCTTCGGACCGGACGGCAGCGGCGTCTCCCGCTCGATGCGCCCGCGCCAGAACGGGTTGTCGTGCGGCAGGTGGCTGCTCACCCGTCCGTACATCCCGAACGTCGTCACGACGGTCCCGAACACGAAGGCGAACAGCACGTTCGACATCCGGAAGTTGAGGATGTTGGCGTCCGGCCGGCCGAGCACCGTCAGCCCGTAGAACCCGGACAGGACGAACAGCACGCCGACCACCATGTTCAGGTTCGACGCGAAGTTCCCGCCGATCACCGCCCCCACCACCAGGATCGCGCCCACCACGATGGACAGGATGCTCAGCGCCCCGTTGGTCGACAGCCCGGCGACGCGGTCACCGTGCGTCGC
This sequence comes from Kitasatospora sp. NPDC057904, assembly GCF_042887925.1. Taxonomy (NCBI): domain Bacteria; kingdom Bacillati; phylum Actinomycetota; class Actinomycetes; order Kitasatosporales; family Streptomycetaceae; genus Kitasatospora; species Kitasatospora sp. NPDC057904. Next base: position 304,126 of record NZ_JBHVOL010000009.1, read on the forward strand.
GAGGAACCCCGGGTGGTCGGCCAGGCCGAGGCACCCGAACACGATCAGGAAGATCCCCCCGAGCCCCGCCCCGGCCCGCCACACGGTGGCGAGCTTCGAGTCGACGGGCAGTTCGTCTTGCAGCTTCATGGCGACCTCCACCATGGGCCGGCCGGGCGGCACCCGGCCTAGCTGTAGGGATGGCTCCCCTGCATGTGCGGGACCTCGTGCATGTAGAGCGAGCCGCACTGCTGACAGCAGCGCAACCCGGTGCCCCATTCCTGCTCGGGCCGGGTCTCGGCCTCGTCCGCCATGGTCCGGCCGCACAGCGCCATCGCGAGGTCGCCGTCCCGGACCACGTGCCAGACCTTGACCCCGCCCGCCGCCCCTTGCGGGCCGTACTCCGCGCGAAGTTGATGCGTCATGCCCTCCATGGTCGCTCCGCCGCCCCGCCGCCGCTACTCGCGGCTACTCGCCCTGGTCGTCCGAGGGGTCGTCGGCCCGGCGGACGGGGGTGGCGACCATCGAGCCGATGCGGTTGCGGCGGCCGGCGGAGGACTCGGCGGTCAGCAGGATGCCGGTCAGGCCGGTGTCGGCGGGTTCGGGCAGCGGGATCTCGCAGGCGGAGCCGGGGATCGGGACGCGGCCGAGGTGTTTGGCGAGCAGGCCGCCGACGGTCTCGACGTCCTCGTCCTCCAGCTCGATGCCGAAGAGTTCGCCGAGGTCCTCGACCAGGAGGCGGGCGGTGATCCGGTAGGAGCCGTCGCCGAGGTCCTCCACGGGCGCGATCTCCCGGTCGTACTCGTCGGTGATCTCGCCGACGATCTCCTCCAGGACGTCCTCGATGGTGACCAGGCCGGCCGTGCCGCCGTACTCGTCGATCACGATCGCCACGTGCGAGCGGCGCTGCTGCATCTCGCGCAGCAGGTCGCCGGCCGGCTTGGAGTCCGGGACGAAGACGGCCGGGCGCATCACCGCGCCGACCTCCTCCGACTCGGCCTCCCGGTTGATGTGGGTGCGCCGGACGAGGTCCTTCAGATAGACGATGCCGACGACGTCGTCCTCGTTGTCGCCGACCACCGGGATGCGCGAGAAGCCCGAGCGCAGCGCCAGCGTCAGCGCCTGCCGGACGGTCTTGTGCCGCTCGATCATCACCAGGTCGGTGCGCGGCACCATGACCTCGCGGACGATGGTGTCGCCCAGCTCGAAGACCGAGTGCACCATGCGGCGCTCCTCGTCCTCGATCAGGTCGTCCTTCTCGGCGAGGTCGACGAGGGCGCGCAGCTCCGCCTCGGAGGCGAACGGCCCCTCGCGGTAGCCCTTGCCCGGGGTCAGCGCGTTGCCGAGCAGGATCAGCAGCCGCGGGATCGGGCCGAGCACGGCGGCCAGCGGCAGCAGCACGAAGGAGGCCGCAGTCGCCGTGGTCAGCGGGTGCTGGCGCCCGATCGTGCGCGGCGAGACGCCCACCGCGACGAACGACACCAGCACCATCACGCCGAAGGCGAGCAGCACGGCCTGCCAGGTCGGGGCCACGTTGCGCACGCACACCACGGTGACCAGGACGGCCGCCGCCATCTCGCTGGCCACCCGGATCAGGGTGGCCAGGTTGAGGTAGCGGATCGGGTCGGAGGCGACGGTCAGCAGCCGGGCCGAGCCGCGCCGCCCGGAGCGGACGGCCTCCTCGGCCCGGAACCGGGACACCCGGGAGATGCCCGCCTCGGCGCACGCGGCCAGCCAGCCGAGCACGACGAGCAGCACGGCACCGAGGATGAAGCTCGTACTCTCACCACTCACAGGAGTTCGGGCTCCGCGCTCAGTGGGTGGTGGGGGCCGGCGAGAGGCCGCCGAGCCCGCGACCGGCCCGCCAGTCGTCGAGGATCCGCTTCTGGAGGGCGAACATCTCTTCCTCCTCCTCGGGCTCCTCGTGGTCGTAGCCGAGCACGTGCAGCACGCCGTGGACGGTGAGCAGCTGGAGCTCCTCGTCCATCGAGTGCTTGGACGGGGCCGCCTTGCCCTGCTGCTCGGCGACCTCGGGGCAGAGCACGATGTCGCCGAGCAGGCCCTGCGGCAGCTCCTCGCCCTCCTTGCCGGGGCGCAGCTCGTCCATGGGGAAGGACATCACGTCGGTGGGTCCGGGGAGGTCCATCCACTGGATGTGCAGCTCCTCCATCGCCGCGCCGTCCACCAGGATCACGGACAGTTCGGACTGCGGGTGGATCCGCATCTTGTCCAGGGCGAAGCGGGCGACGTCGAGGATGGCTTCCTCGTCGGCGTCCCAACCGGACTCGTTGGCGATGTCGATCGACATGACGGGCTGTTCGCTCAGCTTTCGGTGCGATGGGACTGTCGGGGTGCGCGGGGCGCCGTGGCCTTGCTCGCCGCGCGCCGCTGGGCGGGCTTGCGGGCGGCCGGGGCGTTGTCCTCGGCCTCCTGCCGGGCGTCCCAGCGTTCGTACGCGTCCACGATCCGGCCGACCAGCTTGTGGCGGACCACGTCGGTGCTGGTGAGGACGGAGAAGTGGATGTCGGGCACGTCGGCCAGGATCTCCTGGACGACCTTGAGACCGCTGCGGGTGCCGCCCGGGAGGTCGATCTGGCTGGTGTCGCCGGTGACCACCACCCGGGAGTTGAAACCGAGGCGGGTGAGGAACATCTTCATCTGCTCGGGCGAGGTGTTCTGGGCCTCGTCCAGGATGATGAAGGCGTCGTTGAGGGTCCGGCCGCGCATGTAGGCGAGCGGGGCGACCTCGATGGTGCCGGCCGCCATCAGGCGCGGGATGGAGTCCGGGTCCATCATGTCGTGCAGCGCGTCGTACAGCGGGCGCAGGTACGGGTCGATCTTCTCGTAGAGGGTGCCGGGCAGGAAGCCCAGCCGCTCCCCCGCCTCGACGGCCGGGCGGGTCAGGATGATCCGGTTGACCTCCTTGGCCTGCAGGGCCTGGACGGCCTTGGCCATCGCGAGGTAGGTCTTGCCGGTGCCGGCCGGGCCGAGGCCGAAGACGATCGTGTGCCGGTCGATCGCGTCGACGTAGCGCTGCTGGTTGAGGGTCTTGGGGCGGATCGTGCGGCCGCGGTTGGACAGGATGTTCGCGGTGAACACCTGGGACGGCGCCGGGCTGTCCGGGTCCTCCTCCTGGCTGCGGAGCATGGCGATGGAACGCTCCACGGAGTCCTCCGTGAGGGGCTGGCCGGTGCGCAGCACCAGCATCATCTCGTTGAAGAGCTTCTGCACGAGGCCGACCTCGGCGGGCGCCCCGGTGGCGGTCACCTCGTTGCCGCGGACGTGGATGTCGGCGGCGGGGAAGCCCTGCTCGATCACGCGCAGCAGCGAGTCCGCCGTGCCGAGCAGGGTGACCATCGGGTGCTTCTCGGGGATGACGATCCGGGCGCTGACGCGGCCGTCGTCGGCCGGTTCGGGGCGCGACTGACCATTGGTACGGGTCTGCGATGTGTCACTCATAGGTCGGCGCTGGGGCCTGCCTCATCCCATCCGTGGTGTCGTGTGCCGCTCGGTGTCTCCGGGGCACCAGGGTACGCCGCGAGCGTGATCGCCGCGGCGGGCGGCGGGGCCGCACCCGACGATGCTGCGGCAGATCGGGGGACGGCGCGAGCCCTTTTCGGCGCTCCCGGCCTCACCACGGGTTCCGCGAGCGCGAAGGCGGACGCTCAGGGCAGCCGCCGCGGCGGGACGGGCACCCGGGCGAGGTCGCCGGCGAGCACCAGTTCGCCGTCGAAGTGCTTGCGGGCGTCGGCCAGGTGCTGGCCGAGGTCGGGGTAGCGCTGGGAGAAGTGGGTCAGCACGAGGGTGCGCACACCGGCCTCGGCGGCGGCCTTGGCGGCCTGCCCGGCGGTGAGGTGGCCGTGGTCCTCGGCGAGGTGGGCGTCGGCGTCGGTGAAGGTGGACTCGACGACCAGCAGGTCGGCACCCTCGGCCAGTTCGTGGACGCCCTCGCAGAGCCGGGTGTCCATCACGAACGCGAACTTCTGGCCGAGCCTGGGCTCGCTGACCTCGTCCAGGGTGACCGTCCGGCCGTCCGCCTCGATCGCGCCATCGTGCTGCAGCCGGCCGACCGCCGGGCCCCGGATGCCGAGGGCGGCGAGCCGTTCGGGCACCAGGCGGCGGCCGTCCGGCTCGGACAGCCGGTAGCCGAAGGACTCCACCGGGTGCGAGAGGCGCACCGCGTCCAGCGCGAAGCGCGCGCCGGGCGCGGGCAGCGGTCCCGGCTCGTCGATCGGGCGCGGGCGCAGCACCGCCGTCTCGTGGTAGGCGGTGGCGTGCCGCAGCCGCTCGAAGTAGACCTCGCCGGAGGCGGGGAAGTAGACGTCGACCGGGTGCGGGACGCGGTCCAGGTTGATCCGCTGGATCACCCCGGCGAGGCCCAGGCAGTGGTCGCCGTGGAAGTGGGTCACGGCGATCCGGGTGATCTGGGTGGCCGAGACCCCGGCGTGCAGCATCTGCCGCTGGGTGCCCTCGCCGGGGTCGAACAGCAGTCCCTCGCCGTCCCAGCGCAGGAGGTAGCCGTTGTGGTTGCGGTGCCGGGTGGGCACCTGGCTGGCGGTGCCGAGGACGACGAGTTCGCGCTGCGACACGTAGGTCAGACCATGCTCTCGGTCATCGGCTTGCCGCCGAGCACGTGCACGTGCGCGTGGAAGACGGTCTGCCCCGCGCCGGCGCCGGTGTTGAAGATCAGCCGGTAGTCCTCGACGCCCTCGTCCCTGGCCACCAGGCCCGCCTCGGCGAGGAGTTCGCCGGCGATCTCCGGCTCGGCGGCGGCCAGCGCGGCGGCGTTCGGGTAGTGGACGTGCGGGATGACGAGGACGTGCACCGGCGCCTTCGGGGCGATGTCGCGGAAGGCGAGGACGCGCTCGGTCTTGCGCACCACCGTGGCCGGGATTTCGCCCGCCACGATCTTGCAGAACAGGCAGTCGGGCTGCGGCTCGCCGGCCATCGGATTCTCCTCGGGATCGCGTTCGGGGTCGTGCTTCGTCTGCGCTGGGGCCGTACGGCCGCAGCCTAGCCGAGCCGCCCGGTGGCCTGCTCGTACTCCCGCAGGTGCTTCCAGCGCACGATCCGCACGCCGACGATGTCGCCCTCGCCCTCGAACTCCTCGCTGAGCCAGCTGACCAGCAGGACGACGAAGCCGATCAGCCAACGCCGGGTGAGCCGCCAGGTGTTGGGGTGCATGACGCGCTTGCGGCGGATCACCCGCAGCGCCATGACGCCCTTGCCGACGCTGAAGCCGGTGAGGCGGGCGAGCAGCACCTGGTTGACGAACGACAGGACGAGGCCGGTGGCCAGCAGGCCGACGATCCACGGCACGCCGGCGACCGCGCCGTGCTTGCCCGCGTGGCCGGCCTTGTTCGCGACGGCGAAGGCCGGGCCGACGGCGACCAGGAAGTCGATCAGGATGGCCGGAAAGCGCCGGTAGTTGCTGGTCTCCGGCGGCGTGGGCGCCGCGGTGGCGGCGTCGAACCCCTGCCCGTGGGCCGCGTACGGCTGCGCGGGCTGCGGCTGTTGGGCCGGCTGCGGCTGGTACGGCTGGCCGTGCGCCGGGTACGGGTTCTGCCCGTGCGGCGGGTACGGATTCTGACCGTACTGCGGCTGGGGCTGCTGGTACTGCTGCGGCTGCTGGTACTGCTGCGGCGGCGGCTGCTGCTGCCCGTACGGATTCGGCGGGTACCCCTGCGCCGGGTACGCCTGCTGCGGCGGCTGCGGCTGTGCGTAAGGGTTCTGGCCGTACTGCTGCGGTGATGGATAGCCCTGTGCCATGTGCTCCCCCGTAGAGCTGTCGAGCAAGATCAGCCCCGCATCCTACTCACCGCCCGGAGCGGGAAGTCGGCCCACCCGACTTCCCGCTCCGGACCCGCCCCTACTGCCAGGGCAGCGGCGGCGCCGTCCGGGCCGGCGCCTCGGCGAGCGCGGCCAGCGCGATGCGCACGCCGGCGGCCAGCTGCGGGTCCTCGCCCGCGGCCCACTCGTGCGGCGCGATCGGCACCTCGACGTCCGGGTCGACGCCGTGGTTCTCCACGCCCCAGCCGTAGTTCTCCAGCCAGAACGAGTACTTGGGCTGGGTGACCAGGGTGCCGTCGACCAGGTGGTAGCGGCTGTCGATGCCGATCACCCCGCCCCACGTCCGGGTGCCGACCACCGGGCCGAGCCCCAGCGCCTGGATCGCGGCGTTGACGATGTCGCCGTCCGAACCGGAGTACTCGTCGGCGAGCGCGACGACCGGTCCGCGCGGGGCGTCCCCGGGGTAGGGCTGCGAGCTGGTGATGTCCCGGGCGACGTTCCAGCCGACGATCCGGCGGGCCAGCTTCTCGATCACCAGCTGGGAGGTGTGGCCACCCCGGTTCTCCCGGATGTCGACGATCACGCCCTCCTTGGCCATCTCGGAGCGCAGGTCGCGGTGGAGCTGGGCCCAGCCGGCGCTCTGCATGTCCGGGATGTGCAGGTAGCCGAGCCGCCCGCCGGACAGCTCGCGGGTCTCGGCCCGGCGCCCGGCCACCCAGTCGTGGTAGCGCAGCGCCTCCTCGTCGGCGAGCGGGACGACCACCGGGTGGCGCTGGTCGGTGCCGTCCTTGCCGGCCACGGTGAGCTCGACGGGCTGCCCGGCGGTCCCGGCCAGCAGCGGCGCCGGGCCGGTGACCGGGTCCACCGGGCGGCCGTTGACGGCGAGGACGGCGTCCCCGGGGCGGATCGCGGCGCCGGGCGCGGCGAGCGGCGAGCGGGCCCGGGGGTCGGAGGACTCGCCGGGCAGGATCCGGGCGATCCGCCAGAGGTCCCCGTCCTTGACCAGGTCGGCGCCGAGCAGGCCCTGGCGCCGCGCGGGCTCGGTGTGCAGGCCGTAGGGCATGACGTAGGCGTGCGAGGTGGCGAGTTCGCCGTGCACCTCCCAGAGCAGGTCGACCAGGTCGTCGTGCGAGCCGACCCGTTCGACCAGCGGGCGGTAGCGCTCCAGGACGCCGTCCCAGTCGACGCCGGAGAGGTCCGGGCGCCAGAAGTTGTCGCGCATCAGCCGGCCGTTCTCGGCGTACATCTGGCGCCACTCGGCGGCCGGGTCGACCGTCACCCGCAGCCGGGCGAGGTCGACGGCCGTCTCGTCCTCGTCGCCCGCCTTGTGGTCGGCCGGGAGGATCCGCAGCTCGCCCTCGTCCACGACCGCCAGCCGGCTGCCGTCCCCGCTGACCGCGAACCAGTCCAGGCCGTGCACGAGCGGCTCGGCCCGGCGCTTCTTGAGGTCGAAGCGCTCCAGCGTGGCCCGGGGCCGTTCGTCCTCCAGCGAGGCCGCCTCGTCGCCGAGTTCGCCGAGCAGCGGCAGGCGCGTCCACAGCACGCCGTCCTTGCCCGCCTTGAGCGCGCCGAAGCGGCCGCCCTCCACCGGGAAGGGGACGATCCGGTCGGCGATGCCGTCCAGGTCGACCCTGGTCACCGGCGCGGCGTCGGCGCCGCCCTCCTCGCCGTCGCCCTTCTTGCCGCGCGGCTCCTCGTCCTCCCCGCCGAGCGGGCGCCCGGCCCGCTGCGGGCCGAACGGGGACGGCGTGTCGGCGGCCAGCGTGATCAGGTACGGGCGGCAGCCGTTGGGGAAGGACAGGTCGAAGACGTGCGAGTCGTAGACCGGGTCGAAGTTGCGCACCGACAGGAAGGCCAGGTAGCGGCCGTCCGCGGTGAAGGCCGGCGCGGTGTCGACGAAGCGCTGCTGGGTGACCTCGCCGACCGTCCGGGTGGCCAGGTTCGCCAGCACGATCTGGCGCAGCGACCACGCCCCGCTGCCCGGCACCGGGCGCGACCAGGCCAGCCACGCGGAGTCCGGGCTGAACACCAGGCCGCTGACCTCGCCGTCGGTGCTGCGGGCCAGCTCGTGCACGGCGCCGTCGGCGAGCGTCACCAGCAGCACCCGGCCGTCGTGCACGCCGAGCGCCGCCTGCTTGCCGTCCGGGGAGACCATCAGCGAGTTGACCCGGCCGAGCTGTCCGGCGGCCAGCCGGCGGCGCTCGGCGCCGTGGACGGCGGGGGCGAACTCCAGCCCGTCCTCGCCCCCGGCGTCCGACACCCACAGCACGCCCTGCGCGCCGTCCTCGCCCGGCACCACGCGGGCCAGCCGGCCGCGCACGCCCGGCGTCTCGTCCAGCACCCGGGCCGGGCCCTCGCGGTGGGTCAGCCAGTGCACGCTCCCGCGCACCACGACGGCGCTGGCCCGGCCGGTGCGGTCCGGGGCGACGGTCTCCAGCCAGTGCGCGGCGTGCACCGGGCGCGGGCGGCGGCCGGTGCGCGGCCCGGCCAGCCGGACGTCCAGGCGGCGCGGCTCGGCGCCCTCGGCCAGGTCCTCCAGGAGCCACAGGTCGCCGGCCCGGTGCCAGACCACCCGGGTGCCGTCGGTCGCGGCGTTGCGGGCGTAGAAGCCGTCCGGGGAGGTGGTGTGGCGGCGCAGGCCGGTGCCGTCCGGAAGGCTGGAGTAGAGCTCGCCGACGCCCTCGTGGTCGGACAGGAACGCGATCCGCGAGCCGTCCGCGCCGGCCACCCACAGCGGCGAGGAGAGCTGCCCGTCGAGGTCCTCGTGGATCCGGACGAACTCGTCCCGGCCGATCCACAGCTTGCCCGCCCGGCCGCCCCGGTAGCGCTTCCACCAGGCCGGTTCGCGGTTGTTGACGGTGCCCAGCAGCACCCGGTCGCCGTCCGGCTCGAAGGCCAGCCCGCCGACCGGCCCGTACGGCAGCCGCACCGGCTCGCCGCCGTCCAGCGGCACCGCGTGCGCCCAGGTGCGGCGCAGGGTGGCCTGCCCGGCGGTGGTGGTGGCGATCGGACGGCCGTCGGCGGTCCACCCCTGTAGCTGGGTCTGGCCGCTGCCCCAGTGGGTCAGACGCCGCGACGGGCCGCCGTCCACCGGCACGACGTGCACCTCGGGCGCGCCGTCCCGGGCGGAGGTGTAGGCGATGTGCCGCCCGTCCGGGGAGAACCGCGGGTGGTGGACGGGCAGGTGATCGGCCGTCAGCCGCCAGGCCCGGCCACCGTCCAGAGGGGCGAGCCAGACGTCGTTCTCGGCGACGAAGGTGACCAGGTCACCGTGCAGATGCGGGTGGCGCAGGTATGCGCCGACAGGGTTGCTGAGGGGTTCCGTCACGCCGCCAGCGTAGGCACGTACGCGGACGGGGCGGGCCGCTTTTACCCGACTCCACCCGGGTGAGACCGGGCGGGATCCGGACGGAATCCGAGTGGGAACCGGGCGAAAACCGGGCGGGATCCGGGCGGCCCCCGAACGCAGGGGCCGTCAGGCCCAGCGCCCCGTGCGCCCGAGCAGCAGCGCCCCGGCGGCCACGCCGGCCGTCGAGGTGCGCAGCACCGACGGGCCGAGCCGGTGCGGCTTCGCGCCCGCCTCGGCGAAGGCGGCCAGCTCCTCCGGGGAGACGCCGCCCTCGGGGCCGACCACCAGGACGACGTCCCCGGCGGCCGGCAGCGCGGCGGCGGCCAGCGGCTCGGAGCCCTCCTCGTGCAGCACCGCGGCGAACGCGGCGCCGGCCAGGACGGGGGTCAGCTGGCGGGTCGTCATCAGGTCCCGCACCTCGGGGAAGCGCAGCCGGCGGGACTGCTTGCCCGCCTCCCGGGCGGTGGCGCGCCACTTGGCGAGCGCCTTGGCGCCGCGCTCGCCCTTCCACTGGGTGATGCAGCGCGAGGCGGCCCACGGGATCACGACGTCCACGCCGACCTCGGTCATGGTCTCCACGGCCAGCTCGCCGCGGTCGCCCTTGGGCAGCGCCTGGACGACGACGATCCGCGGCGCCGGCTCCGGCTCGCGGCGCACGGCGGCCACCGTGACGTCGATCGCGTCCTTGCCGAGCACCTCGGCGACCGTCCCGTCCACGCCGAGCCCCAGCCCGTCGGCCAGGGTGACCGCCTCGCCCGCCGTCAGCCGCTTCACCGCGGCCGCGTGGCGCCCCTCCGGCCCGTCCAGCCGCACCACGGCCCCGGGCGCGGCGGCGGCGATCCGCTCGGTCTCTACGACGAACACGGGGGCGGTCATGAGGGGGAACCTTTCCGGGGTGGGACCTGCGGCCCGGGCCGGCAACCACGGCCAGGGCCCGCGACCAGGGGGGACGGAACGCGAAAGGGGTGCCGGGGCGAGGCCCCGGCACCCCTCCGCGGACGGCTAGCGGCCGTTGAACGCGTCCTTCAGACGCGAGAACAGGCCCTGCTGGCCCGGCGCGAACTGGCCGGACGGGCGCTCCTCGCCGCGCAGCACCGCGAGACGGCGCAGCAGCTCCTCCTGCTCGGCGTCGAGCTTGGTGGGCGTCTGCACCTCGACGTGCACTATCAGGTCGCCCCGGCCGCCCCCGCGCAGGTGGGTGATGCCGCGGCCGTGCAGCGGGATCGACTGGCCGGACTGGGTGCCGGGCCGGATGTCGACCTCCTCCAGCCCGTCCAGGGTCTGCAGCGGCACCTGGGTGCCGAGCGAGGCGGCCGTCATCGGGATGGTGACGGTGCAGTGCAGGTCGTCCCCGCGCCGCTGGAAGACGGTGTGCGTGGTCTCGGCGATCTCGACGTACAGGTCGCCGGCCGGGCCGCCGCCGGGGCCGACCTCGCCCTCGCCGGCCAGCTGGATCCGGGTGCCGTTGTCGACACCGGCCGGGATCTTGACGGTCAGGGTGCGGCGGGCGCGGACCCGGCCGTCGCCGGCGCACTCCGGGCACGGGGTCGGCACGACGGTGCCGAAGCCCTGGCACTGCGGGCAGGGGCGGGAGGTCATGACCTGGCCCAGGAAGGACCGGGTGACCTGGGAGACCTCGCCCTTGCCGCGACACATGTCACAGGTCTGCGCGGAGGTGCCGGGCGCGGCGCCCTCCCCGCTGCACGTGGTGCAGGTGACGGCCGTGTCGACCTGGAGCTCCTTGGTGGTGCCGAACGCGGCCTCCTCCAGGGTGATCTCCAGCCGGATCATGGCGTCCTGCCCGCGGCGGGTGCGCGAGCGCGGGCCCCGCTGGCCGGCCGCGGCGCCGAAGAAGGCGTCCATGATGTCGGAGAAGCCGAAACCGGCCGCGCCGGCGCCGAAGCCGCCCGCGCCACCGCCGCCGCCCGGCGAGAGCGGGTCGCCGCCGAGGTCGTAGACCTGCCGCTTCTGCGGGTCGGAGAGCACCTCGTAGGCGGCGTTGATCTCCTTGAACCGCTCCTGCGTCTTCGGGTCCGGGTTGACGTCCGGGTGCAGTTCGCGTGCCAGGCGCCGGAACGCCTTCTTGATCTCGTCCTGCCCCGCATCCCGTCGGACGCCGAGTACCGCGTAGTAGTCCGTGGCCACCTAATGCTCCGCTTGTTCCGCCTGTAGTAGTGCTGCGACAGGGCACCACCGCTGGTCTGTCCAGCGGTGGCTGATTGCTACGACTCGGCCAGGATCTGACCCACGTACCGCGCCACCGCTCGCACCGCCCCCATTGTGCCCGGATAGTCCATCCGGGTCGGACCGATCACACCCAGTTTGGCCACGCTCTCGTCGCCCGAACCGTAGCCGACGGACACCACCGAGGTGGAATTCAGCCCCTCGTAGGCGTTCTCCCGGCCGATCCGGACCGTCATCGCCGCGTCCGTGGTCTCACCCAGGAGGCGGAGCAGGACGACCTGCTCCTCCAGGGCCTCCAGGACCGGCTGGATGGTGAGCGGGAAGTCGTGGCCGAAGCGGGTCAGGTTGGCCGTGCCGGCCAGCATGATCCGCTCCTCGTTCTGCTCGGCGAGCGCCTCGAACAGCGTCGCCAGGACCGTGGTGACGGTCGGCCGGTCGACCTGTTCGAACATCGCGGGCAGCTCCTCCAGCGCCGCCGGGACGTCCGGCAGGCGCTGGCCGACGGCCCGCGCGTTGATCCGGGCCCGCAGGTCCGACAAGGCCGTCTCGCCGACGGTGCCCGGGCAGTCCACCATCCGCTGCTCGACCCGGCCGGTGTTGGTGATCAGGACCAGCATCACCTTGGCCGGGGCGAGCGCGACGAGTTCGATGTGCCGCACGGTGGAGCGGCTCAGCGAGGGGTACTGCACGACGGCGACCTGCCGGGTGAGCTGGGCGAGCAGCCGCACGGTGCGTGCGACGGTGTCGTCCAGGTCGACCGCGCCCTCCAGGAAGTGCCGGATCGCGCGCCGCTCGGGCGCGCTCATCGGCTTGACCTCGGCGAGCCGGTCGACGAACAGCCGGTACCCCTTGTCGGTGGGGATGCGCCCGGCGCTGGTGTGCGGCTGGTGGATGTACCCCTCCTCCTCCAGCGCCGCCATGTCGTTGCGGACGGTGGCCGGGGAGACCCCGAGGTTGTGCCGCTCCACCAGGGCCTTCGAGCCGACCGGCTCCTCGGTGCCCACGTAGTCCTGGACGATCGCGCGCAGCACGGCGAGCTTGCGGTCGTCGAGCTGGCGGACCTCACCGGCCATGGGGCACGCACCTCCGTCTTCGCACGTTGTCCGTTGTGACGTATCGAGCTGATGCGGGCCTGGAAGGCCCGGGTTTGGCACTCTGAGCGCACGAGTGCCAGAACCCTACCTGCCAGTGTACGGCCCGGGTCCGACGGCAGGAACGGCGCAGCGGGGGTGATCCTGCCCGCAGTTCCCGGCGCGGGGGTGGTGCCCCGCGGCCGTCCGGGTGGCAGCATCGATAGCGGACGGCGAACGGAGGAGCAAGCGATGTCGAGCTCGGCCCAGCACACCCGATTCGCGCCCGACCGCGGCCTGACCGGCCGGATGGTCGGGACCATGTTCGTGATCGGGCTGTTGTACGTCGGATTCACCGGCCTGCTGATCGTGCTGCTGCGCGGCGCCTGGCCCCTGATCGTGCTGATCTCCGGCGGGCTGTTCGTGGCCCAGTTCTGGTTCAGCGACAAGATCACCGAACGGGCCATGGGCGCCCGCCCGGTGTCCCCCGAGCAGTACCCGCAGTTGCACGGCACCGTCGACCGGCTCTGCGCGCTCGCCGACATGCCCAAGCCCAGGGTGGCGGTCGCCGACAGCGACATGCCGAACGCCTTCGCCACCGGCCGCAACCCGCAGAACGCCGTCGTGTGCGTCACCACCGGCCTGCTGCGCCGGCTGGAGCCCGAGGAGCTGGAGGGCGTCCTCGCGCACGAGCTCTCGCACGTCGCCCACCGGGACGTCGCCGTGATGACGATCGCCGGGTTCCTCGGCGTCCTCGCCGGGGCGATGACCAGGATCGCCATGTACGGCGGGTTCATCGGCGGCGGGCGCAACAACAACGACCAGAACGCGGCGATCGCGGCGCTGATCATCCCGCTGGTGTCCATCGTCGTCTACGCGATCAGCTTCCTGCTCACGCGGCTGCTGTCGCGCTACCGCGAGCTCGCCGCCGACCGCGCCGCCGCCCAGCTCACCGGCCGGCCCAGCGCGCTCGCGTCGGCGCTCACCAAGGTCACCGGGCAGATCGCCGCGATCCCGTCCAAGGACCTGCGCCAGGCCCAGCCCTACAACGCCTTCTACTTCGCCCCGGCGCTGAGCGCCAAGGAGACGGCCTCCCAGCTGCTCTCCACCCACCCGACGCTGGAGAAGCGGCTGGAGCAGCTGGCGAAGATCTCCGCCCAGCTGGGCCGCTGAGCCCCGCCGACCCGCCGACCCGCCGACCCGCCGACCCGCCTGAAGGGACCGCCGTGGGAATCCTGGACGCCCTGTTCGGCCGCACCAAGCCCGTCAAGCCCGACCTCGACCAGCTGTTCGGCGTCCCCTCGGCCGCGCTCACCCTGGAGGCCGGCGCCGGGTTCCTGCCCACCGGGCTCGGCTCGGTGTGCTTCGCGGCCGTCGAGGGCGCCGCGTTCGTCCAGGTCGAGCAGCAGGTGCGGGCGCTGCTCGACGCCGACACCGAGCGCGGCGGCGTCCCGGTGGAGGCCTCCAAGGACGGCTACGGCTACTCGTGGCTGCTCGCCCGGCACACCGCGGAGGAACTGCCGGAGCTGGTGAACGACCTGCACGCGGTCAACAGCGAGCTGGAGGCGAACGGCTTCGGGCCGCAGCTGCTCTGCTCGCTGGTGGGCTTCCGGAACGGGGAGGGGCAGTCGCTGGCGCTGGTCTACCTGTACAAGCGCGGCACGTTCTACCCGTTCGCGCCGATGCCCGGCGGCGGGGAGCGGCGCAACAGCCCGCTGGAGCTGCAGATCAACGCGATGCTGGCGAACGACCTGCGGCTGGAGAAGGACCTCGGCCGCTGGTTCCCGGTGTGGGGCGCGCCCGGGCTCTGACGGGCCGTCCGTAGACTCGCCGGCATGCGCAGCCGCCAGTACGGACCCGACCTGACCCCGCCGTGGAAGAAGCAGGCACCCGCCCCGGAGGTGCCCGCCGAGCGGGACCTCGTGGTCGAGGAGGCGGCGACCGGCTTCTGCGGGGCGGTGGTGCGCTGCGAGAAGACGGCGGAGGGGTTCACCGTCACCCTGGAGGACCGTTTCGGCAAGCACCGGGTGTTCCCGATGGTGCCGCGCGGCTTCCTGCTGGAGGGCAGGGTCGTCACCCTGGTCCGGCCGTCCGGCCCGGCCCCCGTCCGCGCCCCGGCCCGCACCGCCTCCGGTTCGGTCGCCGTCCCCGGCGCCCGCGCCCGGGTGGCGCGCGAGTCCCGCATCTACGTCGAGGGCCGGCACGACGCCGAACTGGTCGAGCGGGTCTGGGGCGACGACCTGCGGATCGAGGGCGTCGTGGTCGAGTACCTGGAGGGCGTGGACGACCTGCCCGCGATCGTCGCCGACTTCGCCCCGGGCCCCGGCCGCCGCCTCGGCGTCCTGGTCGACCACCTGCTGCCGGGCACCAAGGAGCACCGCATCGCCGCCCGGGTCACCGGCGAGGACGTGCTGGTCGTCGGCCACCCCTACATCGACATCTGGCAGGCGGTGAAGCCGTCTTCGGTCGGCATCCCGGCCTGGCCGACGGTCCCCCGCGGCGAGGTGTGGAAGGAAGGCGTCTGCCGCCGCCTGGGCTGGCCCGTCGACACCCCGGCGGCGTGGAAGCACATCCTGTCGAAGGTGAACTCCTACAAGGACCTGGAGCCCGAACTCCTGGGCAGGGTGGAAGAGTTGATCGACTTCGCGACCCTCCCGGGTCAGGCGTAGGTCTGGAACTCCGAGGTGTCGAGCGTGACGCCCAGCAGATGCACCGGAATGGGCTCGCCGAACTTGGTGGTCCGCTCGGAGACGTAATCCGGCAGACCCGAGGCGCTCGCCCGGGTGGGTTCGGTGAGCAGCACACAGACGGCCTTGATCGGGTCGACGATCAGGTAGACGGGGATCGTGCCCTCGGCGTAGAGCTCGCGCTTGGTCCGGTAATCGCGGAGCGCACTGGTCTTCGAGACCACCTCCACCGTCGCCACCGGCACAGTCGCTTCGGCAGCCCCTCTCTCGAACACCACGAGATCCGGCTGCAATCGACTGCCACCACCACAGGAGACATCCTGCCTGGTCCAGCGATGCCACCTCTCGGCGGGGATCTGATGGATCAGGGACTCGACGATGAGATTGGTCGTCAGGTCGGAGCTCAAGGACAGCAAGATCTCCCCGAAGATGAGCTCGGCGCGAACACCTTCCGGGATCTCAAGGCTCTCCAGAACCCCCCACACTCGCGCACTTGGAGTAGTCACGCGAACACCCTAGAGGTCGGCTCAGTCCACCAGGTCACGCACGACCGCGTCCGCCAGGAGACGGCCCTGGAGGGTGAGGGTGGCGCGGCCCCCGGCGTAGGTGTCGGGGGCGAGGAGGCCGCTCGCGAGCGCCTCGGCGGCCGCCTCGCGGGCCGTGTCGGTGAGGAGCGTGAGCGGGATGCCCTCGGCGAGGCGCAGTTCGAGGAGGATGCGCTCGACGCGGCGGTCCTCGTCCGTCAGCACCTCGCGGGCCAGGGCGGGGGTGCGGCCTTCGGCCAGCGCCCGGGCGTAGGCGGCGGGGTGCTTGGCGTTCCACCAGCGGACGCCGCCGACGTGGCTGTGGGCGCCGGGGCCGGCGCCCCACCAGTCGGCGCCGGTCCAGTACAGCTCGTTGTGGCGGCAGCGGCCCTCGGGGGTGGTGGCCCAGTTGGAGACCTCGTACCAGTGGTAGCCGGCGGCGGCGAGCGCCCGCTCGGCGATCAGGTAGCGGTCGGCGTGGACGTCGTCGTCGATCATCGGGAGCTCGCCGCGCTTGACGCGGGCGGCGAGGCGGGTGCCCTCCTCGACGATCAGCGAGTAGGCGGACACGTGGTCGGGCCCGGCGCCGATGGCGGCGTCCAGGGAGGCCCGCCAGTCGTCGTCGGACTCGCCGGGGGTGCCGTAGATGAGGTCGAGGTTGACGTGCTCGAAGCCGGCCGCGCGGGCCTCGGCCACGCAGGCCTCGGGGCGGCCCGGGGTGTGGTGGCGGTCGAGCAGCTGCAGCACGTGCGGGCGGGCGCTCTGCATGCCGAAGGAGATCCGGTTGTAGCCGCCCTCGCGCAGCTCGGCGAGGTAGGCCGGGCCGACGGACTCCGGGTTGGCCTCGGTGGTCACCTCGGCGCCGTCGGCGAGCCCGAACTCGTCGCGGATCGCGGCGAGCATCCGCACCAGGTCGCGGGCGGGCAGCAGCGTCGGGGTGCCGCCGCCGAGGAAGACCGTCTCCACCGGGAGGTCCGTGTCGCCCAGGACGCGACGGGCGAGCCGGATCTCCGCGATCACGTTGTCGGCGTACGTCTCCTGCGAGGCGACCGCGCCCGAGGAGCGGAGCTCGGTGGCGGTGTACGTGTTGAAGTCGCAGTAGCCGCAGCGGCTGGCGCAGTACGGCACGTGCAGGTAGAAGCCGAACGGCCGGGTGCCGAGCCCGTCGAGGGCGTGCGCGGGCAGGGAACCGTCGGACGGCACCGGATCGCCGTCGGGGAGTGCGGAGGGCATGACCCCATTGTCCCGTACGGCCGGGGCGAACCCGCGGGCCGTACGGGACGGGGGCGGCTCAGGCCTCGTTGGCCCCCGCGTACATCGCGGTCACGGCGTCCGCGTAGGTCCGCTCGACCACCGGGCGCTTGATCTTCAGGCTCGGGGTGAGCTCGCCGTGCTCGATGTCGAGGTCGCGCGGCAGCAGGTGGAACTTCTTGATCGTCTGCCAGCGCTGGAGGTCGCCGTTGAGCTTCTTCACGAAGCCCTCGATCAGCTCGTGGACCTGCGGGTCGGCGGTCACCTCGGCGTAGGACTTGCCGGCCAGGCCGTGCTCGGCGGCCCACGGCATGATCACGGCCTCGTCCAGGCCGATCAGCGCGGTGCAGAAGTTGCGGCCGTTGCCGATCACCAGGATGTTGCTGACGAACGGGCACACCGCCTTGAACTTGCCCTCGACCTCGCTCGGCGCGACGTACTTGCCGCCGGAGGTCTTGAACAGGTCCTTCTTGCGGTCGGTGATCCGTAGGAAGCCGTCGGCGGTGAGCTCGCCGATGTCCTCGGTGTGGAACCAGCCGTCCGGCTCCAGCACCTCGGCGGTCTTCTCCGGCAGGTTGTGGTAGCCGCGCATGACGCCCGGGCCGCGCAGCAGGATCTCGCCGTCCTCGGCGATCCGCACCTCGGTGCCCGGCAGGGCGCGGCCGACCGTGCCGATCCGCACGTCCTCCTTGCGGTTGACGCAGGAGCCGGCGCTGGTCTCGCTCAGGCCGTAGCCCTCCAGGATCGGCACGCCGGCGCCGAGGAAGAAGTAGCCGATCTCGGGGGCCAGCGCCGCGCTGCCGGAGACCGCGCCGCGCAGGCGCCCGCCGAACGCGGCGCGGATCTTCGCGTACACCAGCTTGTCGGCGACCGCGTGCTGCGCCCGCAGGGCGAACGGCGCGCCGTCCACCCCGGTGGCGATCCGGTTCTCCTGGACGACCCGGGCGTACTCGCGGGCCACCCCGGCGGCCCAGCGGAAGATCTTGTACTTCGCGCCGCCCTCGGCCCGGGCCCGCCCGGCGATGCCGTTGTAGACCTTCTCGAAGATGCGCGGCGCGGACGCCATGACGGTCGGCCGGATGGCCGGCAGGTTGTGGATGATCCGGTCGACCCGGCCGTCCACCGCCATCACATGGCCGGTGGCGATCTGGCCCGAGATCAGCGTCTTGCCGAACACATGCGACAGCGGCAGCCACATGAACTGGACGTCGTCCGGGCCGAGCAGCCCGCTCGCCTCCTGGGCGCGCGCCTCGTACGCCCAGCAGTCGTGCACCAGGCGCACGCCCTTGGGGCGACCGGTGGTGCCCGAGGTGTAGATCAGGGTGGCCAGCTGCTCCTTGTCGAGCGCGGCGACGGCCTTCTCGACGGCGTCCGGGTGCTCCTCGAGGTACGCGGCGCCGCGCTCCTCCAGCTCGGCCAGGGTGATGAGGTCGAGCCCGGCCGTCTCGGGCGCCCCGGCGGGGGCGTCGAACAGGATGACGGTGCGCAGTTCGGGCAGTTCCCCGATCTGCTCGACGGCCTTGGCGAGCTGCGCGGCGTTCTCCGCGAACATCGCCCGGCAGCCGGAGTCGGAGAGGATGAAGGCCGTCTCGTCGGCGTTGGTGCTCGGGTAGACGGTCGTGGTGGCCGCGCCCGCGCACATGTTGCCGAGGTCGGCGACGATCCACTCCAGGCGGGTGGAGGAGGCCAGGGCGACCCGGTCCTCGGGCTGGATGCCGAGCGCCATCAGGCCGGCGGCCACCGCCTTGACCCGGGCCGCGGTCTGCGCCCAGGTGAGCGAACGCCACTGCTCGGCGCCGGGGGCGCTGTCCGCGGCCTGCTCGTCGACCGGGGCGGGGTAGCGGTAGGCCTCGGCGTTGGGGGTCGCGGCGACCCGCTCCAGGAACAGGTGGGCGACGGAGGCGGGACGCCCGGCGACGATGTCGGCGCTGCCGGAGTCGATCAGGGACTGCGCGGAACTCAACGAGGACCTCCGGGGGCGGGTGGCCGTCTGAGGGATTTGTCGCGGCTCCCGTGGGGGCGGTCGCCGGTCCCCCGTTACGCGTGCGGTACCGGCGAGTAACAAGGGGGCAATCAGCAGCCTAGGGGGAAACCGGTCATTCCGTAAGGGGGTCTACCCGCCAGGCACCCCGCCACCACCCCGGTGCCCCGCGGACGGCACCCGCGTGAACCCCGCAACCCGGCCCGCCCGGCGGTTCGGCAAAGGACTGGACAAACCTCATGTCCCGGCCGGGGGAATCGTCTGTACGAGTGCACGAAGGAACGAGAATTGGGATGCGAATCCACCCGTCGACGACAAGAGTGTGCAAGTGCTGATCAGACTGCTCAGGGCGTACCTGCGCCCGTACTCCCGACCGATCGCCCTGCTGGTCGTCCTCCAGCTCGTATCGACCCTCGCCGCGCTCTACCTGCCCACTCTCAACGCCGACATCATCGACAGCGGCGTCGTCAAGGGCGACACCGGCTACATCCTCAGGGTCGGCGCCGTCATGATCGGCGTCACCCTCGTCCAGGCCCTGTGCTCGATCGGCGCCGTCTACTACGGCGCGCACACCGCCATGGCCTTCGGACGCGACGTCCGCGCGGCCGTCTTCGACCGCGTCCAGAGCTTCTCCGCCCGCGAGGTCGGCCAGTTCGGCGCCCCCTCCCTGATCACCCGCACCACCAACGACGTCCAGCAGGTCCAGATGCTGGCCCTGATGAGCTTCACCCTCATGGTCGCCGCACCGATCATGTGCGTCGGCGGCATCATCATGGCCCTCAACCAGGACGTCCCGCTGTCCGGCCTGCTGCTCGCCGTCATCCCCCTCCTCGGCACCGTCGTCCTCCTGCTCGTCCGCGCGCTGCGCCCCAAGTTCCGCAGCATGCAGGAGAAGATCGACACGGTGAACCGCGTCCTGCGCGAGCAGATCACCGGCATCCGCGTCATCCGCGCCTTCGTCAAGGACGACCACGAGCAGGCCCGCTTCGGCGAGGCCAACGGCGACCTCACCGACGTCGCGCTCCAGGTCGGCCGGCTGATGTCGTTCATGTTCCCGGCCGTCATGCTCGTCGTGAACGTCTCCAGCGTCGCCGTCCTGTGGTTCGGCGCCCACCGCATCGACAGCGGCGGCATGGAGATCGGCGCCCTGACCGCGTTCCTCTCCTACCTCATGCAGATCCTCATGAGCGTCATGATGGCCACCTTCATGTTCATGATGGTGCCGCGCGCCGAGGTCTGCGCCGAACGCGTCCAGGAGGTCCTCGGCACCTCCTCCAGCGTCGTGCCGCCCGCCGCGCCCGTCACCGAGGTCCTGCGCCGCGGCAACCTCGAACTGCGCGACGTCGACTTCCGCTACCCCGGCGCCGAGGCCCCCGTGCTGCGCGGCATCGCCATCACCGCCCGCCCCGGCGAGACCACCGCCGTCATCGGCTCCACCGGCAGCGGCAAGTCCACCCTCCTCGGCCTCGTCCCCCGGCTCTTCGACGCCACCACCGGACAGGTCCTGCTCGACGGCGTCGACGTCCGCGAACTCGCCCCCGAGGCGATCGCCGAGAGCGTCGGCCTCGTCCCCCAGAAGCCCTACCTGTTCACCGGCACCGTCGCCAGCAACCTCCGCTACGGCCGGCCCGACGCCACCGACGAGGAACTCTGGCACGCCCTCGACGTCGCCCAGGCCAAGGACTTCGTCGAGAAGCTCCCCGAAGGCCTCGACGCCCCCATCGCCCAGGGCGGCAGCAACGTCTCCGGCGGCCAGCGCCAACGCCTCGCCATCGCCCGCGCCCTCGTGCGCAAGCCCGACGTCTACCTCTTCGACGACTCCTTCTCCGCGCTCGACTACGCCACCGACGCCCGGCTGCGCAAGGCCCTCTCCCACGAGACCTCCGACGCCACCGTCCTGATCGTCGCCCAGCGCGTCTCCACCATCCGCGACGCCGACCGCATCATCGTCCTCGACGAAGGCGCCGTCGTCGGCAGCGGCACCCACCACGAGCTCATGGCCGGCAACCCGACCTACCGGGAGATCGTCCTCTCCCAGCTCACCGAGCAGGAGGCGGCGTGACCACCCCCCGCAAGCCCAGCGCCCCCCAGCAGCCCGCCGGGCATCAGCCGTCGGACCGGGCGACGGCCGACGAGCTCCCCAGCGATTCCCAGGCCGCCGCCGCCCGCCGCGGACCGGCCGGCCCCGGCCGCTTCATGGGCGGCCAGGGCACCGAGAAGTCCATGGACTTCAAGGGCTCCGGCAAGCGCCTGCTCGGCCTGCTGCGCCCCGAACGCCCCCTGCTCGCCGCCGTCCTCGGCCTCGGCGTGCTCAGCATCGGCTGCGCCGTCACCGGCCCCAAGGTCCTCGGCAACGCCACCGACCTGATCTTCGCCGGCGTCGTCGGTGCCCGCTTCGAGCCCGGCACCTCCAAGGCGCAGGCCGTCGAGGGGCTGCGCGCCCACGGCCAGGGCGGCATCGCCGACCTGCTCTCCTCCGTCGACTTCACCCCCGGCCAGGGCATGGACTTCGGCGCCATCGGCACCGTCCTGCTCTGGGTGCTCGCGATCTACGTCGCCTCCGCCCTGTTCGGCATCGTCCAGGGCCGCCTCGCCACCAAGGCCATCCAGCGGGCCGGCTACCGGCTGCGCCAGGACGTCGAGGCCAAACTCGCCCGCCTGCCGCTGAGCTACTTCGACAAGCAGCCGCGCGGCGAGGTCCTCAGCCGGGTCACCAACGACATCGACAACATCAGCCAGTCGATGCAGCAGACGCTCGGACAGGTCGTCAACTCGCTGCTCACCGTCGTCGGCGTGCTCGCGATGATGTTCTGGATCTCCCCGCTGCTCGCGACGATCGCCCTGGTGTCCGTACCGCTGTCGGTGGTCGTCGCCGCCAAGGTCGGCAAGCGGGCGCAGCCGCAGTTCGTCCAGCAGTGGGCCTCCACCGGCAGGCTGAACGCCCACATCGAGGAGATGTACACCGGGCACGCCCTGGTCAAGGTCTTCGGCCGGCAGCGCGAGTCCGCCGAGACCTTCCGCGAGCACAACGAGGCACTGTTCGCCTCCAGCTTCCGCGCCCAGTTCATCTCCGGCATCATCCAGCCCGCGATGATGCTCATCGGCAACCTGCAGTACGTGCTCGTCGCCGTCGTCGGCGGACTGCGGGTCGCCAGCGGCGCGCTGTCCATCGGCGACGTGCAGGCGTTCATCCAGTACTCGCGGCAGTTCAGCCAGCCGCTCACCCAGGTCGCCAGCATGGCCAACCTGGTGCAGTCCGGCGTCGCCTCCGCCGAGCGCGTCTTCGAACTCCTCGACGCGCCCGAGCAGACCCCCGAACCGGCCATGCCCGAGAAGCCCGACGTGATCCACGGCCGGGTCGCCTTCCAGGACGTCTCCTTCCGCTACGAGCCCGACAAGCCCCTCATCGAGGACCTCTCGCTCAAGGTCGAACCCGGCCAGACCGTCGCCATCGTCGGCCCCACCGGCGCCGGCAAGACCACCCTCGTCAACCTGCTGATGCGCTTCTACGAGGTCAGCGGCGGGCGGATCACCCTCGACGGGGTCGACGTCTCCGCGATGTCCCGCGAGGACCTGCGCTCCGGCATCGGCATGGTGCTCCAGGACACCTGGCTGTTCGGCGGCAGCATCGCCGACAACATCGCCTACGGCGCCCAGGGCGCCACCCGCGAGCAGGTCGTCGAGGCCGCCAAGGCCGCCCACGTCGACCGCTTCGTGCGCACCCTGCCGGACGGCTACGACACCGTCATCGACGACGACGGCGCCGGCGTCAGCGCGGGCGAGAAGCAGCTCATCACCATCGCCCGGGCCTTCCTCGCGCAGCCCTCCATCCTCGTCCTCGACGAGGCGACCAGCTCCGTCGACACCCGCACCGAGGTGCTCATCCAGCGGGCCATGGCCCGGCTGCGCACCGGGCGCACCAGCTTCGTCATCGCGCACCGGCTCTCCACCATCCGGGACGCCGACGTGATCCTCGTGATGGAGAACGGCTCGATCGTCGAGCAGGGCTCGCACGACGAACTGATCTCCGCCGGCGGCGCGTACGCGCGGCTGTACCAGGCGCAGTTCGCGGAGGCCGTGGCCGAGGTGGACTGACCGGAGGTCGCGTTCGGGCCGGGGCGGGACTCTCCCGCTCCGGCCCTCCGCGTTCCCGGGCCCTTCGCGTTCGCCGGCCCTTCGGACGGCCCGGGCCGTCCGAAGGGCCGGCCCTCCGCGCGGCCCGGACCCGCTCACCCGGCCTTCGCTTTCCCCGTGCGGACCGCTACCTTTGGGCCCGTGATCGACGAGGAGGCCCCGGACGCGTTCGAGGCGAACCGACGCTACCTGGGCTCGGTCGCCTACCGGCTGCTCGGCACGTTCACCGACGCCGAGGACGTCCTCCAGGAGGCCTGGCTGCGCTGGCGGGCCGCCGACCGCGCCGCCGTCGCCGACCCACGGGCGTTCCTCACCACCGTCGTCACCCGGCTCTGCTACGACCAGCTCGGCTCCGCCCGGGCCCGCCGCGAGTCCTACAGCGGCGAGTGGCTGCCCGAGCCGTCCGTCTCCTACGCGAGCGCCCCCGACTCCCCCGCCGAACTCGCCGAACGCGGCGAGTCCGTCTCGCTCGCGCTGCTCGCCGTCCTGGAACAGCTCACCCCCGCCGAGCGGGCCGCGTTCGTGCTGCACGACGTCTTCGCGGTCGGCTTCGACGAGATCGGCGACTCGCTCCACCGCACCCCCGACGCCGCCCGCCAGCTCGCCTCCCGGGCCCGCCGCCGGGTCCGGGACGGCGGCCGCCGCGCGAGCGCCGACCGGGCCGAACACCGGCGCGCCGTCGAGGCGTTCGCCGCCGCGGCACTCGGCGGCGACCTCCAGGGGCTGATGGCCGTCCTCGACCCGGACGTGGTGTGGACCGCCGACGGCGGCGGCATCGTCCGCGCCGCCGCCCGCCCGGTCCGCGGCGCCGACAAGGTCACCCGCCTGATCGCCGGCTCGGTCGCGAAGTGGTTCACGCCGGAGCTGCGGCTCGCCCTCGCCGAGGTCAACGGCGAACCCGGCATGGTCTGGTACGACTCGACCACCGGAGCCGTCGCCGGCGTGCTGGCGTTCACCGTCGCCGACGGCCTGATCACCGGGACGTACGTCGTGGTCAACCCCGGGAAGCTCACCCACCTCGGCCCCTTCGAGGGGCTGAGCAGCGGGGCGTGACGCAGGTCACTGTCACACCCCGTCCGGCTGCGTCGTCCCCTTGCCGAACCGCGCTGAACGACAGCGCACCTCGCAGGGAGGCGGACGAGATGAGCAGCACCACCACCGAGAAGCGGATCGTCGTCCTGGGCGCCGGCTACGCCGGACTCAGCACCGCCAAGGGCGCCGGCCGGCACCACGCCGTCACCCTCGTCGCGCCCGAGGAGCGGCTCCTCCACCGCGTCCGCCAGCACGAGACGGCGGCCGGCGGCGGGCGGGACTGGCCCGCCATCGCACGGCTCGCGCGCGGCCGGCGCATCGAGCACCGCCGCGCCAGGGCCGTCGGACTCGACCTCGACGGCCACAAGGTCCAGCTCGACGACGGCACCGTCCTCGGCTACGACACCCTCGTCTACGCCCTCGGCAGCCGCACCGCCTGGCACGACGTCCCCGGCGCCGCCGAGCACGCCTACGGCGCCGAACGCGCCGCCGAACTCGACCACCGCCTGCGCGACGCCGGCGAACCCGGCACCCTCGCCGTCGTCGGCGGCGGCGCCACCGGCATCGAGCTCGCCGCCGAGCTCGCCGAGGCCCACCCCCGGTGGCGGGTGCGGATCGTCACCGCCGGCCGGGTCGGCGGCATCTACTCCCCCAAGGGCCGCGCCCACGTCCGCCGCGTCCTCGACCGGCTCGGCGTGGCCGTCCACGAGGACGCCACCGTCACCGAGGTCACCCCCACCGGGCTGCGCACCACCACCGGCCCGGTCGACGCCGACGTCACCGTCTGGGCCGCCTCGATGGAGCCGCACCCGCTGGCCGCCGCGGCGGGACTGGCCGTCGACGACCGCGGCCGGGCCCTGGTCGACGAGTACCTCCGGTCGGTGTCCCACCCGGACGTCCACGTCGTCGGCGACGCCGCCGCGGTGACCGTCCCCGGCACCGGGACCCTGCGGATGGGCTGCGCCACCGCCCTGCCGATGGGCCAGTACGTCGGCAAGCTGCTCGACGGGCGCACGGACGGGCCCTTCGCGTACAAGTACGTCGCGCAGTGCCTGAGCCTCGGGCGGCACGACGGGATGCTCCAACTGGTCCGCGGGGACGACTCGATGCGGCCCACCGTGCTCACCGGGACGGCGGGGCGGCTGGCCAAGGCCGCGATCGTCGCCGGGGTGCTCGGCGCACTGAAGTGACCGTCCCCGGACGGGAGCAGAAGTGACCCTCCCCGGACGGGAAATGACCGTCCCCGGACGCGCGGAAGGGCCCGGAGCACGATCGCTCCGGGCCCTTCCGCCGCTGCTACTTCTCTTCCGTTACTTCTTTTCCTTGGGGGCCTCGGCGTCGGTGGACAGCGCGGCGATGAAGGCCTCCTGCGGGACCTCCACGCGGCCGACCATCTTCATCCGCTTCTTGCCCTCCTTCTGCTTCTCCAGCAGCTTGCGCTTGCGCGAGATGTCACCGCCGTAGCACTTGGCGAGGACGTCCTTGCGGATCGCGCGGACCGTCTCGCGGGCGATCACCCGGGAACCGATGGCCGCCTGGATCGGCACCTCGAACTGCTGGCGGGGGATGAGCTTCTGCAGCTTGCCCGCCATCATCACGCCGTAGTTGTAGGCCTTGTCCTTGTGCACGATCGCGGAGAACGCGTCGACCGCGTCGCCGTGCAGCAGGATGTCGACCTTGACCAGGTCGGCGGTCTGCTCGCCGATGGGCTCGTAGTCGAGGGACGCGTAACCGCGGGTCTTGGACTTCAGCTGGTCGAAGAAGTCGAAGACGATCTCCGCGAGCGGCAGGGTGTAGCGCAGCTCGACCCGGTCCTCGGAGAGGTAGTCCATGCCCTGGAGGCTGCCCCGGCGGGACTGGCACAGCTCCATGATCGCGCCGACGAACTCGTTGGGCGCGAGGATCGTGCCGCGCACGACCGGCTCGTACACCTCGGCGATCTTGCCGCTCGGGAACTCGCTCGGGTTGGTGACGGTGTGCTCGGTGCCGTCCTCCATGATCACCCGGTAGACCACGTTCGGGGCGGTGGAGATCAGGTCGAGGTTGAACTCGCGCTCCAGGCGCTCCCGGATGATCTCCAGGTGCAGCAGGCCGAGGAAGCCGCAGCGGTAGCCGAAGCCGAGCGCGACCGAGGTCTCCGGCTCGTACACCAGGGCGGCGTCGTTCAGGCGCAGCTTGTCCAGGGCGTCGCGCAGCAGCGGGTAGTCCGAGCCGTCCAGCGGGTACAGGCCGGAGAACACCATCGGGCGCGGGTCCTTGTAGCCGCCGAGCGGCTCGGTCGCGCCCTTGTGCATCGACGTGATCGTGTCACCGACCTTGGACTGCCGGACGTCCTTCACGCCGGTGATGATGTAGCCCACCTCGCCGACGCCGAGGCCGTCGGCGACCTTCGGCTCGGGCGAGATGACACCGATCTCCAGCAGCTCGTGGGTCGCGCCGGTGGACATCATCGCGATGCGCTCGCGCTTGGTGAGCTGGCCGTCCACGACACGGACGTAGGTGACCACGCCGCGGTAGGAGTCGTACACCGAGTCGAAGATCATCGCGCGGGCCGGGGCGTCCTTGACGCCGACCGGGGCCGGGATGGTGTTGACGATGTGGTCCAGCAGGTCCTCGACGCCCAGACCGGTCTTGGCGCTGACCTGGAGCACGTCGGAGGGGTCGCAGCCGATGATGTGCGCGATCTCGGCGGCGTACTTCTCCGGCTGGGCGGCCGGCAGGTCGATCTTGTTGAGCACCGGGATGATCGTGAGGTCGTTCTCCAGCGCCAGGTACAGGTTGGCGAGGGTCTGCGCCTCGATGCCCTGGGCCGCGTCGACCACCAGGATGGTGCCCTCGCACGCGGCGAGGGAGCGGGACACCTCGTACGTGAAGTCCACGTGGCCGGGGGTGTCGATCATGTTGAGGATGTGCGTCGACCCGGTGTTCGGCCCGGTCTTCGGCGCCCACGGGAGGCGGACCGCCTGCGACTTGATGGTGATGCCGCGCTCACGCTCGATGTCCATGCGGTCGAGGTACTGGGCACGCATCTGCCGCGGGTCGACGACGCCGGTGATCTGCAGCATCCGGTCTGCGAGCGTCGACTTGCCGTGGTCGATGTGGGCGATGATGCAGAAGTTGCGGATCAGCGCCGGGTCGGTACGGCTGGGCTCTGGCACATTGCTGGGGGTCGCGGGCACCTTGGTCCGATTCTCCGTTGGTCCGGGGCCGGGGGCGTCCGGGTCATCGCTGACCGGCTTCCCGGGGGGACCGGACAGTCTCGTCCGATCGAAATAGTTCCTCCCATCCTCCCACGACCCCGGCGCGGGCCGCCGTTCGGTCCGGCCCGGGTCGTTCGTGGGGGTGCGGAGCAGGCCTTCCCGCCCGGACCGAGCGGCGACAGGATGGCGTCCCATGATCCTGGAAAGCGCCCTGCTCGACGTCCTGCCCGGCCGGGAGGACGAGTTCCTCGCCGCCTTCGCCGAGGCCCGGCCGCTGATCGCCGTCCAGCGCGGCTTCCGCTCGCTGCAGCTGCGGCGCTGCCTCGACGAGGGGCGCGGCTCGCGCTTCCTGCTCCAGGTCGAGTGGGAGACCCTCGCCGACCACACCGAGGGCTTCCGCGGCTCCGCCGAGTACGAACGCTGGCGGGACCTCCTGCACCGCTTCTACCGGCCCTTCCCTGAGGTCGAGCACTACGGCGAGCCGGTCCTCGACGCGTAGCTCGGTGCGCGGGCGGTCGGGATGCGGCCAGCCGGACGTGCGGCCGGCCGGGGTGCGGCGCTCCGGCCGGTTTGGGGCGGGCGGCGGGCCCCTGGTAGCGTAGTCAGCTGCACCTGGCCTCGGCATGCCCTCTCAGCTGGTCCGACGGCCCGAAGGTGCAACCCGTTCAATACCTTTTAGACAAGACTGAGGCTCCTTCGTGGCGAACATCAAGTCCCAGATCAAGCGCAACAAGACCAACGAGAAGGCGCGCCTGCGCAACAAGGCCGTCAAGTCCTCGCTGAAGACCGCTCTGCGCAAGGCCCGTGAGGCCGCTGCCGCCGGCGAGACCGAGAAGGCCGTCGTGCTGGCCCGCGCCGCCTCCAAGGCGCTGGACAAGGCCGTGAGCAAGGGCGTCATCCACGCCAACCAGGCCGCCAACAAGAAGTCGGCCATCACCAAGCGCGTCAACACCGCCGTCCAGGCCTGACGCCACCGGGGGCCACCGGCCCCCGACGCCGCAGGGTGACCCGGCCCTCTACCCGGACCCCTGAGGCGCGCGAGACTCGCACCGCACGCGGCCTGCGTTCGCCACGCGGGTGCGGTGCACACAGCACTACGGCAGGCGCCGTGACCCCCCTCTTCTCCAGAGGCCGGTCACGGCGCCTGTCGCGTTGGGCCCATGCGGGCGGTGGGAGTGACGCCCCCGGGGGCGCGCGGGAGCGTGGGAGCGTGCGGGGGCGCGGGGGCTTTCGAGGCGCCCCTGGCCGCGCTCGTCGGTACGGCCCAGTACGGCTCAGTACGGCCTAGGGCGGCCCAGGACGGTCTAGGACGGCTCAGTACGACGGACGGCTGCCCGCCCGGGCCGCTCGGGCCACCGCGACCACCGCGCGCTCCAGGGCGAAGGCCGGATCGTCCGACCCCCCCTTGACCGCGGCGTCCGCCTGCGCGATCGCCGTCAGCGCGACGGCCACGCCGTCGCCCGTCCAGCCGCGCATCTGCTGGCGGACCCGGTCGACCTTCCACGGCGGCATGCCCAGCTCGCGCGCCAGGTCCCCCGGGCGCATGTTCCGCCCGGCGCTCGCCAGCCGCCCGATGCTGCGCACGCCGGACGCCAGCGCGTAGGTGATGCCCGTCGGCGGCTGCCCGACCGCCAGCGCCCAGCGCAGCCGCTCCAGCGCCTCCGCCGCCCGGCCGGTGACGGCCAGGTCCGCCACCTCGAAGCCGGTGGCCTCGGCCCGGCCGCTGTAGTAGCGGGCCACGACGGTCTCGTCGATCGTGCCCTCGACGTCCGAGGTGAGCTGGCTGCACGCGGCAGCCAGCTCGCGCAGGTCGCTGCCGAGCGCGTCCAGCAGGGCCTGGCAGGCCTCCGGCGTCGCGGAGCGCCCCAGCGTGCGGAACTCGCCCTTGACGAAGGCCAGCCGCTCGCTCGCCTTCGCCAGCTTGGCGCAGGCCACCTCCCGGCCGCCCGCCTTGCGCCCCGCGTCCAGCAGGCCCTTGCCCTTGGCACCGCCCGCGTGCACCAGCACCATGATCACTTCTTCGGCCGGGGCCTCGATGTACGCCTTGACCTCCTTGACGGAGTCGGCGGAGAGGTCCTGGGCGGCCCTGACCACGATCACCTTGCGCTCGGCGAACAGCGACGGCGTCGTCAGCTCGGCCAGGCTGCCGGGCTGGAGCCCGCCCGGCGGGACGTCCCGCACGTCGGTGTCCGGATCCGCCGCCTTCGCCGCCGCCACCACCTGGGCGACCGCGCGGTCGAGCAGCAGCTCCTCCTGGCCGACCGCGAGGGTCAGCGGGGCGAGCAGGTCGTCGGGTGCACTCTTCCTGGCCATCCCCACCAGCATCCCACGGAGCGCGGACAGCCCCGGCCGGACCTGGGCGACGGCACCGCCCGGCGGACCTGGAGAATGGGCCGGTGACCGAAGACCTCACCACCGACCAGCCGGACGTCGACGACCCGCACGCCCGGCAGCTGCTCGTCCTGCCCGACCGCGACGCCGCCGACGAGGCCGCGGAGGAACTCAGCGCCACCCAGCCCGATCTCGGCGAACTGGAGGTCGTCCGCGACGCCCTGGCCGGCGAGGACGACGCCGAGGACGCCCAGTGGCTGGTCGTCGTCGAACCCCCGGAGGACGGGTGGACCCCGGCCAGGCTGCGCGCCCTGGACGCGCTCGCCGCCGAGTACGAGGGCTGGCGCGAGGAGGGCTGACCACACCCCGGCCGGCTCGACCGCCTGGGCGCCCGGGGCGACTTGCACGCTCTGGCGGACTTGACCGTTCCGGCGGACTTGACCGCCCTGGCCGCAACGGAAAACTCCCCGCCGGGAGTTGACGGGCGGTCGGGGCGGCGCTTTGCTTCATGGACGGTGGTGGTGGCGTGCGGCGCACTTGATGTCATGCCCCTGACATAAACGCTTGGCACTCCCTGCTTCCCGTTCCCCGCCCGCTCCACCACCCGTCCCCCACGCGACACCCCCACGACTTCGGAGGCCCCCATGGCCAGGAAGCGTTCCATCGCCCTCGCGGCCGGCACCCTCGCCGCACTCACCGCGCTCGCCCTCACCGCCGTGCCGAGCGCGACGGCCCAGAACACCCACCGGTCCGGCCCCGGGAACGTCTTCGTCTACCGCATCCCCACCCACACCGCGGCAGACGCCCAGACGCTCACCGGCGCAGGCTTCGACCTGCTCGAACACCGGCAGGGCGACGACCTGTTCGTCCTCGGCGACGCCCGCGACGGCACCCGGCTGCGACTGCTCGGCTTCACGCCGACGGTCGAGCGGACGATGCCCGACCCGGCCCAGGCGCCGCTCCAACTCCGTCCCAGGAGCGGCCAACTGGCAGCCGGCGACCCGAACGAGACGTACGACGGCGGCTACCACACCGTCAACGCCCACTACGCCCACCTCGACCAAGTCGCCTCCCAGCACCCCGACCTGGCGACCGTGGTCACCTACGGCCAGTCCTGGCGCAAGCAGAACGGCCGGCCCGGCGGCTACGACCTCAAAGCCGTCTGCATCACCAAACGGACCGGGAACGACTGCTCGCTCTCACCGAACTCGGCCAAACCCCGCTTCTTCCTGATGAGCCAGATCCACGCCCGCGAGATAACCACCGGCGAAATGTCGTGGCGCTGGATCGACCACCTCACCGGCGGCTACGGCACCGACCAGGACGTCACCGCGCTCCTCGACTCCACCGAACTCTGGGTCGTGCCGATCGCCAACCCCGACGGCGTCGACATCGTCCAGCAGGGCGGCGACAACCCGCTCTACCAGCGCAAGAACGCCGACGACTCGAACGGCTCCGCCTGCGACTTCTCCGGCCAGATCGGCGTCGACCTCAACCGCAACGCCGGCACCCACTGGGGCGGACTCGGCACCTCCCCCGACCCGTGCTCCGAGATCTACCTCGGGCCGCAGGCCGACTCCGAAGTCGAGAACACCGCCCTGGAAGGGCTGTTCCGCAACCTCTACCCGGCCGTGCGCGGCCCCGGCGACACCGACCCCGCCCCGGCGGACACCCGCGGCATCATGATCACCCTGCACAGCGACGCCAGCATGGTCATCTTCCCGTGGGCCCACGACCACACCGTCCACACCGGCAACGACGCCGCGCTGCGCGCCCTCGCCGGCAAACTCGGCACCCTCACCAACTACCAGGCCGGCCAGGCCGGCGAGATTCTCTACGACGCCGCCGGCGGCACCGACGACTGGGTCTACGACAAGCTCGGGACCGCCAGCTTCACCATCGAGGTCGGCGACAGCGACTCCCGCGGCTGCTCCGGCTTCATGCCCGCCTACTCCTGCCAGGACTCCTACTTCTGGCCCAAGATGAAGACCGCCCTGATGTACGCCGCCACCCACGCCCAGGCCCCGTACACGACCACGGCGACCGACGGCTGAACCGCCCCACCCGCCCCACCCCCGGCCGCGGCGTTCCGGACTCCCCGGAACGCCGCGGCCGGCCCCATTCGGACCGAGGACATTTCCGGCTGCCCGTTCATTGACGGTGCATGTTCACCAATTCCGTTGACCGTGAGTCCACTTGGTGAGATTCGCCGAATTCTCGAATTTCTCCGCCGAGGAGTCCGACGCTGTTCATTCCCCGGCCGCCGCCGGTATACCGGGGCCTCCCACCCTATGAGCGCACCGCCGCAGCCACCTTCCCCCTCGACAGGAGTCTTCCGTGACCCGTCGTTACGTCCGGCTCGCCGCCACCCTCGGCGCCGCCGGAGTGCTGGCCGGATCCACCGTCGCCCAGGCAGCCGCCGCCGAAGAGGGCCGCGACGCCCACGCCAAGCACGTGCTGCTGGTCTCGGTCGACGGCCTGCACCAGTCGGACCTCGCCTGGTTCGTGGCCCAGCACCCCCAGTCCGCGCTGGCCCGGCTGGTCGGCGGCGGTGTCGAGTACACCCGCGCGAGCACCACCAACCCCTCGGACTCCTTCCCCGGCATGGTCGCGCAGCTCACCGGCGGCGGCCCGGGCACCACCGGCGTCTACTACGACGACACCTACAACGCCGAACTGCTCCCGGCCGGCACCACCGACTGCGAGAACGCCAAGCCCGGCGTCGAGATCGACCTCACCGAGGACCTGGACAAGAACCAGGACTCGATCGACGCCGGCCAGGGCCTCGCCGGCCTGCCCGGCTCCATCCTGCAGATGACCGGCCGGCCGCAGACGCTGATCAACCCGGCCAAGCTGCCGGTCGACCCGGACACCTGCCAGCCGGTCTACCCGCACTCCTACCTCCAGGTGAACACCGTCTTCGAGGTGGCCCGCCAGGCCGGCCTGCGCACGGCCTGGTCGGACAAGCACGCCGCCTACGACATCCTCAACGGCCCCTCCGGCGAGGGCATCCAGGACCTCTTCACCCCGGAGATCAACAGCAAGGCGACCGGGTACAGCGGCGACTGGACCAAGGACAACAAGGCCACCCAGCAGTACGACTCGTACAAGGTGCAGGCCGTCCTCAACGAGATCGACGGCTACGACCACAGCCGCGCGGAGAAGGTCGGCACCCCGGCGGTCTTCGGCCTGAACCTCCAGTCCGTCTCCACCGCGCAGAAGCTCAACAGCTCCGACGGCCTCCAGGGCGGCTACGCCACCAAGGGCGTGCCCGGCCCGCTGCTCGCGAAGAGCCTGGAGTTCGTCGACCAGCAGATCGGCGCCCTGACCGCGGAACTGCGCGCGCAGCACCTCGACGGCTCCACCACGATCATCCTGTCGGCCAAGCACGGCCAGTCCCCGACCGACCCGACCGCGCTCAACCGGATCGACGACGGGCCGCTGCTGGACGGCCTCAACGCCGCCTGGAAGGCCGCCCACCCGGGCGCCGGCAACCTCGTCGCCCACGCGGTCGACGACGACGGCGTGCTGCTCTGGCTCAACGACCGCTCCGACGCCGCCACTGGGTTCGCCAAGAACTACCTGCTGGCGCAGAGCGGCAACGGCGTCGACATCAACGGCAAGGCCCGCCCGTTCACCCGGAGCGGCATCGAGCGGATCTACGCGGGCGACGAGGCCGCCGACCACTTCGGCGTCGACCCGGGCGACCCCCGGGTGCCGGACGTCTTCGGCGTCGCGCAGTACGGCGTCGTCTACACCGGCGGCAGCAAGATCGCCGAGCACGGCGGGGCCCACGCCGACGACCTGAACGTGCCGCTGGTCGTCTCCGGCGCGGGCACCCCGGGCGGCGTCCGCGAGGACGAGAAGGTCGAGACCAAGCAGATCGCGCCGACCATCCTGAAGCTGCTCGGCCTCAAGCCGAACGCCCTGGAGGCCGTCCGCGAGGAGCACACCCGGGTCCTGCCGGTCCGCTGACCGCCGGACGGCGGAAGCCGCCCGCCGGCCTCCGATGACCCACCCCGAGCGGCCGCACGCCAGGCGCGTGCGGCCGCTCGGCCACATCCGCGGTCCCATTCGCCGCGCCGCCAGGGCGTCCCCCATGTGGCGAAAGGCGGTCGGGGCTGGGGGCCTCCACCACTTTCCCTTTTCCCGGCGGCGCGCTCCGGGCAGGCCCGGAGCGCGCCGCAATCGTTCCCCGGGCCCCGCCCCGCCCGCCCCCATCCTCCCTCCTCCCCCCCCACCCCATCCCCCAGACCCCTGACCCACCACCCCGGGGGATGGAAGGAGAGCGAGGAAGGCGGGCCGTCAGATCGGCGGGGCCCGCGGGGTCCGCGGGCCCCGGCCGGTCCGGGACTCGGCCGAGTCGGCCGGGTCGGCCGGGTCGGCCGCGCCGTGCGCGCCCGCCTTGTGCGCTCCGTGCGCGCTCTGCGGGTGCACGGCCACGCCGAGGGTGGCCGGGGAGTCGCCCGTGACGGCGATGTCCCCCGACCGATCGGTGCGCAGCACCGTCGCGCCGAGCCCGCGCAACCGGTCCAAAGTCCGCGGGGACGGGTGCCCGTACGAATTGCCCTCGCCGCACGAGATCAACGCCAGCCTCGGTCGCAAGGCGTCGACCAGGTCCCAGTACTGATGGGCGGACCCGTGGTGCGCCACCTTCAGGACGTCCACGCGCCCCAACCGCCCCGACAACGCGGCCTGCGCCGGTGGCTCCAGATCGCCCAGCAACGCCATCCGCACCCCGCCGCCCACCGTCACCACCATCGCGACGCTCGCGTTGTTGGCACCCGACGCCTCGACGTCCGTACCCGCACCCGGCCAGACCACGTCCCACGCCAACTCCGCTCCCGCCGAGCGACGTTCACCCCGCCTGGCGCGAATCAGCGGCACGCCCGCGCTGGCCGCCCACCCCGCCACCCGGGCCGCCTCGCCCGGGGGATCGTCCAGCGTGGTGCTCTCGATCGCACCGACTCTGCGCCCCCGCAACACTCCGGGCACGCCCTCGACGTGGTCAGCGTGAAAGTGCGTCACCAAAAGCAACGGCACGCCCGTAACGCCCAAGTCCCGCAGGCACCGATCGGCCGCGTTCGGATCCGGCCCCGCATCGACCACCACCGCACTGCCCGGCGCATCCGTCCGCAGCACCAGCATGTCTCCCTGCCCGATGTCGCACATCACCATCCGCCACCCGGGCGGCGGCCAGCCCGTGGCGATCCGGCTCAGCACCGGTGGGCGCAGTAGCACCGTGATCAGGACCACCAGCAGCACACCGGCCACCAGCGCCCGCACCCATCGCCGCCGGGGAGGACGCGCACCGGGCTCCGCCCGCCGGGGCAGCAGCAAGGGCGCCGCCCAACAGGCCGCCAGCGTGGCCAGCCCGACCGTCACGACCCCGAACCACCCACCGGGCCAGGCCAGTTGTCCACCGGGCAGCTCGGCGCCCCGCCGCGCCACCAGGGCCAGCCAGCTCGCCGGCACCCCGGCCGGCTCCGCGAGCAGCCGGGCCAGTGCCGGGGAGAGCGGCTGCAGCACGAGCACCCCGAAGCCGAGCAGCGTCGCCGGGGCCACCGCCAGCTCTGCCAGCAGGTTGCACGGGATCGCGACCAGGCTGACGTGTCCGGACAGCACCACCGTCACCGGCGTGCACAGCGCCTGGGCCCCCGCCGTCGCCGCGAGGGCGCCCGCCAGGTGGTGCGGCCAGCGCCGGGACCTCAGCGCCTCGGCCCAGTGCGGCCCGAGGACGAGCAGCCCCGCGGTGGCGAGCACGGAGAGCAGGAAGCCGTACGACCGCGCCAGATAGGGATCCAGCAGCACCAGGACCAGCACCGCCCCGGCGAGCGCGGGCACGGCCTGCCGGGGACGGCCGGTGGCAAGCGCGAGCATGCCGATCAGGCCTGTCCCCGCCGCCCGCAGCACGCTGGGCTCCGGTCGGCAGATCGTGACGAACGCCAGTGTGAGCGCCGTCCCGAGCAGGGCGCTGGTGCGCAGCGAGAGGCCCAGCAGCGCCGCGAGCCCGCGCCGTTCGGGCGTGCCCGCCTGGCCCGGGGCGCCCAGCAGGACGCCGAGGACGATCGCCAGGTTGGCCCCGCTCACGGCCACCAGGTGCACGAGGTCGGTGGCGCGGAAGGCGTCCAGGAGGTCGTCGGAGAGCCGCGAGGTGTCCCCGACGACGAGCCCGGGCAGGAGCCCCCGCGCGTCCGGCGGGAGCCCGTCGCTCGCCGTCCGCAGTCCCTCGCGCAGTCGCCCGGCGATCCGCTGCGGCAGACTCGGCGGCGCGAGCAGCCGGGGCTCGCCCCGGGCCACCAGCAGTGCCGCGGCCTCCGTGTCGTACCCCTCCCCCGCCGGCCTGACCTCGGCCTCCACCGCGAGCCGGGCGGACGGGAGCAGCCCTTGCCACGGGCCGGCGTCCTGGCCCCGCACCATCACCGTGACCGGTGTCCGGGTCTGGACGGCCCGCTCCCCGGAGACGGTGACGCGGTCCACCACGGCGTCCAGCGTGAGCACGGACTGCCCGCCGGTCGTACCGCCCCGGAACGCATGGGACTTGGGATCGCCCACGACGGTCAGTTCGACCTCCACGCCCCGGACCGGCTCGCCCGGCTGACGCGGCGGACGGTGCTCGGCCGCCCGGGCGAGTCCCGGCAGCGGTCCGCGGTGCAGGTCGGCGGTGTGCAGGAGCGTCGCGGAGGCCGACGCCGCACCGGTGAGCAGGATCGCGGCCAGCGTCGTCGCCGCGCCTCCCCGGCGCAGTGCTCCCGGCCGGGCGAGCATCACGGCACCCGCGGCGGCGGCCGCGCCGGCGAGCCAGTAGAACACGGCGTCGTGCCCCGGCGCCCGCCCAAGGAGCGCCGCTGCGACCACCCAAGCGGCGACCGCCGGGAGCAGCAGCCGGAAGTCGGTGCGGGCGGTGTGAACGGACGAGGTCTGGTCGGTGGCGGACACGGCGGTACCTCCCTTCGGCGGGACGGGCTGGTGGACGGGACGTCAGAGGGTGAGCAGCGGGCGGAGTTCCGCATACGTCCGCGCGCCGATCCCGCTGACCTGCCGAAGCTGGTCGAGCGTGCGGAACGAGCCGTGCGACGTGCGGAACGCGAGGATGCGCTGGGCGAGGGTCGGGCCGACACCGGGGAGGGTGTCGAGCTGTTCGAGGGTGGCCCGGTTGAGGCTGACGGACTGCCTGGACGGGACGACCGAGGGCGGCCCCGGGCCGGGTCCGGCGGCGACGCCGGGGTCCGTGCCGGGCGGGGGTGCCGGTTCGCCGACACGGATCTGTTCGCCGTCCGTCAGCACCCGGGCCAGGTTGAGGCTCCGGGTGTCCGTCTCCGGCAGCGGACCTCCCGCCGCCCGAAGGGCGTCGGCCACGCGCGAGCCGCCTGGCAGCGTGTGCAGTCCTGGCGTGTGGACCCGGCCTCCGACGTCCACGACGACGACGGGCTCGACGGCGGGCGGCGGCGCCGGCCCGGGCGGACCACCCTCCGCACTCGACTCGGCCGCCCCGGACGGGAGCGGCTGCATCGACGTCACCGGCGCCGCCGAGCCCGCCGTCAGCGCCGGCACCGCGACCGCCTGCGGCCGGGCCAGCCAGAAGTGCTGCACGGCGTACCCGACCGCGAACAGGAGCAGGACGGCCAGCCCCACCACCGCCCGCCGGTCCAGGACCATCGCCGGCCCGAACCGGAACGGCACCCGGTGGCCGCCTTCCGGCGGCTCCACCTGATCGGGCCCACCCCGAGGCTCACCCGAGGGCGCGCCCACCGAGCCCACCGCGCCGACACGCGAAACGGACTCCGCGGGCGGCGCCCCTGCGGCCGCAGCCTCTCCGACCCCCGCACCAGCAGCCGTACCGGCAGCCGCACGCGCAGGGGCTCCTGCCACAGTCGTCAGCGGCAACGCGCCCGCCCCCGGCAACACGGCCGCCATCCGCAACCGGACGGTCTCGTTGATCTCGTGGCGCTTCGCCGCGCCCAGGCCCATGCTCGTCATGCGGAGCACGCTAGGAGTCCGCGATCGAACGCGCGGACATTACCGAAAGCCTGTGGATAACACGGGAGTTGTGGATAAATCAGCTAGCCCGGAAGAGTGATGGCGCACCCATCACATTGACACCGCCCCCTGCACTCCCCTGCACCTCACGCCCCTACACCACCGGCGGGACCACCACCGGCGACACCACCACCGCCAGCAGCCCCGGCCCGACGTGCGCCCCGATGACGGCCCCCACCTCGCCGACGTACAGCTCCCGCAGCCCCGGCACCCGCCCCCGCAGCCGCTCCGCGAGCGGCTCCGCCCGGTCCTCCGCCGCCAGGTGGTGCACGGTGATGTCGACCGGCCCCTCCCCGGAGCGCTCCACCGCGATCTCCTCCAGCCGCGCGATCGCCCGCGAGGCCGTCCGCACCTTCTCCAGCGGCTCGATCCGCCCGCCGTGCAGGTGCAGCAGCGGCTTGACGGCCAGCGCCGAGCCGAGCAGCGCCCGCGCCGCGCCGATCCGGCCGCCGCGCCGCAGGTGTTCCAGGGTGTCGACGTAGAAGAAGCCGCTGGTCCCGCCCGCCCGCCGGGTCGCGGCACCGGCCGCGCCGGCCAGGTCCTCCCCCGCCGCGATGGCCTCGGCCGCCGCCAGCACCCCGTACCCGAGGGCCATGCCCACGAGCCGGCTGTCGACCACCTCCACCGGGACCGGCGCCTCGGCCGCCGCCAGCCGGGCGGCCTCCACCGTGCCGGAGAGCTCGCCCGAGATGTGCACCGAGACGATGCCCCGGGCCCCGGCCTCGGCCGCCGCGCGGTAGGCCGCCGCGAAGGACTCGGGGTTCGGCCGGGAGGTCGTCACGCGCTGCTTGCCGCGCAGCGCCTCGGCGACGTCCTTCGGCGAGATCTCGACGCCCTCGGCGAGAACGGCGTCGCCGACCGCGACGCTCAGCGGGACCACCGTGATCCCGTGCCGGTCGAGGGCCTCCTGCGGCAGATAGGCCGTGGAATCCGTGACAAGGGCGAGGTCGGAGGGCATGAGGCGGAGGTTACTCCCCGTTCGGCCGGGATGACAGCGCCCGCCGTCCGGCACCCGTGCGGCACCGCGGCGGCACTCGAACAGCCCCGCGCGACGACTCGAACGGCAGCCCCGGCAGGCGCCCCCGAACGCCGACGGCGGTCGGCGCCGCCACCGGATCAGCCCGCCGAGGAACCGGCCGAGGGCCCCGCGGACGGCTTCCGCAGCCGCTGCGCGATCTTGGCCAGCGGGTCGCCGAGCCCGAGCAGGTCCTCGGCACTCGGCCGCCCCTTCCCGTCGGTGAGCCCGGCCCGGGGAGCCGACGCCCGCCCGGCCGCCCCCGCCGAACCGGCCGGAGCGGAAGCCGAAGCAGAAGCCGAGCCAGAACCAGCACCCGTACCAGAAGCAGCACCCGCACCAGCGCCGGCACCCGACGTGGACCCAGCAGCAGAACCCGCCCCCGCACTGTCCCAGTGCCGCAGCGCCCCCGCCTCGCTCTCGCACTCCTGGCCGAGCCGGCTCAGCTCGTCCTCCGCGAAACGGTGCATCCGGTCCTGCGCCGCCCACCGCATGGTCTCCGCGGAGTGGGTGATCCGCTTGGCGCGCTCCCGCAGCTCGGGCAGCTTGGCCGCGATCCGCCCGGTGTCCGGCTCACGCTCCAACACGCGCAGTTCGCCGTCGAGTTCGGCCGCGTGGGCGTCCAGCCGGGTCAGCAGGGCGAGCGCCTCGCCG
Source organism: Kitasatospora sp. NPDC057904 (assembly GCF_042887925.1). Lineage (NCBI taxonomy): Bacteria > Bacillati > Actinomycetota > Actinomycetes > Kitasatosporales > Streptomycetaceae > Kitasatospora > Kitasatospora sp. NPDC057904. Next base: position 343,347 of record NZ_JBHVOL010000009.1, read on the forward strand.
AGCTGGCCGTCCTGGGCTAGGCCGGACTCCAGGACCTGCCGGGTGCCGTCGAGCGAGGTGCGCAGGCCCAGCCGGACGGCGGCGATCTGCCCCTGCGGGCCGGGCTTGGCGAAGGTCTTGGCCTTGAGCGTGGCGTTCTCGACCGCCCGCCGGGCGTTGGCCTCGTGGCGCTCGACCTTGGCGGCGACGGCCTTGGCCGCCTTGACGGTGCCGACGACGGCCAGCACGACCACCGCGATCCCGATGAGCAGGGCCAGTCCGAGCATCACGCCGAGCACGTCCATCACGAGCCACCTTCCGCCACCGGGCCGACCGCCGCCGGTCCGACCCCACCGATTCGACCCCTCGGGCCAACGCGGGCCGCCCCGCCGAGGGTTCCACGGTAGCCGCCGAACCGGCCCCGGGGGCAGGCCGAACGGGCCCGGACGCCCGAGATCAGGGACAGATCGGGGATCCCCCGGAAGGCCCGCACGCCACCCGGAAGGCCCGCGCCCCCACCCCAGGGGGGTCCCCACCCCGGAAAGCCCGCACGCCACCCCGGCCGCCGCCGAGAACGAGCCCCGACAAGAACGAACCCCGCCGAGAACGAACCCCGCCGAGAAGCGAGCCCCGACGAGAACGGGCGGGCGCCCCGAAGGACGCCCGCCCGCACGAGCACGGACTCAGGAGAGCCCCTCAGCCCGTCACCTCATCACCCCGTCACCCCGTCGCTCGTCACCCCGTGACGATGTTGACCAGCTTCGGCGCCCGCGCGATCACCTTGCGCACCGGAGCGTCCCCGATCGCCGCGACGACCGCCGGGTCGGCCAGGGCCAGCGCCTCCAGCTCGGCGTCCGAGATCGTCGGCGCGACCTCCAGCCGGGCCTTGACCTTGCCCTTGATCTGCACGACGCAGGTCACGGCCTCGTCGACGACGTACGCCGGGTCGGCGACCGGGTAGTCGGTGTGCGCCAGCGAGTCGCCGTGGCCCAGCCGGCGCCACAGCTCCTCCGCGACGTGCGGGGCCAGCGGCGCGACCAGCAGCACCAGCTGCTCGGCGACGGCCCGCGGCGTGGAGCCGCGCTTGACCAGGTGGTTGTTCAGCTCGATGGCCTTGGCCACGGCCGTGTTGAAGCGCAGCCCGGCCATGTCGCCGCGGATGCCGTCGATCGCCTTGTGCAGCGCGCGCAGCGTGGCCTCGTCGGCCGGCTCGTCGGTGACGACCAGCTCGCCGGTCGACTCCGAGACGACGTTGCGCCACAGCCGCTGCAGGAAGCGGTACGAGCCGATGACGGCGCGGGTGTCCCACGGGCGGGAGACGTCCAGCGGGCCCATCGACATCTCGTACAGGCGCAGCGTGTCGGCGCCGTACTCGTCGGCGATGTCGTCGGGGGCGACGGCGTTCTTCAGGGACTTGCCCATCTTGCCGGCCTCGCGCTTGACCGGCTCGCCCTGCCAGAAGTACGTGCCGTCGCGCTCCTCGATCTCGGCGGCGGGCACCGGGAAGCCGCGCTCGTCGCGGTAGACGTCGGCGGTGATCATGCCCTGGTTGAACAGCTTGTGGAACGGCTCGACGGACGAGACGTGGCCCAGGTCGTGCAGCACCTTGTGCCAGAAGCGCGCGTACAGCAGGTGCAGCACCGCGTGCTCGGCGCCGCCGACGTACAGGTCGGCGCCGCCGGCCGGCTTGGTGGCGGTCGGGCCCAGCCAGTAGCGCTCGTTGGCCGGGTCGACGACGGCCGCGCCGTTGGACGGGTCGACGTAGCGCAGCTCGTACCAGCACGAACCCGCCCAGTTGGGCATGGTGTTGGTCTCGCGGCGGTAGCGCTTGGGCCCGTCGCCCAGGTCCAGCTCGACGTTGACCCAGTCCTCGTTGCGGGACAGCGGCGTCTTGGGCGAGGAGGTGGAGTCGTACGGGTCGTAGGTGTGCGGCGAGTAGTCGTCGACCTCGGGCACCTCGACCGGCAGCATCGACTCGGGCAGCGCGTGCATCACGCCGTCCTCGTCGTAGACGATCGGGAAGGGCTCGCCCCAGTACCGCTGGCGGCTGAACAGCCAGTCGCGCAGGCGGTAGTTGACGGTGCCCTCGCCGATGCCGCGCTCGGCCAGCCAGGCGGTGGCGGCGGCCTTGGCGGCGACGACGCTCAGTCCGTCCAGGGACAGGTCGCCCTGCTCCCGGGCGGAGTTGACGATGACGGAGTCGTACGTGTCGAACGCGTCGTCCCAGGTCGACGGGTCCTCGTCGCGCCCGTCGGTGGGCTTGACGACGCAGCGCATCGGCAGCGCGAAGGCCCGGGCGAAGGCGAAGTCGCGGTGGTCGTGGGCGGGGACGGCCATGATGGCGCCGGTGCCGTAGCCCATCAGCACGTAGTCGGCGATGAAGACCGGGACGGGCTGTCCGCTGACCGGGTTGACGGCGTGGGCGCCGGTGAAGACGCCGGTCTTGACCTTGGCCTCGACCTGCCGCTCGACGTCCGACTTGGCGGCGGCGGCCGCGCGGTAGGCGGCGACGGCCTCGGCGGGGGTGGCGGCGCCGCCGGTCCACTCGGCGGGGACGCCGGCGGGCCACTCGGCGGGCACGATGGTGTCGACCAGGCCGTGCTCGGGGGCCAGGACCATGTAGGTGGCGCCGAACAGGGTGTCGGGGCGGGTGGTGAAGACGGTGATCTTCTCGCCCTCGCCCTCGCCCGCACCCTCGCCCGCGCCCGCGCCCTCGCCCGCACCGATCGCGAAGTCGACCCGGGCACCCTCGGAGCGCCCGATCCAGTTGCGCTGCTGCAGCTTGATGGCCTCGGGCCAGTCCAGCAGGTCCAGGTCGGCGATCAGCCGGTCGGAGTAGGCGGTGATCCGCATCATCCACTGGCGCAGGTTGGACTTGAACACCGGGAAGTTGCCGCGCTCGGAGCGGCCGTCCGAGGTGACCTCCTCGTTGGCCAGCACGGTGCCCAGGCCGGGGCACCAGTTGACCGGCACCTCCTTGGCGTAGGCCAGGCGGTACTCGCCCAGGACCTCGTCGCGCTCGGCGGCCGACAGCTGCGACCAGGCGCGCCCGCCCGGCACCTCGCGCGAGCCGGACTCGAAGGCGGCGACCAGCTCGGCGATCGGACGGGCCTTGCCGGCGTCCTCGTCGTACCAGGAGTTGAAGATCTGCAGGAAGATCCACTGGGTCCAGCGGTAGTACTCCGGGTCGATCGTGGAGATCGAGCGGCGCGGGTCGTGGCCCAGGCCCAGCCGGCGCAGCTGCTGGCGCATGTTGGCGATGTTGGCCTCGGTGGAGACCCGCGGGTGGGTGCCGGTCTGCACCGCGTACTGCTCGGCGGGCAGGCCGAAGGCGTCGTAGCCCAGCGTGTGCAGCACGTTGTGGCCGGTCATCCGCTGGTAGCGGGCGTAGACGTCGGTGGCGATGTAGCCCAGCGGGTGGCCGACGTGCAGGCCCGCGCCCGAGGGGTACGGGAACATGTCCATGATGAAGCTGTGCGGCTTCGCGGCGACGTCGCCCGCGGCCGGGTCGGCCAGGTCGCCGGCCGGGTTGGGAGCGTTGAAGGTGCCTTCCTTCTCCCAGATGTCCTGCCAGCGGGACTCGATCTCCGCCGCCAGCGCGGCGCTGTACCGGAACGGCTCGGTCGCGGGCTCGGCCGCGCCGGACGCAGGGGTCGTCTCGCTCATGGTCCTTCAAGCTCCATCGATGTCAGTTGGCGAACCGCGCACGTGAACCACCGCGCACGTGAACCGTGCACGGGGTCGTGTTCGTGGACCGGACGCGGGGACCGGGCACGTGCACCCCGGACGCGGCGGGCCGGGTACCGGAAGACCCCGGACCGGACCGGAAACGGGGCGGAAAACAAAAAAGCCCCTCGCAGGAGGGGACGCCACGCCGACTCCGGCACCGCCCGAGGGCGCAGCCGGTCCTGGTCAGCGCGGCCGGCTAAGGAGCAGGCGCACGGTTCGCATGGGCTCAGGGTACCGCAAGCGGGTCAGCGCGCTCCCGGGGATACCGCGCGCCCGGCCGCGTCGAAGTCGCGCAGCGCCCGCGCGACCCGCTCGGACTGCATGCCGGAGGCGAGCGTGCGGGCGGCGGCGGCGGTGCGGGCGGCCTCCCGTTGGTCGCCGAGGCGGCGGTGGGTCTCGGCCAGCCGGACCATGAGCAGCGCCTTGGCCCGGGCCCGGCCGGGGCCGAGGCCGGCGACGGCCTCGGCGAGCAGGGTCTTGGCCTTGCGGTGGTCGCCGAGGAACAGCCGGCCCTCGCCCACCATGCCGGCGAGGTCGGCGCGGGCCTCCTCGGTGCCGGGCAGGCCTTCGAGTTCGGCGAAGGCCCGGTCGGCGGCCCCGGCGGCCTCCTCGGCCAGGCCGCGGCGCCCGTAGGCGCGGGAGATCCGGGCGAACTGGCGGGCCCGGCCGGGGGCGCCGAGGGCGTGGCCGTGCGCGTCGAGGGCGGTGGTGAGCGCGGCGACGGCGTCCAGTCCGCGCCCGCCCGCGCCCTGGGTGGCGAGCACGACGAGGCCGCCGAGCACGAAGACACCGAGCCGGGCGTCGCCGCTGACGTGGGCGGCGCGCAGCGCGGCGACGAACGCCCGCTGGGCGGCGGCATCGTGGCCGAGGTCGTAGGCGGCCCAGCCGGCCAGCCGGGCGAGCCGGCTGGCCTGGCCGTAGAGGTCGCGGCCGAGCCGTTCGTCGTAGGCGCCGAGTTCCAGGAGCTTGGCCACCATGGCGAGTTCGGCGCGGCAGGGGCCGAGGACGAGGCCGCCGCCGCAGGAGCGTTCCAGCCGCTGCTTGCTGCGGTAGGAGAGGCCGAGTTCGCCGACGAGTCCGGGGTCGACGCGCAGCGCGCCCTCGCCGCCGCCGACGGGCGGGGGCGGGGAGGAGAGCCGTTCGGCGGCCTGGTCGAGGTCGGCGCTGCGGAAGAAGTCGGTGAGGCGGACGGGCCCGGCGTCGGTGGCGGCCTCGCGCAGGGCGGTCTGGGCGGTGTCGGCGGTCCACGGGTCGGTGAGCAGCCTCGGCGAGAGGATCTTGGCGCCGCGGTGGCCGCCCATGCGGCCCCAGAGCTGCTCGTAGGTGACGGCCATGCCGAGCGTGCGGCTGAGCACCTCGCACACGGTCTGGTCGTGCGGGCTGCGCGGCACCATGCCCCGGTCGCGCCACTTGTAGGGGGCGGTGGAGCTGATGGCCAGGCCGGGCGGCAGGGCGAGGCTCACCTCGCGGGCGAGCCGCTCCGGACTCCAGCCGAGCTGGTGCAGTATCCGGGCCAGTTCCTCGTTCCGCCTTCGCTCCAGATCGGCCATGGCACGACGGTAGCGGTCCTTCCGGGTCCCGTGCCGGTGGCATGCACAGTCGAGTGGCGTACGGCGGGGCGCACGAAGCCTGAACGGCAGGGCGCGCGAAGCCCGAACAGCAGGGCGCGCGAAGCCAGGTCGGCGGGGCGCACCGAGGCGGACGGCAGGGCGCGCGGGGTCCGCAACGGCCGAGGGCCGCTTCCCGATTCGGGAAGCGGCCCTCAACTTCTGTGGAGCTATGGGGAATTGAACCCCAGACCTCTTGCATGCCATGCAAGCGCTCTACCAACTGAGCTATAGCCCCTTGACCTGCGATGTCACCGGGGTTTCCGTCCGGTTTCCCTCGGCGACATCGACTACTTTACACGGTCACGGGGGTGCTCCCCTAATCCGTTTCCGCGGCCGCCCCCGAGCGGGCCGGATGACGGCACGTCCGCAACACGCGGGGCCGGCAACAACAACCACAGCAACCCCGGGAAACACAAGAGGCCGCCACCCGGTGGGTGGCGGCCTCTCGGCGACTGTGGAGCTATGGGGAATTGAACCCCAGACCTCTTGCATGCCATGCAAGCGCTCTACCAACTGAGCTATAGCCCCGCGACACGTGCGGCACCGGCCAGGCCGGACCACTGGTGCGGAGTGGAGCTATGGGGAATTGAACCCCAGACCTCTTGCATGCCATGCAAGCGCTCTACCAACTGAGCTATAGCCCCGCACTCACCGGATCTCCCGCTTCCCTTCCGGGCCGCGTTCCTTCCCTGCGAACGAGGAAGACTCTAGCTGGTCAGGCCCGGAACTGCGAAATCCGCCCCTGCGAGCCACCTGCGGGCAACCTACGAGTCCCTCCCGGGCCCCGCGCTCCCGCTCCCGCTCCGCATCCCGCCGCCGACACTCAGGTGTCGTCGCCGATGACCGGCTGCGGGAGCGTGCCCGCGTTGTGCTCCAGCAGGCGCCAGCCGCGCGCCCCCCGGCCCAGCACCGACCAGCAGCAGTTGGACAGCCCGCCGAAGCACTCCCAGAGCGCCGGCTCCAGGCCGAGCAGGCGCCCGAGCATGGTGCGGATCGTCCCGCCGTGGCTGACCACGACCAGCGTGCCGCTCTCCGGCAGCTTGTCGACCGCCTCCAGCACCACGGGCACCGAGCGGTCCGCGACCTCGCTGGACAGCTCGCCGCCGCCGCGGCGCACCGGCTCGCCGGCCGCCCAGGCCGCGTACTCCTCGGGGTAGCGGGCCCGGATCTCGGCGTTGGTCAGCCCTTGCCAGGAGCCCGCGTACGTCTCCCGCAGGCCCTCGTGGTGCTGCACGTCGAGCCCGGTGATCCTGGCGAGCTCGTCGGCGGTGCGCCTGGCCCGCTTGAGGTCGGAGGAGATCAGCAGGTCGGGGCGGAGCCCCGAGAGCAGCCGGGCGGCGCGCTGCGCCTGCAGCACGCCGTGGCCGGTCAGCTCGATGTCGGTCGTGCCCTGGAACCGCGATTCGAGGTTCCAGGAGGTCTGACCGTGGCGCCAGAAGACGATGCGCGGGCCCCGCGCGGCCGGGCTCAGAACTGCTCCTCGGGCTTGCCGAAGTCGTCGGCCGGGGCGACGGCGTTGCCGGCCTCGTCGGTGTGGGCGTCCGGGCGGTTGCGCGAGGCGATGGCGTCCTCGGGCAGCGGCAGCTCGGGGCAGTCCTTCCAGAGCCGGTCCAGCGAGTAGAAGGAGCGCTCCTCGGAGTGCTGGACGTGCACGACGATGTCCAGGTAGTCGAGCAGGATCCAGCGGCCGTCGCGCTCGCCCTCGCGGCGCACCGGCTTGATGTCCAGCTGCTCGCGCAGCTGGTCCTCGATCTCCTCGGCGATGGAGCGGACCTGGCGGTCGTTGTTCGCGGACGCGATCAGGAAGGCGTCGGTGATCGACAGCACCTCGCTGACGTCGAAGGCGATGATGTTGTGCGCCAGCTTGTCGGCCGCCGCCTGGGCGGCGACGGTGATGAGCTGCTGGCTGTGGTCGGTGACGGTCACGGTGTACTTCCGGGTCGGCGGCGTGGGGCTGCCCCGACGCACCGCCGGGACCGCATTCCAGGATCTCACGCCGCCCGGGCCGTCCCGGAACCGCTTTTTTCCGGTGCGCGTGGGGGCCGGGGTCGCCCGGCCCCCACGCGCACCGCCGGCCGCCGGCCGGCTACTGGTTCTTCGGCGGCTGGTAGTCCTTGCCGAGGACGACGACCAGGTCCGCGTTCTGGGCGTCACCGACCTTCTTCACCGCAGTGTCCGGCAGCCCGAGGCTGGTCGCCAGGGACTTCGCGGCGGCCTGCCGGGCGTCGTCGGTGTAGCGGATCTCACTGGTCGCCTGCGGCGCGCCCTTGGCGCCGCCGGGGATGAAGGTCAGGCCCGCGTTCACGATCTGGACCTGTGCGGAGGCGGCGGCCTGGTCGTTTCCGGAGGCGTCCTGGACCGACACGCGCGCCGGGGCGTCGCCCGCGACGGCCGACTTCACGGTGCCGCCGAGCACGTCCTTGACCTGCTTGCCGGCGGTGGCCTCGTCCAGCGAGCCGTCCGGCTTGACGGTCAGCGCCGTGGTGCCGAAGTGGCCGTCCTTGGCCTGCTGGGCGAGCTGGGCGAGCACCCCGGCGAGGGCGTCCTCGGGCAGCGACGGGTCGAGCACGGCGTTCATCCGGTGCACGTCGTCCTTGGCCTCGTTGAAGTCGGTGGGCATGGTGCGCACGACGGCGTCCATGACCTGGCCGAACCGGGCGAGCTGGGCGTCGCGGTTCTCCCCCGCCGCCTGCAGGGTCGCGTAGGCGACCGCGGCCTTGCCGTTGAGCAGGGTGTTCTTGCCGGCCGCACTGAGCAGGGCGCCGTCCGGCTTGCCGCCGTCGTGGGTCTCGGCGTTGGTGTCCACCCGGACGCCGCCGAGCTGGTTGACCAGCAGTTCCAGGTAGGGGGTGTCCAGCCGCCAGGTGCCGGCCACGGGGGCGCCGAGCACGGCGGACAGGCCGTCGCGGGTGGCGGCGGCGCCCATCGAGGGGTCCAGTGCCTGGCTGACCGGGGCGACGGCCGGGTCGCCCGGGCCGGGCAGTCGCAGGGTGTCGGGGAGCAGCAGCACGGTGCCCTTGCCCCCGGCGGCGTCGTTGACGAGCAGCGCGCTGGAGACCTTGCCCTGCAGGTCGCGCAGGTGCACGACGTTGACCTGGCGCTTGCCGGCCGCCTTGGCCGCGGTCTGCTTGCTGTCGCCGGTGAAGAACAGGTAGCCGCCGACGCCGCCCGCGGCCAGCGCGACGGCGACACCGAGGCCGATCAGCCGGTTGCGCAGCCGCCGGCGGCGCTCGGCGCGCACCTCGCTGCGGGACTCGGCGAACTTCAGCCAGTCGATGACGTCCTCGGTCTCCTCCGCCTCCTCGTCGACGAAGGTGAACTCACCGGTGGTGTAGGAGTCCTTGGGCTCCTTGGCGCCCTTGGGCGTGCGGCTTCCGCCGACCATCTCGGACGGCTGCGCGGGCTTGGCCGGCGCCGTCTCGGCGGGCCTGGGCGTGCGCGGGCGCGGCGGCACGGGCGCGGCGGCCGCCGCCGGGGCGACGGGCTCGGGCGCGGCGGGGGCCATGGGGGCCATGGGGGCCACCTGCACCGCGTCCCCGGCCTGCGGCTCGGCCACCGGGTACGCCTGCTGCTGGTAGCCGTCGTAGGCGTACGGCTGCGGCTCCTGGTAGCCGTAGCCGCCCTGCTGGTACGCCTGCACGGGCTGCCCGTACTGGTCGTACTGCTGCACCGGCTGCTGCCCGTAGGACTCGTACGGCTCGTACTGCTGCGGGGCCTGCCCCTGCTGCTGGTAGGCCTGGTACGGCTGCTGCTGGTACTGCTCCTGGTAGCCGCCGTACGGGTCCTGGCCGTACGCGGGCGCCGCCGGCACGGGCTGCCCGTACTGGTCGTACTGCTGCACCGGCTGCTGCCCGTACGGCTGGTACTGCGGGTACTGCCCGGTCGACCAGTCCTCCGGGCGCTGCCCCGCGTCGCCGCCGCTGCGATCAGTCACGCATACGCTCCTGGTCAGGTCCCGTGCGGCGCGTACAGCGCCCGCTTGTCGATGTAGCGGACCACGCCGTCCGGCACGAGGTACCAGACCGGCTCGCCCTTGGCGACCCGGTTGCGGCAGTCCGTGGAGGAGATGGCCAGCGCGGGGACCTCCACCAGGGAGACCCCGCCCACCGGGAGTCCGGCGTCGGACAGAGTGTGCCCCGGCCGGGTGCACCCGATGAAGTGGGCGAGCGAGAAGAGTTCGTCGGAGTCGCGCCAGGACAGGATCTGGGCGAGCGCGTCGGCGCCGGTGATGAAGAAGAGGTCGGCGTCGGGGTGCAGCGCGTGCAGGTCGCGCAGGGTGTCGACGGTGTACGTCGGGCCCTCGCGGTCGATGTCGATCCGGCTGACCGAGAACTGCGGGTTCTCGGCGGTGGCGATGACCGTCATCAGGTAGCGGTCCTCGGCCGGGGTGACGTGGCGGTCGCTCTTCTGCCACGGCTGCCCGGTCGGCACGAAGATCACCTCGTCCAGGTGGAACGCGCTCGCCACCTCGCTGGCGGCGACCAGGTGGCCGTGGTGGATCGGGTCGAAGGTGCCGCCCATCACGCCGAGGCGCTTCTTCACCGGTTCCGGTCCGCCGGGAATCCCGGCCTGCTCTCCCATGGCGAGACACCTTACGCGACGCCCGTTGCGGTGCGGGAACACCCGTGTGGGAGCAGGCCGCACGTGCGGCCCGGACATGCGTGAGGGAGCGGCCGGCGGGTGTGCCGGACGCTCCCCGAGCGACCCCTGGCCCGGCTCAGCGGTCCCGGTTGAAGCGGGTGGTCACGTAGAGCAGGAGCAGCAGGACGAACAGTGCGGCGCCACCCGAGAGGTACGGGTTGAGGCTGTCGTGGTTGCCCCCCTCGCCGTCGGCGAGCAGGTTCAGGACGGGCAGTGCGGCGGCGGTGTTCATGGTCTGCTGGACCTTCTCGGCTCGGAGGACGGACCTGGGGGTGCTGGCGGGCCGGTGAGGGCCCACCCGTCATCGTACGGGGGGTGACGGGGCAACCGCTCGGCGGCCCACCGCCGCTGACCGGGCGTGAGCGAACGGTGCCACCGCGCGGGACGCGTCCGCCCCGGGACGCGTCCTAGTTGCCGCGGAAGGCGCGGGCCATGATCCAGACCAGCAGGCCGACCCCGACGAACGACGCGATGATGATGATCCGCAGGAACAGGCCCGGGCCGGGCTCGTCCGAGATCGGTGCGGCCAGGCTGACAAGGGCGTCGGTGGACATCTGCGGTGCTCCTCGGACTGCTCGGTTACCGCGGCCGGGTCCGGTCTCGGTTCTCCAGGGCCCTCAGGGTAAACCGGCTTCACACCGGGGCCCGCCACCGGCCCCTCCGGCGCGGCCGGACCCCACCGCGGGCTCGCGGCGGGGACGAGTACGCAACCGCGGACGTTGCACAAGCAGTCGTTGCAGGCGAAGACCAGCGGGGGCCGGCCACCGGCCGGGGCCGCCGTCGACCAGGAGGGTGCTCAGACCATGACCGACACGACCGCGAAGACCCCGAGCCGGCGCCGCCAGCGCTTCCCCGACATCTCCACCCGGGCCTGGGAGCACCCGGCCGACCGTTCCGCCCTGGTCGCGCTGCGCCGGCTGACCGGCTTCGACGACGTCCTCAAGAAGCTCGCCGGCCTGGTGTCGGAGCGGGCGATCCGGCTGATGTTCCTGGCCACCGCCGTGAAGACCTCCGAGCGGCAGTTCCCCGAGCTGCACGACATGGTGCGCGACGCCGCCTACGTGCTCGACCTGGAGAAGGTCCCCGACCTCTACGTCACCCAGGACCCGACGGTCAACGCCTTCACCATCGGCATCGACACCCCGATCATCGTGATCACCAGCGGGCTCGTCGAGCTGCTGGACGAGGAGGAGCTGCGCTCGGTCATCGGCCACGAGGTCGGCCACGCGATGTCCGGCCACGCCGTCTACCGGACGATGCTGCTGATCCTCACCAACATCGCCACCCGGATCGCCTGGGTGCCGCTCGGCAACCTGGCGATCATGGCGATCGTCACCGCGCTCAAGGAGTGGTTCCGCAAGGCCGAGCTGTCCAGCGACCGGGCCGGCCTGCTGGCCGGGCAGGACCTCCAGGCCTCCATGCGGGCCCTGATGAAGCTGGCCGGCGGGCACAACCTGGCCGAGATGAACGTGGACGCCTTCCTGGAGCAGGCCGAGGAGTACGAGAAGGCCGGCGACCTGCGCGACGGCGTGCTCAAGCTGCTCCAGGTGCTGCCGCAGAGCCACCCGTTCGCCGTGGTCCGGGTCGCCGCGCTGAAGAAGTGGGCCGAGGGCGACGAGTACCGCTCGATCCTGGCCGGCGCCTACCCGCGCCGCACCGACGACCCGGACACCTCGGTCACCGAGCAGTGGAAGGCCGCCGCCGACCACTACACGACCTCCGTCAAGGAGAGCAAGGACCCGCTGATGGGCCTGATCCGGGACGTCGCCGGCGGCGCCGCGACCGTGGGCGGCAAGATCCGCGACACCTTCACGGGCGCCGGCGCGCGCACCGGGTCCGCGCCCAAGGACGGCGAGGAGTCGTAACCGCGACCGCCGCCGACGGCCGGTGAGCCCCGCCCGGGGCCACCGACCGTCGGCGTTCCCGCCCACCCGCGCCCCGCCTCAGCTCCCGGCCAGCACCCCGCACACCTGCCACGCCGGGTGCGCGTGGTCGCCCGGGTCGACCGCCGCCGGCCCCGGCACCCGGACGCCCTGCGGGGTCGCGAGCACCGGCTGCAGGAAGCCCGCCATCGACGTCGTGCACGGCTCCGGCCCGGCCTGGACCACCGCGTCCACCAGCCGCAGCTGCGCCGCGCCGAGGTCGATCCGGTCGAACTGGAAGGTCAGCTCCCGCCGCACGGTCTCCAGCGTGACCGGGGCGCCGGCGGGGGCGCCGGCCGGCCTGAGCGCGTAGACGAAGGTGTGGTCGGTGGTGACCTGCAGCGTGCCGCTGTCCGCCTCGTCGACCCGCATCACGCCGGCCACCTTCACGGTGTCGGTCGCCAGGGCCACCTGCGCCGGGTCGAAGCGGACCAGCCAGCCGGTCACCGCGTGGTGCCGGTCGTCGACGGGCTGTGCCACGCTCGCGTCGAACCCGGCCTGCTCGCCGGGCGTCACGAAGGCCCGCACGTCGGCGGTGGCGCCCTGGACGAGGGCAGCCGGCGCCAGCGAGGAGGCGACCAGGTAGCGCTGCACGGTGTCGAGCGCCTTGGTCACCTCGACCCGGCTGAAGTGCTCGGTGGACGTCCCGGCCGGGGTGTTCAGCCCCGTCGTCCCGTCCCCGTACCCCGTCGGCAGCGCGGCGAACGGGTTCGCCGGGTCGGCGACCGGCCGCACCGCCGAGGCCGGGCTCAACGCGACCAGGCTGACGGTCAGTTGGCTGCCCTCGGGGCGCGCGGCCGTGCCCTTCGGCGAGCTGACCCCGAAGTACACGGCGGCCGCGAAGGCCAGCAGGATGAGCAGCAGCAGCGCGAGCGCCTGGCGGGGCACCGTGCCGAACGGGCCGAGCCGCACCTTGGGCCGGGTGGCCCGGCCGAAGGAGCCGGCCAGCCGCTCCCGGGCGGACAGCTCCTGGATCCGGGCAGCCCGCACGAACGATTCGTCGAAGACGACGGACCGGTACTCGTCCTCGTTTCCGGACCCACCGTCGGGCGTACCCTCCGGAGGCTCTCGCGGGTCACCCACACCACCAGGGTAGGCGCACCCCCGCCCCGCCACGAGGGTGCTCACGCAGATTCCCGGGAACGCTGCGTGACCACCCGCCCCGGGCGCACGACCCCCGCGGGATCAGCCGGCGGGCGCGGTGACCACCAGCGACGGCTCGGCGGGCGGTGCGGGCGCGGGCGTCGGGTCGACCCCGGCGCTGCTGCTCCCGGAATCCGGCCGCGGGGGCGCGCCGGAGGCGCCGCCCACGCCCTGGTAGATCGCCGCGACGGCGACCGCCACCAGGCTCACGCCCATGATCACCGCGAGCACCCACGCGACCGGCCGGTGCCAGCGCTGCTGGGCGACGTAGCGCCCGCGCCCCCGCACCGGACCGCCGTCGCCCCGGCCCCGGCGGCGGCCCGAACGGCCCACCGCCCGGCCCGGCCCTGACCACGGATCAGGGTAGAGGTGGTCGTCGTCGAGCCGGCTCGGGTACGGGCGCAGCTCCAGCGGCACCCCGTCCCCGGCCGGGACGTCATAGCCCCAGCCCGGACCCGCGGTGTCCGGCTCGAGCCTGGCCTCGGCAGCGGCGAGCTGCCGCTCCTTGGCCGTCGGCTCGTGCACGGCGGCGGACCGGACGAAGGCCTCGTCGAAGACCACGGTGGCGAACTCGTCGTCCGCACCACCGTGGTCGGAGCCGTCGGGGTACGGCAAGCCCCCCACATCCTCAGCCACGGATTCAGCGTATTACCGGGCGGGCGATTTGTCTGTGGCTCCTGCCAGTTGGTCCGTCACACGTGTGACGCTGACCCCGTCCATCCCGACCGGAGGCCCAGGCCGCCCGCCCCGAGCGCCCCGGCCACGCGCCCCGAGGCCCGGCCACCCCGACCGGAGGCCCCGGCCGCCCCCGCTCAGAACGCGTCGGCGTCCCCGCCCACCGTCTGCGCGGCCTCGCCGCGGACGTGCCCGTCACCGGTGACGATGTACTTGGTGCTGGTCAGCTCCGGCAGGCCCATCGGGCCGCGGGCGTGCAGCTTCTGCGTGGAGATCCCGATCTCCGCACCGAAGCCGAACTCACCGCCGTCGGTGAAGCGGGTCGAGGCGTTGACGGCGACGGTGGTCGAGTCGACCAGCCGGGTGAAGCGCCGGGCGGCGGCCTGCGAGGTCGTCACGATCGCCTCGGTGTGGCCGGAGGACCAGCGGCGGATGTGCTCGACGGCGGCGTCCAGCGAGGGCACCACGGCGGCGGCGATGTCGTACGACAGGTACTCGGCGCCCCAGTCCTCGTCGGTGGCCGGCACGACGGTGGCCCCGGTGCCCTCGGCGGCCTTGAGCACCGCGTCGTCGCCGTGCACCGTCACCCCGGCACCGGCCAGGGCGGCGAGCGCGAGCGGCAGGAAGGCGTCCGCGACGTCCTGGTGCACCAGCAGCGTCTCGGCCGCGTTGCAGACGCTGACCCGCTGCGCCTTGGAGTTCAGCAGGATGCCGACGGCCATCGCCAGGTCCGTCCGCGCGTCCACGTAGACGTGGCAGTTGCCGGTGCCGGTCTCGATCACCGGCACGGTCGAGCCCTCGACCACGGCGCGGATCAGCGAGGCGCCGCCGCGCGGGATGAGCACGTCCACGAGGCCGCGGGCGCGCATCAGCTCCTGGACGGAGTCGCGGCTCTCGCCCGGGACGAGCTGGATCACGTCGGCGGGCAGCCCGGCCGCGGCGACGGCGTCCCGCAGGACGGCCACCAGCGCGGTGTTGGAGCGGTAGGCCGAGGCCGAGCCGCGCAGCAGCACCGCGTTGCCCGACTTCAGGCAGAGCGCGGCGGCGTCGACGGTGACGTTCGGCCGGGCCTCGTAGATGATGCCGACCACGCCGAGCGGCACCCGCACCTGGCGCACGTCCAGACCGTTGGGCAGCGTGTAGCCGCGCACGACCTCGCCGACCGGGTCGGGCAGGCCGGCCACGCTGCGCACGTCGGCGGCGATCGCCGCGATCCGCTCGTCGGTCAGCGTCAGCCGGTCGATCACGGACTCGGCCGTCCCGGCCTCGCGGGCCCGGGCCACGTCCTCGGCGTTGGCCGCGACGACCTCGGCGGCACGGGCGACCAGCGCGTCCGCGATCGCCAGCAGCGCGGTGTCCTTCGCGCCGCGCGGCAGCGGGGCGAGCGCGGCGGCGGCCTCCCGGGCACGGCGCGCTACGGCGAGGACGGGGCTGTCGGCGGGGGCGAGGTCGCTGGTCATGCGCCAAGGGTAGCGACTGCGCCACGCCCGCCGAGCCCCCGTTTCGCGCGATGAGACGGCCCGGCGGTCAGTACGGGTGCACGCCGCCCAGGTGCGGCGGCGGGTCCCCGAAGCCCTCCGCCACCCGCTTGTGGTACGTCGCCCGGTCGACCACCTCCAGACCGACGATCTCCCACGGCGGCAGGTTCGCGGTCACCTTGTGCTCGCCCCACAGCCGCAGCGCGATCGCCGCCGCGTCGTGCAGGTCCCGGGCCTGCTCCCAGTAGCGGATCTCCGCGTGGTCGGCGGCGTACCGGGCGGTCAGGAAGAACGAGTGGTCGTGCGCGAGCCGCTCCAGCGAGGCGCGCAGCGAGGTCAGCGGCGTGACCTGGCCGGCCACGCTCAGCACCACGTGCCACAGCCGCGCCTGCTCGGGCACGGTCGGCGGCTCCCCCGCGTCCCGGTGGTCCGGCCGCAGCCTGCGCACCCCGCCGGGCCTCTGCGGCGGCGGACCGGACGACTCGGCGGGAGCGTCCCCGCGTCCGCCGTCGATGCTGGTCAGCCGCCGGCCCGCCGTTCCTCCGGTCAGCGCTGCCTCGCGCCTGCGTTCCACCGGCGGCCTCCTGTTCGGCGATGTCCTGTCGTCCCCCCACCCGTCCCGCCGGCGTTCGGCCGGCGCGCACGGCTGCGCCCCTCCTCGCCCGGCGGCCGGGCCCCTCCCCGTGCGGAGCGGCCCCCGGCCGGCACCCGCCCCGCGCCGGCCGGTCAGCCGCGCAGGACGACCAGGTCGTCGCGGTGGACGACCTCCCGCTCGTACGCGGCGCCGAGCTCCTGGGCCAGGTCACGGGTGGACCGGCCGAGCAGGCGGGGCAACTCCCTCGCATCAAAGTTGACCAGCCCGCGCGCCACGATGTGGCCGTTTTCGGCAATCAGGTCCACCGGATCACCCGCGGCGAACTCGCCGTCGACCTTCACCACCCCGGCCGGCAGCAGCGACGCACCCCCGGAGACGACCGCCTCGACGGCCCCCGCGTCGAGGTGCAGGGCGCCGCGCGGGCTGCTCGCGTGGGCGAGCCAGAGCATCCGGTCGGAGGTGCGGCTGCCGGTGCGCAGGAACAGGGTGCCGGTGGGCCGGCCGGCCAGCGCGTCGGCGGCGTGGCTGGCGGCGGTGAGCACCACCGGGATGCCGGCGCCGGTGGCGATCCGGGCCGCCTCGACCTTGGTGACCATGCCGCCGGTGCCGACGCCGGCCTTGCCCGCGCTGCCGATCTGGATGCCGTCGAGGTCGTGCGGGCCGCGCACCTCGGCGATCCGGCTGGTGCCGGGGCGGGCCGGGTCGCCGTCGTAGAGGCCGTCCACGTCGGAGAGCAGCACCAGCAGGTCGGCCCGTACGAGGTGGGCGACCAGGGCGGCCAGCCGGTCGTTGTCACCGAACTTGATTTCGGCGGTGGCGACGGTGTCGTTCTCGTTGACGACGGGCATCGCGCCCATCGCCAGCAGCTGGTCGAGCGTGCGGTAGGCGTTGCGGTAGTGCGCGCGCCGGCTGGCGTCCTCGGCGGTGAGCAGCACCTGGCCGACCCGGATGCCGTAGCGGGCGAAGGAGGCGGTGTACCGGGCGACGAGCAGGCCCTGCCCGACGCTCGCGGCGGCCTGCTGGCGGGCCAGGTCCTTGGGCCTTTTCTCCAGGCCGAGCGGGGCGAGGCCGGCGGCGATGGCGCCGGAGGAGACCAGGACGACCTCCGGCGCGTCCGCGCGGGCGCGCACCTTGGCGAGCGCGTCCACGAGGGCGTCGACGCGGTCGGCGTCCAGGCCGCCGGCCGCCGTGGTGAGTGAGGAGGAGCCGACCTTGACGACGATGCGCCGTGCGGTCAGCACCTCCTCCCGCAGTGAGTCGTCGCTCATCTCGCTGTACGCCCTTCCGGTGTGGTGCGGGTGCGGCCATGCCGTGGACCGGGTCGCCGGGCCCGGCCGTCACCCCCGAAATCTACGCGATCCGTGCAGGTCGGCCGCAGGGTGTTTCACCGGCTGGACCCGGCCCGGTCACGGCCTCGCCACAGCCGGGCCACCAATCCGGATGGCTGGTATGGTCCCTGACCGAAAGCCAGATCGGGGGACGGCTTCTTGCCCGCTGGACCCACTCGTCTTCGACCCTCAATGCCATCGGGCGGCACCGCACTGGGCATGCCGGCAACGGTTCGCGGTCGCGCGCCCAGGAGTTAGCGCACCATGCGTTCGTACACCACGAAGCTGACAATCGCCGCACTGGCGGCGGCCACCGCCCTGTCCCTGGCCGCCTGCGGCCCGGACAACTCGGACACCGGCGCCGCCACGGGCGGTGCCGCCACCGGCTCGACCGGCTCGGCCACCGGCGGTGCGGCCACGGGCGGTGCCGCCACCGGCGGTTCCGCGGCCCCGACCGGCGCGGCCGCGGGCGGAGCGGCCACCGGCGGCGGTGCCGCCACGGGCGGTGCGGCGGCCGGCGGCGCCGGGACGGCGGGGGCGACGGGCGGCGCCTCGACCGGTGGCGGGGCCGCCGCCGGCAGCCTCCCGCAGGCCGGCACCTCGGTGAAGTTCGGCCAGCCGGCCGCGGTCGACTTCAACGACAAGACCTCGAACACCGCCGCCAAGCTCCAGCTCACCGTGACCGGCATAACCCCGGGCTCGCTCAAGGACTTCCAGGACGCCAAGGCCAACACGGCCGGCCTGGACGGCCGCGCGCTGTACTACGTCAGCTGGACCATGACGAACCTCGGGGACACCAAGCTGACCTTCAGCGCCCCGGATTCCAAGCTCAAGGTCTACGACGCGAGCGGCAACACCGCGTCGTTCGCCAACCCGGTCGGCTCGACCCCGATCGCCAAGTGCACCACCCCGAGCTTCTCGGGCGCCACCAAGGGCGTCGCGTTCAAGGGCTGCGACATCGTCAGCTTCCCGGCCGGCGGCGGCACCCCGGTGATGGTCGGCTTCGGCGACTCGACCGACATCACCAAGGTCCAGGCCGCCTGGACGAAGTGACGTCCGCTCACGCCTGAACACCTGAACGACCGACGCGAACGGCCCCGCCTCCCCCGAAAGGGTGGCGGGGCCGTTCGGCTGCGCGGGATCAGTCCTCGTCGTCGCCCTCGATGGCGGCCGGCCGGCCGCTCGACAGCGCCTCGAAGTCCAGGAACTCCTGCTCGGCGGCGTCCCGGCCCTTCTGCTTCTCGCGACGACGGTCGACCGCCGGCCGCGGGTTCTCGAAGCGGTGGTCCTCACCGCGGCGGCCGAGCATCTCGGCGCCGGCGGCCATGGTCGGCTCCCAGTCGAAGACGACGGCGTTCTCGTCCGGGCCGATGATGACGGTGTCGCCCTCGCGCGCCCCGACCTTCCACAGCTTCTCCTCGACGCCGAGGCGGGCGAGCCGGTCGGCGAGGTAGCCGACGGCCTCGTCGTTGGAGAAGTCGGTCTGGCGGACCCAGCGCTCCGGCTTGGTGCCGCGGATGCGGTAGGCGCCGTCCTCCTCGGTGATGGTGAAGCCCTCGTCGTCGACGGCCGTGGGCCGCAGCACGATCCGGGTGGACTCCTCGACCGGCTTGGCGGCACGCGCCTCGGCGACGATCTTCGCCACCGCGAAGCTCAGCTCGCGCAGGCCCTTGCGGGAGGCGGCGGAGACCTCGAACACCTGGAAGCCGCGCTCCTCCAGGGAGGCGCGGGTGAGGTCGGCGATGTCCTGGCCGTCCGGGACGTCCACCTTGTTGAGCGCGACCAGGCGCGGACGGTCGTCCAGGCCGCCGTACTGGGCGAGCTCCGCCTCGATGGTCTCCAGGTCGCTCAGCGGGTCACGGCCGGGCTCCAGGGTGGCGCAGTCCAGCACGTGCACGAGCACCGAGCAGCGCTCGACGTGGCGCAGGAACTCCAGGCCGAGGCCGCGACCCTGGCTGGCGCCGGGGATCAGGCCGGGCACGTCCGCGATGGTGTAGACGGTGTCGCCCGCGGTGACCACGCCGAGGTTGGGGACGAGCGTGGTGAACGGGTAGTCCGCGATCTTCGGCTTCGCGGCGGAGAGCACCGAGATCAGCGACGACTTGCCGGCGCTCGGGTAGCCCACCAGGGCGACGTCGGCGACGGACTTGAGCTCCATGACGATGTCACGGGCCTCGCCGGGCTCGCCGAGCAGCGCGAAGCCGGGCGCCTTGCGGCGGGCCGAGGACAGCGCCGCGTTGCCGAGGCCGCCGCGGCCGCCCTGGGCGGCGACGAAGCTGGTGCCGTGGCCGACCAGGTCGGCCAGCACGTTGCCCTGGCGGTCGAGCACGACGGTGCCGTCCGGCACCAGCAGGACGAGGTCCTGGCCCTCGGCGCCGGTGCGGTTGCCGCCCGCGCCGGGCTTGCCGTTGGTCGCCTTGCGCTTGGGCGAGTGGTGGTATTCGAGGAGGGTCGTGATCTGCGCGTCGACGGTGAGGATGACGCTGCCGCCCTCGCCGCCGTTGCCGCCGTCGGGGCCGCCGAGCGGCTTGAACTTCTCCCGGTGAACGGAGGCGCAGCCGTGGCCTCCGTTACCCGCGGCGACGTGAAGTTCGACGCGGTCCACGAAGGTGGTCATGGGGTGTGCCTCCAGTACGGATGAGTCTGCTTGCTACCTGCGTAAAGCCGAAGGGTGGACCGGAACATTCCGGCCCACCCTTCAGTGTGAGTCTGGTGCGACTCGTGAGTCCGCGGGGACTCAGGCCTCGACGGCCACGATGTTGACGACCTTGCGGCCGCGACGGTTGCCGAACTGCACCGCACCGGCGGTCAGCGCGAACAGGGTGTCGTCGCCACCGCGGCCGACACCGGCACCCGGGTGGAAGTGGGTGCCACGCTGGCGGACGAGGATCTCGCCGGCCGAGACGACCTGGCCACCGAAGCGCTTCACGCCGAGGCGCTGGGCGTTCGAGTCACGGCCGTTACGAGTAGAGCTTGCGCCCTTCTTGTGTGCCATTTTTCGCTATCCCCTTACTTGCTGACCGAGTCGATGCTGGTGATGCGCACCGCGGTGTGCTTCTGACGGTGACCCTGACGACGGCGGTAGCCGGTCTTGTTCTTGTAACGCAGGATGATGATCTTGTCACCCTTGGTCTGGTCGACCACCTCGGCGTGAGCCTTCACGCCGGCCAGGACCCACGGGTCGGAGGTGACGGCGTCACCGTCGACGACCAGGATGGTCGAGAGCTCGACCGAGTCACCCGGCTTGGCCTCGATACGGTCGATCTCCAGCACGTCGCCGACGGCGACCTTGTGCTGGCGGCCGCCTGCGCGAACGATCGCGTACATGCGGTACCTGCTTTCCTTGCTCGGTCGGAACCCCCGACGCCAGCCACCTGGGTACGGACACAGGAGCCTCTCCCCGTCCCTCCGCGCTGGCGCGGACGTACCGGGAAGGTGATGTGCTCGGGAGCAATGGCGTAGACACGCCGATGGTCAAGAATACGGACCGGCCGCCCGGGGGGCAAACCGGCCCGTACGGCCCGGGGCGGGAAGGGTCCCGCCCCGGGCGTGGGCACTACTCGGCCGCCGTATCACCTTCGGCGGCCGCCGCCTTCTTGGCCGCCGCGCTCGTCCGCTTGGTCGCGGTCTTGCGGGCGGTGGTCTTCTTGGCCGCCGTCGTCGTCTTCTTGGCGGCGGTCTTCTTCGCGGCGGTCTTGCGCGCGGCCCGCTTCTTGGGGGCCGGCGCCTCCTCGGCCTCGGCCTCGGCGGCCGGCTCCTCCGCGGGCGCCTCGGCCGCAGCCTCGGCGGCGGCCTCCACCGGAGCCTCCTCGGCGACCGGCTCGGCGACCGGCTCGACCGGGGCCGCGGCGGCCACCGCGGCGGCCTCCAGGGCCGCCTCCAGCGCCGCGTCGGCCTTCGCCTGCAGCACCACGATCTCGGCGCCCTGCGGCGAACCGGCCGGGGCCGTCGCCTTGCGCACCGCGCGGCGGCGCGGACGGCCCGCCGGAGCGGCCACCGGGGCCGGCTCGGCGACGGGGGCCCCGACGGCCTCCGCGGCCGCCTGGGACACCGGCGCCTCGACGCCCGGGACCTCCAGGGCCAGCTGGCCCTCGATCTCCTCGCGCACCGGCTCGGCCGGGGCCTCCGGGGCCTCGACGAGCTCGACGACCGTCTCCTCCGTCACCGGCACGGCCTCGACGGCCTGCGGCTCCTCGTGGCCCGCACCGCCCTTGCCCCGGCGACGGCGCTTGCCGCCCTGGCCCGCCTCGACGGCCGCGGCCGCCGGGGCGTGGGTGTGGGCGCTCGGCTGCTCCATGTGGACGATCACGCCGCGGCCGTTGCAGTGCACGCAGGCCTCGGAGAACGACTCCAGCAGGCCCTGGCCGACCCGCTTGCGGGTCATCTGGACCAGGCCCAGCGAGGTGACCTCGGCCACCTGGTGCTTGGTCCGGTCCCGGCCCAGGCACTCCAGCAGGCGGCGCAGCACCAGGTCCCGGTTGGACTCCAGCACCATGTCGATGAAGTCGATCACGATGATGCCGCCGAGGTCGCGCAGCCGCAGCTGGCGCACGATCTCCTCGGCCGCCTCGATGTTGTTCCGGGTGACCGTCTCCTCCAGGTTGCCGCCCTGGCCGACGAACTTCCCGGTGTTGACGTCGATGACGACCATCGCCTCGGTGCGGTCGATCACCAGCGAACCGCCGCTGGGCAGCCAGACCTTGCGGTCCAGCGCCTTCATCAGCTGCTCGTCGATCCGGTAGGTGGCGAACACGTCCACCTCGGAGGTCCAGCGCTGGAGCCGCTCGGCGAGGTCCGGGGCCACGCTGGAGACGTACTCGTGGATGGTCTGCCACGCCTCGTCGCCGGAGACGATGACCTTGGTGAAGTCCTCGTTGAAGATGTCGCGCACGACCCGGACGGTCATGTCCGGCTCGCCGTACAGCAGCGCGGGGGCGTTGCCGGTCGCGGCCTTCTTCTGGATCTCCTCCCACTGCTGCTGGAGGCGCTGGACGTCGCGGGTCAGCTCGTCCTCGGAGGCACCCTCGGCGGCGGTGCGCACGATGACGCCCGCGTCGTCCGGGACGATCTTCTTGAGGATCTGCTTCAGGCGGGCGCGCTCGTTCTCGGGGAGCTTGCGCGAGATGCCGGTCATCGAGCCCTCGGGCACGTAGACCAGGTAGCGGCCGGGCAGCGAGATCTGGCTGGTCAGGCGGGCGCCCTTGTGGCCGATCGGGTCCTTGGAGACCTGCACGAGCACGGACTGGCCGGACTTCAGCACCGACTCGATCCGGCGCGGGCCGCCGTGGCCGCCCAGCGCGCCGAAGTTGACCTCGCCGGCGTACAGCACGGCGTTGCGGCCCTTGCCGATGTCGACGAACGCGGCCTCCATCGACGGCAGCACGTTCTGGACCTTGCCCAGGTAGACGTTGCCGACGTACGAGGTGGCCTGCTCCTTGTTGACGTAGTGCTCGACGAGCACGCCGTCCTCCAGGACGCCGATCTGGGTGCGCTGGCCGTTCTGGCGCACCACCATGACGCGCTCGACCGACTCGCGGCGGGCCAGGAACTCGGCCTCGGTGATGATCGGCACCCGGCGGCGGCCCAGCTCGCGGCCCTCACGGCGGCGCTGCTTCTTGGCCTCCAGGCGGGTCGAGCCCTTGATGGACTGGACCTCGTCGGGGTCGAAGGACGGCTCGGTCGAGCGGCGGCGCGGCTCGCGCACCTTCACGACCGTGCGGACGCCGTCCTCGGTGGTCTCGGCGGCCTCGACCGCACCGGCCTCGCCGCTGCGGCGGCGACGACGGCGGCGACGGCGCGACGAGGACAGGCCGGCGGCCAGGTCGTCGTCGTCCTCGTCCTCCTCGTCGACGGCCGCGGCGGCCGGCTCCTCGGCGGGCTGCTCGGCCTCGTGGGCCTCGGTCTCGAACTCCTCGGCCTCGCCACGGCGGCGGCGACGGCCGCCCCGGCGGCGGCGGCGCGACGGACGGCCGTCGTCCTCCCACTCGCCCTCGGTCTCCGGACCGGCGGCGGGGGCCTCGACGACGGCGACGGGCGCCTCGACCGGGGCCTCGACGACCACCGGAGCGGCCTTGGGGGCGGTCTTGGGGGTGGCCTTGGCGGCGGCCTTCTGGGCGGCCTTGGCGGCGCCCTTCGAGCGGCCCGGCTCGACCCGGGCGCGCACCCGGCGGCGACGGCCGACGCCGCTGTACTCGAACTCGTCCTCCTCCTCGCGCTCGGCGGCCACCGGGGTCTGCTCGGCGGCGACCGGGGCCTCGACGGCGGCAGGCTGCTGCTGCGTCGCGGCCGGGGCGACGTAGGGGGCCGGCTCCTGGAACACCGGGGCCTGGAAGATCGCGGTGGACGGGCGCACGGCGCGGCGGCGCACCCGGTGCGGCGGCTCGGCCTCGACGGCCGGGGCGGGCTCGGCGACCGGCGCGGGCGCGGCGGCCTCGGCCTCGGTCTCCTCCTCGGCCGGCTCCTCCTCGGCCACCGGCTCCTCGACCGGGGCCTCGACGACCGGCGCGGCCTCGACCACGCGACGGCGGCGGGCGCGGCGGGCCGGCGCGGCGGGCGCCTCCTCGGCGGCGGGCTGCTCGGCCTTCTCGGCCACCGGCTCGGCCACCGGGGCCTGCTCGACGACGGCCGGGGTCTCGGCGGCGGGTGCCCCGGCGGGGGCCTCGGCGCGCTTGCGGGTCCGGCGGGCCCGGACCGGCTTCTCGGCCGCGGGGACCTCCTCGGCCGGAGCCTCGGCGACGGCGGCGGGGGCCTCGGCGACGGCCGGCGCGGTGACGACGATCGAGGCCGCCTCCGGCGCCCCGGCGGGGGCCTCGGCACGCTTGCGGGTCCGGCGGGCCCGGACCGGCTTCTCGGCCGCGGGGACCTCCTCGGCCGGAGCCTCGGTGACGGCAGCGGGGGCCGGGGCGGCCTGCGCCTCGGCCGGGATCACGGTCTCGGCGGCCTCGGCCGCCGCGCCCTGCGGTGCACCCGCCGGGCGGGACACCGCGCGGCGACGGCGGCGCGGCGGCGCGGCGGACGCGCCCTCGCCACCGGTCGCACCGGTGTCGTTCGGTTCCGTCGCAGACTGCTGCGGATCGGTGTTATCGAGCATGCGGGTGGATCTCCCGTCAGGCCCCCGGGCTCCGCATCCGGGCACGGCACGACACCTGCGGCCGGCCGGCACCGCTCACGGTGCTCGGGCCGGACCCTTTCACGGTGCCGCCGCGCGGACGCGAGGCCGCACAGGGGCTCGTAGTCTCGCTCGGCGCCCCACGCTCGGCGGGGTGTCGAAAGTCTTCTGGTCTGACCAGTCTTCTGTGGTTTTCCCAAGCTGCGCCGTCCCCCAACCCCGGGTGGCTCCCGGAAGGGGTCCTCGGGCCCACCGACCGTCCTGGTCGGCGGGCCGCAAGGGGCCGGCCTGTGCTGCGACGACGCTCGCTCCCCTGGGGAGCCGCGGGAACCCCGGAGGTCCGTCGGATCCAGTGAGGCACTGGACCCGGCCTCCGCCCGCTAGGCGGACGCGGTAGCGCGCGGCCCTGCGGCCGGATCGGAACCGGCCGGGGCCGCGGCGCGGTCGAGCGCCAGCGGGTCGGTCACCGTGCCGGACTCCTCGTCGAGCGGCCCCTGCGCCAGCCTGGTCACCTCTGCGGGGACCGGCGGCGCCAGGTCGGCCGTCACACGGAGACCGGACAACACGTCGTCGGGTCGTACGGCTGGTGTGGCGTGTCGTACTACCAGGCGCAGTATCGCACAGGCACGGCCGGTCCGAACATCGTGGGCCGCTCCGGCCTCCGTGTCCGCACCGCCGTCGACCTGCGGCGCGAGCACCTCGAGCGCCGCCACGGCGCCGCGCGCGTCGAATACGCGCACGCCGTTCTTGGTCTGGCGCTGCACCTCGACCCGCTCCTCGGCGAGGAAGACGCCGACCGCGCGGGCCGCCTCCTGCGGCTCGACGCCGTCCAGCCGCACCCGCCACTCGGAGGCCTCCAGGCGCTCCACGAAGTTCGGCGTCCGGACCTCGACCGCGTCGATGACGTCCAGTCCGGCGGGCAGCGACTCGTCCAGCTGGGCGCGCAGCGCCTGCGGGTCGCGGACGGCGGCGAGGCCGATCTCCAGGTACTCCGCCTCGCTGGCCACCCCGGTCGGGGCGGCGTTGGCGTAGGACACCTTGGGGTGCGGGGTGAAGCCGGCCGAATACGCCATCGGCACGGCCGAGCGGCGCAGGGCGCGCTCGAAGGCGCGCTGGAAGTCGCGGTGGCTGGTGAAGCGGAGCCGGCCGCGCTTGGTGTAGCGGAGACGGATCCGCTGCACCGTCGGCGCGGGCGGCGGACCGTCGGGCGTACGGCGTGCCAGGTCGCTCAGTCCTTAGTCAGTTGTCCCCGTCCGGCGCGGCGGGTTCCCGCCACTGTCCGGACTCTGTCACCTCAAAGGGTACGCGCCCCGCCGCGCCCCTCGCTCCGCCCCTGGTCAGCCGCACACCGACGACCCCCGGCCGGAGTGCTCCGGCCGGGGGTCGTCGGTGTGCCGAGGGACTACTTGTTCACGACCGTCAGCGGCAGCATCTTCTTGCCGGTGGGACCGATCTGAATAGCGGTCTGCATCTGGGGCCATATAGACACAGGGGTAAAACCGGGCCTAGCGTCTCTGGCATGGGGAAACGCAGCCGCACGGCCTCAGCAGCCGCTCAGAAGGCCTACACCGTAGAAGCCGAATGGACCGCCGCAGACCTGGCCCAGCTTGAGGACTTGAAGAGGGCCGAGGCCGCCCTTCCGGACGACGCTCCCAGGGCCTTGCTCTCGGTCCGGTTGTCCGTACTGACGGAAGACACCACCTCCCCCGTGCGTCAGGAGCTCGACCTGCGCAGGGAGGCACTGAACCGGGGCTGTCGCGTCGTCGGCGTCGCCAGCGACCTGAACGTCTCAGCCACGAAGGTGCCGCCATGGAAGCGGAAGCAGCTGGGCGAATGGCTGAACGACCGGGCGCCGGAGTTCGACGTGCTCCTGTTCTGGAAGCTCGACCGCTTCATCCGCCGGCTGTCCGACCTCAACACGATGATCGACTGGGCGTTGAAGTACGGGAAGAACCTGGTCTCCAAGAACGACCAGATCGATCTGACCACGGTCGTCGGGAAGATCATGGTCACGCTGATCGGCGGCATCGCCGAGATCGAGGCCACTAACACCAGCACACGCGTTGCGAGCCTCTGGGACTACGCGAAGACACAGGGTGACTGGCTGGTGGGCAAGCCCACCTACGGATACGTCACCGGTGAGGACGAAAACGGAAAGGTCGTCCTCTATGTAGAGGACGACGCCCACAAGGCCCTGCACTGGTGCCGACGCATGGCCAGGCGCGGGGTCTCCGCCACACGGATGGTCAAGGTCCTGAAGCGCTCGAAGCTGATGGGCGAGAAGCTCACGACCTCCACCCTGCTCAGCCGACTGCGCAACCCCGGCCTGATGGGGTACCGCGTTGAGGTCGAGATGAAGGGACGCGCCCGCCGGTCAAAGCTCGTCCTGGACCAGAACGGCAAGCCCATCAGGGTGGCACCGGGCATCTTCACGGAAGATGAGTTCAACGAGTTGCAAGCCGACCTCGACAAGCGCAGCAGGAAGCAGCCAACGCGCCAGCCTGGCGGCGCCACAAAGTTCCTCGGCGTCCTCACCTGCGTCGATTGCACGACGAACATGACAGTCAAGAGGTACGAAAACGCGTATGGCCCCTACTCCTACATGCGCTGCCAGAAGTGTAAGAGCGGCGGACATGGCATCCCGAACCCTGAGGTGATCTACGCCAAGGTGGTCGTGGATGTTCTCTCCGTCCTCGGCGACGAACCGGTGCAGGTCCGGGAGTACGCACGGGGTGCGGAAGCCCGCGCCCAGGTGGCGCAGCTTGAGGAGTCCATCGCCTACTACATGAAGGAGTTGGAGCCCGGCGGCAGGTACACAAAGACGCGGTTCACGCGCGAGCAAGCGGAACAGACGCTAGACAAGCTGATCGCCGAACTCGGAGAGATCGATCCCGAGACCACCGAAGACCGTTGGGTGAACGTGGCCAACGGCAAGACGTTCCGGCAGCGGTGGGAAGAGGGCGGCACCGAGGCCATGTCGGCCGACCTCATGCGGGTGGGTGTTCGGTGCGAGGTCACCCGCACCAAGGTAAAGGGCCAGCGCGCACCCGCAGTGAAGCTGAGGCTCATGATCCCCAAGGACTACCGAGAGCGCCTGATCGTCAAGGAAGACCACTTCGCGCGCGAGCTCTGACGCGGGGAAGCCAGCCCGACGGTAGAACGGCATGCGACAGGCCCCGGCAGTGAGTCGGGGCCTGTCGTCGTCAGTGCTTGGCCGGGTCGTACGGCTCCTCGTTGCCGTCATCGTCCACGATCACGATCTCGCTCCAAATGACCTGTCCCTGAGCTTGCCCAGGCGCTCCTGTCCCCTCAACAGAAGCAAACAGACTGGCCGCCGCACCTGACACACCAGGATCGGCGGTCATGACGCTTCCCTACTTGCGTCGGAACGTCTCGCACCTTCGCGGGCGGGTCTGTACGGTCTTCGGTGTAACTCCCGATCAAGGAAGAACACCTGATGAGCGACGTGATCGTCTCTGCTGAGGCGGTTGAGGAAGTCCGGCC
>NZ_JBHVOL010000010.1:0-87945 GCF_042887925.1 Kitasatospora sp. NPDC057904
GGTTACATTCCGAACCCGGAAGCTAAGCCTCACAGCGCCGATGGTACTGCAGGGGGGACCCTGTGGGAGAGTAGGACGCCGCCGAACAATCATTCAAGAGAAGCCCCTGATCCATTCGGATCAGGGGCTTTTCGCGTTTCCAGGGGCTTTTCAGGGCGGTTCCTCGGACGTCAGAGCCGGTACTTGAAACCGTAGTGCGACCGTACGAAGCCGAGGCGCTCGTAGAAGCGGTGGGCGTCGGTGCGGGTGGCGTCCGAGGTGAGCTGGACGAGGTCGGCGCCGAGTTCGCGGGAGCGGTGGATCGCCCACTCGATCAGTTCGGTGCCGAGGCCGCTGCCGCGTTCGTCGGCGTGGATGCGGACGCCCTCGATGATCGCGCGGGTGGAGCCCTTCCGGGAGAGGCCGGGGACGAGCGTCAGCTGCAGCGTGCCGACGGCTCGGCCGGCGCGTTCGGCGACGACCAGGTGCTGGTTCGGGTCGTCGGTGATGCGGGCGAGGGCGGTGCGGTACGGGGTGAGGTCGTCGGGGCTCTCGCGCGTCGCGCCCAGCGGGTCGTCGGCGAGCATCGCCACGATGGCCGGCAGATCGGCCTCCGTCACCCGGCGGATCGTCAGAACGGTCGTCTCGGTCATGATCAGAGAATAGGGGCCCCGATCTCCCGCACCACCCCCTGTCTACGCCCGTAGCACCCCTTCACGGCCCTTCTCGGGGTGATTCCGTGTCACTCGCCGGGCTTGGCACTGGTGATGACGGCGAACACCGCTCCGTGCGGGTCCTGGAGCTGGGCAAGCCGGCCGACGCCGTGGACGTCCATGGCGGGGATCCGGACCGTCGCGCCGAGGGTGGTCGCGATGGCGAGGGCGGCGTCGACGTTGGGGACCTCGAAGTAGGGGAGCCAGTGGGACGAGGTGCCGCGGGCGGTGTGCTCGGGGCCGAGCTGCATGATGCCGCCGTGGGCGTCGTCGGTGCCGCCGCCGGCCGGGGTGAGGACGGTGTAGAGCGCCTCGCCGAACGGGACGTCCTGCTCCTGCCAGTCGAAGACCGCGCGGTAGAAGGACTTCGCGCGTTCGGCGTCGACGCTGTAGCACTCCGTCCAGCAGAGGCTGCCTTCCGCGGTGACCACGTCGAGGCCGCGGGTGTCGTGCGGCTGCCAGACCGCGAAGTCGGCGCCGGTCGGGTCGGTGTAGCCGGCCATCCGGCCCGCGGTGAAGACGTCGAAGGGCGCGAACCGGACGCGTCCGCCCGCCTGGCGGACGAGTTCGGTGGTGCGGTCGGCGTCGGGGGTGGCGAAGTACACCGTCCACGTGGGCAGCGAGCCCTCCTCGACGAGCGGGCCGAAGGCGGCGACCGTCCGGGCGTCGAGCCGGAAGAAGCCGTAGCCGCCGGCCTCGGGTCCGGCGGAGTCGGTGGACCAGCCGAACAGGGCGGTGTAGAAGTCCGCGGAGGCCCGGGTGTCGGGGCTGCCGAGGTCGAGCCAGATCGGGGCGCCGGGCCGGTAGTCGGTGGTGAGCATGGCGGCACTGCTCCTCGGACGGGGCCCGTGCGGGCACGGGTGCGGTCGGTGGCCCCCCGCCCCTCCCAGCCTGGCACCTGCACCGGTGGGCCGCACGGCAGGCGGTCACGGCCGTGACGGGCCGTGACCGGGGCGGCTGGAGGTCGGCCGGAGGTCGGACGGCGGCCGGAGGGGTGCCGTCCGGGAGCGGTCCGGACGTGTCCGACCGGGACGGTACGGTGCGTAGCGGAATGGTCCGCCCGTACCGGTCGAAGGGGGTCCCGGTGGCCAGGCAGCCGCAGGCGGGACAGGAACCCGCGCAGCGCCAGCTCGCCCAGGTGGAGGGGGTGCTGGAGCGGATCACGTACGCCAACGAGGAGACCGGGTACACGGTGGCTCGGGTGGACACCGGCCGGGGTGCGAACGACCTGCTGACCGTGGTGGGGGCGCTGCTGGGCGCGCAGGTCGGGGAGTCGCTGCGGCTGCACGGGCGGTGGGGCTCGCACCCGCAGTACGGGCGGCAGTTCACGGTGGAGAACTACACGACGGTGCTGCCGGCCACGATCCAGGGCATCCAGCGGTACCTGGGGTCGGGGCTGATCAAGGGGATCGGTCCGCGGTTCGCCGAGCGGATCGTGGAGCGGTTCGGGGTGGACACCCTGGAGGTGATCGAGAACGAGCCGGGCCGGCTGATCGAGGTGCCGGGGCTGGGGCCGAAGCGGACGAAGAAGATCGCGGCGGCGTGGGAGGAGCAGAAGGCCATCAAGGAGGTGATGGTCTTCCTGCAGGGAGTGGGGGTGTCGACCTCGCTGGCCGTGCGCATCTACAAGCAGTACGGCGACGGCTCGATCGGGGTGGTGCGGAACGAGCCGTACCGGCTGGCCTCGGACGTGTGGGGCATCGGTTTCCTGACGGCGGACCGGATCGCGCAGGCGGTGGGGATCCCGCACGACAGCCCGGAGCGGGTGAAGGCGGGGCTGCAGTACGCGCTGTCGCAGAGCACCGACCAGGGGCACTGCTACCTGCCGGAGGAGCGGTTGATCGCGGACGGCGTGAAGCTGCTCCAGGTGGACGTGGGGCTGGTGATCGACTGCCTGGCGGAGCTGGTGGCGCTGGAGGGGGTGGTGCGCGAGTCGGTGCCGGGGGAGGGCGGCGAGCCGATCACCGCGGTGTACCTGGTGCCGTTCCACCGGGCGGAGATTTCGCTGGCCAACCAGGTGCTGCGGCTGCTGCGTTCGGACGCGGACCGGATGCCCTGGTTCGCGGGGGTGGACTGGCCGGTGGCGCTGGAGTGGCTCGCGAAGCGGACGGGGGCGGAGCTGGCGCCGGAGCAGGAGCAGGCGGTGCGGCTGGCGCTGACGGAGAAGGTCGCGGTGCTGACGGGCGGTCCGGGCTGCGGCAAGTCGTTCACGGTGAAGTCGATCGTGACGCTGGCGCTGGCGAAGCGGGCGAAGGTGGTGCTGGCGGCGCCGACCGGCCGGGCGGCGAAGCGGCTCGCGGAGCTGACCGGGGCGGAGGCGTCGACGGTGCACCGGCTGCTGGAGCTGAAGCCCGGCGGGGACGCCGCGTACGACCGGGACCGGCCGCTGGAGGCGGACCTGGTGGTGGTCGACGAGGCCTCGATGCTGGACCTGATCCTGGCGAACAAGCTGGTCAAGGCGGTGCCGCCGGGGGCGCACCTGCTGTTCGTCGGGGACGTGGACCAGCTGCCGTCGGTCGGCGCGGGCGAGGTGCTGCGGGACCTGCTGGCGGACGGCGGCCCGGTCCCGTCGGTGCGGCTGACCCGGATCTTCCGGCAGGCGCAGCAGTCGGGCGTGGTGACGAACGCGCACCGGATCAACGAGGGCAGGCCGCCGCTGACGGACGGTCTGCCGGACTTCTTCCTGTTCGCGGAGGACGACGCGGAGCGGGCGGCGGGTCTGACGGTGGACGTGGTGGCGCGGCGGATCCCGCAGAGGTTCGGGTTCGATCCGCGGCGGGACGTCCAGGTGCTGGCGCCGATGCACCGGGGTCCGGCCGGTGCGGGGAACCTGAACACGCTGTTGCAGGCGGCGGTGACGCCGGCGAGGGAGGGGGTGGCGGAGCGGCGGTTCGGCGGGCGGACGTTCCGCGTGGGGGACAAGGTCACGCAGGTGCGCAACAACTACGACAAGGGGCGGAACGGGGTCTTCAACGGCACAGTGGGTGTGGTGACCGCCCTCAGTGTGGACGACCAGCGGCTGACGGTGCTCACCGACGAGGACGAGGAGGTGCCCTACGACTTCGACGAGCTGGACGAGCTGGCCCACGCGTACGCGGTGACGATCCACCGTTCGCAGGGCAGCGAGTATCCGGTGGTGGTGATTCCGGTCACCATGTCCGCCTGGACGATGCTCCAGCGAAACCTCCTGTACACCGCCGTGACCAGGGCACGGAAACTCGTGGTGCTGGTGGGGTCACGCAAGGCGATCGCGCAGGCCGTCCGGGCCGTCAGCGCAGGTCGGAGGCACGCCGCGCTCGATCATCGACTTGCCACTGGATGATTATCCAACAGGATGGTTGCCTCTAATGTTCTCTTGACGTGAAGAGATTTACGGCAGAGCCTAGGATGGCGCCGATCTTGTCCGGTTCGTACCGGCTGCGGCGGCAGGTTTTGTAGGGGAGGGCCCTTTCGGGCCACCCCGGGTGCGCGGCTGTCCTCCAGATGGGGGATGGTAGAGACAGTCAGGGCACCTTGGAAGAGGATTCATTTCGTCGGTGAGGAAGACGTGAGCGACAACTCGGTAGTACTGCGGTACCAGGACGGCGAGTACGAGTACCCCGTCGTCGAGAGCACTGCGGGCAACGCCGGCTTCGACATCTCGAAGCTGCTCCCGCAGACCGGCCTGGTCACCCTGGACAACGGCTTCGGCAACACCGCCGCCTACAAGTCCGCGATCACCTTCGTGGACGGCGACAACGGCATCCTGCGGTACCGCGGCTACCCGATCGAGCAGCTCGCAGCGCAGGGCGGCTTCGTCGAGACCGCGTACCTCCTGATCAACGGCGAGCTGCCGAACGCGGACCAGCTCTCCGAGTTCAACCGCGAGATCACCCAGCACACGCTCCTGCACGAGGACGTCAAGCGGTTCTTCCAGGGCTTCCCGCGCGACGCCCACCCGATGGCCATGCTGTCCTCGGTGGTCGGTGCGCTCTCCACCTTCTACCCGGAGAGCCACAACCCGTTCGACGCGGCCCAGCGCCACCTGTCGACCGTGCGCCTGCTGGCCAAGCTGCCCACCATCGCGGCCTACGCCTACAAGAAGTCGATGGGCCAGCCCTTCGTCTACCCGCGCAACGACCTGAGCTACGTCGAGAACTTCCTCCGGATGACCTTCGCGGTCCCGGCCGAGGACTACGAGCTCAACCCGGTCATCGTGAACGCGCTGGACAAGCTGCTGATCCTGCACGCGGACCACGAGCAGAACTGCTCCACCTCCACCGTGCGCCTGGTCGGCTCCAGCCACGCCAACCTGTTCGCCTCGATCTCGGCCGGCATCTCGGCGCTCTGGGGCCCGCTGCACGGCGGCGCCAACCAGGCCGTGCTGGAGATGCTGGAGAGCATCCAGAAGGACGGCGGCGACGTCGACGCCTTCATCACGAAGGTCAAGAACCGCGAGGCCGGCGTCAAGCTGATGGGCTTCGGCCACCGCGTCTACAAGGCGTTCGACCCGCGCGCCGCGCAGGTCAAGCTGCTGGCGCACGAGGTCCTCGGCCAGCTGGGCAAGCAGGACCAGCTGCTGGAGATCGCGCTCAAGCTGGAGGAGCACGCGCTCAAGGACGACTTCTTCGTCTCGCGCAAGCTCTACCCGAACGTGGACTTCTACACGGGCCTGATCTACCGCGCCATGGGCTTCCCGACCAGCATGTTCACCGTGCTGTTCGCCCTGGGCCGGCTGCCCGGCTGGATCGCCCACTGGCACGAGATGATCAACGACCCGACGAGCCGCATCGGCCGTCCGCGCCAGATCTACACCGGCACCGCCATCCGCGACTACGTCGCCCTCGGCGAGCGCTGACGCAGAACCCCGAAGGGCCCGGCCGCACGTGTGCGGCCGGGCCCTCGTGCGTCCCCGCGCGGTGGAGCCGTGCGGATCGTTCCCGCGGGGACGGGATCGTACGGCGCACGACTCCGGGGCCGGCCGCAGCCCGGGACGGCCGCTCAAAGCGTCCCTGGCCCGCCACAACCCCGGCGCCGTGCGCGAAGGCCGTCGATTCGACGGCCGACCCGGGGCCCGCCGGAGCCCCGTCGGCGGCAGTGGAGGCACGGGGACGCGTTGCCGTTCGTCGCGTCTCCGTCCCTCGGAAAACTGCCGCACTACCAACCTAAGACGTATCAGGGTGCGAGAAGTTACGCCCGGGGGGTGTGAGCTGCCTCTCGCCACGCTCCGTGTGCGCGTCGTACCGGGCCCATACCACACGTTCCGGCGCGGGCGACGTCACCCTCCCCGCAGTCACGGCAACCGAGCGTGATAGGAATCGTGGCATTCCGGTACGGACCGTCCCGCACCCTCGCAGCGTGGCGGCGGAACTGGGGAGGGAGTGCGCAGATGGCCAGGAACGTCGTAGTCACCGGCGGTGGCACGGGAATCGGGTTCGAAGTGGCGCGGCGGTTCGCCGAGGCGGGCGAACGGGTCGTGATCGTCGGCCGCCGCCGGGCGGTGCTGGAGAAGTCCGCGGCCGAGCTCGGGCCGAACGTCACCCCGCTGGTCTGCGACCTCGCCGACCCGGACGCCGTCGAGGCCGCGCTCGCCGAACTGCCCGAGCGCGTCGACGTGCTGGTGAACAACGCCGGCAGCCGCGAGACCGTGATCGGCGCCGGCCCGCACGCGCTGCTGGCGCGCTGGCGCGGCGACTTCGAGCGCAACGTGCTGACCGTGGTGCTGCTCACCGAGTCGATCCGCGACCGGCTCACCCCGGGCTCCGGCCGGGTCGTCACGATCAGCTCGATCGCCGCCCTGCGCGGGGCCGGCTCCTACGGCGCGGCGAAGGCCTCGCTGCACGCCTGGAACCACTTCCTGGCCGCCCAGTTGGGCACCTCGGGCATCACCGCGAACATCGTCGCCCCGGGCACGGTGGCGGGCACCGAGTTCTTCGGACCGCGGCTGGACGAGGCCGAGGTGGCCCGCCGCGCGGCGCGCACGCTGCTCGGCCGGATCGGGGAGACGGGGGAGGTCGCGGGGGCCGTGTACTTCCTCGCCTCGCCCGAGGCCGGGTTCATCACCGGCGAGATCCTGCACTGCAACGGCGGCGAGCTGCTCGGGCGTTGAGCCCCTGACGGTGTCGAGCCCCGGACGGCGTTGAGCTCCGGACGGCGGCGGGCCCGGACCGGTTCGACCGGTTCGGGCCCGCGCTCGTTTCGGGACGGCCTTTCGGGCCGGGCCGCTGGGGACGGCCGTCAGGCGGCGGCCTCGAAGCGGCGCAGCCGGAGGCTGTTGGTGACGACGAAGACCGAGGAGAAGGCCATCGTGGCCCCGGCGATCATCGGGTTGAGCAGTCCGGCGGCGGCCAGCGGGATCGCGGCGGCGTTGTAGCCGAAGGCCCAGCAGAGGTTGCCCCGGATGGTGCCGAGGGTCCGGCGGGAGAGCCGGATGGCGTCGGCGGCGGAGCGCAGGTCGGCGCGGACCAGGGTGAGGTCGCTCGCCTCGATGGCGGCGTCGGTGCCGGTGCCCATGGCGAGGCCGAGGTCGGCCCGGGCGAGCGCGGCGGCGTCGTTGACGCCGTCGCCGACCATGGCGACCGAGCGGCCCTCGGCCTGGAGGCGTTCGACGACGGCGACCTTCTCCTCGGGCAGGACGCCGGCGATCACGTCCTCGGGGGCGATGCCGACCTCGGCGGCGACGGCCTCGGCGACGGCCCGGTGGTCACCGGTCAGCAGGACCGGGTGCAGGCCGAGCGCGCGCAGTTCGGCGACGGCCCGGGCGCTGGTCGGCCGGACCGCGTCGGCGACCTCCAGGACGGCCCGGGCCTCGCCGTCCCAGCCGACCGCGATCGCCGTCCGCCCGGCCGCCTCGGCGGTCCGCTTGGCCGCGGCCAGGCGTTCGGGCAGGGGCCGGGCGTGCTCCGCGAGGAGTTCCTCCCGGCCGGCGACCACCGCGTGGCCGTCGACGACGCCCCGGACGCCGAGGCCCGGGATGCTCTCGAAGCCGTCGACGGGCGGCAGCCCGCCGGTCCGCTCGGCCGCGGCGCCGGCGATGGCGGCGGCGATCGGGTGCTCGGAGGCGTGTTCCACGGCGCCCGCGAGGCGCAGGGCCTCGGTCTCGGTGACGCCGTCGGCGGTGTGGACGGCGAGCAGGGTCATCCGGCCGGTGGTGACGGTGCCGGTCTTGTCGAGGACGATGGTGTCGACCTTGCGGGTCGTCTCCAGCACCTCCGGGCCCTTGATCAGGATGCCGAGCTGGGCGCCGCGGCCGGTGCCGACCATGAGGGCGGTCGGCGTGGCGAGGCCGAGGGCGCACGGGCAGGCGATGATCAGCACGGCGACGGCGGAGGTGAACGCCGCGGTCGGGCTGTCGGTGGCGAGGAGCCGGCCGACCAGGGCGGCGAGCGCGATCAGCACGACGACCGGGACGAAGACGGCGGAGATCCGGTCGGCGAGGCGCTGGGCGGCGGCCTTGCCGTTCTGGGCGTCCTCCACGAGCTTGGCCACGCGGGCGAGGCGGGTGTCGGTGCCGACTCTGGTGGCCTCGACGACGAGCCGGCCGCCCGCGTTGACGGTGGCGCCGGTGACGGCGTCGCCGGCGGCGACCTCGACCGGGGCGGACTCGCCGGTGAGCATCGAGGCGTCCACGGCGGAGGTGCCCTCGACGACGACGCCGTCGGTGGCGATCTTCTCGCCGGGACGGACCACGAACCGGTCCCCCACCGCGAGTTCGGCGATCGGGACCCGCACCTCGCGGCCGGCCCGGAGCACCGCCACGTCCCGGGCGCCGAGGTCCAGCAGGGCGTGCAGGGCGGCGCCGGCCCGGCGCTTGGAGCGGGCCTCCAGGTGGCGGCCGAGCAGGATCAGCACGGTGACGGCGGCGGCCGTCTCCAGGTACAGCGTGGACGAGGCGTCGGTGTCGCCGACCGTGAGCGAGAACGGGTGGTGCATCCCCGGCACCCCGGCGTGGCCCCAGAACAGCGCCCAGAACGACCAGCCGAAGGCGGCCAGGGTGCCGAGCGACACGAGGGTGTCCATCGTCGCGGCGCCGTGCTTGAGGTTCGTCCAGGCGGCGCGGTGGAACGGCAGGCCGCCGTACACGACGACCGGGCCGGTGAGGGCGAAGGCCAGCCACTGCCAGTTGGCGAACTGCAGGGCCGGGACCATCGACAGCAGCACGACGGGGATGCCGAGGAGGGTGCTGGTCCGCAAGCGGTCGAGCAGGGGGTCGGCGGGCGGCTCCGGCGTGGCGGCCTCGGCCGGCTCGGGCGCGGCGGCCGCCGGGGGCGCCGGGAGTTCGGCGGTGTAGCCGGTGCGCTCCACCGTGGCGATCAGGTCCTCGACCGAGACGCCGGGGCCGTAGTCGATCCGGGCCCGCTCGGTGGCGAAGTTGACGGTAGCCTCGACGCCGTCCATCCGGTTGAGCTTCTTCTCGACCCGGGCCGCGCACGCGGCGCAGGTCATCCCGCCGATCGACAGCTCGACCCGGTCCGGGGCGTGCTCCCGGCCCCCCGTGCCGGTGGCGCCCTCGATCCCGGGTGCCGTCGTACTCATGCTGCTCCTAGGGACGGTGTGGCGTGGGGCGGCCGGCGGGCCCGCTGCCCGGGCCCGCCGTGCCGGACGGGCTCAGGCGCTGCGGCCGACCAGCTCGTAGCCGGCCTCGTCGACGGCCGCGCGGACCTGCTCGTCGTCCAACGGGGCGGCGGAGGAGACGGTCACGGTGCCGGCCTTGGCGTCGGCGGCCACCTCGGTGACGCCGGTCAGGGCGGACAGTTCCTCGCTGATCGCGTTCTCGCAGTGGCCGCAGCTCATGCCGGTGACGGTGTAGGTGATGGTGCTGGACATCCGGGCCTCCGGGAGGTCTGTGCGGCCCCGGGCAGTGCCCGGGTTCTCATGCTCATCACACCATACCCCTGCGGGGTATTTCGTGGAGGGGTGTGGTGATGCGGATCGCACCGCCGTCCGGGCGGTTCGGCGGTGCGCGGCGGTGCGCGGCGGGGCGCTCACGCCGGGGCGGACGGGAACTGGGCCGGGATCGGCGCCGCCCGGTCCCGCCGGGCCAGCACCCTCAGCCACAGCAGTCCACCCAAGGAGACCACGACCAGGCCGGCCGTGTCGTAGAAGGTGTAGAGGTGGACCTGCCCGGTGGTCGGGTCCGGCATGTGGCCGAGGTCGAACAGGGCGCGCTGCCAGTCGCTCGCGGTGGTCCTCGCGACCAGCCAGACGGCGATCCCGCCCATGCTGTCCCAGAGCGCGTGCAGCAGCGATACGCCCAGGTAGGTGACGACGACCGGGGTGGTGACCCGGAAGCGGCCGGCGCGCCGCTCGCGGAACAGCACGCCGCCGGCGATCGCCGTCCACAGGACGTGGCCGACCGGTGCCACCAGCCCGCGCAGGATCTCCGTCTCGACCAGGTCTCTGAGGGAGAGTCCCTGGACGCTCAGCACGGCGTTGAACGCGTATCCGGCGCTCTCGAAGGCCGCGAAGCCCGCGCCGACCGTCGCGCCCAGCACCAGCCCGTACCGCAGGCCGCTCACCCGTAGCCGCCGGCAGACCAGGACCAGCGCGGCGAGCTTGACCGCCTCCTCGATCAGGCCGACGCCCACGTACATACAGACCGACGGCGAGAGCAGGTACGTCTCCAGGACGGAGGCGCCGAGGACGCCGATGATTCCGCCGAGGCCGAAGCAGGCGAGGATCCGGTCCGGGCCGAGGTCGGCCGCGTGGCGCTCGTACGCCCACACGACCACGGTGGCCGGCACGAGGAAGCTGCCGAGCAGCACGATCGTCGGGACGAGGTTGCTGTCGGCCGTGAAGAACGTGACGACGACCGTGGCGACCCACAGGGCCGAACCGGCGAGGAGGACCCGCGGCCAGTGCACCGGCTGCGCCGCCGGGCCGGTCCGGCGGTCGGAGATGCGCGAGGTGTTGCGGTACCCGGACACCGGTCGTGGCCTCCATCTGCGTGGCTGGTCTGGTCGGTTGCTCGCTCGGCCGGTCGCCCGGCTGCCGTGGTCGCACTGTATGACAAATAGGGTGTTTCGGTACGGTCCGTCCTGGTCCGGGAAGGGGTCGCGGAGGGTCCGTGCGGGGCGGCCGGTCGGGCTGCCGCGGGCTGGGGAGGGTGGGCGCCTTGATCGTCCGATATGTTCGATATGTGTTCCCGATCCGCCGCGCCCAGTCGCCCGCGGCCCCCACGGCCGCCGGGCTGCCACCGGACCGGCAGCGCGACGCCCTGCTGGCCGCGGACCTCCAGGACGTCCCGTTCTGGCGGCGGGCCACCCCGGCGGTCGCCGCGATCGTCGTGGTCGGCCTGGCCGACCTGCTCTCCGGCAAGGACCGCTACCTCGCGCCGCTGATGACCGTCGTCCCGGTGATCGCCGCGCTGACGCTCAGGCCCGGCGAGCTGTTCGCGGTCTGCGCGGTCGGGCTGCTCGCGGTGTTCGGGCTCAGCCGCTACGACGAGGTCGTCAACATCAACGACGCGCGGTTCGTCTACGGGGCGATGCTCAGCTACATCGTGCTGACGCTCTTCTCCGCCTGGGTCGCCAGGATCAGGATGCGGCGCGCGGCGGCGTTCGCGGCCGTCAGCTCCGTGGCGGAGGCCGCCCAGCGGGCGATCCTGCGGCTGCCGGGGCCGGTCGTCGGACCGCTGCGGCTGGCGGTGCGGTACGTGTCGGCGGCGGACGCCTCGCGCATCGGCGGGGACCTCTACTCGGTGCTGGAGACCCCGCACGGCACCCGGGTCGCGGTCGGGGACGTCCGGGGCAAGGGGCTCGCGGCCGTGCAGACGGCGGCGGTCGTGCTCGGCGCGTTCCGCGAGGCCGCGTACGACGAGACCGGGCTGCGGGGCGTCGCGGCGCGGGTCGAGGCGAGCGTCGAGCGGCACGTGCCGGACGGGGAGTTCACGACGGCGCTGTTCGTGGAGTTCCGCACGGCGGGGGTGATCGAACTGCTGCAGTACGGCCACGTGCCGCCGATCCGGGTGGACGGGGAGGGCAAGGCGCACGTGCTGGACTCGCCGGACCCGTGGGTGCCGCTCGGGCTCGGGCGGCTCGCGGCGGGGGAGCCGGTCAGCTGGGGGCGGGACTTCGGGGTGGACGACGTCCTCGTGCTCTACACGGACGGCGTGATCGAGGCCCGGCACCGCAGGAGCGGGGAGTTCTATCCGCTGGCGGAGCGGGTCGGGGACCTGGTGCAGGGGGCCGCGCGCTCGGCGGGGGAGCTGGAGGCGGCGGTGGAGCGGGTGTACGGGGATCTCCTGGCGCACACGGGCGGGAAGCTCGGGGACGACGCCTTGTTGCTGTTGATCACTCGGACGGATGACCAGGCGGCGGAGGGGGCGTGACGGGAGGGGTGTGACGGGAGGGGGCGCGACGGCGGGGATCCGCGGTCGCGCCCCCTCCCGGCTAGCCCGCCGTGACGTCGGCCAGGGTGCGGAAGATCAGGGCCGTCGAGGTGGCGCCCGGATCCTGGTGGCCCTTGCTGCGCTCGCCCAGGTAGGAGGCCCGGCCCTTGCGGGCCTGCAGGGCGGTTGTGTCGCGGGCGCCCTGTTCGGCGGCGTCGGCCGCCGCCGCGGCGGCCTCGGGCAGGTCGGCGCCCGCGGCCGCGGCGGTGCGGAAGGCGGCCACGGCCGGGGTGTACGCGTCGACGATGGTCTTGTCGCCGGGTTCGGCCTTGCCGAGGGCGCGGACGGCGTCGAGGCCGGCCGCGAGGGCCTCGGCGAGGGCGGCCGGGCCCGCCGGTGCGGGCAGGGCGGCGCCGATCGCGCGGAAGGCCTTGCCGTACAGCGGGCCGGAGGCGCCGCCGACCTTGGAGATCAGCGTGCTGCCGGTCTTGGTGAGCACCACGCCGGGGCCGGCCGGCCGGGGGCCGTCGAGTGCGGCCAGGGCGGCCAGGACGGCGGCGAATCCGCGCTGGAGGTTGCTGCCGTGGTCGCCGTCGCCGATCGCGGAGTCCAGCTCGGTGAGCCGGCCCTGCTCCTTCTCGACGGCGGCGGCGATCGCGCGGATCCAGGCCTCGGCCAGCGGGGTGTCGAAGTCCACGTGCGTCTCCTCGCTCAGGGCTCAGGCCCGCTTGAGGGCGGGGGTGTCGACGGGGGCGTCCCA
Organism: Kitasatospora sp. NPDC057904; assembly: GCF_042887925.1. NCBI lineage: Bacteria > Bacillati > Actinomycetota > Actinomycetes > Kitasatosporales > Streptomycetaceae > Kitasatospora > Kitasatospora sp. NPDC057904. Next base: position 12,761 of record NZ_JBHVOL010000010.1, read on the forward strand.
GAGGTCCAGCAGCTGTTCGTCCGCCTTGGTGAGGGTGAGCGAGAAGCCCGCCATGTCGAGGCTGGTGACGTAGTTGCCGACGAGGCTGCGGGCCACCGTGATGCCGCGCTCGGCGAGCCGGGCGGCGACCTCGCCGTAGACGACGTACAGCTCCAGCAGCGGGGTGCCGCCCAGGCCGTTGAGCAGGGCGATGACCTCGTCGCCGGGGGCGAGGTGGTGGTCGGCGAGGATCGTCCCGACGACCTCGGCGGCCAGGTCGCGGGCCGGGCGCAGCTTCTCGCGGCGGCGGCCGGGTTCGCCGTGGATGCCGACGCCGACCTCGATCTCGTCCTCCGGCAGGTCGAAGCCGGGTTTTCCGGCGGCGGGGACGGTGGCGGCGGTGAGCGCGATCGCGAAGGAGCGGGAGGCGGCGTTGACGCGCTCGCCGAGGGCGGCGACGTCGTCGAGCGGGGCGCCGCGTTCGGCGAGGGCGCCGGCGGTCTTCTCGACGATGACGGTCGCGCCGGTGCCGCGGCGCCCGGCCGTCCAGGTGGAGTCCTCGACCGCGACGTCGTCGTCGACCAGGACGGTGCGGACCTCGACGCCCTCCTCGGCGGCGAGTTCGGCGGCGAGCTCGAAGTTCATGACGTCGCCGGTGTAGTTCTTGACGACGAGGACGACGCCCGCGCCGGAGTCGACGGCCTTGACCGCGGCCAGCACCTGGTCGGGCACGGGGGAGGTGAACACCTCGCCGGGGCAGGCGGCGTCGAGCATGCCGCGGCCGACGTAGCCGGCGTGCAGCGGCTCGTGCCCGGAGCCGCCGCCGGAGACCAGCGCGACCTTCGGCGCGCCGGGGCGGGCGGCCCGGGTGACCACGCGGTTGGCGACGTCCACCGTCAACTCGGGGTGGGCGGCGGCGAATCCGGTCAGCGCGTCCTCCAGGACGCTCTCCGGGGTGTTGATCAGCTTCTTCAACGTTCTTCGCTCCCTCGGTCAGGACGCTGCTGCCGTGATTGCTGTCGCCCCGACGCTATGCCAGCCGGGGGCGCGACGGCACGGGATGCGACACGCGCGGCCCCTGCCGCCCGCCCGGAGCGGCTCCCGGAGGGGCCCGCGGCGCGGCTTCCGGAGCGGCCTGCGGCGCGGCTTCCGGAGTGCCTTTCGGAGCGGCGCGGCGGGTCGTAGGGTCGGGGCATGACCGAACACGTGGGTATCGTCCTGGTCTCGCACAGCGCCCAACTCGCCGCCGGGCTGCGGGAGCTGCTCGGCGAGCTGGCCCCGGACGGGGTGCGGGTGGTGGTCGCCGCCGGGACGGAGGACGGCGGGCTCGGCACCAGCTACGACCTGATCGCCCGGGCCGTCGGCGAGGCGGACGGCGGGGCGGGCGTGGTCGTGCTGCCCGACCTCGGCAGCTCGGTGCTGACCGCGGTGACCGTGCTGGAGGACGCGCCGCGGCCGGGCGTGCGGCTGGTGGACGCGCCGTTCGTGGAGGGCGCGGTGGCCGCCGCGGTGACCGCCTCGACCGGGGCGGGGCTGGCCGAGGTGGTCGCGGCGGCCGAGGAGGCGCGCGCCTTCCGCAAGCTGTGACGGCCGGCCGCTGCTCCTACTTCCGCTCCTACTCCTACTCCTACTCCTACTTCGCGTCCGCGTAGCAGTCGACGACGGCGGTGGTGAGCGGGAAGCGGACCGGGGTGTCGCCGAAGACCAGCAGCCGGGCCTCGTCGGCGGCCTCGGCGACGGCGGCGGCGACCTCGTCGGCGAGGTTGGCCGGGGTGTGCACGATGACCTCGTCGTGCTGGAAGAACACCAGGTGCGGGCGGTCCTCCGGGACGGCCGCGGGCAGGGTGTTCAGCCGCCGGCGCAGCGCCGCGAGCAGGGCGAGGGCCCAGTCGGCGGCGCTGGCCTGGATGACGAAGTTGCGGGTGAAGCGGCCGCGGGCGCGGGCCCAGCGGCCGCCGGCCTCGGCGGCGGTGTCGGGCGCCTCGGTGAGGTCGAGGAAGTCGGCGGAGGCGGGCGGGCAGGCCCGGCCGAGCCGGGAGACGACCACGCCGCCGTCCTCGCCGGTGCGGGCGGCGGCCTCGACGTAGCCCATCGCGGCGGGGTAGCGGTGGCGCAGGGTGTTGAGGAGGGGGCCGATGTCGCCGCTGGTCTGCCCGTACATGGCGCCGAGCAGGCCGAGCTTGGCCTTGTCGCGGTCGCCGCGGAAGGCGCTGGCGGCGAGGGCCTCGTAGAGGTCGCCGCCGGCGGCGGTGCGGGCGAGGCCGGCGTCCTGGGAGAGCGCGGCGAGCACCCGGGGCTCCAACTGGGCGGCGTCGGCGACGACGAGCAGCCAGCCGGGGTCGGCGACGACGGCGCGGCGCAGGATGCGCGGGATCTGGAGGGCGCCGCCGCCGCGGCTGGCCCAGCGGCCGGAGACGACGCCGCCGACGACGTACTCGGGCCGGAACCGGCCGCCGCGGGCCCAGGCGTCCTGCCAGGCCCAGCCGTGGGCGGCGTGGATCCGGGCGAGCTCCTTGTAGCGGATGAGCAGCTGCGCGGCCGGGTGGTCGACGCGTTTGAGCTCCCAGGACCGGGTGGAGCTCAGCTGGATGCCCCGGTCGGCGAAGGCGCGCAGCACCTGGGTGTGCGAGTCGGGGTTGAACGGGCGTCCGCCGAGGGAGCGCTGGAGTTCGGCGGCGAGGTCGGCGAGCAGTTTGGGCTGGGCCCCGGGCACGGTGGGGCGGGGGCCGAGGAGTTCGGTGAGCAGGGCGTCGTGGACGTCGGCGCGCCAGGGCAGGCCGTCGTGGGCCATCTCGGCGGCGACCAGGGCGCCGGCGGACTCGGCGGCGACCAGCACGCGGAAGCGGTGCCGGGCGGCCGGGTCGGTGATCGCGGCGATCCGGCGCTGCTGTTCGGCGTGGACGGCGACGACGGCGGCCAGCGGGTCGGCGCCGGGCGGCAGTTGGAGCCGGTCGGGGGCGAAGAGGGTGTCCTGGCCGTCGTCCGTCTCGGCGGAGCCCGGCTCGGGCAGGTCGTCCGGGACGGGCAGGCCGCGCAGCCGGGACCAGGCGGCGCCGAGCGAGCGGGGCGCGCCGAAGCGGCCCTCGTGGGCGAGCAGGAGGGCCTCGACGAGTCGCAGGTCGTGGCAGCGGCCGACCCGGTCGGGCAGTCGGGGCAGCAGCGGGGCGTAGGCGCTGTCGGCGGCGGCCCAGACCCAGCGGGGCCCCGGCCGGGAGTCGCCTCCGGCGGCCTCCCGGGCGGCGACCGCGGCGGCGAGGTCGGGGACGGTCTCGGGCGGGCCGAGCGGGGCGCCGGCGTCGTCGAGCGGCTGGAGCCGGCCGCCGCGGCCGTGCGGATCGGGGACCAGGGCGGTTCTGGGGGCCACGGGGGCTCCTCCTCTCGGGGCGCGGGGGCGGCTCTCGGTGTCGGTGGCGGTCGTCGGTGGCGGTGCCGGCGGCGGCGCCGGTGTACGGGTCGGGTACGCGTGTGCGGACCTGCGGGGGTCCGGGATCGACGGTAGCCGGTGGGTACGACAACGGCGGACGACGCGGGGCCGGAATCGCGTAGGCAGCGCGCGGGACACGGCGTAGGGTCCGTGAAATGACCGAGAACCCGTTCTTCAAGGCCAGCACCCTGGTCTTCGAACTGCCGCCCTTCGCCGAGATCCGTGAGGAGCACTACCTGCCGGCCTACGAGCGCGGGATGGCCGAGCAGCTGGCCGAGATCGCCGCGATCACGGCCGATCCGCAGCCGCCGACCTTCGCCAACACGCTGGTGGCCCTGGAGCGTTCCGGCGAGGTGCTGCGCCGGGTGGGGGTGGTCTTCCGCAACCAGGTGTCGGTGGACACCAACGACGTCGTCGACGAGGTGGACGCGAAGGTGAGCCCGCTGCTGGCCGCGCACCACGACGCGATCCACCTGGACCGGGCCCTGTTCGCCCGGATCGAGGACCTGTACGGGCGCCGCGCCGAGCTCGGCCTGGACCCGGAGTCGCTGCGGCTGCTGGAGCGCCGGCACACCGCGTTCGTCCGCTCCGGCGCCCGGCTGGGCGCGGCCGAGCAGGAGCGGCTGCGCGAGCTGAACGCCGAACTCGCCGCCCTCGCCACGACCTTCCAGCAGAACGTGAACGCCGCCACCAAGGCCGCCGCGCTGGTCCTGGACTCCGCGGACGAGCTCGACGGCCTGTCGGCCGACGCCGTCGCCGCGGCCGCCGAGAACGCCAGGGTGCTCGGCCACGACGGAAAGTACGTGCTGAGCCTGCGCAGCACCTCGGGCCAGCCCGAACTGGCGCTGCTGACCGACCGGTCGGTGCGCGAGCGCCTGCTCGCCGCCTCCCTCGGCCGGGCCGCGGACGTCAACGGCCCGGTCGCGATCCGGATGGCTTCCCTTCGCGCCGAGCGGGCCGGGCTGCTCGGCCACCCGACCCACGCCGCGTACGTCGTGGCCGACGAGACCGCGGGTTCGGTCGAGGCGGTGTCCGGGCTGTTGTCGCGGCTGGTCGAGCCGGCGGTGGCGATCGCCCGCCGGGAGGCCGCCGAACTGGCGGAGGCGGCCGCGGCGGACGGGATCGAGGAGCTCGCCGCGCACGACTGGGCGTACTACTCGGAGAAGGTCCGGCAGGCCTCGTACGAGGTCGACGCGGCCGCGCTGCGCCCGTACTTCGAGCTGGAGCGGGTGCTGCACGACGGCGCGTTCTTCGCCGCCGGGCTCGCGTACGGGATCAGCTTCACCGAGCGGCCGGACCTGACGGCCTACCACCCGGACGCCCGGGTCTTCGAGGTCGCCGAGGAGGACGGCACCCCGCTGGGCCTGTTCGTCGGGGACTTCCACGCGCGCGCGTCCAAGCGCGGCGGCGCGTGGATGGACGAGCTGGTGTCGCAGTCCGCGCTGACCGGCCGGCGGGCCGTGGTGATGAACAACCTGAACGTCCCGAAGCCGGCTCCGGGCGAGCCGGTGCTGCTGACCTGGGACGAGGTGCGCGTCCTCTTCCACGAGTTCGGGCACGCGCTGCACGGGCTGTTCTCGGACGTGCGCTACCCGCTGTTCGCGGGCACGGCCGTGCCCCGGGACTTCGTCGAGTTCCCGTCGCAGGTCAACGAGATGTGGATGGTCCGGCCCGAGGTGTTGGCCAACTACGCCCGCCACCACGTGACGGGGGAGCCGCTGCCGGCCGAGCTGGTCGAGCGGATGGTCGCGGCCGAGGGTTTCGGCCAGGGCTTCCGGACGGTGGAGTACCTGGCGGCGACGCTGCTGGACTGGGCCTGGCACACCCTGCCGCGGGGCCGGGAGGTCGCCGACGCAGGGGAGTTCGAGGCACGGGTGCTGGAGGAGGCCGGGCTCGCGGTGCCGGCGATCCCGCCGCGCTACCGGTCGGCCTACTTCCAGCACGTCTTCGCGGGCGGTTACAGCGCCGGGTACTACGCGTACATCTGGTCGGAGGTGCTGGACGCGGACACCGTGCGGTGGTTCGGGGAGAACGGCCGCTCGGTGCGGGAGAGCGGCGAGGAGTTCCGGCGCGAGCTGCTGTCGCGCGGGTTCAGCCGCGACCCGCTGGAGTCGTTCCGCGCGGTGGTCGGGCGGGCGCCGGAGACCGGGCCGCTGCTGGCGCGCCGGGGGCTGGCCTGATCGCCCCGGTCAGTTCGGGGTGAGCGTGACCGTCACCGGGGTGCCCGGGCGGGCGTGCGGGAGCCGGATCCGGACGCTGCCCGCGCGCCCGTCCGCGGGCGGGCGGACCTCGACCCGGGCGTCGGCGGGCGAGACGGCGACCTGCGCGCCGCGCGGGAACGCGGCGGGCGGCAGGACGAGTTCGCTGCCGCGCCCGGTGCCGTCGGCGTCCCAGCGGACGGTGTCCGGGCCGGTGCGCACGTCCGTCCCGGCGACGGCCGCGGGGTACGGGCCGAACGCGGGCCCGTCGCCGGGGGCGGGCCGCCCGGCCGGGTCGAGCGCGCAGTAGCCGCCGTCGCCGCGGCACCAGTACCACATCGTCCAGCCCGCGGCGAAGCCGTCCATCGCCGCGACCTGCTCCCGGACCAGTCGGGTGTTGCCCGGTGTGCGGGAGTCGGGCGGGCCCCACTCGCCGACCAGGACGGGCAGCCGGTGCGCGGCCGGGTAGGCGGTGATCGCGGCGGTGTAGTGCTCGACGAAGCCGTCGGACGGGTCCCAGTCGGCGCCGTTCTCGACGGCGGTGTCGTAGAAGTGCGGTGCGTAGCCGAGCCGGGGCGCGCCGGGCCGGGGGTCGTCGAAGCCCGGCAGCCGGGTGGGCACGCCCTGGCCGACCAGGACGGTCGGTTCGACGAACAGCCAGGCGCGGCGGTCGACCTGGCGGACGGCGGCGATCAGGCGGCGGTACATGTCGGCGAGCCGGCCCTGTTCGAGGGCGGCGGAGGCGGCGGCGAGGACGGCCGGGTCGGTGGGGTCGCCGTCCACCGGGCCGAAGGGCTCGTTGAACAGGTCGTAGCCCAGCAGCGAGCGGTGGCCGTGCAGTTCGCGGGCGAGCCGGGTGTAGAAGTCGGCCTGCCAGGCGCGAAGGTCGGGGTCGTCGTAGAGGTGGCGGAAGGCGGCCTGGACGGCGGGCTGGAAGTAGCCGGCGAACCAGTCGTTCGGATCGGGGGTGAACGGCAGGCCGTCGTCCCGGGTGGCCCAGCGCGGGATGCCGCGGTCGCCGCCGCCGAACGCGGGCCCGTAGACGTCCTGGTGGAAGTCGACGAGGGCGAGCACGCCGTAGCGGTCGGCCCAGCCGAGGAGCCGCTGGAGGCGGTCGAGTTCGGCCGGGTCGAGGCGGCCTCGCTCGGGCTCCAGCCGGTTCCAGGAGACCGCCACGCGGATCAGGGTGAAGCCCTGGGCCGCGACGGACCTGACGTCCGCCTCGGTGGCCTCGGCGTACTTGTCGAGGTTGAAGCCGCGCAGCTGGAGCCGGCGGCCCCGGGCGTCGGTGAGCGCGGTGTGGCCGTCCGGGCCGGTGGCGGTGCCGGTCGGGAAGCGGGCCGCCGTGGCCGCCGTGGCTCCGGCGGCCTCTCCGGCGGACGCGCCGGGGGCGCCGGCCAGGACGGCGGTGGCGGCGAGCAGCAGGGCAACGGCGGTGCGGCGTAGGCGCATTCGGACCTCGCACGGCGGTGGGTGGGGCCCGATGATGCCCGCGCTGCCGGGGCCGGCACAAGGGGCCGGACGAAAGGCTTCAGACGGCGCCGTTCGCCTCGGCCGGTTCGGCGGGCGCGGCCGGCAGGACGGCGGTCGGCAGGTCCGCGGCGGCGGCGAGGCGGCCCCAGAGCAGGTCGGCGAGGGCCTGGACCATGCGGGTGCGCGAGCACGGCTTGGACTCCAGCCACCAGTCGCCGGCCGCCAGCACCATGCCGGTGATGCCCCGGCCCCAGGCCTCGGCGAGCAGGTCGCGGTCGGCGCCGAGGTCGACCTGGCTCTGCACGGCCCGGGTGATCTCCTCGGCGATCTGGCGCAGCGCGGGGGCGAGCGCGTTGCCCGCGCCGGTCGGGTCGCCGGGCTCGGGGTGGGTGAGCAGCCGGTAGACCTGCGGGCGGGCCTCGATGCCGGCCAGGTAGGTGTCCAGGACGTGCTCGACCCGGTCGCGGCGCTCCAGCGGTGCGGCGAGCGCGGCCCGCACGGCGGCCAGCAGGCCGCCGGTGTGGCGCTCGGTCAGGGCCCGGATGAGGCCGTTCCGGTCGCCGAAGTGCCGGTAGAGGATCGGCTTGGTGATGCCGGCCTCGGCGGCGATGGCGTTCATGCTCGCGGCCGGGCCCTCGCGCTGGATGACCCGGTCGGCGGCGTTGAGCAGCTGCTCGCGGCGGGGCTCTCGGGACATGCGCTGCTCCTCGGGTCGGGTGGGCCGGCGCGGGGGGCGCCGGGCGGTGCGGGGCGTTGACACCGGTTACCAATCAGTAGCAGACTCCGACGATGTTACCCCGGGTAACACCCCGGTCGGCCGTACCCCTTCTGCGGAGGCAAGCACCATGAGCAGCACGTTCTCGATGGACCCGGGTGCGGACCAGCTCGCCGTGCGCGACTGGCTGCACGGCTTCGCCGCCGACGTGGTGCGGCCCGCCGCGGCCGAGTGGGACGAGCGCGAGGAGACCCCCTGGCCGGTCATCCAGGAGGCCGCCAAGCTCGGCATCTACTCGCTCGACTTCTACGCCCAGCAGTACTTCGACCCCTCCGGCGTCGGCATCCCGATCGTCATGGAGGAGCTGTTCTGGGGCGACGCGGGCATCGGCCTGTCCATCGTCGGCACCACGCTGGCCGCCGTCGCCGTGCTCGCCAACGGCACCGACGAGCAGATCGGCACCTGGACGCCGCAGATGTTCGGCACCCCCGACGACGTCAAGGTGGCCGCCTTCTGCTCCTCCGAGCCGGACGCCGGCTCCGACGTCTCCGCGCTGCGCACCCGGGCCGTCTACGACGAGGCCAAGGACGAGTGGGTGCTCAACGGCACCAAGACCTGGGCCACCAACGGCGGGATCGCCGCCGTCCACGTCGTCGTCGCCACCGTCGACGCGGAGCTCGGCGCCCGCGGCCACGCCTCCTTCGTCGTCCCGCCGGGCACCCCCGGACTGAGCCAGGGCCAGAAGTTCAAGAAGCACGGCATCCGGGCCTCGCACACGGCCGAGGTCGTCCTGGACGGCGTCCGGGTGCCCGGCAGCTGCCTGCTCGGCGGCAAGGAGAAGCTGGACGAGCGGCTGGCCCGCGCCCGCGAGGGCGTGCGCAAGAGCGGCCGGGGCAACGCGGCCATGGCCACCTTCGAGGCCTCCCGCCCGGCCGTCGGCGCGCAGGCGATCGGCATCGCGCGGGCCGCGTACGAGGTCGCGCTGGACTACGCGAAGACGCGTGAGCAGTTCGGCCGCCCGATCATCGACAACCAGGGGGTCGCCTTCCAGCTGGCCGACATGCGGACCCGGATCGACGCCGCCCGGCTCCTGGTGTGGCGGGCCTCCTGGATGGCCGTCAACAACCGGCCGTTCACCGCGGCCGAGGGCTCGATGTCCAAGCTGTACGCGGGCGAGACGGCCAAGTGGGTCACCGCGCAGGCGATGCAGATCCTCGGCGGCAACGGCTTCACCCGGGAGTACCCGGTGGAGCGGATGCACCGGGACAGCGCGATCTACTCGATCTTCGAGGGGACCAGCGAGATCCAGCGGCTGGTGATCGCCCGCGCGATCTCGGGGATGCCGATCCGCTAGCCGGGCCTCAACGGGCCAGCCAGAAGGTGAGCCCGGCGCTGAGGGCGCCCACCACCGTGCCGACGACGGTCTGCGCGGTGGTGTGGTCCCGCAGCACCGTCCGGGACCAGCCGACGACGGCGACCAGCGGGGAGAGCGCGAGCCACCACGGGCCGAGCGCGATCGCCAGGCAGACCACCGCGCCGCTGGTGACGGCGGTGTGCACGGAGACCTTCCACCACACGGTGATCACCAGGATCGGGATCAGCGACGCGAACATCGCGGCCACCAGCGCGGTCAGGTCGGCCGGGGCGGCGAGCCACAGCATCACCGCGAAGGCGATCGCGACCGAGCCCATGATGAACGGCAGGACCGTCAGCCGGCTCTGCCGGTGGCCGACGTGCCGGTCCCCGACGGTGCCCCGGCGCATGGCGCGCTGGATGAACAGGGTCGGGATCACGGCCGCGAACAGCGCGGCGAAGGCCGCCCAGGCGATGCCCTTCCAGCCGTAGCGCAGGCCGCCGAGCAGCGGCAGCAGCACGATGATCACGTTCTTCGGCTCGACGCCGTCGGTGATCCGCCGGGCCCAGAGCGTGTGGGGGGCGGGGGCGGTCGCGGCTTCGGTCATCGGGGTCGCTGCTCCGGGGATCGGTCTGGTCGCTCTGGGCGGCCCGGGTGGTCGTGGGGCGGTCGGGCCGGATGATCGTACGTGCGCGCGGCCGCCGGCCCGCGGTCGGGCCGGTGGGAAACGGGCCGGTGGGAAGCGGGCCGGTCGCACATGCGCCGGTAGGAAACAGGCCGGTCAGAACCGGGCCGGGCGGCCCTCCAGGAACGCGGCCAGCCCCTCGTGCACGTCCGAGGCCTCCCGGGAGCGCCGCTCCCACGGCTCCAGGGCCGCCGCCGCCCGCTCCTCCGGGACGGCCAGGGCGGCCTTCACCGCGCCGATCGTCTGCGGCGAGCGCCTGGTCAGCAGCCGGGCGAACTCCAGCGCGGCGGCGTCCAGTTCGGCGTCCGGCAGGGCCTGCTCGGCGAGGCCGAGCGCGAGCGCGTCCCGGCCCCGCACCAACTCGCCGGAGAACAGCAGGTACTTGGCGCGCGCCGGGCCGACCAGCCGGGCCAGCCGCAGGGTCGGCACCGCCGGGTAGACCACGCCGAGCTTGGCCGGGGTGATCCCGAGCCGGGCGTCCTCGGCGACGAACCGCAGGTCGCACGCGACGGCCAGCTGGCAGCCGCCGCCGACGCAGGCACCCCGGACGGCGGCGATCGTCGGGTGCGGGAAGGCGGCCAGCGCCTCCTCGGCGGCGACGTTGACCGCGTGGTAGGCGTCCGCGCGCTCCGGATCGCCGTACACCTCGGCGAGTTCGGCGATGTCCGCGCCCGCGCTGAAGGTGCCGCCGGCGCCGGTCAGCAGCAGGGCGCGGACGCCCGCGTGCTCGGCGAGCTCCCGCAGCACCCCGGGCAGCGCCCGCCAGATCGCCAGGGTGACCGCGTTGCGCCGGTGCGGGCGGGCGAACTCCAGCACCGCGACGCCGTCCTCGCCGACGTGGGCGTGCAGCCCGTCGGCGCGGGCGGGCAGGGTGGTGCGCTCCCGCGTCAGCAGCGACCGGTCCGTGCGGTCCTCGTGGTCCGTGCGGTCCTTGTGGTCGCCGTGGTCCGTGGGGTCCATGCGGGCGGCACCTCCGGGTCTCGTGGTGCGCCCACTCTCTCAGGCGGCGCCGGCGCAGTAGTCGCCGAGGCCCCGCTCGACGAGGGCGAACGCGCGGTGGGCGCGGTCGAGGGCGGCGGGCAGGGCCTCGGCGGCGCGCTCGCCGGCCAGCACGCGGAGCTGGTTCTCGGTGGTCAGGGTCACCCGGACGGCCAGCAGCTGGGCCCCGGCGACCCGGGCGGTGAGCTCGTCGTGGGCCGGGTCCTGGGCGAGCAGCTCGGCGGTGAGCAGTGCCTGGGCCTCGCGGCCGAAGCCGGCGGTGGCGCGCGTCGCGAGGGCGGGGGTGCCGTGCACCAGCCGGACCACGTCGAGCACGACCCGGTCGTCGTTGAGGCCGGTGGCCGGGTCGAGCCGTTCCAGTGCGGCCAGGAAGTGGTCGCGCAGGGCCGTCACCGCCGAGGCGCCCGGGGCGCGGTCGCGCACCACCCGGGCCGGCTCGTCGAGGTGCTGCTCCATCGGGCCCATGACCAGGTCTTCCTTGGTGGGGAAGTAGTTGAAGACGGTCATCTTGGACACCTCGGCGGCGGCCGCGATCTCGGCCACGGACACCTGGTCGAAGCCGCGTTCGGCGAACAGCCCGATGGCCGCGCGGAAGATCCGGATGCCGGTCTGGATCTTCTTGCGCTCGCGCAGCGGGAGCGCGTCGAGGTCGCGGCCGGGGCCGAGGTCCAAGCCGTGGTTCGTCGCCATGGCCCGACTGTACCAGGCTCAAAGATGGTCCGGGATGAAGTTTTGTCTCGGCCGAAGAATCGATCGGGCTAAAGAATTGACTCGGTACATATTGGCTGCCATCGTGGTGGACGTGCCGCCGGGCCGCACCGGTCCGGCTCCGAACTCCACCGTCTCCGGGGGGACTTACCGATGGCATCCGAAAGCCCGATGACACCCGCCCAGCGCAGACTGGGCATGCTGCTCTGCATGGTCACGATCGTGCTGGCCATCCTCGACTCGAACATCGTGTCCGCGGCCACCGTGCCGATCGTCCGCGACCTCGACCCGGTCCACGGCGTCGACCGGCTGCCCTGGCTGATCAGCGCGTTCTCGCTGGCCGCGACCGCCCTCCTGCCGCTCTACGGCAAGCTCTGCGACGTCTACGGCGCCAAGCGCGTGCTGCTCGGGGCGGTCGGCACCTTCCTGCTCGGCTCGGCGGCCTGCGGCGCGGCGCAGACGATGGGTCAGCTGATCGCCTTCCGGGCCGTCCAGGGCATCGGCGGCGGCGGGCTGATGAGCGTCACGATGGTCGTCATCGCCCACCTCAAGGACCCGGCGGAGCGCGGTGCCGGCAAGGGCGGCGCCATGGGCGGCATCTTCGCGGGCGTCGGCATGGCCGTCGGTCCGCTGGTGGGCGCGCTGTTCACCGACCACGTCGGCTGGCGCTGGATCTTCTACGTGAACCTGCCGCTCGGCCTGCTCGTCCTGGTCGGCACCGCCCTGGTGCTCAAGCTGCCGCGGACGGTCGGCCGCCGCGGCCTGGACTTCCTCGGCGCCGCCCTCGCGGCCGCTTTCGCCACCGGCCTGCTGCTGGTCACCGAGTGGGGCGGCAAGGACTACGCCTGGACCTCCCCGGTGATCCTCGGGACCGCCGCCGCCACCCTCGCCGCGCTCGGCCTCTTCCTGTGGCGCCAGGCCACCGCCGCCGAACCGGTGCTGCCGCTCTCGCTGTTCCGGATCCCGGTCGTGCGGATCGGCTTTGCCGTCCAGGGCCTCGCCGGGATGGGCATGATGGGCGCGATCGTGTACGTGATGATCTACCTGCAGATCGCCCGGGGGGTCGCCCCGACCTCGGCCAGCCTCTACCTGATCCCGATGGCCGCCGGGATGACCGCGTCCGGCGTGCTGGTCGGCCGGCTGACCGCCCGGGGCCACGCGCCGCGCACCTTCCTGGTGGCCGGGGCCGCCTTCGGCGCGCTCGCCCTCGCCCTGCTGGGGCTCAGCGGCCCGGACACCGGCCTGTGGGCGGTCGGCCTCGAACTCGCCCTGCTCGGCGCCGGGTTCGGCCAGCTGATCGGCCAGCTGATCCCGCTGGTCCAGGACGCCGCCCCGCGGCACCAGCTCGGCGTGGCGACCACCGGCATCCGGTTCTTCCAGACCCTCGGCAACGCGCTCGGCGCGGCGCTCTTCGGCACGCTGCTGGCCCGGGTCTTCGCGGAGGGCGAGCCCGGCCGGTCGATGGGCGCGCTCCGGACGCTGACCGGGGCGGCCCGGGACCACGCGGTGCGCAGCTTCACGGACGCGGTCGACGTCGTCTTCCTGTCGGCGGCCGGGGTGATGGGGCTGGTGCTGCTGCTCGCGCTGCGGCTGCGGACGCCGGCCGCGGAGGTGGCGGCCGACGCGGCGGACCGGCCGGTGCTGGCGGCCTGAGCGGGGCCCGTGCGCGGTCGGTGCGTCGAGGAGCGGGGCCCGGTGGAACGTGGGGAATCCACCGGGTCCCGCTCTTCGCGCGGCCCGGCCGTCAGGCCTGCGGCTTCCACTCGGTCGCCAGGATCCCCCAGATCTGCTTGTCGTGGCGGACGCCGTTGTGCGGGTACCACTCGCGCAGGGTGCCGTCCAGCGTCATGCCGAGCCGCTCGGCGACGGCGCGGCTGCGGGCGTTCCCGGCGGAGCACCACCACTCGGCGCGGTGCAGGCCCCGGGTGGCGAAGGCGTAGTCGAGCAGGTGCCGGACGGCGGCGGTGATCAGCCCGCCGCCCTCGCCGGCCGGCTCGGTCCAGGCGCCGATCTCGCAGACGCCGTTCTGGGTGCTGAAGCTCACGAACATCACGCCGCCGACGAGCGTGCCGTCGCGCCAGATGCCGAAGATCCGGCCGGCGTCGGCGGCCTGCTTGTCGGCGTAGCGCTGCAGGGTGGCGCGGGCCGAGTCGAGGTCGGTGGAGTAGCCGGCCCACGGGATCCACGGGTCGGTGTGGGCCCGGGCGCGGTCGATGTGGGCGAGGAACTCGGGGGCCTGCCACGGCTCCAGCGGGCGCAGTTCGGCGTTCTCGGCGAGCGGTACGGCAAACAAGGGTGGGGCCTTTCCGGGGAGGGCGCGGGACGGGCGTTCCGCCTGGAGCATCATTCATAACAAACGTTTGGTATGTACGATAGCCCCCATGACACCGGCCCGTGGAGACCATGACGCCCGCCGCCTCGCAGTCTCCGAGGGAGTCTGGCGGGTGCTCTCGACCCGCGGCTTCGAAGGGCTGACGCTGCGCGCGGTGGCCGCCGAACTGGGCGCCTCCACCGGTCTGCTGACGCACTACTTCCCCAACAAGCGGGCCCTGCTGGGCCACGCGCTGGAGGAGCTGGACCGGCGCTCGCTCTCCCGGCCCCGGCGCACCGCCCCGGCCGACGGCACCCCGCCGCCGCCCGCCGGGCTGGCCCGGCTGCGGGCCGCGCTGCTCGACGTCCTGCCGCTGGACGAGGCCGCCGTGGCCGGCAACCGGATCTGGGTCGGCTCCTGGGACGTCGCCCTGGCCGACGCCGAGCTGACGGCCGCCCACGCGGGCCGCTACGGGCGCTCGCGCGAGGCCCTGGCGGGGCACGTGGCGGACGCGCAGCGGCTCGGGGAGCTCCCGGCCGGGACGGACGCCGGGGAGCTCGCGGCGGGCGCGCAGGCCTTCGTGCTGGGGCTGGTGGTGCAGGCGCTGTTCTCGCCGGGGGAGTTCCCGCCGGAGCGGCAGGTCGCGCTCCTGGACGCCCACCTGGCGGGGCTGGCGGGGTCTCCTGCGCCTTCCGGGCCTTCCGGGCCTCCTGCGCCTTCCGGGCCTTCGGTGCCGGACGCGGGCTGAACTCCGGGGCGGGGCCCGGGGCCGGTCGTGCGCCGGAACGGCCGAATCCGCACCGAGAGGGCGGATTCGCCGGATTTCCGTCGTTCGGCGGGCGTCGTGCGTTTGGTCCTCAGTGGCGCCGAATGCCGGAGTGAGTTTCTCGCGATGCCCATGACACGCATTGTCACGGGTTATGAGCGGTGCGTGTGCGGGTGATTTCCCGGCGGCCGCGACGGCGGCCCGCGAATTGGCAGGTGGTGCCCCCAGCAGGATTCGAACCTGCGACCTACCGCTTAGAAGGCGGGTGCTCTATCCGCTGAGCTATGGGGGCGGGACGGGCGGCGCCCGGGTGGGCGTGACCGTTGCCGGGATCGGGCGGCGGGCGCGTGGGGCGCCCGGGTCCGTCCCCGTACCTGAGGGTTGGGGGTGGGGGTTGGCAAGCCCTCGCCCTGTCGGGGACAGGATAAGGGTGTCCAGTTCCTCGGCCGGGTTCGACGGCACCGCCGTTGGTGTGTCGGCTCCGGTGGAGCGGTCCGATAATCGCAGGTGAACGCCGTGTGTGCAGCGTTCTGGCAGCGTTCCGCGCCGGACGTTGTGCAGTCGTTACGGGGCTGCCGCCTCACCCGTTATGGATTCGGCACGGAGAAACTACCGCGTGCGGCGCGGGTGGGGGACCCTATTCGGCTTCCTTCGGTCGGATGACGTGGGCGGACGGCGGGCGGTCCGCGTTCCCCGGCGGAGGGGAGGGCCGGGAAGGGTCCCGATTGTTGTCATGCTCGCGAAGAGTCGGGGGTCCGCAGGGGAGCGGAAGGGCGAAATTCACCCCTGCGAGTGACAAGAGTTTTCCACAAGGCCGAGTTGTCCACAGGATTTCGGAACTTCCTGGCGGGGATTTCCCGTGAAGCGCACTCTCGTCCCGCACCGGTCGATTCCGTACGGTGCATCGGCGAGAACGGAGAGTGCGTTGTGAACGAGACTCAGGTGACGGTGATCGGCAATGTCGCGACGGAGGTGAGCTACGGCGAAACGGGCAGCGGCGTGCCGATGGCCAACTTCCGGCTCGCGTCCACCGAGCGGCGGTACGACCGCGAGCGCCAGTGCTGGGTGGACGGCGAGACGCAGTGGGTGACGGTGACGGCCTGGCGGGCGCTGGCGGTGAACCTGATCGGCTCGCTCTCCAAGGGGGATCCGGTGGTGGTGAGCGGTCGGCTCCGGGTGCGGGAGTGGGCCGAGGGCGAGGGCAAGCGCGGCCGGGTGGAGGTCGACGCCAGATCGGTCGGACACGATCTCAACCGCGGTACCTCGGCGTTCCGTTGGGCGGCGGGTGCGCGGGGGCACCCGCCGGCGGCGGTCGTCGCGGCGGGCGGCGAGTCCGGCGGGTCGCCCGCGGGCGAGGCGGTGCCGGGGTGGATCGCGGACGCCCTGGCCGCGCGGAAGGCCTCGGCGGCGGCCTCCGCGGCGGTCGCGGCGCCGCCTGACGGTGGGGCGGATGGGGCGGATGGGACGGATGCGGCGTCCGAGGGGGCGTCCGGTGACGGTGGCGAGGTGTCCGGAAAAGGAAGCGGAGGTGACGTCCAGGGGCTGCTGATCTGACGCCGGGTCGATCAAAAGTGTCGACAAATATGTAGATCGAGGCGGTTGTTGCGCCCGCACGCGCAATCTCCGCCGGATAACAGAAAGTGGCGGAGAGTTTCTGGCCGATCGTCAGCTTGTGTGGAAACTGGGAGGGTTGATAACGATACAGATACGGAATCGTCCTGATTTCGCATGGAGGTTTCCGGACCTCTGGGGGTCAATAGGATTCATCTGGTTCATACCCCGCAGCGGCGCCACAGGGGGCGCGCGCGGCAAGGCAAGTCGGCGGGCTGCCCATCGGCACGGCCCGGCCCGGAGGGAAACCAGATGGTTCAGATGCAGGGGCGGAGTCTTCCCCGCATAGCTAGTGTCATGCTCACGACCAGCATTGCGCTGGGCGGAGGTCTGTTCGCGGCCGGTGCGGCGGCTGCGGCCGCACCTGGCTCGGGCGTGACCGCCATCGTCCAGGACACGATGCTCGGCGAGCGGATCGACATCGAGGGCGGCGACACCGTCAACGGCGGTCTGTTCACGCTCAAGACGGACAGTGGCGAGCTCAAGACCTACTGCATCGACTTCGGCAACCCCGTGTACCTCGACAGCGGGGCGCAGTACCAGGAGTCGGACTGGAAGTCGAGCTCGCTCGGCCGCAAGGACAAGGCGCAGGACGCCTCCAAGATCCGCTGGATCCTGGAGAACTCCTACCCGCAGGTCACCGACCTCGCCAAGCTGTCCACGGACGCCGGCGTCACCGGTCAGCTCTCCCCGGAGGACGCCGCGGCCGGCACCCAGGCCGCGATCTGGAAGTTCTCGGACGGCAAGAACGCCACCCCGCAGGACTCCAAGGCCAAGCAGCTGCGCGACTACCTGATCGGCGACAAGAACAAGGGTGTCGCGGCCGAGCCGAAGCCCTCGCTCACCCTCGCCCCGGAGTCCGTCTCCGGGAAGTCGGGCGGCAAGCTCGGCCCGTTCACGCTCAACTCCAGCGCCGCCCAGGTGAAGCTGGCGGTGGCCGGTTCGGCCGCCGACAAGATCAAGGTCCTCGACAAGGACGGCAAGCAGGTCAACGGCGTCCTGAACGGCCCGATCGCCAAGGACACCCAGCTCTTCCTCGACGTCCCGGCCGGCACCCCGGACGGTGGGGCCACCCTCACCGCCTCGGCCGAGACCGTCGTCCCGAGCGGCCGCGTCTTCCTCAGCGAGGGCTACACCCCCGAGAAGCACAGCCAGACCATGATCCTGGCCGGCTCCAGCAAGCTGAGCGTCAGCGCCACCGCCAAGGCCACCTGGAAGCAGGGCAAGGGCGCGCTGCTCGACAGCATCGCCCAGGTCGAGTGCGACAGCAACGGCGTGCGGGTCACCGTCGCCAACGGCGGTGACGAGGCCGGCACCGTCAACGTGAAGCCGGTGGGCAAGGACCTGGTCGTCCAGCCCGGCAAGACCGAGAGCCTGGTCGTCCCGGTCACCAACAAGGCCGCCTACGACATCACCGTCACCGGCCCGAACGGCTACACCAACAACTTCAAGGGCATCCTGGACTGCAAGGGCACCGGCACCACCCCGGTGACCCCGAGCTCCGGCCCGTCCACCCCGGCCGCCACCGGCAAGCCGTCCACCCCGGCCGGCACCCCGTCCGCCTCGGTGAGCACCGCCGCCCACCCGGCCCCGGCCGTCACCAGCTCGGCCCCGGGCACCGGCGGTCTGGCCCAGACCGGTGCCAGCAGCAACACCCCGATCCTGGCCGGCGTCGCCGGCGCCCTGGTCATCGCCGGTGGTGCCGCGGTCTTCTTCCTGCGTCGCCGTGGCCGCCACGGTGGCAGCGCCGCCTGAACCGGTAGTACGCACTAGCCGCACGGCTCGGTAGCGCGACGGCCCGGCTCCCCGCACCAGCTGCGGGGAGCCGGGCCGTCGGCGTTCCGGGAGGCATCGCGGGAGGCATCGGGGGAGGCGTTCCGCGAGGCGTTCCGGCCGGCTGGAGCGGTCGGGCCGGAGCGGGTGCGCCGCAGGTGGGCCCGGCGCGAGCCCGCCGGGCCGTCCGGTATACCCCGGTGGGGTCACCCGGGCGGTTCGGGGCTCCCGGCCGGTGCGGCACAATGGAAGGCTGCAAGCCGAATTACTCCCGACGACGCCGGAGCGATCTCACGTGGCGGAATACATCTACACGATGCGCAAGGTGCGCAAGGCGCACGGAGACAAGGTCATCCTTGACGACGTGACGCTCAGCTTCCTCCCCGGGGCGAAGATCGGCGTCGTGGGCCCCAACGGTGCCGGTAAGTCCACCGTGCTGAAGATGATGGCCGGCCTGGAGCAGCCCTCCAACGGCGACGCCTTCCTCTCGCCCGGTTTCACCGTCGGCATGCTCCTCCAGGAGCCGCCGCTCGACGAGTCCAAGACGGTCCTGGAGAACGTCGAGGACGGCGTCAAGGAGATCAAGGGGAAGCTCAACCGCTTCAACGAGATCGCCGAGCTGATGGCGACCGACTACTCGGACGCCCTGCTCGACGAGATGGGCAAGCTCCAGGAGGACCTGGACCACGCCGAGGCCTGGGACCTGGACGCCCAGCTGGAGCAGGCCATGGACGCCCTGGGCTGCCCGCCCGGCGACTGGCCGGTCACCAAGCTCTCCGGTGGCGAGAAGCGCCGCGTGGCGCTCTGCAAGCTGCTGCTGGAGGCGCCCGACCTGCTGCTCCTCGACGAGCCCACCAACCACCTGGACGCCGAGTCGGTGAACTGGCTGGAGCAGCACCTGGAGAAGTACAAGGGCACCGTCGTCGCCGTCACCCACGACCGGTACTTCCTGGACAACGTCGCCCAGTGGATCCTGGAGCTCGACCGCGGCCGCGCCTACCCGTACGAGGGCAACTACTCCACCTACCTGGAGACCAAGCAGTCCCGTCTCAAGGTCGAGGGGCAGAAGGACGCCAAGCGCGCCAAGCGCCTCAAGGAAGAGCTCGAGTGGGTCCGCTCCAACGCCAAGGGCCGCCAGGCGAAGTCCAAGGCCCGTCTGGCCCGCTACGAGGAGATGGCGGCCGAGGCGGACAAGATGCGGAAGCTGGACTTCGAGGAGATCCAGATCCCGCCGGGCCCGCGCCTGGGCAGCGTCGTCATCGAGGTCGAGAACCTCAACAAGGCCTTCGGCGAGAAGGTCCTGATCGACGACCTGAGCTTCACGCTGCCGCGCAACGGCATCGTCGGCATCATCGGCCCGAACGGCGCCGGCAAGACCACCCTGTTCAAGATGCTCCAGGACCTGGAGACCCCGGACAGCGGCACGGTCAAGGTCGGCGAGACCGTCAAGATCAGCTACGTCGACCAGACCCGCTCCAACATCGACCCGAAGAAGACCCTCTGGGAGGTCGTCTCCGACGGTATGGACTGGATCAACGTCGGCCAGGTCGAGATGCCGTCCCGCGCCTACGTGTCGGCCTTCGGCTTCAAGGGCCCGGACCAGCAGAAGCCGGCCGGCGTGCTCTCCGGCGGTGAGCGCAACCGCCTGAACCTGGCGCTCACCCTCAAGCAGGGCGGCAACCTGCTGCTCCTCGACGAGCCCACCAACGACCTCGACGTCGAGACGCTCTCCTCGCTGGAGAACGCCCTGCTGGAGTTCCCCGGCTGCGCCGTGGTCATCTCCCACGACCGCTGGTTCCTGGACCGGGTGGCCACCCACATCCTCGCCTACGAGGGCGAGAGCAAGTGGTTCTGGTTCGAGGGCAACTTCGAGTCGTACGAGAAGAACAAGATCGAGCGACTGGGCGCCGACGCCGCCCGTCCGCACCGGGCCACCTACAAGAAGCTGACCCGCGGCTGACACCCAGCTGTCACGACGGCCCGGCAGACTGCCCCCGGGGGCGGCCTGCCGGGCCGCGGCCCGCCGCCGCCGAACCGCGGCGGGCGACCGGACACCGAGGAGAACACCTGTGGCCCGCCACATCTACGCCTGCCCGCTGCGCTGGTCCGACATGGACGCCTTCGGGCACGTCAACAACGTGGTCTTCCTGCGCTACCTGGAGGAGGCCCGGATCGACTTCATGTTCACCCAGGCCGCCGCGGCCGGTGCCGGGGAGTTCGCGGGCGGGTCGGTCGTGGCGCGCCACGAGATCGACTACAAGCGGCCGTTGGTGCACCGCCCGGAGCCGGTGACCATCGAGACCTGGGTGACCAAGATCGGTGTCGCCTCGCTGACCGTGGCGTACGAGATCAAGGACACCGCCGAGGACGGCGGCGACATCGTGTACGTCCGCGCCTCCACCGTGGTCGTGCCCTACGACCTGGCCGAGCAGCGCCCGCGCCGGATCTCCGCGGTGGAGCGGCAGTTCCTGTCCCGCTTCGTGGACGAGTCCGTCCCGGCGCAGCAGGGCGAGCTGAAGGCCGAAGCGGCCGTCGCCGTCGCCTGAGCGCAGAACCTGAGCGCAGAAACCTCCTACCGATACCGATGAGAGCCGAACCGCGTTGACCACCACCGACCGCCTCGCGCTGACCGACGCCGGCGAGGCCGCCGACCTGTCCGCCTTCCTGCTGCGCCTGCTGCGCTTCGACAAGGCGGCGTCGGTGCGGTTGCAGGCGGTGGCCCCGGCCGGGGGCGAGGGCGTGCTGGCGGTCTTCGGGCGGCTGCCGCTGGGCGGTTCGGGCGCGCTGGCGATCCGCACCGCGCGGCTGACCGGCCTCGGCGAGCCGGTCGACCGGACCGTCTCGGCGGGCCAACTGCTGGACGCCGTCGACGCGGGGACGGGCGCGGTCGCGCTGCCCGCGCCGGTGACCGGCCCGGCCTGGGCCGGGCTGCTGCCGCCGCGCACCGGCTGGCGGCCGGTCGGGGAGCCGGCGGTGGCCCGGGTGTACCCGGAACTGATGGCCGGCGTGCGGGAGTTCCGCGAGCGCAGCGAGGCCGTCCCGGAGCACCACCGCAGCCGCGCGGTGCTGGACGAACTGGCCGACGAGATCTGGTCCCGCCCGGTGGCGGCGCTGCCGGAGCTGCCGCTGCGGGCGGTCCACGCGGCGTACGTGATCGGCTTCCTGAAGCCGGACGCCCCGTTGACCGTGCACCGGGCCGGCGGCTGGCTGCGGCTGAGCGCCCCGGCCGGGTCGGTGGCGGTCCGCACGGCGGCCGCGCCGGGTGCGGGGCTGGGGCTCAGCCCGCTCAGGTAGGTCCGCTCGGGTAGGTCCGCTCGGGCAGGGCCGCAGGGGCCGATCAGCCCTCGGCGTTGATCAGCCCTCGGTGTTGATCATCGAGGCGGCGGCGTAGGTGAGGTAGTCCCACAGCTGCTGCTCGTCCTCGGCGGGGAGGGCGAGTTCGTCGACGCCCGCGCGCATGTGCGTGAGCCAGGCGTCGTGGGCCGCGCGGTCGACCTTGAACGGCACGTGCCGCATGCGCAGCCGCGGGTGGCCGCGGTGCTCGCTGTAGGTGCGCGGGCCGCCCCAGTACTGCATGAGGAAGAGGACCAGGCGCTCCTCGGCCGGGCCGAGGTCCGCCTCGGGGTACATCGGGCGCAGCAACTCGTCCTCGGCGACGCCCTGGTAGAACCGGTGGACCAACCGCCGGAAGGTCGGCTCGCCGCCGACCTTGTCGAAGAAGCTCTCCTCGCTGAGCGTGCCACGCCGGATCTCATTCACCCGACCATGGTCGCAGACGCCGACGGGGCCGTACACCGGGACCAAAGGCGTACGACCCCGCGGGGTTGGGCCAGTGCCGTGGCACTGCCGGGGAGCGACGGTCAGACGTCGTCCCACTTGAACAGCTTCGCCGAGATGAGCGTCAGCACGACGGCGAAGCCCAGCAGGATGCCCATGGCGGGCAGTGCGTCCATGACGCCGCCGCCGCGGCTGAGCACGGACCCGGCGGCGTCGACCAGGTGCCGCAGCGGCAGCACCTCGGAGATGGTCTTCAGCCAGCCCGGGGCGTCGTCCATCTTGAAGAAGGAGCCGGAGAGGAACGACATCGGCAGCACGATGATCTGCGAGATGCCGTTGGCCGCCTCCTCGGTCTTGGCGATCGAGCCGGCCAGCAGGCCGATCGACATGAAGGCGATGGTCGCGCAGACCACCAGCGGGATGATCAGCCACCAGTCGCCGCTGAGCTTGAGCCCGAAGTACGGCGTGGTGGCGACGACCAGGAAGATCGCCGTCTGGGCGAGGGCGGTGACCACCGACACCACGACCCGGGAGGCGATGACCGAGAAGGCGCTGACCGGGGCGAGCCGCAGCCGGCGGAGCACCTTCTGCTTGCGCCAGCCGACCAGGGTCAGCGAGGCGCCGAACACGGCGCCGGTGGCGACGGCCCAGCCGAGCAGGCCGGGGGTGAGGAACTGGATCGGCTTGAGCGACTGGTCCTCGACCTGGGTCGCGTCCAGCGAGAACGCCGGCGGCTTGCCGGTGGCCTGCTGGTAGGCGGCCTGGTTGGCCTGCTGGACGATCGCGTTGAGGATGCCCTGGACGGAGCCGGCGCGGACCTGGTCGGCCGCGCTGAAGTGCAGCTCGATCCTGCCGTCCGGGCCCTGCTCGATCAGCGCGTCGAGGTCGCCCTTGCGCACCTTGGTGAGCGCGGCCGCCTCGTCGTCGGTCCTGGTGATCTCCAGGACCTTGTCGAGCTCCGCGCGGCCCTCGCCCTGCACCGAGTCCAGCACCTGCACGGCGCCGACCTGGGCGACCTTGGCGTGCGGGCTGGTGGCGCCCTTGAGCAGGGTGCCGAACAGCAGCAGGAACATCAGCGGGAACAGCATGACGAAGAAGACGGCGCTGCGGTCGCGCTTGAACGACAGCAGCATCGAGCGCGACAGGCTCCAGAAGGCGCTGACCCGCTCGTTGTCCGCGGCGGCGTCGGCCGCACCGCCGCGCTGGGCGGGCACCTTCGGCTCGGTGGACTGGGTGGCGGTCATGCCCGGTACTCCCGTCCGGTCAGCTGGAGGAAGACGTCCTCCAGGGTGGCGCCGCGCACTTCGAGGCCGCGCAGGGCGTTGTGCTCGGCGAGGACGGCCAGGATGGGGGCCGGGAGGCGGGTGGAGAGGGACAGCGTGGTGCCGTCGTCCTCCAGGGAGGCGATGTCGGCGCCGGCCGCGGCGAGCAGGTCGCGCGCCCGGTCGAGGGCGAGCTGGCCGGACTCGACGCTGATCCGGACGGTGTCGTCGATCTCGCGGATCAGTGCCGCGGGGGCGCCGGTGTGCAGGATCTTGCCGTGGTCCATGATCGAGACCCGGTCGCAGAGGATCTCGGCCTCGTCCAGGTAGTGGGTGGTCAGGACGACGGTGCGGCCCTCGCGGTTGATGTCCCGCAGGAGGTCCCAGAGGTTGCGCCGGGCCTGCGGGTCGAGGCCGGTGGTGGGCTCGTCGAGGAAGACGAGCTCCGGGTCGTGGGCGAGCGCGCAGGCGATGGACAGGCGCTGGGCCTGGCCGCCGGACATCTGCTCGGTCATCACCCCGGCCTTGTCGGCGAGGCCGACCCGCTCCAGCATCGCGTCGGCCCGCTTGGGGCCGACCCCGTAGAACGACGCGAAGGTGCGGATGGTCTCCCGGGCGGTGAGCTTGCGGAAGAAGGCGGAGGCCTGGAACTGCACGCCGATGCGCGGCAGCAGCTGCGGGTTGCGCGGCCAGGGGGCCATCCCCAGCAGCTCGATCCGGCCCTCGTCGGGCTTGCGGATCCCTTCCAGGATCTCCAGCGTGGTGGTCTTCCCGGCGCCGTTGGGCCCCAGGATTCCGTAGAATTCGCCGGCTTCGACCGTGAGTGACACCCCGTCGACAGCCTGCACGTCCCCGTACCGCTGACGGATGCCGTCAGCGGATATAGCTGCAGTCATGAGCCCAGAGCGTAGGGCTTTCGTCTGAAAATATGCACATCGGCGACCAGAGATTTGTGCATTGTTTGAGGAACCGGGAAAACGCAGGGCCGGGCGGATTTTCCAATCCGCCCGGCCCTGTTGACCGTTGGTCAGGCGCGGTGCACGGTGATGGTCGTCCAGGCGCCGATGTGGATCCGGTCACCGTCGTTCAGCGGCACGGCGACGTGCGGCGCGATCGGCTCGGAGCCGCCGTTCACCGTCGTGCCGTTGGTCGAGTCCTGGTCGACCAGCACCCAGCTGCCGTCCGCCTGCTCGGCGAGCAGCGCGTGCTGGTGCGAGGCGCCCGGGTCCTCCGGCGGCACCGACAGGTCGATCTCCGGGACGGTGCCGCGGTGCTGGCTGCGCCGGCCGATCCGCAGCTGGCCGCGGCCGGTCAGCGGGACGCGCCGCTCGGGGCAGTACGGCGGGAAGAACAGGCCGGCCGCCTCGGGGCCGCTGCGGGCCATCATCTCGGTGAAGTACTCGCGGTCGGCCGCGACGACGGCGATCCAGTTGGTCCGCACCGGCTGCGGCGGGACGGCGGCGTGCTGCTGCGGATCCGGCTGCGCCGGCATCGGCGGGGCCAGGTTGAACGACGTGCCGAAGTCGCGGTTGCCCGGGTCGGCGTAGACCGGGCCGGAGTCCTCGCGCACCGGGGCCTCCGGGAAGGCGGCCTCGGGGTAGCCGTTCTCGGGCGGAGGGTAGCCGTAGGTGTGCGGCTGCACGGGCGGCTGCGGCTGCGACGGCATCGGCTGCGACGGCATGGGCTGGGCCGGAGCGTGCTGCTGGGCCGGCGCGTGCTGCTGGACGGGCGGCTGCACCGGGGCCGGTGCCGGGCCGCCGTACGCCGCCGGGATGTTCAGCGGCGCGGGCGCCTGCGCGGGCGGGGGCACCGGGGCGTGCCCGGCCGGGGCCTGCCGGCGCGAGGGGGTGGACAGGTCGTAGTCGTACCCGCACTCCTCGCAGAACCGGCCGGTCTGCGGGCTGCGGCAGATCGGGCAGACCGTCAGGCCCTCGGTCAGGCCCTGCGGCGCCGGGGCGGGCGGGGGCGGCGGCACCGCGCCCGGCGGCATCGGCGGCATCGGCGCCCCGTACGGTGCACCCCCGTGCTCCGGGTGCCCGGCGGGTGCGCCGGGCACGGGTGCGGCTCCGTACGCCCCCGGGTGGGCTCCGGGCGGGGCCGGGGGCGGCGGAGTCATCGGAAAGCCGCAGAAGTCGCACCAGTCCTCGGCCTGCGACTCATGGCCCCTCGGGCAGATCGGCATCAGGTCCCCCTCAGTTCGTGCCGGCTTGGGGCGGCGGTCGCGCCGGGCGGCGGCCCGGTCACGTCTTCAGCGGTAGCGGTCACTTCTTCACACGTACGGTCTTCGTCGACCGGGTCTCGAGGGTCATCGAGTCGGCCTCGCTCACGTTCTTACGGAACCGAACCGTACCCTCCTTGGCGTCGACGACGTCCACCACCTTCTGGAGCAGCTTGTAGGTGCCCTCGTTGCCGGTCGCGTGGGCGATCCGGACGGCGGCGCCGAGCTTGGCGGTCGCGGTGTCGACGTCCCCGGCGCGGTGCGCCTCCAGGCCCTCCTGGATGGAGGAGGCGAGCTCGGCCTGGCCGGTGTAGTGGGCGACCTGCGGGCTGATCCGGGTGGAGGAGGCGAGGTCGTCCGTCCAGACGGCCTTGACCAGGCCCTGGGAGAGCACCTCGGGGGTGCCGCCGGCGGCCTGCGGGGGCAGCACCAGGCTGACCCGGGCGGCGAGCATCTCGTTGCCGACCGAGGCGGCCGGGACCTCGACGCACACGTGGTAGTCGCGGCTCTCGTCGCCCCAGGAGCCGGTCGGGTAGTCGCCGGCCCGCGGCCCGGCCTCGGCGCGCCGGGCGGTGAGGTCCTCGACGCTCGGGGCGACCTGCTTGACGAACTTGACCGAGGCATTGGCCGGGGTCCAGATCCGCAGCGCGACGTCGGCGACCTGCTTGCCCATGGCACCGGCCATCATCGAGCGGAAGTCGTCGGCGAGGCCGCCCGGTTCGGCGACGATGTCGACGGTGCCGAGCAGCGCGGAGGAGATCGTGCGCAGCTCGTCGATCCGCCAGTCGGTGCCGACGCCGCGGCAGTCGGCGGTGAAGTGGCCGGTGACGCGCTCGATGTTGCGGGCGAGGTCCTGCGCCGACTCGTGCTCGTTGTTGCCGTCGGTGAGCAGGATGGCGTGCCGGATGGAGATGTCGCGGCGGGTCAGGAAGAGCTTGTCGGCCTTGGCGAGCCAGGTGCCCATGGCGGTGCCGCCGGCCGCGGTGAGGCGGCGCAGGGACTCCTTGGCGTGTTCGCGGGTGGTGGCGGAGGCGGTCGCGAGGGTGCCGTCGCCGGGGTAGATGTCGCGGGCCTCGTGGGTGCCGGCGACGACCGCGAAGGCGGTGCCGTCGCGCAGGGCGTCGATGGCGGCGGCGGTGGCCTCGCGGGCGCCGTTGATCTTGCTCTTGGGGTAGTCCATCGAGCCGGAGCAGTCGACCAGGATGACCACGGCGGCGGTGCCGGCGGCCCCCTGCGTCCCGGCGTCGGCGACGCCGAGCGGGCGGCCGCCGGTGGTGCCGCCGCCGGTCGCGGTGACGGTGACGATGGCGTTGACCTCGCGGGCACCGTCGGCGAGGAACTCGTTCTGGAAGATGTCCACGTCGAACCTGGGCAGGTTCGGCTTAGCCAGTGTTGCCATGGGCCGGTGGCTCCCGTCGGGATGAAGGGTTGATGCGGGATCGGTCGGTGCACCCGCCCGGCGCTCGGGCCGGGCGGGGCGGGCGGGACGGACCGTCGGGACGTCAGGCGGTCGGCGGGTGCGGCGGCTGCGGCGGGACGGGCGGCACCCCGGGGGCGCCCGGCGGGCCGGCCGGCGGCGCGGGCGGTGCCGGCGGGGCGGACGGCGCCGGCGGGACCTGCGGCGGCAGCGGGGCGGCCGGGGAACCGATCACCGGGAGGTCCGGCAGCGTCGGTTCGTAGTCCGGGTCGTCCTCCGGGTCCGGCCGCGCCCCGGCCGGGGTGATCACCGGCAGGTCGAGGGCGGTCGGGGTCTGCTCGACCTCCTCGGGGTCGGGCCGGGCGGGCGGGTCGATCGGCAGGACGGCGACGGTGATGTTGTCGTGGCCGCCGGCCGCGACCGCGAACCTGACCAGGGCCTGGGCCGCCGCGAGCGGTTCGGTCCGGGCGTCCGGCCGGACGTAGTAGGCGAGGTCGGTGGCGGCCTCGGCGTAGTTCCACAGGCCGTCGGTGCAGACCAGCAGCACCCCGGGGACGTGCGGGGTGAAGTCCAGCGTGTGCGGGACGACCTCCTCGGCGTCGGCGCCGAGCCAGCCGGTGATCGCGTGGGCGCGCGGGTCGGCGTAGGCCTCGGCCTCGCCCATCAGGCCGGCCTCGACCATCCGGGCCGCCCAGGAGTCGTCCTGGGTGAGCCGGAAGGGCTCGGCGGCGGCCCGGTCGTCCGGGATCCAGTAGGCGCGGGTGTCGCCGACCCAGCCGATGGTGACCCGGCCGCCGGCCGCGATGGCGCTGACGTAGGTGCAGGCGGGCGCGTTGAGGTCGGGCCGGGCGGGCCCGGCGCCGGCCCCGGCGAGGTCGGCGACGGCCTTGGCGGCGTCGGCGATGGCCCGGCGCATCGCGGCGTCCGGGTCGGTGCCGGCCTCCAGGGCGCTGAGCAGCGACTCGGAGGCGGCGTCGACGGCGGTCTCGGAGGCCTGGTCCGGGCGGTCCGAGGAGGAGACGCCGTCGCACACGACGGCGACGACGACGGGCTCGCCGCCGGGCAGCGAGGTCGCGGCGACGGTGAAGGAGTCCTCGTTGCGGTGGTGGCGCACGCCGCGGTCGCTGACCCCGGCGACGCCCGCGAGGGCCTTCTCCATGTGGTCGCGCGGGCGCGGCTGGGCGCCGCCGCAGGCCTCGCAGTAGCCGTCGGCGCCGACCTGCGGCAGGGCGCAGTGGACGCAGACCGGCCCGTGCTGCTGCGCGGGGACGGACTCGGCGCGGGGGGAGGCCCAGCCCGCGGGCATCGCGCCCGGGGCGGGCCGGCTGTCCCGGCCGGTCCCGCAGGCGCCGCAGAAGGCGTCCTCCGGGGCCAGCGGTTCGGAACAGCTCGGGCACACGGTCTGCTGCGGCATCGGTTACACCCACGTCCTGGGGCGGGCGCGGTTGGCCCGTTCCACCATCTCGATCCTGGTCTCGGCCCGGTCTGCCAACCGGGCGAGTACCCGGTAGGACTGTTCCAGGGCGAAGCGCAGTTCCCGCTCGTCGGCGGGTCGTCCCAGCACCGTCGGCCGTCCGCCCTGGCCGGCCCCGGCGGAGCCGGCGGTGACCCAGCCGAGGGCGGCCTGGAGCACCTCGACGGACAGTTCCTCGCGCCGCCGGTCGTCCAGCCGCAGGGCCGTCAGCTGGTCAGAGCCGGCCGCGAGGTCGGCGCCGATCGGCTCGGTCGCGGCGCGCTCGCGCAGCCGGGCGCGGACGGCGGCGATGCGGGCGGCGGTGTACTGGCTGGAGGTGGCCGGGACGGACTCCAGGACGCGGACGGCGTCCGGCCGCATCCCGTCGTCGAGGCGGACCCGGGCGAGGCCGAAGGCGGCGCTGAGGTAGGACTGGTCGGTGGTCCAGACGAGCCGGTAGAACTCGGCCGCGTCGCCGCCGTCGCCGAGCAGTTCGGCGCAGATGGCGAGGGCCAGCTTGGGGGCGCTCTCGCCGGGGAAGGCGTCGTAGACCGCGTCGAAGGCCTCGGCGGCGGCCCGCAGGGAGGCCTCGTCCGGCTCGCCCGCGCTCGCGTCGGCTCCGGCGGTGGCGCCGACGAGGGCGGTGAGGCCGCGGTACCAGACGACCCGCCAGTCGTCGGAGTGGTCCTGCTCCAGGGTCGCGAGCGCGGCCAGGGCCTCGCTGTGGCGGCCGAGTTCGAGCAGGGCGCGCAGTTCGCGCAGGCGGCGTTCGGCGGAGTCGGCGGGGGCGCCGGCCAGTGCGGCGAGCGCCTCCTGGGGGTCGGTGGCGAGCAGGGTCGCGAGGAAGCCCGCGTTGGGGTCGCCGGGGTCGACCCGGGGGACGGGCAGCGCGAGGGCGGCGGCGGCCGGGTCGAGCTCGGCCACCCGGAGCTGCCCGGTCTGCTCGGTGGGCAGCACCAGCTCGGTGTCGACGACGCGCAGTTCGGGCCCGAACAGGGTGGAGAGCGCGGGCCGGGCCCGGCCGTCCTGGAGGGCCAGGACCTCCCGCAGCACGCCGGTGAGCTGGTCGGCCATCTCCTCGGCGGAGGCGAAGCGGCGGGCCGGGTCGGGGTCGGTGGCGCGGACCAGGAAGCGGTAGTACGACTCGTACGTCGCGAAGACCTCGACGTCCTCGGGGCCGGGCAGCGTGTCGCGGTAGGTGGTGCTGTAGCCCTGGAAGTCGAAGGTGAGCACCGCGAGGGTGCGGGCGACGGTGTAGAGGTCGGAGGCGGGGGAGGGGCCGAGGCTCGCGATCTCGGGGGCCTGGTAGCCGACGGTGCCGTAGATCGGGCCGTCGTGGTCGAGGCGGCAGACCGCGCCCATGTCGATGATCTTGAGCGCGTCGCCGCTCTGGATCACGTTGTCGATCTTGAAGTCGCAGTAGATCAGGCCCCGGGCGTGCAGGTACCCGAGCGCCGGCAGCGCCTCCAGCGCGTACGCGATCCCCACCTCGACGGGCAGCGGCTCGCGCCGGCCGTCCGCGGTGCGGCGGTCGTTGGCGATGTCCTTGAGCGACTTGCCGCCGACGTACTCCATGACGATGTAGCCGTCGGTGGAGCCGGAGCCGATGTCCAGGTGCTCGGCGAAGTTGATGATCCGGACGATGTTCGGGTGGTCCACCTCGGCGAGGAAGCGCCGCTCGGCGACGGCCGCGGCCAGCGCGTCCTCGTCGCCGGTGTTCAGCAGGCCCTTGAGGACGACCCACTTGTCGTTGACCCGGCGGTCCACCGCGAGGTAGATCCAGCCGAGGCCGCCGTGCGCCAGGCAGCCCACGACCTCGTACTGGCCGCCGACGAGGTCCCCGCGGCGCAGCTTGGGCGTGAACGAGTACGGCGTGCCGCACTTGGTGCAGAAGCCGTCCGGGCGGCCCGGACGGCCGTCCTTCTCCCGGCCCACCGGCGCCTCGCACTTGGCGCAGAAGCGCTTGCGCTCGGGCACCTCGGGGTTCTCCAGCACCGCGAGGGACGGGTCGGCCGTCTCCACGGTCGGGACGGTCACCAGGCCGGCGCCGAGCCGGCTGCGGGTGCCCGCGCTGACGCTGCCGCGGGTGCTGCGCACCGAGACCGAGCGGCTGCTGCCGGTGCGGGTCGAGCGGTGCGAGCGGGAGCGGCCGGACATCGAGCGGGCGGAGCCGGTGCGGGCCGAGCGGACGGAGTTGCCGGTGTCCGGGGCGACCCGGGCCGAGGGCACGTACGGCTGGGTGGTGCCGGTCTCGCCGCCGGGCGCGGTGAGGCCGCACTCGTCGCAGTAGCCGTCCGCGTCGATCGTGCCGGAGCAGTCGCGCGGGCAGGGGGCGCCGGGGCCCGCCGCCGCCTTCGGGGGCGCGGCGGCCTTCGCGGAGGTGGTGCCGGCCACCGGGGCCAGCCCGCACTCGTCGCAGTAGCCGTCGGCGTCGATCGTCCCGTTGCCGGTGCAATCCGGCCGTGTGCACGCCTCGCCCATCAACCTCAGCCCCCCTGTACCTGTCCGTCGACCGGCGTCTGGCCGGCCTCCTCGTGTGCGGACTCGGCGTGCGCCGGCCGCAGCGACTGCTGGAAGCGGGCCACCGCGGCGGCCGCCGCCCGCAGGTCGCAGGGCGCGCTCCACAGCAGCCAGCGCGCCTTCTCGTACCGCTCGATCACTTCCGGGTCCTCGGACACCCGCAGCCGGGCGGCCATCGCCTTGTAGGCGTCCAGCCGGCCGCGCAGTTCCGCCCGCACGGCGAGCGGCTGGGTGACCTCGGTCAGCGACTGGCGGGCGCGGGCCAGCTCCTTGGCGGCCGCGTCCTCCAGCGCGTCCAGCAGCGGCGCCAGCCGGCCCCACTGCCCGGCCTGCCGCAACTCCAGTGCCACGACGATACGTTCGCGCAGCGCCGAGGCCGGGCCCGGTACCGCGGGGACGTCGCTGGCGGCTATCTTCGCCAGCACCTCGCCGCGCGCCCGGCGGGCCTCGCCGAGCGTCGCGTCGGCCCGCTGGAGCAGGTCGCCGACGCCCTGGAGGCGCTCCTCGGCGTCGTCGCGCAGCCGCAGCAGGTTCTCCAGCTCCAGCCGCACGCCGTCCAGCGCCCGCCCGGCCCGGTCGAAGCGCTCGGTGTCCACCACCCCGGACGGGGAGGCGAACGCGCCGCCCTCCGGCACGGTGCCGCGCTGGGCGGGCACCCGGGCCGGGCGCCACAGCGCGAGCGGGTCGCCGCGCACCTCGGTGCGCAGGGCCGTCAGGTCGGCTTCCAGTCCGGCCAGGTCGTCGCCCAGCGGGTGGGTGGCGGCGTGGACGCCGAGCGAGGCGGCGAGCGTGCGCACCCGGTGCAGTTCGGCGAGCAGCAGGTCGATCCTGGCCGGCAGCGCGGACCACACCGCGTCGGCGGCGCTGACCACCTCCAGGACGGTGGCGTACCAGGAGTTCATCCTGGCCATCAGCGCGTCCAGGCTGACCCGCTCGACCAGCTTGGCGGGTGCGCCGAGCAGCTGCGGCCCGTCCGGCAGCGCGCCGCCCGGGACGGTCACCGCGTCCCCGGTCAACAGCTCGCTCAGCTCGGCGAGTTCGGCCGAGCCCGGCTTGGCCTTGCGGGCCCGCACGGCGCGCGCGGAGGCGAGCGCCTCGGAGTACCGGTCGAACAGCGCCCACAGCAGCGGCAGGCCCTTCCCGGCGACGGCCCAGCGCTCCTGCGTCCGCCCGGACAGCTCGGCGCCGTCCAGCAGCCGCAGGCCCGGGTGGTCCTGCAGGGCCAGCAGCGCCGACTCGACCGCGTCGCGCTCTGCGCCGAGGCGCGCGAGCGCGCGGTCCACCTCCTCCCGGTTCAGTACCGGGCCAGCAGATGCCACCGCCGTCCATCCTTCCTTCACCGACCCGGCCCTGACGGGCTGCGGATCTCCCCGTGCACGACGGGTCTCCCCGTGGTGATCGTCCCGAACCCTAGCCGGTGCTCCTTCGGGCGGAGCGGGCGCGGGGCGTCAAGACGGCGTCAACGGCCCGCGTGCGGGCCGTGGCCGCCCGGCGGCCCTCCGGAGGGCCGCCGGAGGGCCGTCGGCGGCCGTTCCTAGTGGGCCGTCGCGCCGGGCCAGTAGTGGTCGGCGTCGTTGAGCATGTACGGCTTGAGCCACCGCTCGTACGAGCTGCGCCAGGCGCCGCTCGCGTAGTAGTCGGCCAGCACCTGGTTGACCCGCGCGGTGAGATCGGGGCTGCTCTTGAGCATCGCGACGCCGATGACCTCGGGCTGCGCCTCGCCGTCCACGATCCGCACGGTCTGGTCCTGGGCGGCCTGGCCGGCCGCGAGGCCGTCGTCGGTCATCGTGGCGTCGACCTTGCCGAGCTGCATGAGGACCAGGCAGTCCAGCTGGTTCTCCACCGGGACGACCTGCTTGGCGGTCTTCTTGACGTCCTTCAGCACCGTCGCGGCCGTGGAGCCGTTGGCGGCGCACACGGTCTTGCCGGTGATCGCGTCGTCGAGGTTCTTCGCCGGGGACGACCGGGGCACCAGCACCCGCTGGGTGATGTTGAAGTACGGCTTGGAGAAGGCCACCTGCTCCATCCGCTGGCAGTTGATCGTCATGGTGCGGACGATCAGGTCGACCCGGCCCTTCTGGATGGCGTCGACCCGGTCGGCCGTCGCCACCGGCTTGAGGACGACCCTGTTCGGGTCGCCCATGATCGCCGCACCGATCGCGCGGGCGAGGTCGATGTCGAAGCCCTCGATCTGGCCGGTGTTCGGGTTGCGGGCGCCCCAGCGGAAGCTGTTCTGGTCCACGCCGATCACCAGGCTGCGCTTGGCCTTGACGGCCTTCACCGCCGGGCCGTCCTCGGTGCTCGGCGGGACGCTGCCGTAGATGTCGCAGGGTCCGGCCTGCGCGGCCTGTGGTGCCGGCGGCGACAGCGGTGCCGCCTCCGCCGCCAGCGGTGCGGCGCCGGACGGGCCGCCCCCGCCGAGCACGGCGGCGCAGGACGCCAGCAGTGCCAGCGCCGTCACCGTGCGGGTCCGTACTGTCCCCTTGCGCATGTGTCCGTCCCCCCTCTACCGGTACTCGGCCAGTCGGCGGCCGAGGCCGCGCAGCGCCGCCGCCGCGGCCAGCAGGCCGAGGACGGCGACCGCGGCGGCGGTGGTGCGCAGGTCGCCGTCGGTGCCGTCGGCGGCCTTGTGGAACTGCTGCTGCTCGGCGTCGGCGGCCTTCGCGAGCTGCTGGTCGGTCGCGTTGAACGCGGCGTCGGCGGTGTTCGGCGCCTTGGCCGGGTCGGCCGTCACCGTCGCGTCCAGGGCGCCCTGGTAGTCCGCGGTGTCCGTCTCCAGCATCTTCGCCGTGTCGTGCCGGGAGGACCACGAGTCGAACTGCTGGGCCGCCTCGCCGACGGCGTCCCGGGCGGACGCCGGCGCCAGCCGGAACGCCTCCGGCAGCGAGCCGGGGCGGGACGCCTCCGGGGTGCCCGCGGGCACGGCCTGCGACAGGTGCGTCGTCGTCGCGGACCACAGTTCCGCGTACTTGGTGGTCGAACCGCGGGCGACGTAGTGCAGGTTCTCCGCCAGGCGGGCCGTCAGCACGTCCACCCGCGCGGTGTTGAGGGCGCGCAGCGGGGTGGCGCCGAGGCGGTCGCTGTCGTCCAGCGCGGCGCTCGTGGTGGCGCCGGTGACGGCCAGCCAGAGCGAGCCCGCGAGGACGGCGGCGGTGGCGCCCAGCAGGCCGACGTTGAACACCCGGTTGGTGCGGCGGAACAGCACCACCTGCACCCAGACCAGCGCGCCGAGGGTCAGCACCCCGAGCGCGTAGGCGCCCCAGGGCGCGGACTTCGCCTCGTCGTAGTCGTTCGAGAGCTCCTTGTCCTCGAACGCCGTCAGCTCGGCGGCGGCCGGCAGCAGCACGTTGCGCATCTGCTCCGAGGCGTAGCGCAGGTAGGCGCCGCCGAGCGGGAAGCCCTGCCGGTTGTCCGCCCGCGCGCTCTCCACCAGGCCCGCATAGACGGGCAGTTGCTGGTTCAGCCGGGCCAGCGAGCCCTGTGCGGGGGAGGAGGACGTCGTCCGGGCGGCGGCCTCGGCGATCAGCCGGGCGGCCGTCGAGAGGTCCTGCTCGTAGCGGTCCCGGACGGCCTTCGGCTCCGCGCCCGCGAGCAGGAAGCCGGTGGCCGCGGTGGTGTCCGCGTCCGCGAGCGAACGGTGGATGTCCGCGGCCGCCTCGCTCAGCGGCTGGCTGTACGACACCACCCGCTCGGCGGCCTGCGCCCGCGTCTCCAGCTGCCAGGCGCTCAGCCCCCCGAACGCCACGGTCAGCACCGCCAGCACCGCCCCGGCCAGCCGCAGCCGGCCCGGCGCGGTCCGCGCGGCCCGCGCCAGCCGGGCCTTCGCGCCCGCCGGCGACAGCGCCGACGGCCGCCGCCCGGCGGGCTCCCCGCCGGGCCGCGGCGCCGGGGCGCCCGCCCGGCCCGGTGCCGCCGGCGGACGGTTCGGCCGTGCCGGAACCACGGCGCCCGCCGCGCCGCTACCTCTTGGTGTCGCCACCCGCCTCATCCTCCCCTGGGGCCCGGCCCGTCCTCCGGTGCCCGGCCGATGCCAGCAGTATGGCCGTGACTCCCCCCGGCCACACCCGAGTTGCGCCGATCTTGAGCTTCGCCGTGCACGATTGGGGCCCGCCGCCTCCGCGAATTCTTCATACGTATTCCCGTACGGACCCGTCGGGCGGAGGCGGGCGGCGACCGCTGCGACGCGGATCGGGGCCCGCGCGGTTCCCGGACGCCCGGTCCGGGAGCTCCGGCCCGTACGTCGTCCGGCCGTCGCCGCCGGGGCTCCCGCGCCCCTGCTCCGTACGATGGGGCCATGCGCCTGCTTGGAACGATCGCCCCCGACCGCCCGCTGCTCGTCGTCGCCGTCCGCGAGGAGGCCGCCCACCTGGACGACCGGCTGCCCGTGCTGCTCACCGGGATAGGGAAGGTCAACGCCGCCGCGGCGCTCGCCACCGTCCTCGCCCGGGGCGACAAGCCCTCCGAGGTGATCAACCTCGGCACGGCCGGCGCGCTGCGCCCCGGCTGGGAGGGCACCCACCACGTCACCCAGGTGATCCAGCACGACCTCGACTCGCCCGCCCTGCTGGCCCTCACCGGCCGCAGCTACGGTGCGCCGCTCGTGGTCGGCAAGGGCGAGGGCCCGGTCCTCGCCACCGGCGACCTCTTCGTCTCCGACCCGGCCGCCCGCGACCGCCTCGCCGAGCACGCCGACCTCGTCGACATGGAGGGCTACGCGGTCGCCACCGTCGCCCACCGGGCCGGCCTGCCGGTGCGCCTGGTCAAGCACGTGAGCGACGAGGCCGGCGAGGGGGCCGTCCGCTCGTGGCAGGAGTCGGTCGACGACTGCGCCCGGCACCTCGCGGAGTGGGTCGCGGCGCAGGGCTGGTGACGGCAGCGGGGCTGGTGAGGGCAGCGGGGACGGTGACGGGAGCGGGGACGGTGACGGCGCAGGGCTGGTGACGGTGTTTCGGGTCTGACTAGGGTGGCGCGGTGACCGAGAACACCGCGCCCTCCCCGCGCCCCGACGTCCGCCCGCCCGGCGTCAACGCCGACGAGCCGACCACGCTGCTCACCTTCCTCGACTACCTGCGCGAGGCGGTGATCGCCAAGCTCGCCGGGCTGCCGGACGACGACGCCCGCCGCCCCGGGGTCGCCTCCGGGACGAGCCTGCTCTGGCTGGTCCGCCACCTCGCGGTGGTCGAGCACAACTGGTTCGAGTGGGCCTACCGGGGCGTCGGCGAGCAGCCGCTGGAAACGGACGAAGTCCCGCTCGGCGACGTGACGGTGGCCGGCGAGATCGCCGCCTACCGGGCCGCGATCGCCCGGTCGAACGCCGTCGCCGCACAGGTCGGCGCCGACCTCGACCGGCCGGGCGCGCGCTCCCTGCGGCCGGACGGCGAGGCGCCGTCGCTGCGCTGGGTGCTCGTCCACATGATCGAGGAGACCGGCCGGCACGCCGGGCACGCGGACATCATCCGCGAGCAGCTGGACGGCGCGACCGGGCGCTGAGGCGGGGTGGGCTCATGTGGACCGGAGCCCACCCCTCCCGGTTCAGTCGAAGAGCGACAGGTCCAGCGCGGCGAGCCGCTCCGGGTCGTTCAGCACGTCGATCGCGACGATCGCGCCCGCGACCACCGTGAACGCCATGACGGACATCGGCTTGCCGTTGGGGCCGATGACCACCGCGCCCGCCGTGCCGTTGACCAGCGCCGGCCGCGCGAACGGCGCCAGCTTGCCCCACAGCACCGCCTGCCCGGCCACCGTCGACGCCCCCGTGAACACCACCGAGTGCCGGGCCCGCACCGCGCCGCCGTCCGAGCGCAGCACGACGTCCGGGTCGAGCACGGCCACCAGCGCGTCGAGGTCGCCCTCGCGCGCGGCCGCGAAGAACGCGTCCACCGCCACCCGCTGCCGGCTCAGGTCCTTGTCCGGCGCGGGCGCCTGCCCCTGCACCTTGCGGCGCGCCCGGCTGGCCAGCTGGCGGGTCGCGGCGGCGGTCTTCTCGATCAGCGGCGCGATCTCCTCGAACGGCACCGCGAACATGTCGTGCAGCACGAACGCGACCCGTTCGGCGGGCGCCAGCGACTCCATCACCACCATCAGCGCCAGGCCGACGGAGTCCGCGAGCATCACCTCCTGCTCCGGGTCGACCACGCCCGCCCGCCCGAGGATCGGGTCCGGGATGCGCGGCGCGCCCGCCGTGCCGTCCTCGCCCGTCTCCAGCGGCTCCTCCCGCCGCTGCGCGCGCGAGCGCAGCAGGTTCAGGCACACGCGGGAGACCACCGTGGTCAGCCAGGCGCCGAGGTTCGAGACCTCGCCGGTCTCGGTGCGGTCGTAGCGCAGCCACGTCTCCTGGACGGCGTCGTCGGCCTCCGCGATCGAGCCGAGCATCCGGTAGGCGACGGCGCGCAGGTGGGGCCGGTGCTCCTCGAACTGGTCGGCAGGTGCGGTCTTCTGATTCACCGTATTTTTCCTCGTCCCCGTTGGCCCGCTGGTTGAAGCTGCAGCACTGGCAACCTAGCCGCTCCCGCGGGAACGTCGGACCCCGGGTCTAGGGTGACCGCCATGACCGCCGTGACCGCAGGGACCTCCGCTTCCGCCGGGACTTCCCTGATCGCCGCCATCCGCGCCGACCCCGCCGCCGAGGACTTCCTCGCGTGGCCGGGCGACTTCAGCCTCGACGCCTACCCGCACGTCGAGGACGTCGTGCTGGCCTCCGGCGAACCGCTCGAACTCCTCGCGAAGGAGGGCGGCGGCGGCACGTACTTCTTCTGCGGGCCGAGCGAGCTGGGCGAGGACCGCCCGGTCCTGTTCGCCGACTCGGAGGGCGGCGCGGCCCTCATGGCGCTGAACCTCCGCGAACTGGTCGAGCTGCTGATCACCGTGCCGTGGTGGCAGGACTGCCGCACGTTCACGGCGGAGGAGAGCGCCGAGGCCGCCGAAGACTACCTGGAGGACGACCCCGACCTCCCCGCCGACCGCGCCGCCGCGGCGCGAGCCCTGGGCCTCACCCTCCCCACCGAACTCGAGGCACTCACCCGCCTCCGCGACACGGCCACCGGCCCCGGCCGCGCCTACGTCCTCCTGAACGCGGTGGAGGGCTGCGCCTACAAGCCGCTGATCTGAGCCCCGGCCGGGACGGTTCCAAGATCCGCACGGGCGTGTCAGACGAATGTGTTGCACAAACGTCTAACTCCTGGGTACGGTCATCCCATCAACCGCTCCACGGGGGGAACGACCACCATGAACGACGCCATCCGCTCCGAGCTCGTCATCGACGGCCGCCGGCTCTCCTACCTCGACTTCGGCGGCACCGGCCGCCCGCTGCTCGCCCTGCACGGCCACCTCGCGGAGGGCACCGTCTTCGTGCCGCTCGCCGCCGCACTGGGCCCGGAGTGGCGGGTCATCGCCCCCGACCAGCGCGGGCAGGGCGAGTCGGACCGGGCCGCCGACTACGCGCGGGAGGGCTACCTCGCCGACGTCGAGGCCCTGCTCGACCACCTCGGGCTGGAGAGCGCCGTGCTGCTCGGCCACTCCCTCGGCGCCGTCAACGCCTACCAGTTCGCGGCCCGGCACCCCGAGCGCGTGACGGCGATCGTCAACGCCGAGGGCCCGGCCGCGCTCGGGCTGGACGGGAGCCACCCGCTGGCCTTCCTGCTCCACCTGCCCTACGACGCCTCCAGCCGGGACGCCCTCGTCACCGCCCTCGGCGCCGCCGCGCCGTACTTCGAGGACCGGCTGCGCGAGAACGCCGACGGCAGCTGGCGCCTGCCCTTCCACCCGCAGGACATGTACGCCTCCGAGGCGGACGTCCACGGCGACCACTGGGCGGACTGGACGGCCACCACCTGCCCGGCCCTGGTGGTGAGCGGTACGAGGGGTGCCATCCCCGCCGAGCAGGTCGCGCAGATGATCGCGCGCCGTCCGGGGACGGTCCTGGCGGAGCTGGACGCGGACCACATGCTGGTCACCGGCGCGGCGGACGAATTCCACCGCGTGGTGCGGGAGTTCCTCGCCACGGTGTGACGGGTGGAGGGCGGGGCGGCGGCCCTCAGCTCCGCCGCCCCGTTGGCCTTTCGGCACCCGGCTCGGGGTCCGTTGAGCCAAACCCCACCTTGGGGTGGACTCAGCGGGCCTCCGGGTGACGGAGGACGAGGTCGGTGGCGGTGGCCCAGTGCTCGTCGACGGCGGTGACGATCACGTAGCCGCCGTCGACGAGGGCGAGCGGGAAGCGGGCGCTGCTGCACCCGTGGGCGCGGTGGACGTGGACGGGGAAGGTCAGGCCCTCGAACTCGACGTCCCGGCTCGTGTAGCCGGTGGTGATGTCGAAGTCCGGGGGGACGGGCTCGATCCGGCCGGAGTTGGCGAGGAACGTCCACAGCTCGGTCTCCGGCGTGGTGTTCGGGTGCATGCGGTGGTGCTCCGAGAGGGGGCGCGCGGTCTGGACGGTTGCGGCGAGGCCGTGGCCGTGGCGGTGGTAGTTGACGTCGATGCACCAGAGGCACCCGTCAGCTTCCTGCCCGCTGTAGATGGGTATCCAGCCGGGAGGCCGATCTCGGAGGTCGGCGATCGGGGCGTCCCACTCGGCGACGACATTGCGGAACACGTCTTCCCCCAACAGGTCCGTGGTGACTGGTCGTTGGGGTTCAGTACATCACCGGGCGACGGCCTCCGCGCGGGCCCGGCAGCGGGCGAGGGCGGGTTTGACGCGGGGGTCCGGGGTGGGGGCGGCGGCGAGGAGCTCGCCGGCGGTGACGAGGGCGGTCCAGTAGTGGGCCGCGTCGCCGACGCCCGGGCGGGGTTGGGTGGCCGCGAGGGAGAGGTAGGCGGCGGTGAGGTTGCCGGTGACGAACCAGCGGGTGAGGCCGTGCTGGTGGCCGGCGCGGAGGGCGCCGAGGGCGTCGATGGCGAGGAGGAACTGGTCGACGACGGCGAGGCCGCGGGCGTCGAGGGGCTTGGGGACGTCGAACACCCCGAGCGCTTCGAGGAGTTCGCCGGTGTCGGCCTCCGAGTTGGGGCGGGGGTCGGCGAGGAGGGCGTCGTAGCACTCGTCGATGCGGCGGGTCGTCTCGTCGGCGGCGATGCCGAGGGCGTGGCAGACGGCGCGGGCGGCGGTGGCCGGCTCGCGGGTGCGGCGGGCGAGGGCGGCGTAGGCGTCGGCGGGGGTGGCGCCGGTGTCGAACAGGTGCCGGGCGAGGGTGGAGAACGGCATCGGGCGGCCTTCAGGCGGTGAGGAGGACGGGAGCGGGGGCGGGGGCGGGTGCGACGAGGGCCCAGACGAACTTGCCGATGCCGCCCGCCCGGGGGCAGCAACCCCAGCGTTCTGCGAGTTCGTTGACGAGGTGCAGTCCACGGCCGTGCTCGTCGGCGGGGGTGGTCGCGAGGAGGGACGGGCGACCGGTGCCGGCGTCGTGCACTTCGAGGCGGAGACGGTTGCCGATGAGGGCGAAGCGGACCTCGATGAGGCGGTCATCGGGGGCGTCGGAGTGCTGGACGGCGTTGGAGAACAGCTCGGAGAGGAGCAGTTCGGCGATGTCGGAGTACCGGTCGCCGGAGGGGAGGGCGGAGAGGTAGGCGCGGAGCAAGTGGCGCGCGATGGGGGTGGAGTAGGGGCGGGAGTCGAGGCGCGCGGCGAAGGTTCGGGGCCGGCGGGTGGTTCTGAGCATGGCGAGGCACCTCGGGGGCGGATGGGGGTGGTGCGACGGGAGCGCACAATCACGCTGTGCGTGCGAATGATTGCGTTCTGGCCTCAATGGTCCCGGTGCCGGAGTTACGGTGGCGACCAAAACCACGTGTTTGCCGTGCGCTGCACATCCGGGAGCTGCGATGACACCAAAGGCCAAGCGAGCGCCGACCGCGAGCTCGGCGGTCCTGTTCGGCGAGGAGCTCCGGCACGCGCGCAAGGCGGCGGGCTTCACGCAGGAGGAGTTGGGCAAGCTCCTGCACTGCGACCGGACGGTCATCACGCGGACCGAGGGCGGCAGGCGGAAGCCCTCGGTCGAGGAAGTCGAAGAGTTCGGTCGGCTGTTGAACACCGGCGACCTGCTGATGCGGCTGTACGGCCGGGTCGACTGGAATGCCTCCGTTGAGCACCCGGATTGGTTCCAGGAGTACGTGGACCTGGAGGCGATCGCGATCGGGCACCGGGTGTATCAGACCAACATGATGTACGGCCTGCTGCAGTGCTGGCAGTACGCACGTGCGCTCTTCGAGACTGGCGATTCAGCTGGCAAGCCGGAGGAGATCGAGGAACTGCTCAGGGCTCGACTCAGTCGGCAGACCCGCTATCTCGCCCCTGACGGACCACTGTTGGTCGTCATTCTCGATGAGGGCGTGATCCGCACGGTCATCGGCGGGGCGACCGTGATGAGATGCCAGCTGGAGCACCTCCTGCGCGTGGCCCAACTCCCCAACGTCGTCATTCACGTGGCACCGTTTGCGTATCGGCGGACTGTCACCGTCACGGCTATGGTGTTGCTGGAGCTGCCAGGCGAGGAGCATTGGGTCTACTCGGAGAACCTCGATCGGGGGTACCTGAGCAGTGATCCTGAAACTCTGGCCAAGCACCACCGTCGCTATGATCAGCTCCGTTCTGAGTGCCTGTCAGAGAGCGAGTCGCTTCGGCTCATCGCCGAGGTGCTGGAGGGTTTCAGAGATGAAGAGCAGCAGGCTCGACACAGTCGCCTGGCGCAAGAGCAGCTACAGCGGGGACAACGGCGGAGCCTGCATCGAGGTGGCCCTCGAATCCCGTCCCGGCGCCGTCCCAGTGCGTGACTCCAAGGACCCCAGTGGCCCGGCCCTCGTCTTCTCGACCGGGGCGTGGCGCTCTTTCGTCGCTGCCGTCAGGGCGGGAGACTTTTCTGTATGAAGCTGACCTGGCACAAGAGCAACTACAGCGGAGACGACGGCGGCAACTGCGTCGAGGTTGCCCTCGCCTGGCGTAAGAGCAGTCACAGCGCCAATGACGGCGGCCTCTGCATTGAGGTGGCCCTCGACTCCATCCCCAACACCGTCCCGGTGCGTGACTCCAAGGACCCCCACGGCCCGGCCCTCGTCTTCCCCGCCCCCGCCTGGGAGTCCTTCCTCGCCGCCGTCCGTGCCGGCGACTTCCCGGTTTAGCCGATCAGCCTCGGTCACATCCGAACGATTTCAATCAGTTCCGACGCGACCCTGGTGCCGTGAGTAACCGAACAGTTACGGTCGATCACTGTGCGCACGTGACCCTGCTCGCATCGACCGAGGCGGTACCTCATGGCACAGGAACCCCGTATCGACGTAGCGCTGACGGCCCTCAAGGAGGGCCAGGTGGAGCCCACCAAGGCCGAGTTGGCGGAGATCGCCGACTCGCTCAAGCCCGGAGTCTGGTTCGCCAACGACCTGTCGGGCGAGCGCAGCCGCGACGCCGACGTGGTCTGGGAGCTGACCGGCGCGCCGTACAAGGGGCAGACGGCGACCGGACAGGCGGCGGTCTACTACGCCAACCCGAAGATCGGCCTGCGGAAGCCCTTCCTCTTCGCGGACGGCTTCAGCTACGGCCCGAGCGACCTGCCCGGCCTGTTCGCGTACTTCAACACCGTCGCCGACGGCCGGCCCGGCCTCTTCGACGAGCTGCTGAGCCGGGGCTACGACATCGTCCTGATCGGCTTCACCGAGCGGCACACCCACATCCAGGCCAACGCCGGAGTCGTGATCGACGCCATCCTCCGTGCCATCGTGGAGCGCGTGGGCGACGAGCGGCTGACCGTCGGCGGGGTGAGCATGGGCGGCATCGTCACCCGCTACGCGCTCGCCAAGCTGGAGACCCAGCGGATGGACCACCAGACGTCGACGTACCTCTCGTTCGACTCGCCGCACAACGGCGCCTGGATCCCGTTGATCCTCCAGCAGATGGCCTACTTCTTCGAGGACTTCACCCCGGCCGGTCCGGACGGCGCCAAGCAGGCCGATCTGATCCGCAGCGCCGCCGCTCAGCAACTGCTGTGGGCGTGGGTCGAGAACTCGAAGTACTCCGGCCCGGTGGCCACCGCCAGCCCGCTGCGCAAGGAGTTCCTCGACGACCTCGCCCGGGTCGGCAACTTCCC
Organism: Kitasatospora sp. NPDC057904; assembly: GCF_042887925.1. Classification (NCBI taxonomy): domain Bacteria; kingdom Bacillati; phylum Actinomycetota; class Actinomycetes; order Kitasatosporales; family Streptomycetaceae; genus Kitasatospora; species Kitasatospora sp. NPDC057904. The sequence goes on from NZ_JBHVOL010000010.1 coordinate 55,466, forward strand.
GCAGATCCCGCGCAAGCTCGGCATCTCCAACGGCCGGCGTGACGGGGTGGGCCTCCCGCTGCCGGTGGGCGAGGTGGCGTTCGACTGGCAGGCGCTCGTCGCCAGTGCCACGGCCCGGTTCCAGCCGGACAAGGGCGAGAAGCAGCGGATCGGCGGCATGCACCTCGGCCTCGCCGTGCGCCGCAGCGCCACCACCGAGGTCCCGGGGCTGGACGCCGTGCCCGGCGGCACCCTGGACTCCTTCGGCAAGGTCGCGGACGCGCTCAAGGCCAAGATCTCCGACGACTACCGCAGCGGCGCCTTCGTGCCGGCCGTCAGCGCGGCGGCGCTGGACTTCGACCCGGCGAAGTGGGACGTCGACCCGGCCGCCCCGATCACCGACGACGCCCTGGACCGGGGCCACCTGGACGAGGTCACGTTCGACGAGGCCAACTCCGAGCACGGCCACCTGTCCCGCGCACTGGTCGACTGGATCGTCGGGCAGCTCGCCCACTGACCCTCCACCCCTTCCGGCCTGGTCCGGAGCACCCGCGCGGATGGGCTACGATATTCCTCATCACCCAGATGCGCGGGTGGCGGAATAGGCAGACGCGCTGGATTCAGGTTCCAGTGCCCGAAAGGGCGTGGGGGTTCAACTCCCCCCTCGCGCACAGCGAACGGCCGGTCGATCTTCGGATCGACCGGCCGTTTTGTCGTTCCCGGGCCTTGCGCCCGCATGGTCAAGAGCTGCCCAAAAAACTCATCGCGCTCGACGGGCCCGCCGTGGGACCCTCGCGCGGGGTCGAGGGTGCTTCTCAGCTTGTCCTTTGCGCTCGCTAGACTCCGCCCGCCTGTGAACTCCTGTGACGGTCACGGGAGTCAGGCGTTTCCGACATGGGGGGAAAGTGTGACGTTCCTGTCCACCGACAGACGAACGCGACACAGGGGGAGGAGAGCCTCACTCGCGGCTCCCGGCGCCCTGCTGCTCGCCGTCCTGGCCACGTTCGTGGGCCAGGCCAACCCGGCTGCCGCCGCCGCGCCGCCCGCGGCCACGTCGTCCGCGAGCCCGACCGCGGCGCCGACCACCACCCCGGCCCCGGCCGCCGCGCCCACCGCCGGGCCGTCGACGGCGCCGGTTCCGGACCCGAAGGCCGAGCACGAGAAGGCGGCCCGCGAGGTCCAGCAGGCCGACCCGACCAACCCGTGTCCGGCCGGCCTGGTCCCGGGGGCCGTCTCCACCTGCTCGATCGACGGGGGCAAGACGGCCTCCTTCGCGCTCACGCTCCCGCAGGCCGCGGACGTGCTCCTCGTCCAGGCCGTGGCGACGAACAACCCGGTCTACCCGACCGTGGCCGGGCCGGGCGGTGCCGCCGTGGCCTGCACCCAGCCGATGGGCGGCGGCTGGGGCGACGGGATGTTGCGTTGCGCCATCGCCCAGGCCGGCACCTACACGCTCCAGGTCCGGGACGGCAGCGGCCGGACCAACGGCCTGTCCGTCTCCTACCTGCCGCTGCTGTCGACCACGGCCTGTCGGACGATGAGCGCCACCGACCTCGCGCTCGGCAGCCCGACCCTGCTGCACGGCTCGCTCCCGGTCGGTTCCACGGGCGACTGCTACGCGCTCGGCGACCTGACCACCGGTGACGTGCTGCGGACCCACGTGTCCGCGTTCCAGATCATCCAGATCGTCTACGACGCCACCGGAAAGGAGGTCTGCAACACCCGGTCGAACCAGAACACCGAGATCGACTGCAAGCTCACCGGCCAGGCGCCGTTCCGGATGACCGCGCAGCAGATCTCCGGCGCGGCCCAGACGTACGACCTCACACTGGCCCGGCTCACGCATCCGGACGGCTGCACGATCGTCGAACCGCAGGCGTTCGGTACGGGCCCGGACCTGACCCTGGCGCAGCGTTGCCGGACCCTCCGGGTCACCGAGCAGGCCCAGTACTCCTTCGCCCCGGTCACCGCCGACGGCTCCACCCTTAACGGCGGGCTGTACGGCCCCGACGGCACCCAGCTCTACGGCGGCTGCGCTAAGGGCGAAGGCTGCGACCTGGCGCCCGGTGACTACACCTGGGTGGTCGAGGCGCGGAACGTCAACGCCGGAGCGTTCGGCATGGCCTTCCACTCGGGCAAGGAGACCCGGGGTTGCACCGCCACCAACGACACCGGGCTGACGTCCGGCCCGGCCACCGGTACCTTCGGCGCGCGCGGGCAGCAGTTCTGTCTCACGCTGCCGACGGCCACCGGGAGCGGTGTCTACCTGCTCAACCGGCCGCCCACCGGCGGTACCGGCGCCTTCGCCGCCGTCTACGACGCGGCCGGCGCCAAGCAGTGCGACAACGGCGGCGCCAACACCCCGTCCGCCGTCTGCAAGCTGGCCGGTACCGCGCCGTTCCGCGCGGTTCTGAGCGGCGAAGTGAACAAGTCCTACGCGCTGGTGATCCACCGGACCGGCGAGACGGCAGGCTGTGCCGCCTGGCCGCAGAGCGGGTTCGACGGCACCTGGGGCGCGGAGGTCACGCTGACCGCCGACGTGAAGCAGGCCTGCCTGGCCCTTCCGGCGGACCAGCACGCCACCGCCGAACAGGCCGACTACACCAACACGGCGAACCAGCTCAACGCCTCGCTGCAGGTCGTCGACCCGCAGGGCAACGTGGCGTGCTCGACCTTCCTCAACACCGCCTTCACCTGCGCCCTCACGGCCGGCGCCCCGTACACCGCGCTGCTGACCAACTCGGCCCGGGGCGACAGTTACAAGCTCGTCCGGCGGGACATCTCGCCCACCGCGAACTGCCTCACGCCCAACTCGACCGCCGTCGGCGGCCAGTCCGTCCAGCTGGACCTGGGCTCGGTCCTCGACGCCCGCTGCGTGCGGGTCACCGCCGCGGCCACGGACAAGTTCTGGCTCAGCGTGCGGACGACCACCGTCGGCAACGGGGCCCAGGGCACGGCGACGCCGCTGGTGATCGACGCGAACGGCAAGAGCCTCTGCGGCGCCAACGGCACCTACTGCAAGGTCACCGGCTCGACCTCCTACACCATGGCGGTGCTCGCCTCCGGGTACCGGGGCCAGAACATCCACGCCGCCGTGGACACCTGGAAGGTCGGCACGCCCGACGGCTGGGCACCGGAGTGCACCGCCAACCCGGTCTCGGTACAGGGCTTCCCGCTCCGCAGCGGACTGCTCACGGAGTCCTCGACCGGCTACTGCGCCGTCGTCGACATGAAGCCGTCGCAGTCCTTCAACGTCGTCGGCACCAGCAGCGCCACCAACATCGCTCAGCCGGTGCTGACCTTCCTGACCCCGGCCACCTGGGACGACTACGACTACACGTACCAGTGCGGCGGGAACTGGGGCCAGTTCGGCGCCCGCTGCCAGGCCACCAACAACGCGGTTCCCGGCAAGGCCGTCCTGCTGCTCAGCGCCGGCGGCACGGTGACCCCGACGGAGTACAGCATGCAGGCCGTGTGCGAGTACCCCACCTGCACCGGTCAGAACGGACCGTCCCTCACCGCGATCAACGGGACGACCGGCGCGGCCGGGACCCAGACCCAGATCGAGATCCGGGGCACGAACCTCACCCTGGGGACCAAGGTGAAGTTCGGCGGCGCCATGTACCCGATGCGGCCGGTCTCCGTCAGCCCCGACGGCACCTCGCTCCACGTCATGGCCGACACCAACGGGATGACGCCGGGCACCTACGACGTCGTCCTCGACGGGATCGGCTACACCACCGGCGTGCCCTCCCCGAACTACTTCCCCAAGGCCTTCACGGTGACCGCCGCCGCGCCGGCCACCAAGGGCAAGCTCGTCCCGCTCACCCCCAACCGCATCCTCAACACCGTCTCCGGTGTCGGCGCGCCCGCCGGGCGCCTCGGCCAGGGCGGCGTGCTCTCGCTCCAGGTGGCGGGCGTCGGCGGCGTCCCGACGACCGGCGTCACGTCCGTCGTCATGAACGTGACGGCCGTCAACCCCAGCAGCAACAGCGCCGTATCGGTGTACCCGAGCGGACAGAAGGTGCCCGACCTGCCGACCGTCAGCTTCGCCGCCGGGCAGATCGTCACCAACCTGGTGACGGTGCCGCTCTCCAACGGCAAGGTGGACATCCGCAACGCCTGGGGCGACGTCGATCTCGGGGTCGACATCCTCGGCTACTACACCGACGGCGGTGCCGGCTCCCTGCTGCGCCCGGTCGCCCCGTCGCGCATCCTGAACACCGTGTGGGGCGTCGGCGCCCCGGCCGGGCGGGTCGGCGCCGGTGGCGTCGTGCCGCTCAAGGTCACGGGTGTGGGCGGCGTCCCGGAGACCGGCGTCACCGCGGTCGTCATGAGCGTGACGGCCGTCAACCCGTCGCAGACCAGCTACCTCACGGTCTACCCGGACGGCCAGCCGGTGCCCGACGCCTCGGCGGTCAACTTCGCCGCCGGGCAGAACGTGACCAACCTGGTGACCGTCCCGGTCGTCAACGGCGTCGTGGACATCCGCAACGCCTGGGGCGACGTCGACCTCGGCGTCGACATCACCGGCTACTACACCGACTCGGGCTCCACCTACACGCCGTCCTCACTGGTGCGGCTGATGGACACCCGCGACGGCGAGGGCGCCCGCGTGGGCGCCCTGGGCGGCTCGGGCGACCTGGTGAGCCTGCGGGTGGCCGGCGTCGAGGGCATGCCCGCGACCGGGGTCACCGCCGTCGTCATGAACGTGACGGCGGTCTGGCCGACGAACACCAGCTTCCTGACGGTCTTCCCGCACGGGACGGCCCGCCCGGACGCTTCGAGCATCAACTACCGGCCGGGGCAGGTCGTCTCCGCGCTGGTGGTGGCCCCCGTGGTGGACGGCCGGGTGTCGTTCGTCAACCAGTGGGGGAGCACCGACGTGGTCGCCGACCTGGTCGGGTACTTCTCGTCCTGAACCGCTCGGCAGGAAGGCCGGTGGGCCCGACGTCACGGACGTCGGGCCCACCGGCCTTTTTTCTCACATCGCCGCCGCCTCGCCGAACTCCCGGTAGGCCGAGTCCGAGGCGGGCAGCAGGCCGGCCCGGACCATCGCCGCGCCGAGCTCCAGCCGCCGCTCGGGGTCGTCGCACTCCAGCCCGCACTGGATGACCTCCGCGACCACCTCCGTCGTCCCGGCCAGGAAGATCGAACCGCTGTCCACCTGGTAGAACCAGGCCTCGTAGCGCGGTACTCCGTCGGCCACCACGTCCCAGAGCTCGCAGAAGTGCAGCACGCCCTCGTCGTCGCCGTCCCCGTCCGCGTCGCCGTCCGCGTTCCCGTCCACGTCCGCGGACAGCCGCCGCTCGGCGGGCAGGTCCTCGCCGTCGTAGAGCCTGCCGCTCAGGGCGACCTGCGCCGCGTGGAGCGGGGTGAGCGAGTCCGCCGACGTGACCGGGCGGCGATTGGTGAAGTCAGCCATGCGCGGGAACCTACCAATACCCACCGACCACGGCCGGTGCCGACATTTCTCGCCGGCCGGTGGTGGCGGTGGCCATGGTGCACGGGCCGGCGGCCGGACTCGCGCCGCTCACGGAGCTGGAGGCGGACCGGCGGCCGGCGCGCCACCACCGGCTCTTCGCGGTGCGCGGGCATCTGCTGGAGCTGCTGGGGCAGTCGGCGGAGGCTGCCGCCGCCTACCGCGAGGACGCGGCCCGTACGGTCAGCGCGCCCGGGCGGCGGTACCTCGCGGAGCGGGCCGGCCGGGTGGCGTCATGACGTCGCCCGGCGGGCCCGGAGCTCGTCGAGCCGGCCGCTGACCTGCTCTTCGCTGTGCAGGTAGGGGGCTCCGGGGCCGTGGCGCAGGTCGATCCCGGCGAGTAGGGCGAGGGCCCGGGCGGCCGACTCGCCGGTGTCGTCCTCGGTCAGGTGCATCTGCTGCACGGCCCACTCGTCCGCCGCCTCCCGGGTGAGACGGCCGTCGAGGACGTTGCTCCTGCACCGTACCGACCCGAAGCGGGCGTACTTCTTCGCCCCGTCCTGGGGCGTCAAGTTCGCGCCGTGCCAGGAGCCTTCGGACGACGAGATGCACCTCACCGACGGCGGGACCGTCATCACGTGTGAGATCTACCTCGTGCCGGAGAGCGTCCAGCCGCTCTACGTGGGATTCCAAGGGCAGCGGGATGCCTCGAACCCGAGCAACGACACGGGTTCCGCGCCGGAGGTGATCCGGAAGGTGGGCTGACGGTGCCGCCCGGGTGCCCGCGGTGCAGGCTCGCGACCGCCTTGAGCGGGCGTCGAGGCGGGGTTCCCCCGACCGGCGGGGCGGCCCCATCATGGGGCTCCCCAGGAGAGCCCCCCAGGAGGCAGCGATGTCGATTCCATTCCCCGTCCGGATCCAGGCCGCCGTCGTCCGGGGCGCGTTCGCGCTGCCGGAGGGGGTGCGGCGGGCGATCGCGGGGGCGCCGGTCGTGCGGGACGGGCAGACGCTCGCCCTGGACGCGCAGCTGATCCTCAAGCTGCAGCGGCTGTCGAAGGCGGCCCTCGTCCTGCCGGGCGGGGTCGGGCCCTCGCGGACGGCGATGGAGTACGCGCGGTACCTGGTGGGCGGGCCGACGATCGGGCCGGTGGCCGTCCGGGAGGTCGGAATCCCCTCCGGCGGCGGCGAGTTGGCGGCGACGCTGTACAGCCCGGCCGGGCTGGGGGAGCGGTCCGGGCTGCTCGTGTACTTCCACGGCGGCGGCTGGGTGGTGGGCTCCCGGGCGAGCCACGACCACGTCTCGCGGTTCCTGGCCCAGCGGGCCGGGGTGCGGGTGCTGTCGGTGGAGTACCGCCTGGCGCCCGAGCACGCGTACCCGGCGGCGGCCGACGACGCCCTCGCCGCCGTCGACTTCGCCCTCGCCAAGGCGGGCGACCTCGGCGCGGACCCGGCACGGATAGCTGTCGGCGGCGACAGCGCGGGCGGCAACCTCGCCGCCGTCGCCGCGCAGCGGGCCGTGCGCCGGGGCGGGCCCGCGCCCGTCTTCCAGCTGCTGCTGTACCCGGCGACGGACGCGTCCGTCCGGCGGCCGTCCCGGGACCTCTTCGCCGACGGCTTCTTCCTCACCAGCGCCGACATGGACTGGTTCGCGGACCGCTACGCCCCCGAGCCGGTCGACCGCGCCGACCCGGGCGTCTCACCGCTGCGCGCCGCCGACCTCACCGCCCTGCCGCCCGCGTACGTCGGCACGGCCGGCTACGACCCGCTGCGCGACGAGGGCGAGGCGTACGCGGAGGCGCTGCGGGCGGCGGGGGTCGAGGTGGAGCTGAGCCGGCAGCCGGACCTGATCCACGGGTACGCCAACTACATCGGGATCGGGCACCGGTTCCGCGAGGCGACGGCGGAGGCGGCGGAGGCGCTGCGGAAGGCGCTGCGGTAGGGCTTCGGTTCTTTGAGGCGGCCCGCGTTTCTTTGATCCGGCCCGCGTTCCTTTGAGGCGGCCCGCGTTTCTTTGAGACGGCCCGCGTTTCTTTGATCCGGCCCGCGCCCCGGGATTCGCTCCCGGGGCGCGGGCCTTTCGCTGTGCGCCCCCGGCCCGTCGCGCGGGGGGTTCTCGGCGGCGGGCTCTTATTGTACTGTCCGTCTAATAAGCGGGTCAGCGGGAACCCGCAGGAGCAGGCACCTGGAGGCAGCCATGGCTCTCACCGACCCGGCGGCGCGGCGGAGGAACGACCAGCACACCGTTGCCGACGACGACGTCTCGAAACGGCTGCTGGACTCGGCCGCCATGCTCTCGTACGACCCGTCGACCGAGATCGACTGGGACGCCCCCCTCCCCGACGAGCACTACGGCCTCAATCCGGAGTGGAGCACGCTCTACGGCACCCGCCTCTGGGACGAGATGACCGAGCAGCAGCGCGTGACCCTCACCCGGCACGAGGTCTGCTCGATCATGAACACCGGCATCTGGTTCGAGATGATCCTCCAGCAGATGGTGCTCCGCGATCAGTACCTCAAGAACCCGGCCGGCTCCGAGTTCCAGTTCGCGCTCACCGAGATCGCCGACGAGTGTCGGCACTCGATCATGTTCGCGCGCGCCTGCCAGAAGATGGGCGTGCCCGCGTACCGGCCGAACAAGGTGGTCGCCAACGCCGGCCGCGCCTTCAAGTCCCTCGCGAAGGGCGAACTCGCCTACGGCGGCATCCTCGTGGCCGAGGAGGTGCTCGACGTCATGCAGCGCGACTGGATGCGCGGCGAGAACGTCCTCGACATCGTCCGCGGCACCTCCCGCATCCACGTCGTCGAGGAATCCCGGCACATGAAGTTCGCCCGCCAGGAGATCCGCGAACGCATGCGGCACGCCGGCCCCGCCCGGCGGCGCACCTCCGCGACGGGCATCGCCATGGGCGCGTACGTCATCGTCACCAGCATGGTGCACCCCGGGGTGTACAAGGCCACCGGACTCGACGTCGCGCGGGCCCTCGCCGAAGTCCGGGGCAACGAGCACCGCAAGGCCATGATGCGCACCAGCTCCCGGCACCTGATGGCCTTCCTCGCCGAGACCGGGCTCCTCACGCAGCGCTCCGCGGCCATCTACCGGCGCATCGACATGCTCTGACGTCCCCCTCCTCCCCCCCACTCAGTGAGGACCCACCCCCGGCCATGGCCTACGCGATCACCCGCACCTGCTGCAACGACGCCTCCTGCGTGTCCGTCTGCCCGGTCAACTGCATCCACCCGACCCCGGACGAACCGGAGTTCGGCACGACCGACATGCTGTACATCGACCCGGCGGCCTGCATCGACTGCGGCGCGTGCGCGGACGCCTGCCCGGTCGACGCCGTCTTCCCCGTCGACCGGCTCCGCGGGCCCGACACCGTGTACGGCGACCTCAACCGGGACTGGTACCGCGACCACCCCAACGACCACGCGTGGGGCGCGCCCACCTTCCCCCGCAGCCTGCCCGACGGGCTCGGGCCGCTGCGGGTCGCCGTCGTCGGCACCGGGCCCTCCGCCGGGTACACCGCGCAGGAACTGCTGCGCACCACCGGCGCCGAGATCACCATGATCGACCGGCTGCCCGTCGCCGGCGGCCTCCTGCGGCACGGCGTCGCCCCCGACCACCAGTCGACCAAGCGCATCGCCGAGAGCTTCGCCGGCGTCTTCCACGATCCGCGGCTGCGGATGTACCTCAACGTCGAGGCCGGCACGGACCTCACCCACGACGAACTCGCCGCCCACCACCACGCGGTGGTCTACGCCGTCGGCGCGGCGGCCGACCGGCGGCTCGGCATACCCGGCGAGGACCTGCCCGGCAGCCTCCCCGCCACCACCTTCGTGCGCTGGTACAACGCCGAACCGACCGTGCCGGCCGACGCGGTGACGCTGTCCTCGTCCTCGTGCGGTCGGGTCGTCGTGATCGGCAACGGGAACGTCGCCGTCGACATCGCGCGCATCCTGCTCACCGACCCCGACCGGCTCGCCACCACCGACATCGCCGACCACGCGCTCGCCGCCCTGCGCGGCAGCCGGGTGCGGGAGGTCGTCCTGCTCGCGCGGCGCGGGCCGGCGGAGGCGGCGTGGACGCGGTCGGAGTTCCTCGCGCTGCGCCAACTGCCGGGGGTGGAGGTGGTGGTGGACTCGTCCGGGTCCGCCCCCGCGCCTCTGCTGGACGGGCTGCCGCTGGTGCGCTTCGACGGCTCGGCGGAGCCCGAGGGGGCTCGCCGCTTGGTGCTCCGCTTCTTTTCCACCCCCACGGCTCTGACCGGGGACGACGGGGGAGTGACGGGGGTCGCGGTCCGGCGGGCCACGGGGGAGCAGGAGGTGATCCGGGCCGGCCTGGTCGTGCGCTCCATCGGCCACCGGGGCGTCCCGATCCCCGGCCTCCCGTTCGACGAGACGACGGAGACCGTCGCCCACCACGGCGGCCGCGTCGACGGCCTCCCCGGCACCTACGTCGTCGGCTGGGCCAAACGCGGCCCGTCCGGCGGCATCGGCGCCAACCGCGCCTGCGCCCGCGAAACCGTCGACGCCCTCCTCGACGACGCCACCGCCCGCACCCTCCCCACCCCGGCCGCCACCCGCAAGGACCTCGACCACCTCATCCGCTCCCGGCGCCCCGACACGGTGGGCCTGAAGGAACTACGAGCCGTGGACCGCGCCGAACGGACCCGAGGCGAAGCCGAAGGCCGCCCCCGCGTAAAGCTGGCCACCGTCCCAGCCCTCCTCGCCGCCGCCCGCTCCAAGCCCTAACCCCACCTCACCCCACCCGACGTCCTGCACATCGCCGCCCCACCCACCGACCACGCACAGGTAGTCGCCCAGCCCGACTTCCTGCGCATCGGCGACCCCTTCGTGCACCCGCGCGCGGCGCCCGTCGGCGCTACTCGTCGCACCCCAGCACCCGCGCGAGAAGTCGGCCCGCCTGACTTCCTGAGCATCGCCGCCCCACCCGGCGGCCACGCGCAGGTAGTCGGCCAGCTCGACTTCCTGCGCATCGGCGACCCCTTCGTGCACCCGCGCGCGGCGCCCGCCGGTGCTGCTCGTCGCGCCGCAGCGCCCGCGCGGGAAGTCGGCCCGTCCGACTTCCTGTGCACCGCCGCCCCCTTCGTGCACCCGCGCGCGGCGCCCGCCGGTGCTGCTCGTCGCGCCCCAGCACCCGCGCGGGAAGTCGGCCCGCCTGACTTCCTGAGCATCGCCGCCCCACCCGGCGGCCACGCGCAGGTAGTCGGCCAGCCCGACTTCCTGTGCACCGCCGCCCCCTGCGCTATTTCGCCCATCGAGCTGCGCACGAGAAGTCGGCCAGCTCGACTTCCTGTGCATTGGCGACCCCTTCGTGCACCCGCACGCGGCGGCCGCCGGTGCTGCTCGTCGCGTTGCAGCGCCTGCGCGAGGAGTCGGCCCGCCCGACTCTTTGCGCATCGGCGTCCACATCGTTCGCTAACGCACCATCTGACGGCGCTACTCTTCGCATGCCAGCACCTACGTGAGAAGTCGGCCCGCCCGACTTCCTATGCAGCGGCGATCCCTGTGCTTTGGGGGTGCACTGAGCCGGACGCCAGGCACCGGCTGACCCCGCACGAGAAGTCGGTCTGCTCGACTTCCTGCGCGCTCGCCCGCCGACCGCCTCTTGCGCGAGGCTCGCCGGCCGGCGTTGGCGGCGTCATCCCTCACGCCGCCGACGAACCAGCGCTAGTGATTCCTTGGCACCCACCGCCCCTCGCGCCGGTCCCGCGTGGGAAGTCGGTCTGCTCGACTTCCTGTACGCAGCTGGCGCCTTCCTCGCCCGCTGGCTTGTACGGGCGGCGCACCCAACCCGCATGGGAAGTCGGCCGACCCGACTTTTGACGCACCAATCCCAACGCCCCAACTCTTGTGCAGCCCACGCGAGAAGTCGGGCCTGCCGACTTCTCGCGTATTGGCTGCTGGGTGGTGTGCAGGGTGGAGTTTCGAGTGAGTGAGTGGGTGTGTGAGAAGTCGGGTTGGTCGACCTCGTGTGCGGGCTTGAGGTGGATTTCGAGGGTGAGCGTGCAAGAAGTCGGCCACGTCGACTTTCTGTGTGTCGGCTGGTGGGTGGCGTGTGGGGTGGGGTCTCCGAGTGAGTGAGTGGTGCGTGAGAAGTCGGGCTCGCCGACTTTCTGTGCGAGCGCGGCGGCTCCGGTTGGCCCTCGCGTGAGCGCACGGGAAGTCGAGCTCGCCGACTTCCTGTGCAGGGGTGGCTCGTAGGGCGTTGTAGGGGAGGGCGGTTGGGGGTGGGCGCACAGGAAGTCGGCTGGGTCGACTTTCTGTGCGAAGTGGGGTGGGGATTCGGGGTGAAGGGGTGGTGGGGGCGTGTCTCCGGTGGGGTGGGGGCGTTGGGCGGGGCGTGAGTGATTGTGTTGCGTCGCTGGGCGAGGAAACGATTCTGCGGGACGTCGCCGGGGTGCCGATCTATGCCGAGTTGGTGCGGCTCTGGTGGGCGGCCGGGCGGGCGGTGCCGGGGGTGGTGGATCCGGTGTGGGAGAGTTTGGCGGCTCCGCCACCGGGGTGGGTGCCGGGCAGTGCCGGGTCGATAAAACCCGGATGATCCACTGTCACCGCACCGCGGTTGGCCCTAGCCTTTGAGGGCTCGCGGGGAGGGGGAGACGGTGGAGCAACTCGGGCCTGCGGATCCGCGACAGGTCGGGCCGTACGCATTGGTCGGACGGCTCGGGGCCGGTGGCATGGGGGCCGTGTACCTGGGCCGGTCGGCCGGTGGGCGGACCGTGGCCGTCAAGGTCGTGCGGCCGGAGCTGGCCGGGGACCCGGGCTTCCGCGCGCGGTTCCGGCAGGAGGTCGCGGCGGCGCGCCGGGTGTCGGGGGCGTTCACCGCGCCCGTCGTCGACGCCGACCCGGAGGCCGTCACCCCCTGGATGGCCACGGCCTTCGTCGTGGGCGTCCCGCTGCAGGAGGCCGTGGCGCGGCACGGCCCGTTACCCGAGGGGACGGTCCGCACGCTGGCCGCCGGGCTCGCCGAGGCCTTGCACGAGGTGCACCGTGCCGGGCTGATCCACCGGGACCTCAAGCCCGGCAACGTGCTGCTGGCGCTGGACGGTCCGCACGTCATCGACTTCGGCATCTCGCGCGCCGCCGACGGCACCGGGCTGACGACGACCGGTTCGGTGATCGGTTCGGCGCCGTACATGTCGCCGGAGCAGGCGCTGGGCGAGCCGCTCGCCCCGGCGAGCGACGTGTTCGCGCTCGGGTCGACGGTCGCGTACGCGGCACTCGGACGGCACCTGTTCGGCGAGGGTGCCGCTGCGGCCGTGCTGTTCCGCGTGGTCAACACCGAGCCGGACCTGAGCGGTCTGCCGGACGGCCTCCGGTACCTGGTGGGCGCCTGCCTCGCGAGGAACCCGGTGCACCGGCCGGCCCCGCGGCAGCTCGTCGAGCTGGTCGAGCGGATCGGCCGTCCCGACACGGCGGGCGGCTGGCTCCCGCAGGCCGTCACGGCGGACGTGCTCGCGATGCGGGGCGTCCTCACCGCGGCACCCGAGCCATCGGAGAGACCGGAGTCCCCGGAGCCACCGGAGTCACCGGCATACCCGCCGCCGGCATACCCGCCCCCGGCATACACGCCGCCCCCGGCCGACGCCCCACCCCGCCAACCCCCGCGTCGCCGGCTCCCGCGCCGTCGCGTCCTGCTGGCCATCGGCGGCGGCGTGCTCACCGCAGCGGGCGCGGCCACCACCGTCGCTCTCCTCCGCGAGCAGGACGTCCACGAGCAGGACGTCCGCGACGTCCACGCGCCGCCCGGAGCCGCCGCCACCACGGGCGCCACGACCACCCGCCCCGCCGTCGCCTCCGTCCCCGAGGCGTCCCTCGCCTGGAAGGTGAACCTGCCGTCCGCCTGCCCCCAGCTCCTCTCCGCCCCCGGCGTGACGGCCTGCATCGGGCTCGGCCACATCTGGGGCGTGGACGACGCCGGGCACACCAAGTGGACGGCGGACGCCGGCTACGCGATGGGCGGCATGCCCCGGAACTTCTCGGCCCTGGGCGGCGACCGCCTCTACACCGTCGGAATGGCGATGGTCGGAGCCGCGCCGAGGAGCGAGCTGGTGAGCGTGAACCCGGCCGACGGTTCGGTCGACTGGCGGCTCCAGCAGGACCACCCGCACGCCGTGGGCGAGCTGCTGTTCGCCGGGGTCCGCGCCGGCCGGGCCTACCTGATCGGCCTCGGCGACGGCGCGGACCGGGGGATCGCGGACACCGGCTTCCACGTGTGGGCGGTGGACCTGGCCGGCCGCCGTACCGCCTGGCTCCACGGCGACCAGGCGCAGCTGCTCGAACTCGCGCTCCTGCCCGGCGACGACCACGCGGCGCTGAGCACCCAGGACACCCTGAAGATGCTGGACGCCAAGGGCGAGGTCGCGTGGGAGCGGAGGATGCCCTCCCTCGGCCTGACCGCCGCCGGCGGCCACTACCTCGTGCCCGACGCCGTCCGGGGCACCCTGACCGCCCTCGACCCGGCCACCGGCAACCCGACGTGGACGACGGACGGCGTCATCGGCGCCTCCCTGCGCGGCGACGGCTTCGCGGCCTCGGCGGACGGCGGCACGGTGCACTGCCTGATGAAGGACGCGGACGGAGGCGTCTCGGTCGCCGCCCTCGACACCGGCAACGGCCGCCCCCGCCACCGCACCCCGCTGCCGCCCGACCCGCCGGACGCCGCGTACCTGGGCGCCCGCCTCCTGCTCGCCGACGGCAACCTCTACCGGATGGGCCCGGACACCGTCCTGTGGGCGCTCGACCCGGCGGACGGCAAACCCCGCTGGAAGTACTCGGGGTTGAAGGGCAAGGACCCGACCACCCTGGCCTGGACGGCCGGCGACGGGCGGCTGTGCGTGTCCGACCCGAGCACGTCCACGGTGACCGCCCTGCACGCGAACGGAGCGTGAGCACGACCGTGCACGACCACCCCGCCCCTGAACCCGCCCCCGCCCCTGAACCCGCCCCCGCCCCCGAACCGAACGGAACCCGATGATGCGGCAGCTGGACCCCGCCGACCCGCCCAGGATCGGCCCGTACGCGCTGCTCGGCCGGCTCGGGGCGGGCGGCATGGGCGTCGTGTACCTGGGCCGGTCGGCGGGCGGACGGACGGTCGCCGTCAAGGTGGTGCGACCCGAACTCGCCGGGGACCAGGGCTTCCGCGCCCGGTTCCGGCGCGAGGTCGCCGCCGCGCGCGCCGCGTCGTCGGCGTTCACCGCGCCGGTCGTGGACGCCGACCCGGACGGGCCCGTCCCGTGGCTGGCGACCGCCTTCGTGCCGGGCATCGGCCTGGACGAGGCGGTGATGCTGGTCGGGCCGTTCCCCGAGCACGTGCTGCGCATCGTCGCGGCCGGGATCGCCGAGGAGCTGCGCGCCATCCACGCGGCCCGGCTCACCCACCGCGACCTCAAGCCGAGCAACGTCCTGCTGGCGCTGGACGGCCCGCACGTCATCGACTTCGGCATCGCGCGGGCGGCCGACGGCACCGCGCTCACCGCCGAGGGCGCGATCTTCGGCACGCCCGCGTACATGTCCCCGGAGCAGGCGCTGGGCCGGACGGCGGGCCCGGCGAGCGACGTGTTCTCGCTCGGCGCGACGCTGGTGTACGCGGCCTCCGGCGGGCGCGGGCCGTTCGACGGCGGGCACCCGCTGGCGGTGCTGCAGAAGGTGGCGGGCGAGGAGCCCGACCTGTCGGCGGTGCCCGGCGGGCTGCGGCTGCTGATCGCGGCCTGCCTGGCGAAGGAGCCGGCGGACCGTCCGACGCCGGAGCAGGTCGTGGCCGCGCTCGCGCAGGGCGGTGCGGGGGCGGTGGCCCAAGGTCCTTGGCTGCACCCGTCGTTGGTGACGCAGATCGAGCGGGCGGCGGCTGTGCTCGCGCCGTCCGTCCCGCCACCGCCCGCGGCGCCGCCCGCGGCGCCCCCTTTCGCACCGCCCGCGGCGCCGCCCGCCGCACCGCCGCAGCCCCAACCAGCCCACGAGCCGGGCGGGCCGACCGATCAGCCCAGGCCCTCCCGCCGCAAGCTCCTCCTGGGCCTGGCCGGGGGAGCCGTGGCGTTGGCCGGGGGCGGCGCCGCGCTGTACTACGCGCTCCCGTCCTCCTCGGACCGGGCCTCCGGCGACGGAGCGAAGCCCTCGACCGCCGCCCCCGGACGCCCCGCCCCCACCGACCTCACCCGCCCGATCGACACCAAGACCGCCGCCACTCCCCTCTGGACCGCCCAACTCGACGAGCCCGCGATCCAGTTGGCCGGCGAGGGCGGCACCGTCCTGGTCGCCGGGATGACCGGCGTCCGCGCCTTCGACCAGTCCGGCCGTCCCCTCTGGGGCCCGCTGTCGAACCAGATGGCCCGTTCGTGGACCGGGCTCGGTTCCGGCGCGTTGGTGGTCGGTGGCGGCAAGGCCTACGCCGGCGGGTTCGTGAGCCTGACCGACCCCCTCAACCTCAACTACGCGATCAAGGCCGTCGACCTCGCCACCGGCACCGTCGCCTGGTCGATCACCCGGAAGGCCGTCGGCCTCACGAACGTCTCCCTCGCGGGCCTGCTCGACGGGGTCCTGTACGTCCACGGGGACGGGACCGTCACCCATGTCGCCCCGCCGGCGCCGCCGCAGTACCAGCAGGCCACCTTCGTCCAGGCGATCGACCCGGCGACGCAGGCGGTCCGCTGGGAGACCACCTACCCCCACACCCAGCCGGTGTACGGGCGGCTCCTGGTGCCGTCCTCCGGCACCCGCGTGCTGTACAACACTGCCACCGCCGACCGCACGATCTCCAAGCTGACCGCGCTCGACACCACCGCCGCCGGGAAGACGGTGTGGGAGCAGCCCGCCCCCGGAGCCGGGACCACGATCACCTCGCTCACCACCCTCCCCGCCTTCTCCGACGGCCCGCACGCTTCGGCCGGCGGCCGGTTCCTGTTCCTCACCGACCACCTCTACGCCCTCGACCCGGAGGGCGGCGCGGTGGCGTGGCAGTCGCCCGGCCGGCCGGTCTTCCAGGCCGCGGCGGCGAGTCCGGACGGCACCGCCGTCTACGCGGCCGCGTCGCAGTTCGAGGGACCGGCGGTGGTCGTGCAGGCCTTCGACGCGAAGAGCGGCGCGGTCCGTTGGTCGGGGTCGCTGCCGATCGGCTCGGTCAACCGGATCGAGGTGTTCTGCGCGGACGGCAACGTGTACGTGTGGGCGCACGGACAGGTGTGGGCGCTCGACCCGGACACCGGCGACGCCCGGTGGAGTTTCGACTTCACGCCGAGCACCGAGACGACCGCCCTGGTGCCGTTCTGGGCGGGCGGCGGAAGGGTCTACGGGCCGACGGACAAGGGCCTGGTCGCGCTCGCGGCGGACGGGAAGGCGGCGCGGAGCTGAGCGGCGGAGGCGCTGGTCCGTCGACCCGTCAGTCCGCCAGCGCCCCCTCCGTCGGCGCCCCGTCGGCGAACGGCTCGGGCCGGACCGCTCCGCCGATCTCCTCGCCGTAGAACTGGCGCGCCCAGCGCCGGAGCAGCCCGATCGAGCGTTCCCCGGGGACCAGGCGCGGCTGCGCCAGGTAGCGCTTGTGGGCGAGCACCGGGCGGTCCTGCTTGACGACGCGCACGGTGCCCCGCAGCGCCACCCACGCCGCCGCCCGGTCCGCCGCCCGGTCCGCCGCCGAGGCGAGCACCCCGGGCAGCCCGGGCAGCCCCGGCAGCCCCGGCACCCTCGGCGCCCCCGGCACCCCCGGTGCCGGCCGGCCGACCGCCACGGCGATCAGCACCGCCGTCCGCCACGGCGCGACCGGTGTGGACAGCACCCACACCCGCAGCCGGCGGCCCAGTCCCGGCAGTTCCGCCACCACCTGGATCGAGCCGAGTCCGGCCAGCGTGACCGGCTGCTCCAGGCTGACCGCGCCGAGGCCGGGGAAGCGGGTGGTCGTGCGCTGGTGGACGGTGAACAGCGGGCCGGCGATCTCCGGCGGGGCGGTCTCCCGGGTGTCCAGGCCGTGCAGGACGGCGGTGTGCCGGAAGTCGACGCTGTTCTCCGCCACCTCCTGCGGGTGCGACAGCACCTCCCCGCGCCACCACGCGAGCGGCACCGCCCCGACCGGCGGTGGGAGTTCCCACGTGGGCGGTTCGTCGGCGATCCCCCGCCAGACGTACAGGATGCCGTCCCGCTCGGCGAGGTGGTTGTGCGTCAGGCCCGCCCGCAGCCGGGTGCCGTCCGGTGCGCCCGTGCACGAGCCGTCCGGCCCGAACGCGAAGCCGTGGAACGGGCAGACCAGGTCCTCGCCCCGGACGGTCCCGCCCGCCCCGAAGTGCGCGCCCAGGTGCGGGCAGTGCGGGCCCACCGCGCGCAGCGTGCCGCGCCGGGTGCGGTACAGCACCACGTCCTCGCCCATCAGGCGGGCCGTCCGCACCCGGCCGGGCGGGACGTCCCGGGCGAGGCCGACGCAGAACCAGCCGCTCGGGTACGGCAGTGGGGCGGCGTTCGTCATGCGGTTCACCTCGGGGGCTCGGCGGCGGAAGCGGGGGAGAGCGGCTTGACGGCATTCGGCTTGACGGCGGTGTGGACGTACCAGGCGACGTATGCCCGCACGGCGTACATCTCCACCGTGGAACGGAGGTTGAGCCAGCGCGCCGGATCGCCGAACCGGCGCAGCACCGCCCAGGGCAGCCGGAAGTACGCGTACACGGCCTCCGTCGTCGGCGCGTAGTACGGCGTCGCGTCCAGTGCCTCCTCGACCTCGAACCCTGCCTCGGCGAGCAGGTGCGGGAGGTTGCGGGCGTGGTAGACCTTGGCGCCCGTCATCACCATCGCGTCCAGGTAGGGTTCGAGCAACGCCCGTGCGTCCGGCGCCATTTCGTTCAACGGGACGGTGCTCATCGGACCGAGCAGCACCAGCCGCCCGCCCGGGCGCAGCACCCGGTGGAGCTCGGCGAGGGCGCGCGGCGGGTCGTAGGAGTGGACGAGCGTCTCCATCGAGTACGCGCCGTCGAACGTGCCGTCGCGGAACGGGAGTCGGTGGAAGTCGCCGCACGAGAAGGTGGTGCGGTCGGACAGTCCCGCGCGGGCGCTCAGCCGGTTCGCCTCGTCGACGTGGAAGTCCAGCAGGTCGACGCCGGTGACCGCGAGCCCGAACCGCACCGCCATCGCCCGCGCCACCACGCCCGCCCCGGCGCCCGCGTCCAGCACCTCGGCGCCCGGCGGGAGCGCGAGCCTGCGGCCGAGCACGTCCTCCAGCTGCCGCTGCGCCCGCCACAGGCGCCACTTCGACTGCCCGGGCTCGGTCCACCCCCAGTGCCGGGCGTTGCGCGCCACCCGGCTGTAGAACAGCCGGCTGCCCGTACGCCCGTAGACCCGGCGCAACCCGGCGAGATCGGGTTCCTGAGCGATCATGCAGACAAGCTAGCCCCGCACGTGAGGCGCGGACTCGCGCGCCACGCGCGGGGCTCGTTCGTTCGAAGTCGTGCGAATTCGTTGCGACGAGATGATCAGCCGACCATCGTCTTCCGCAGCCACGCCGTGATGAGCTCCATCGCCTCGCCCATCTTCGAGATTGCGCAGTGCCCGGTGAAGACCAGGGTGTCGTGCTGCGGGACGTGCAGGGAAGGCCCGGGGCGGCCATGAGGTGGAC
Organism: Kitasatospora sp. NPDC057904; assembly: GCF_042887925.1. NCBI lineage: Bacteria > Bacillati > Actinomycetota > Actinomycetes > Kitasatosporales > Streptomycetaceae > Kitasatospora > Kitasatospora sp. NPDC057904. The sequence goes on from NZ_JBHVOL010000010.1 coordinate 74,479, forward strand.
TGACGTCGGCCGTGCCGGCGGCGCCGCGACCGGCAGGCCGCCTCGGCAGGGCTCCATCCGGCGGGGGTGGGGAAGACGCCCGGAAGGCGGGACGCGCGGAGCCGGTCCCGCCCCGGGCTCCGCAACCCGCGGGCCCACCCTGCGTTGAACCAGCCATGAACAACTACGCTGCACCGCTTGATGCTTGGCAAGGAATCTCACGGAAGGCCGACACCCGCCCGTCGGCCAATCGGCATGTCCTTCCGGTGCTCCACGCCGTACCGCTCGGTGATCGCTGGCTCGTGCAGGTCGACGCGATCGCCCTGGCCGCCTTGGCGGCCATGCCGGACGCGGCGATCGCGTTGCGCAGCAGGCGCGGCTACCTGCCGGAGAGCCCCGGGAACCAGGCGCTCGCCGAGATGCTCCGCCGGCGTCCGCAGGACTTCGGCCTCGTCGGCGGACCGATCGTCCTCGGAGCGGAGAGCCTCCAGTGGGAGGCCGACCGGGTGCGCGGGGGCGGCCGGCTCTGGGTTTCGGGGCTGGAGTGCTACGACGGGTTCCAGCGGCTGGTGATTATGGCCCACGTCGCCCGCGAGTTGCCGCCGCCGGAACTGGTCAAGGCCGTGCTGTGGGTGGTCGTGGTCACCGGTGAGGACCGCCGGCGGACCCGGGACCTGTGCGACACGGCGGACCGGTGCGTCAGTCCGGCCGTTCCGCAGGACAATCTGGGCAGTTGCCCGCACCTCCGGGCCGTGCGGTAGGAATTTGCGGCAGAGGGGAGCTATTTCGACACCCGCCGGGGTGTCGTGTCCGGGCCGCACCCGGTGGGCTTCACGATCGCGGACGTGTTCAGGTCCCTGGCGGCGCTCTCCCGCGGGTCGAGCCCCCGGCTGAGCAATCGGCTGCAGACCGACGAGGGCCTGGACGCGCTCTGGTCGGACCTCGGCAGCGACGCCTACCGGAGCATCGTGCACGAGGACGTGCACGCGATCAGCGTCCAACGGGCCGTCGAGGCGCGGAGGGAGGCGCAGAAAGCGCTCGCCCGGCTCCGGAAGCGCCACAGCACGGGCCACTACAAGCTGCTCGAGTACGCGCCCGAACTGGTGATCTGGGGCGCCTGCCGGATGCTGCCGCGCGCAACGCTGCACGACGGGGGGCGGAACTCGCCGCGCTGGACGGAGATCATCCACGGTCAGCTCCCGGCCGAAACGGAGCGTGTGGCCCACCTGCTGGTGGTGTCCTACGAGCGGCGGCGGGGTGCGAAGCACATGTTCAAGAACGTGGCGCCGAGGCTCGACCTGTGGCTGGAACTGGTGGACGACGTGTTCGGCTGCGGTTAGGGGACCGGCTCTCCGGGGGCGGGACGGGCTTCGGGGCCGCTGCGGCGCGCGGCGGCCGGTCGCGTCGGCACCGTGTCCCCCGACACCGTGACCGACGTGACCGGCATACCCCCCGGGGTGCCCACCGGCTCGTGCCCCCCCGGCACGGTGCCCGGCACCCCCACTGCGGCCGGCGCCACCCCCTGTCGGGCGCCGGCCCACGGCCGTCGGTCCGAACCCGGCGACGACCGTTGGCACCGGGCCGCCCGCACCACCGGACAGCCCGCCGCGGCCGCGACGTCCCCCCGTCGTGGGCCGCGCCCCCGAGCGCGTTCCGGTGGCACCGCACACCTCGGCGCCACGGAGATCGTGACAGTGCGGAGGCCCTCCGCACATTGCCAGGACCCGGCAATCTTGACGCCCCTTTGACACCCGGAAACGCGCGTGTGCCCAAGCACGCCCGCCCGCGTTCATGCGCGCCCGCCGGCCGGCGTCGCTACAGCGGCTGCTCCGGCCAGTTCAGGAGCCGGGCCCCCATGGCCGCCGTCTCCAGCGTGAAGCGCTGGAGGGCGTCGGACGGGTCGTAGCCGGTCAGGGCCTTGATCCGCTCCAGGCGGTAGCCCAGGGTCCGGACGCTCAGGCCCAGGCGGCGGGCGGCCTCCGCGTTGACGTAGGCCGTCTCCGACTGGACCACGATCGTGTCCAGCAGCGGGCGGGCCCCGCCCCTCGCCTCCGTCAGCGGGCCCAGGACCGTCCGTACGAGGTCCGCCATGGCCGCGCGGTCGCGCATCAGCACCGGGAAGACGAGCAGCTCCTCCGCCTTCAACTGCCGTGCGGGGAGGGCGAGCCGCTCCGCGTAGTCGAGTGCCCCCAGTGCCTCCTCGTAGCTGCGCAGCACCCCGCTCGCGCCCGAGTGGCGGCGGCCCGTCGCCACCCGCCGGACCGGGCGGTAGCCGGTGCCGGGGCGCAGAGCCAGTTCGGTGAACGCCTCCAGCACCACGCGTTCGCTGTCCGGGGCGATGCACACCAGCCGACCGTCCTTGCCGGTCAGCAGGACGCCCCGTTCGCCGAAGCGCCCGACCAGTTCCCGTTCGACCCGGCTCACCAGGTGGTGCACGTGGTGCGCGTCCGCCGCGGGCCCGTCGACGGCGGCCACCGCGACGGCGTAGGCGCTGGCGAGCCGCAGGCCGAAGCGGTCGGCGCGTTCGGCGAGGGCGCCGAGGTCGGTGCGGCCGTGCAGCAGGTCGTCGATGAACTCCCGCCGTGCGGACTCCTCCTGGCGCACCGCCATGCGCTGGGCGCGTTCGTGGCCCTCGCCGAGGGCGGCGAGGGCGGCCTCGGTCGCGGCGAGGACGGCGTCGCCGGTGCGTCGCAGGTCGCCGACGCCGCTCGCGGCGGTGACGTCCGGCAGGGTGTGCCAGGCCCGGCGGGTGGCGGCCAGGCCGTGGGCGACCACCTCGCGCAGGCCGTAGCCGGCTTCGGCGCAGTGCTCGCCGAGGGTGCGCAGGTGCTCCAGTTCGGCGCGGCGCGGGAGCCGGCCGGTGCGGGCGACCTGGGCGAGCAAGTCCGTGCAGGCGGTGGCCAGTTCGGCGGGTATGCCGGGGTCGGGTCCGGGTTCGTTCCCCGCCGTCATCGTGTTCCGCCCCGCTCTTCGTTCGTGCCGCTACCGGCGCGGAACCCTAGCAGGACCGCTACGGCCCGTCCGGCCCAGGCCTGCCCGCCGCCGAGTCGCCGGGCCCAGGCCCGTCCGGCTCGGGCCCGCCCGCCGCCGAGTCGCCAGGCCCAGGCCCACCCGTCCCAGGCCCGCCCGCCGCCGAGTCGCCCGGCTCCGCTCCCAGCGGCTCGCGGAAGTGCAGGACGAAGCGCGCGCTGCTGCCGTCGATCCGCCGCCGCACGTACAGCGCCGGGGCGCCGTCCGGGGTGCAGCTGACGCCCTCGCGCACGAGCAGCGGCGTGCCCGCCGGGACGCCGAGGAGTTCGGCGTCGGCGAGGTCGGCGCCGATCGCGCCGAACGCCCGCCAGTCGTACTCCAGCTCGACCCCGGCGGCGCGGGCGAGGTCGAGCACCAGGTTGCCGGGCCGGCCGGGCCGGACGAGCTCCGCGGGCAGCGGCCCGAACGGCACCCAGTAGCTGCACGCCGCCCGGGCCCGCCCGCCGAGGCGGATCACCGTGTCGACGCGGGACAGCTCGCCCGGCCCGCGGCCCAGCTGCCGGGCGGCCTCCTCGTCCTCCGCCGAGCCGGCCACCGGCCGCGCGCCCAGCACGAACTCCCCGTCCCCGCCCTCCGGGGCGCCCGGCAGCGCGCTGTGCACGCTCCCGAGGTCGAACCGCTGGCTGCGCGGGTCCACCGTGATCGAGACGCGCACCGCCGGCGGCCGGACGAACGTGCCGACCCCGCGCCGGATCTCGACGACGGCCGCGCGCTCCAGCTCCGCCACCGCCTGCCGGACGGTGAGCCGGTTCACACCGAACTCGGCGCTCAGCTCCGGTTCGCTGGGCAGCCGGGCGCCCGCCGGGTACGCGCCGGCGTCGATCCGCTCCTGGAGCTGTCGCGCCAGGCGGCGGTAGAGGGGGGTGCTGGGAGGGTTGGTCGCCACGGGCACGATCCTACGAAGCTCCCGGCCCGACGATTCCCGTCCGGCGCGGGCCCCGGCTCGACGATCCGGCCCCGGAGCGGTGCCATGGAAGGTAGCCCCGGGGGATGGCGGCTTGCCCGCGACCCCCCGGAGCGGTTAGACATCTGGACGACACATCTAGATGTCTAGATGTCCTCTCGAAAGGCATAGGCCGCGCATGTCCCTGGTCAACTTCCGCGACTCCGCCGTCCTCGGCGACCCCGAGGGCCTGCGGGTGCGCCCCGGTGTGCTCTACCGCTCCGCCCAGCCGTTCCCGGCCGCCGACGCCGCCACCGTCGAGCAGCTGCGGGCCTGCGACATCCGCACCATCGTCGACCTGCGCGACGGCTCCGAGACCGACCCGGCCGACTGGGCCGCCGCCGAGTCCGCCGGGATAGCCGTCGTCGCGGCCCCGGTGAACCCGGCCACCGACGGCCTCGCCGAGCGCTTGCGCACCATGACCACCGCCGCCGACCTCGGCGACTTCTACGTGCTGATGGCCGAGTCCGCCCCGGCCGCCGTCGCCGCCGCCGTCGAGGCCGCGGCCCGTCCGGGCGCCGTCCTGCTGCACTGCGCGGCCGGCAAGGACCGCACCGGGCTGCTCACCGCGCTGCTGCTCGACCTGCTGGGCGTCCCGGCCGAGCTCATCGTCGCCGACTACGTCCGCACCGCCGACGCGCTGCCGCAGATCTTCGCCGGTCTCGCCGACCGCCACCGCACCGCCCTCAACGAGCGGCCCGACCTGCACATCCCGGCCCCGCTGCTGCAGGCCCCGGCCGAGGCGATGGCCGTGTTCCTCGACCTGGTCCGCACCCGCCACGGCGGCGCCGCCGCCTTCCTCCCGGCCTGCGGCGTGAGCGCGGAGACGCTGGCCGCGTTCCGCACCAAGGCCTCCGCCGATGCCTCCGCCAAGGCCTCCGCCGATGCCTCAGCCGGTGCCGCCGCCGATGCCGCCGTCAGTGCCGGCGTCGTGGAGCCCGCCGCAGGCTGAGGCCCGGGAGCCCGCAAATCCCGTTGCCGCCGCCCGCCCCTCCTGGCAACGTGCGTCGGCATGACCGCGCTGTACGGGATCCGGGCCGACCACGACGAGCGGACGATCGTCCTCTACCAGGCGTACGCCCCCGCCGTCGCCGACCCGGCGCTCGCGGCGGGCCGGTTCGTGGCGCCGTTCTCGTTCCGGCGGATGACCTGGATCAAGCCGTCGTTCCGCTGGCTCATGCACCGCAGCAACTGGGCCCGCAAGCCCGGCCAGACGCGGGTGCTGGCGGTCCGGATCACCCGCGAGGGCTGGGAGGAGGCCCTGGCCCGGGCGGTCCTGACGACGGCGCACCCGGACGAGGTCGCGGATGCGGCCGTGCACGTCCAGTGGGACCCGGAGCGGACGCTGCGCGGGGGAGCGCTCAACCACTACAGCATCCAGGTGGGGGTGGGCCGTTCGCTGATCCGGACGTTCGCCGACGAGTGGGTGGTCGGCCTCACGGACCTCACGCCGCGGGTGCACCGGATCGCCGACCTGGTCCGGGCCGGCCGGGCGGCACAGGCCGAGCGCCTGCTGCCGCCCGAGCGCCCGTACCCGCTGCCGGCCGCGATCGCCCGCCGCCTGGGAGCGGACTGACCTCCGCGGGTCCCGCCGCCCCGGCCCGTCCTCACACGTCCCGCCGCCGTACCAGGACGACCGTCACCGCCACCGCGGCCACGCCCCACACCCCCATGGTGATCCACGAGTCCAGCACGCTCGGCGCGTACTTCCCCATCGTGGTCGTCGAGTTCGGGTTGATGGCGAGCCGCTGCACGGTGGCCAGCGGCAGGTGGGTGCCGATCTCCTTGAGCCACCGGTAGCGGTCCCCGCCGAACATCATCGGCAGGATGAACAGCAGCATCACCAGCGAGACGATCGACGCGGTCGCGTGCCGCAGCAGCGCCCCCAGCGCCATCCCGATCAGCGCGCAGACCGGCACGATCGCCGCGTACCCGAGGACCGCCCGCAGGCAGCCGTCGTCGGTGATGGACAGCCCGACGTGCCGGGAGGCCAGCATCGCGTTGGTGGCGAAGAAGGAGACCACCGACACCACCGCCCCGGCGAGCGTGGTGATCCCGCCGATCAGCAGCACCTTGGCGCCGATCACCCCGCGCCGGTCGGGCACGGCGGCGAACGTGGTGCGGATCAGCCCGGTGGTGTACTCGCCGAAGACGGTGATCGCCCCGAGGCTGCCCGCCGCGACGGCCATCAGCGCGCTCGAAATGCTGCCGAGCCCGTGGTACAGCGGGTCGTACCGGTACGGCGGCATGCCGGGCATCCGCGCGGGCGGGTGGTCGATGTACGTCAGGTCGGTGTGGACGGCGTTGATGTTGACCGCGATCGCCACCAGCGAGGCCAGCGCGAGCACCCAGTAGGTGGACCGCAGCGAGCGGAGCTTGATCCACTCGGCGGCGAGCAGGTCGGTGAAGCGGTGCAGCGGCGCCTCGGGGTGAAGCGGCGCCGCGGGCTGGAGCGGGGCTGCGGGCTGAACGGTCACGGTACTCATCGGGCATCTCCGGCCAGGTACTCGACGCTGTCGGCGGTCAGGGACATGAACGCCGACTCCAGGGAGGACGTACGGGGGGCGAGCTCGTGCAGCACCACGCCGTGCCGCAGGGCCAGTTCGCCGATCCGGGCGGCGGGCAGGCCGGTCACCAGGCCGGCCTCCGGGCCTTCGCGCCGCACCTCGGCGCCCGCGTCCGTCAAGACCGGTACCAGTGAGGCGAGTTCGGGCGTCCGCACGGCCACGCCCGCCACCGCGTGCCGGGCCGAGAAGTCCGCGAGGCTCTCGTCGGCGATCAGCCGGCCCCGGCCGATCACGATCAGCCGGTCGGCGGTGTGCTCCATCTCGGCCATCATGTGGCTGGAGACGAAGACCGTCCGCCCCTCCTCCGCGAGCCGCCGGAACAGCCCGCGCACCCACAGCACGCCCTCCGGGTCCAGCCCGTTGAGCGGCTCGTCGAAGAGCAGCACCGGCGGATCGCCCAGCAGCGCGCCGGCGATGCCCAGCCGCTGCTTCATGCCCAGCGAGTACCCGCCGATCCGGCGCCCGGCGGCCTTGCCGAGCCCGACCTCCGCCAGCACCTCGTCCACCCGCCCGAGCGGGATCCGGTTGCTGCGGGCCAGCGCCGCGAGGTGCGCCCGGGCGCTGCGCCCGCCGTGCACGTCCTGCGCGTCCAGCAGGGCGCCGACGTGCCGCAGGCCGCGCGGGCGCCCGGCGAACGGGACGCCGTCGACGGTGACGGTGCCGCCGGTGGGCGTGTTGAGCCCCAGGACCATCCTGAGGGTGGTGGACTTGCCGGCGCCGTTGGGGCCGAGGAAGCCGGTGACGGTGCCCGGCCGGACGGTGAAGGACAGGTCGTCGACGGCGAGCTTGTCGCCGTACCGCTTGTTGAGTCGCTCGATCTCGATCACGGGGACAACGGTGCCGGTCGGAGCCGTGCACGGGCATCGGGCGACGGGACACACCGCGCGGCCCACGGGACACACCGCGCGACCGGTGCAGTGGCCCCGGGGATTAGGCCCGTGGGCCACTGTGCGGCGCACGGATGATCGATACGATCGGGCGATGATCATCGAAGCCCGCCCGCCGCTGCTCCGGCGCCTGCCCCCGGGCGTGTGGGTGGCGGCGTTCTGGGCGGCCGTCGTCGTCTTCCGGTTCTTCACGCGCGCCGACGAACTGCGCCACCTCCTCACCTATGACGGCAACCCCGAGGACATGCCGCTCGTCGTCACGGCGGTCGTCACCACGTCCGTCGCCGCGCTGCTGGTGCGCCTGCCGCTCGCCGCCATCGCGGTGGCGCTCGCGGGCGGCCTCTTCTCGCTCGGCATGTGGAAGGTCCCCGAGACGACCGTCCTCCAGTTCCTGATCGCCGACGCCGTCGTCGGCTACTGCGCCGCCACCCGCACCCGGCTCGTCTCCCTCTGCGCCGCCGGGATGCCGCTCGCCATGCTCCTCGGACTGTTCCTCTGGGGCGCCCTCAACGGCTACCCCGTCAACCCGATGGCCTACGGCGGCATCGGCGCGACCGTTGCCATCGCCTGGCTCGTCGGCAACACGATCCACCAGAGCCGCCGCCACACCGAAGCCCTGCGCGGGCGCGCCACCGAACAGGCCGTCACCGCCGAACGGTTGCGCATCGCCCGCGAGTTGCACGACATGGTCGCCCACAACATCGGCATCATCGCGATCCAGGCCGGCATGGGCCGCCGCGTCATGGACACCCAGCCCGCCGAGACCCGCAACGCGCTCGATGCCATCGAGGCCACCAGCCGCGAGACCCTCGCCGGACTGCGCCGCATGCTCGGCGCGCTGCGGCAGGGCGAGGGCGAGTCCGCGCCGCTCGAAGTCGCGCCCGGACTGGCCGAGTTGGACCGGCTCGTGGCGAACACCGCGGTCGCCGGCGTCCGCGTCGCACTCACCCGCACCGGCGAGCCGCGCCACCTGCCCGCCGACGTCGACCTCGCCGCCTTCCGGATCGTCCAGGAGGCGGTGACCAACGTGGTCAAGCACTCCGGGACGAGGGACTGCCACGTCACCGTCGACCACCGCCCGGACGAGGTCGAGGTCACCGTCGTCGACCTGGGCGTCGGTGCCGGCGCGGGCGGCGGCTCCGGAGCCGGCCCGGGCCACGGCTCGGGCCCGGGGCGCGGATCCGGCACCGGCTACGGCATCGCCGGCATGCGCGAACGGGTCAGCCTGCTGAACGGCGAGTTCAGCGCCGGCCCGCGCCCCGAAGGCGGCTTCCGCGTCGCCGCCCGACTACCGCTCCCCGCGGACTTCCCCCTGGAGGTGGGACCGTGATCCGAGTCGTCCTGGTCGACGACCAGCCGCTCATCCGCACCGGCCTGCGCGTGCTCATCGCCGACACCCCCGACCTGGAGGTCGTCGGCGAGGCCGGCGACGGCGCCGAGGCCGTCGACCTCGTCACCCGGCTGCGCCCGGACGTCGCCGTCATGGACATCCGCATGCCCGGCGTCGACGGCATCGAGGCCACCCGCCGCATCGCCGCCGACCCCGGCGTGGACACCCACGTGCTCGTCCTCACCACCTTCGACGACGACGACTACGTGTACGGCGCGCTGCGCGCCGGCGCGAGCGGGTTCCTCGTCAAGGACCTCGCCCTGGAGACCATCCTCGACGGCATCCGCGTCGTCGCCGCCGGGGACGCCCTCATCGCGCCGAGCGTCACCCGCCGTCTGATCGGCGAGTTCGCCGCCCGCCCGCAGTCCGCGCCGACCCCGCGCCGGCCCGTCGCCTCGATCGTCACCGAACGCGAACGCGAGGTGCTCACGCTGGTCGGGCGGGGGCTGTCGAACGCCGAGATCGCCGCGGAACTCGTCATCAGCGTGGCCACGGCGAAGGCGCACGTCGCCCGGCTCTTCGCCAAACTCGACGCCCGCGACCGGGTCCACCTGGTCATCCAGGCCTACGAGTTCGGCCTCGTCGCACCGTAGGTCCCGACGGCGGCTCCGCGCCCCTATCCCCCCGGGCACGGCAAAGCGCCGGGGCGGGCCCGCACTGCCCGCCCCGGCGCCTGTTTTCCGGCGGCCTTCAGATGGTTCTCACGTGGTGCTCAGACGGTTGCCCGGATGGTTGCCCGGACGGGTGCCCGGACGGGTGCCCGGACAGTTCAGGGAACGACCGGGTGCGAGATCTCGCAGCCGCCCGCGCCGCCGTTGTAGTCGTTCGCCCAGGTGCCCTGCATCGCGAACGAGCCCGTCGCGAGCGTCACGTTCTGCGCGCCGCCCACGCCGCCGGTGCCCTTCCAGGCGCACTTGTCGGCGTTCTCGGAGCCGGACGAGTCGGTCCAGCCGCCGGCCGGGTTCTGGTCGGTGATGGTCTCGGAGTACTCGTGGCCGTACACCATCGTCACGCCGTCCAGCAGGCCCGCGGTGCCGGTGTTGACGTAGTTCTGGCCGCACGAGGTGCCCATGTCGGTGACGTACGGGTCGTTGGTGAACGCGATGTCGCCGTACGGGGAGGAGGCCGCGCCGCCGCTCAGGGTGGAGTCGCCGTTCCAGTCGTGCCAGGCGCAGAAGCTGCCGGAGGTGGTGTTGAAGCCGTCCGGGTGGGTGCCGGTGGGGGAGAGCACCACGTACTGGACGTTGCGGTTGGCCGCACCGGTGGTGTTGCCGAAGTGCCCGGCGGCCTTGATCGCCTCGTTGGCGATCTGGTTGCCGGTGGCCTGGCCCGGGGCGGCGGCCGACGGGTCGACCCAGACGCCGGCCAGCGCGCCGCCGGTCGGGTAGCCGACGTGGGCGGCGGTGGACGGGCAGGAGGTCGCGCCCTTGGTGATGCCCTCGCAGTACTGCGTCATGACGCCGGACCAGGTCTCGTTGTTCGTGCCCAGGCCCTTGAACAACTGCTGCGCGCGGACGGCGATGCCGCTCGGGTCACCCGAGAGCGTGGTGTAGCCGTTGGCGTCGGTGCCCTGGGTGCCCCACTGGGAGCCCCAGAAGACCAGGTACACCCTGGGAGCGCCGGTGGTGACGCCGATGCCGTCGACACCGCCGCCGTAGTTGAGGTTCGACGTGCGCTTCCCGGCCGCGGCGGCGCCGGCCTCCTTGGTGGGGACGACGCCGTGCCGGTACGGGTGGGTGTGCCCGGCGAACTCGCTGCCGGGCTGGTCCGCCTGCGCGGGTGCGGCACCGGCGAAGCCGGCGGCGGCCAGCACCAGCGAGGAGAGGCCGGTCAGGACTCTGGAGGTGGGGGACATGCCCATCGTGAGGGTTCCTCTCTGCCGCCGGCGCGGAGGTGTGGGGTGCGCCGGCGGTTCATGGGGCCGAAAGGGTGGCCCGAAGCAAAGCAGAGCCGCTGAAAGCGGGTCAACGAGATCGGGAGCAAAGGAAACCCAGCCGTACCGTAGCGAACTCCAAAAGCGGGCAGGTCAGGGCACGTCCATGCGCGTAGCGACGCCTTCTATCAACATTCGGAGGGGAGTTCCGCAACAGTATGGAGACCGTCCACACAACACGTCGGGGCCCCGGCCGGGTTGGTCCTCCCGGTCGGGGCCCTGGCGCCTCACGTCAGTTGCTGGCGGGCGGCTCGGCGGCGGGCGGCTCGACGGCCGTGTTCTGGCCGGCGACGATCCGCCAGCCTTCGTCCTGCCGCGCGACGATGTAGAGCGTCGCCCCGCGCACGCCGTCGACCGGGTTGCCCGCCCGGTCGGTCGGCTGCTGGGCGACGTTCACCGCGATGACGTCGGGCGCGATCTCCAGCAGCTTGACGACGTCGTAGCGCGCGTAGAAGTCCGCGAGGAACCCCTTCAGCGCGGGCCCGCTGAACTCGGCGATCGACGCGCGGTCGTCCAGCCGCAGGCCGCGGGCGTTCGACCACGACGTCCGCCGCGCGAACTGCGCGGCCAGCGCGTCCCCGTCCTTCTCGTTGAACGCCCGCTCCAGCGCCTTCACCACCCCGGTCGCGGCCCGCCGCACGTCCTCCGGGACGGACCCCACCACCAGCACGTCGTTCGTCATGACCTGACCTCTCGCCTCTCGCCCGTCGCATCGACGGATCGGATGCGACCATTCGATGAGCTCAAGCGCCCTTGAGGTCAAGTGCCGTCCCGCGCAAGGAGTCCGGCCCCGGCACCACCAGCGCCGCGACCAGCGGGAACGCCACCACCGCCGCGTACGCCCACGCGTAGCCCGTCACGCCGATCAACGCACCGGCCGTCGGAGCGACGCCCGCCGCCACCGCGTTCTGCACCGTCGTGTGCACCCCCAGCGCGCGGCCCGCCCACGAACCGCCCGCGTACTCGGCCACCGCCGTGAACGACAGCCCGTTCGTCGACACCGTCACCACGCCCGCGGCCATCAACGCCACCGTCGCCGCCGCCGAGCGCGCGAACGCCCCCGCCGCCAGCACCGCCAGTACGCCGGCCGCCGTCAGCGCCAGACGCCGCATCGGCACCGTCCGGCTCCCCGCCCGGTCCGACCACCACCCGGCCGCCAACCGCGCCCCGGCCCCCGCCACCTGCACACCCGCCAGCACCGGACCGGCCGTCGACGGCGACCAGCCGCGCTCCTCCACCAGGAACACGAACGCGAACACGGACACCGTGAACTGCGGCACGACCAGCAGGGTCGCCGCACCGTGCAGCCGCCACAACACCGGCGTCCGGTACGGGTTCCCGCGCTTCTCCCCGGAGCCGCCCCCGAGCCGCGCCGGGTCCCGCACCAGCACGACGACCAGCAGTGCCGCGGCCACGCTCAACGCGCCGAGCACCGCCAGCGCCAAGGACCGTCCGTGTGCGGCCAACGGTGGCAGCAGGAGGGCCGCCAGCGCGACTCCCAACGGCAGCGACGTCTGCCGCAGCCCCATCGCCAACCCGCGCTCCCGCGCCGGGAACCACCCGAGGATCAACCGCCCGCTCGACGCGTGCGCCGACGCCCCGGCCGCCCCCGCGACCAGGAAGCACACCGCCAACCCGACCGTCCCGTGCACCGCCGACGCCCCCAGCAGCACCAGGCCCCCCACCCCGAGCCCCGACGCCAGCACCCACCGCTCCCCCCAGCGGTCCGCCGCCGCACCCCAGGCCGCGAGCGTCAACACCAACCCGATGGTGGGACAGGCCGCCACCAACCCCGCCTGCCCCAGGGACAACCCGCCCGCCCGCAAGGCCGGAATGAGGTACGGCAACCCGAACTGGAACGCACACCCCGAGGCCATCGCCACCATCCCGACGACCAACACCACCCACCGCCGCCCATCACCCATACCGCCCACCCAACCCGACCACCCCCACCCCGGCCACCCCCGCCCACCCAATGGACACCCCACCCGCAAAACATCGCCCACGCCGCAGCCCCAGCCGGCCCCACGTCGCTTCACCCGTGCCCTTATGGCCGGGCACGAGAAGTCGGCCGCCTCGACTTCCTACGCGCCTCAGCCCCAGCCGGCCCCGCGTCGTTTCGTCCGCCCCCATATCACCAGGCGTGAGAAGTCGGCCGCCTCGACTTCCTACGCGCCTCAGCCCCAGCCGGCCCCGCGTCGCTTCGCCCGTGCCCTTATCGCCGGGCGTGAGAAGTCGACGTGCCCGACTTCCTGCGTCCCACCTCGCCAACGGCTCCGCGTCCGGCGGTGTCGGTTCCACCTACTCTGCACGCTCTGACGAAAAGTCGATGAGGCCGACCTTTCGTCAGCGCTCCGCTCATGGGCCCCTTATCGCCGGGCGCGAGAAGTCGGCGGGCTCGACTTCCTGCGTGCCCCTGCCCCAGGTGGTGCTGCGTTGCTTCGCCTGCCCCCTCAACGGCCGGGCACGAGGAGTCGACGGGCCCGATCTTCCGCGCGTCACCCGGCCGCTAGCGGTGCCGCGTCGATTCGCCCAGCTCCCAACCGCCGGACACAGGAAGTCGGTTGGCTCGACTTCCTGTGTCCGGCAGGATCCGCTTTCCGACCGTGTTGCTTCCAACTGTTGGCCTGCGTGGCTGTGCCTGCTGGCTTGCGTGCGCGCGGCCGCCGGTTGGGGTGGGTGTGCAGGGTGCGTGGGAGGTCGAATTGGCCGACTTCCTGTGCGGGCGCCTCCACTCA
>NZ_JBHVOL010000010.1:88042-222229 GCF_042887925.1 Kitasatospora sp. NPDC057904
GATCGACTTCCTGTGCGCCGCTGTGCCAGGTGGTCCCGCGTCGCTTCGCCTTGCCCCCAGCGGCCAGGTACGAGAAGTCGGCGGGCTCGACTTCCTGTGCGCCGCTGTGCCAGGTGGCGCTGTGTGGCTTCGCCTTGCCCGCAATGGCCGGGCGCGGGAAGTCGGCGGGCTCGACTTCCTGCGCGCTGCTGTGCCAGGTGGTGCGGCGTGGCGTCGCCTTGCCCCCAGCGGCCAGGTACGAGCAGTCGATGGGCTCGACTTCCTGTGTGCCGCTGGCCCTGCGTCCGGCTGGGGTGCTTCCAGTTGCTGGCTTGCGTGCGCGCGGCCGTCGGTTGGGGTGGGTGCGCGGGGTGCGTGGGAGGTCGATTTGGCCGACTTCCTGTGCGGGCGCCTCCACTCCGCCCGCCGGCGCCCCGGGGTGGAGCCGCTTCTATTCGCCGGGCGCGGGAAGTTGGCCGGATCGACTTCCTGTGCGCCGCTGTGCCAGGTGGTCCCGCGTCGCTTCGCCTGGCCCCCAGCGGCCAGGTAAGAGAAGTCGACGGGGCCGACTTCTCGCGCACCAGCCTTCGCTGCCCCGGGCGGTTCTGTGTGGATTCGCATTCGGGAGGTCGACTTGGGCGACTTTCTGTGCGCCGCATGGCCCCGGGTGGTGTGGTGTTGATTCGTTCGATTCCCAGGGGGCGGGCGCCAGAGGTCGGTCGGCCCGACCTCCTGCGCGCGGTCTCAGGCGGGTAGGCGGCGGTAGGCGGTGGCCACCTTCAGGAGCCAGGTGATCTCCTCCTGCGGGGTGGCGCCGCCGGGGTGGGCGGGTTCGGGGGGCATGCCGGTGGCCGGGGGGTGGCCGGTGGTGTGGTGGTGGAGGGCGGCGTGGAACCAGGCGGCCTCGGCGCGCGCTCGGTCGCCCGGCGCGACCGCGGCGACCGCCGCGCCCGTGCCGGGGGCCGAGGACGGCAGGCCGTCCCGCAGGGCCAGTGCCGCGTCGCGGATCTCGAACGCCCGGTGGGCGACGTCCAGCGAGCGGTCGCCGAGGGCGAAGAGGTTGCGGACCCGTCCCGCCGGGGTGCCGAAGACGACCTGCGGCGCCGCCGCGACGAGGTCGGCCCAGAGGGGGTGGAGCCGCCACATGGCGTGCTGGTCGCGGACGTAGCGGCTCACCGTCCGCAGGGGCGGCATGGCGAGGCCGAGTACGAGCAGGACGGCCGCCGTGGCCGGCAGGAGCTCGCCGACGGGGTCGTACGGCGGGGCGGGTTTCCCGGTGACGGGGTCGTGTGCGACGGCGGTGTGCGCCGCGATGTAGTACACCCGGTACAGGACGTACACCGCCCCGGTCCCGGTGCTCGCCGCCATCAGCCGGACGCCCGTCCGCAGGAGGCCGCGGGGCACGTTGAGCCGGTTCGACCAGAAGAGCCGGGAGGCGAGCAGTGTCGAGGCGAAGAAGAACAGGTAGTAGACGGTGAGGTAGAGCTGCACCGGCCGGTCGGCGTAGTGCGCGTCGATGCCGTCGGGCCCGATCTGCTCGTGCTTGAAGAAGAAGACCGACAGCACCGCCATCACCCCGCACGTCACGGCCGCCGCCGCGTGCCGGACCTTCGCCGAGCGGATGCCCGTCCCTGGCTTCCCGTGGATCGCGAAGACGTAGTCGAGCAGGCAGGTCGCCGCCGCGATGCCGAGGAGGTGCTTGATCAGGACGGACACCTCGGGCAGCCCGGTGCCGTCCTCCAGGAGGCGGGCGACGGGGGCGGGCCGGGTGGTGAGCGCGAGCGCCATCGCGGCCACGGTGCCCCAGAGGGCGCGGGTGGCGGGGGAGCGGAAGGCCCGGGGCGCGCGCCAGGCGACGGCGGTCCACAGGAGGGCGGGGACGAGGATCTCGAAGACGGAGCGCAGCATCCTCAGCCTCGCCCTCCCGCGGACCGCCGCCCGCGCCGGAGGGGTTCGACCGGGCTGAGCATGCTGTCGACGAGCCGTTGGGAGGATTCCGTGCGCGCGCGGTCGGTGCCCGCGAGGTCGGCGAGCAGCAGGGCTATCATCTCCGCCTCCTGTTCTTCGACGGTGGTGTAGCTCGTGCGGGCCAGGCCGAGGGCCCGGGCGACGAATTCGGGGGTGAGGTCCGGCAACAGACCGGTGAGGTGGCGCAGTTCGAGGACGCCGGTGTGCTCGCAGGCGACGTGCCCGAGTTCGTGGAGCTTGATGAGGTCCTGGTGGGCGGGGGTGGTGTGCCGTTCGTAGAAGACGACGTCGATGCTGGGGAGGGCGATCCACAGTCCGCAGGGGGCGTCCTGGCCGAGGGCAGGCAGGGGTTCCATGGCGATCGGCCGGCCCCGGTGGCGTTCGAGCGAGGCGCGGAAGCCTTCGACGGTGAACGGGACGGGCAGGTCGAGGGCGCCGAGGATGTTCTCGCAGCGCCTGCGGAGGCCGCGGGGAAGTGGCATGCGGGAAAACGTTCCTTCAGTCGGCGGCGATCGGCGAGCGGGCGCACGTGCAGGCGAGCGGGCGTACATGCGGGCGGGCACACGAGCAGGCGGACGGCCTCAGTTCGCGTCCGAGCCCCTGAGGCCGTCCGCTCCCGACGCCCCTTCCTCCAGGGTCTTGAGCCGTTCGGCGAGGACGAGCAGCATGTTCAGGCTGTTGTCGGACAGTCCCGAGGCGCGCTTGACCAGGCTGACCACCCCGGAGTTGCCGAGGGCCTGCCGGAGGTCCCCGAACTTGTCGAGGCGGTCGAGCTGTTCGTCGACGTCGGCGGTCCTGCGGTCGTCCAGGAAGTAGGCCGCGCCCTGCCGGATGCCGAAGCCGCGGCCGAGCCAGTCGAGGGTGTCGACGGTCGGGTTGGGGCTCTGGCCCTTCTGCGTGACGCCGTGGTGGAGGTTGCGGATGGTGTCCTTGGAGATGACGTCGCGTCCGGCCAGGGTGTTGATGCGGTCGGCGAGTTCGCGGTAGGTGGGGGCGCGTCCGGCGGCCCGGGCGGCGTCGCGGGAGATCAGGTGGTCGATCTTGTCGGCGATGGCGCGGGCGCGGCGCGGCGGGTGTTCCGGCGCAGCGGGGTGGTCAGCGCCAGGGCGGTCGACGACGGGGTGGTCAGCGCCGTCCGGCTCGTGTTCGCGCACGTCACCCGCCCCTCCGATCGATCCGGGGCACCAACCTATCGCGGGGGCCCGGCCCGCTGAATCCCTACGGGCGGCCGAGTTCCGTGATCCGCATGATGCGCCCGTGCGAGTCGAGGACGACGTCGTACGTGTTGCCGTAGCAGCCGTAGGGGGTGGCAGGAGGGCGGGCGGCGAGGCAGTCGTCGAGGTGGGTGAGGAGTTCTGGCAGCGGCACCGGTTTGGCGGGGTCGCCGTTCCGGCGGTCGACGAGGGCGGCGTCGACGCCGGCGGCGGCGAAGGAGTAGCGCATCGGGCGGCCGACGGGCTCGAAGCGGTTCGGCGAGCAGAGGTACCGGGTGGCCCGGGCGGTGAGCCCGGGGCCGTCCAGGGCGCCCGCGGCGTCCGCCGCCCCTGCGGGGTCCGCCGGGTCCGCGGCGACGACGAGCAGCACGGTGTGCCCGGGGTGCTCGCCGGCCGGCGAGCACGTGGCGGGGGCGGACGGCAGTGAAGGGACCGCCTCGACGGCGTCGTCACCGGCGTCACCGGCGTCCCCGGGGTCGCCGGCGTCCCCGGGGTCGTCGTCCGGGCCGCCGGACTCGCTGGACGCGCTCACGGCCGTCGGGTGCTCGTCGACGGGGGTGCAGGAGGCGAGTCCGGCGACGGTGAGGGCCACGGCGGTGCAGGAGAGGACGGCGGTGAGCAGGATGCGGGGCGTGGCCATGGCACCAGTCTCCCCGGCAACGTGGCGGACGTGTACATCCGGTCGTGGACGCGGACATCCGGTTACACGTGTGCGGGCCGGGGTGCGGTTCCCGCCCCCGTCGGATGTGCGGACCCGACGGGGACGGGAAGTTCAGGAGGGCCGGAAGTTCAGGAGGGCCGGAAGTTCAAGAGGGCCGGAAGGCCAGGACGACCGGAGGCTCAGGGCCGGTTCACGCCGCGACCGGCCGCCCGGCCTCGTACGCCTCCCGCACCCGCGCCTGCGCCCGTGCGTCGCCGCCCAGGTGGTCGAGCCCGAGCAGGGCCGCCCCGAGCACCGGCGGCGCGACGACGACCCGCGGCTCGGCCAGCGGCGCGGCCTTCGCGAGGCGCGCCGTGACGTTGTCGAGGAGCAGCGGCTGCCGGGAGGCGAGCACCCCGCCGCCGAGCACGACCGGGGCGGGCGCGTCGAGCAGCTGCAGCCGGGTGAGCGCGACGACGGCGAGCCGGACGATCTCGTCGGCCTGCCGGTCGACGAGCTCCCGCGCGGTCGGGTCCCCCGCGTCCGCGACGGCGAACAGCACCCGGACGATCTCGTGCAGCCGCGCCGCCGGCAGGTGCCCGAGGTGGACGGCCTCGGCGACGGCGCCGGCGCTGGGCAGCCCGTAGTGCTCGGCGATGGCCCGGGCGAGGGCGGTGGGCCCGCCGCGCCCGTCCTCGGCGCGCACGGCGTGCCACATGCTGTGGCCGGCGAGGCTGGCGCCGCCGCCCCAGTCGCCCGTGAGCTCGCCGAGGGCGGGGAAGCGCGCGGTGCGGCCGTCCGGGAGGACGCCGACGCAGTTGATGCCGGCGCCGCAGACGACGGCGACGCCGCGCGGGCCGTCGGTGCCGGCGCGCAGCAGGCCGAAGGTGTCGTTGACGACGGTGTTGCTGACGCCCCAGGGGTGGGATTCCAGCGCGGTGCGCAGCGCCTCCTCCTCCACGGGGAGGTCGGCGTTGGCGAGGCACGCGCTGACGTGGGTGGTCAGCCGGCCGGTCCAGGTGGGGTGCCCGGCCGCGCGCGCGGCCTCGTCGACCAGCGGGGCGAGGCCGGCGACGGCGGCCTCGCCGCCGATCTTCTGCGGTGCGAAGCCGCCGCCGCGGGCGGTGCCGAGGACGGTGCCGTCCGCGCCGATCAGGGCGACGTCGGTCTTGGAGTTGCCGGCGTCGATGGCGAGCACGCCGGGCAGGAGTGGTTCGGGCTGGTGGGTCATCAGGTCCCCGCGACTCGTACGTGGCCCGGCCGAGGGTGCCCGGCCGGGTGGCCCGGCCGGTGGTGCCCCGGCCGGGGGTGGGCGGTCCGCTCGCGGAGCCCGGCCCGCGACACCCTCATATCGCGGGCCGGGCCGTCCACGGTGACGCCGGGGCGCGGACGTCGGGCCGTCACAGCGGGCCCGGGACGCCTGCACGCCCGGATGCCCGGGGCGCCTGCACGCCGGCACGCCCGGACGCCCGAACGCCCGAACGCCCGGACGTCAGGACGAGCGCGACCGCCCGGCGCCCCGGACGTCAGGCCCAGGCGAGGTGCTCGCGGTTGTGGGCGAGCAGCCGGTCCGTCAGCCGGTCGGCGAGGTCGAACTGGCCGACCAGCGGGTGGGCGAGCAGCGCGTCGTACACGCGGTCGCGCCCGCCGCGCAGGGCGGCGTCGAGGGCGAGGTGCTCGTACGAGGTGACGGCCGCGACGAGCCCGGCGTAGAGCGGCTCGACGGGCCGCTGCGGCAGCGGGCGGACGCCGGCCGCGTCGACCTCGGCCGGCACCTCGATGACGGCGTCGTCGGGCAGGAAGGGCAGTACGCCGTCGTTGCGGGTGTTGACGACCTGGACGGAGGTGCCGCCGTCGGTGCCGAGCAGGGCGGCGATGAGCTGGACGGCGGCCTCGGAGTAGAACGCGCCGCCGCGCTTGCCCAGCAGTTCGGGCTTGGTGTCGAGGGCGGGGTCGGCGTACATCTCCAGCAGCTGCCGCTCGATCTCGGCGACCTGCGCGGCCCGCGAGCCCTGCGCCTTGAGCTCCTCGACGACCTCGTCGTGCTGGTAGTAGTACCGCAGGTAGTAGGACGGGACGACGCCGAGGCGCTGCACGACGGCCTGCGGCAGGTGGAGGTCGTCGGCGATCTCCTTGCCGAAGTCGCGGAGCAGCTCGGGCAGCACCTCCCGCCCGCCCGCCGCGCCGGGGGCGTCGAGCAGGGTGACGCCGCGCTCCCAGGTGAGGTGGTTGAGGCCGACGTGGTCGAGCCGGACGAGCTCCGGCGCCACCCCGAGGTGCGCGGCGAACTTCCGCTGGAAGCCGATCGCGACGTTGCACAGGCCGACGGCCTTGTGCCCGGCCTCCTGGAGGGCCCGGGTGACGATGCCGACCGGGTTGGTGAAGTCGACGATCCAGGCGTCCGGGTTGGCCCGGCGGACGGTGTCGGCGATGTCCAGCACGACGGGGACGGTGCGCAGCGCCTTGGCGAGCCCGCCGGCGCCGGTGGTCTCCTGGCCGACGCAGCCGCACTCCAGCGGCCACGTCTCGTCCTGGTTGCGGGCGGCCTGTCCGCCGACGCGCAGCTGGAGCAGGACGGCGTCGGCGTCGGCGACGCCGGCTGCGACGTCCGTCGTGGTGGACACGACCGCCGGGTGGCCCTGCTTGGCGAAGATGCGCCGCGCCAGCCCGCCGATCAGCTCCAGCCGTTCGGCGGCCGGGTCGATCAGGACGAGTTCGCCGATCGGCAGGGTGTCCCGCAGCCGGGCGAAGCCGTCGATCAGCTCCGGGGTGTACGTCGAACCACCGCCGACGATCGCCAGCTTGAGTACGGACTTGGTTGCGGACATCAGCCCTTGACCCCTGTCAGTGTCACGCCTTCGATGAAGGCCTTCTGCGCGAAGAAGAAGAGGAGGATCACCGGTGCCATCACGAGGAGGGTGGCGGCCATGGTGAGGTTCCAGTTGGTGTGGTGGGCGCCCTTGAAGGACTCCAGGCCGTAGGAGAGCGTCCAGGCGGCGTGGTTCTCGCTGGCGTAGATCTGCGGGCCGAAGTAGTCGTTCCAGCAGTAGAAGAACTGGAACAGGGCGACGGCGGCGATGGCCGGCTTGGCCATCGGCAGCACGACGCGCAGCAGGGTGCGCAGGTCGCCGCAGCCGTCGATCCGGGCCGCCTCGATGTACTCCTTGGGGATGGTGGTGAGGAACTGGCGCAGCAGGAAGATGGAGAAGGCGTCGCCGAAGGCCATCGGGATGATCAGCGGCCACAGGGTGCCGGTGAGGTGCATCTGCTTCGCCCAGAACAGGTACATCGGGATGATGGTGACCTGCGGCGGCAGCATCATCATCGAGATGACCGCCATGAGCGCCAGTTTCCGGCCGCGGAAGCGGAACTTGGCGAGCGCGTAGGCGACCGGGAGGCTGGAGACGACGGTCAGCAGCGTGCCGGCGCCGGCGTAGACCAGGGTGTTGCGCCACCAGGTGAGGAACCCGGGCGCCTCCCACACCTTGGTGTAGTTGCCCCACTGCCAGGAGGTGGGCCAGTAGTTCGTCGTGAGCGCCTGGCTGTCCGTCATGACGGAGGTCAGGAAGGCGAAGACGAACGGGAGGATGAAGAACAGCGCGGCGGCGATGCCCAGGGCGTGGACGGCCACCCAGTTGAGCGCGGCGCGCCGCCGGGCGGCCGCGGAGGCGGCCGAACGTCCCGAGGGCGACGAGGCCTTGGCGAGTACGGGGGTGCTGAGAGTCATGAACGGGTCCTCACTGGTCCGCTGATCCGCTGGTCCGCTAGTCCTCGCTCGCCATGAAGCCGGAGCGGCGGCGCAGCAGGAGGGAGGTGACGGCCATCGCGATGGCGAACAGGACCAGGGCGACGACGCAGGCGGAGCCGGTGTCGAAGCGCTGGAAGCCGAGGTTGTACACCATCTGCGGCAGGGTCCAGGTGGAGCCCTGCGGGAAGCCGGGCTCGAACTGCTGCCCGGAGTTGCCCGCGATGCCGCTGGCGACGCGCCCGGCGACGATCGCCTGGGTGTAGTACTGCATGGTCTGGATCACGCCGGTGACCACGGCGAACGTGATGATCGGCGAGATGTTCGGCAGCGTGACGTAGCGGAAGCGCTGGAGCGGCCCCGCGCCGTCGAGTTCGGCCGCCTCGTACTGCTCCTTGGGCACGTCCAGCAGGGCGGCCATGAAGATCACCATCAGGTCGCCGATGCCCCACATGGCGAGCATGGTGAGCGCGGGCTTGGACCAGTTCGGGTCGGCGAACCAGCCGGGCTGCGGGAGCCCGAGCTCGCCGAGGAAGTGGTTGACCGGGCCGGTGCCGGGGTTGAGCAGGAACGCGAAGGAGACGGTCGCGGCCACCGGCGGGGCCAGGTAGGGCAGGTAGAAGGCGGTGCGGAAGAAGCCGACGCCGCTCTTGATCTTCGTGATGAGCAGCCCGATGCCGAGCCCGAACAGCACCCGGAGGGACACCATGACGACGACGAGCCAGAGGGTGTTGCGCAGGCCCTGCCAGAAGAAGGGGTAGTGGTTGAAGACGTAGTCCCAGTTCTTCAGCCCGTTGAAGGCGGGGGCCGAGAACCCGTCGTACTTCATGAAGGAGAAGTAGACGGTGGAGATCAGCGGGTACAGGAAGAAGACGCCGAAGCCGATCAGCCAGGGGGAGAGGAACGCGAGGGTGCGGGCCGCCTCCCGGCGGCGCTTCCGGCGCAGCAGGTGCTGCGTGGAGTGCGCCGCCGGGTCGGCGGGTCCGGTGCCCTTGCGGGTGCCGAACGCGAGTGCCATGGGGTGCTCCGAGTGCCGTGTTCTTCGGACTGCCGTGCCGGGCCGGTTACTTCGCCTGGGCGATGGCGGCGTCGATCTCCTTGGCGGTGGCGGCGAGGCCGGCCGCGAGGTCGGGCTGCTTGCCGGACTCGTACGCGTAGCCGAGGTTCTGCAGCGACACGATGTAGGCGCCGCCGTTGGCGCTGGCCGGGGTGGTGCCGGAGTTCGGGTTCTTCGCGATGTCCAGGAAGGTCTTGAAGTTCGGGTCGCCGCTGAGCTTGGGCGAGTCGAGCGCGGCGAAGGTGCTCGGCACGTTGTGGATCGCGTTGGCGAAGCCGACGACCGCGTCCGTGTCGGTGGTCAGGTACTTGACGAGCTCCCAGGCGGCGGCCTGCTTCTTGCTGCTGCGGGCGATGCCGATGACGGTGCCGGTCTGGTAGCCGCGGCCGTAGGTGGCGGCCTGGTCGTCCGGCACCGGGAACGGGGCGGTGGCCCAGTCGAAGTCGGGCTTGCTCTCGGCGAGCGAGTTGGTGCGCCACTCGCCGTCGATGGCCATGGCGACCTGGCCGGTGTGGAAGGGGTTCTTCTCGCTGAACTCCTCGCCGAAGGTGGAGCGGTACTTCTCCAGCTTGTCGAAGCCGCCGAGCTTGTCGACGAGGCCCTTCTGCCAGGTGAGCATCGCGGCGACCTTCGGGTCGGAGGCGACGGCCGACTTGCCGTCCGCGCCGAAGTAGGCCGGCCCGTACTGGCCGAGGAAGTGCTCGGTGGTGGACTCGTAGCCGTGGTAGTCCGGCATGAAGCCGAGCTGCTTGAAGCCGTCGCCGTCGGGGACGGTGAGCTTGGCCGCGGCGTCGGCGAACTCGCTGAAGGTCTTCGGCGGGGCGGTGATGCCGGCGGCGGCGAAGGCCTTCTTGTTGTAGTAGAGGCCGTAGGCGTCGCCGAGCAGCGGCAGGGTGCACTGGTTGCCCTGGAACTGCGTGTAGTTGAGCATCGCCGACGGGAAGGTCTTGGCGGCGTCGATGCCGCTCTTCTTCAGCAGCGGGTTGAGGTCGATGAAGGCCTTGGTCGAACAGAACATGCCAACGTTGTTGGTGGTGAAGGAGGAGACCACGTCCGGCGCGTCGTCGCCGCCGGCCCGCAGGGCCTGGTTGACCTTGTCGTCCGCGATGTTGGCCACGGCCTTGACGTGGATGTTCGGGTGGGCCTTCTCGAAGGCGGCGATGTTGTCGTTGATCGCCTTCACCTCGTTGTCCTGGCTCCAGCCGTGCCAGAAGGTGATGGTGACGTCCTTGCCGCTCGCCGAGTCGTCGCTGCCGCCGGCGTCGTTGCTGCCGGTGCAGGCGGTGGCGAGCAGGGCGAGGACGGCGCTGCCGGTGACGGCGGCGATCGTGCGGCGGCCTCTGCGGGAGGTGGTGGGGTGCACTTCGAGGTCCTCCTGGGGGTGCGCGGGCAGGCGTCATTGCCTCGTCGCCCGCGGTCGGGGGTTGGGGAGAGGTGGGTGCAGGGGTGGATCGCAGGGGGAGTCGGGGGGGGGGGGGGGGGGGGAGTCGGCAGGGGCAGGGGGCTGTCAGTGGGTGGAGAAGACCGCCTCGCGGGCGGCCGCCAGGGCGCGCTGGAGCGCGCCGAGCAGGACGGGTGAACCGGCGAGGGTGCTGCTGCGCACTTCCGGGCGGGCGATCGAGAGCCGGGCGAGTTCCTCCTGGACGAGCGCGCGCAGATGTTCGCCGCCGGCGCTCGGCACGCCGCCGGAGAGGACCACCAGCTCGGGGTCGACGACGGCGACGATCACGGCCAGCCCGACGGCGATCCGGCCGGCCAGTTCGCGGAGGAACTCCTCGCCGGCGCCCGGGGTCGCCAGGGCCTTGGCGATGGTCTCCTCGGCGGTGGGCGCGCCGAGCCCGTGCTCGCGGGCCAGCGCCCGGACGGCGGCCGCGCCGACCAGGTCCTGGAACCCGCCGAAGTTGCGGCGGCGCACGTCCCGCACGACCGGCGAGCCGGGCACCGGCATGTAGCCGACCTCACCGGCGCCGCCGGTGAAGCCGCGGTGCAGCCGCCCGGCGATCACGATCGCGGCGCCGATCCCGGCACCGGCCCACAGCAGGACGAAGTCCTCGGAACCCCGCGCCGCGCCCGAGGCCTGCTCGGCGACGGCGGCGAGGTTGACGTCGTTCTCGATCGACACGGGGGCGCCGATCTCCCCGGTCAGCTCCTCGACGAGCGTCGGCGAGTGCCAGCCGGCCAGGTGGGAGGCGTAGCGCAGCTTGCCGGTGACGGGGTCGGGTGCGCCGCTGACGCCGATCACGACGGTGTGCAGCGCGCCCTCGCCGATCCCGGCCGCCCGGACCGTGTCGGCGACCGCCGCGGCGACCCGGGGGACGGTCCCGGCGGCCGGGGCGCCCTTCACCGGCACGACGTGCTCGGCGAGCGTGCTGCCGGTGATGTCGGCGACGGCGACCCGGATCCCGGTGGCCGTGACGTCCACCCCGGCGACGTACCCGGCGGCCGGATTCACCTGGTACAGCTGCGCGTTGGGCCCGGGCCCGCCCGCCGTGGTGCCGACCGGCAGGACCAGGCCCGCCGCCTCCAGGCGCGCCAGCAGCTGGGAGGCGGTGGGCTTGGAGAGCCCGGTGAGCGTGCCGATCTGGGTGCGGGAGAGCGGTCCGTTCTCCAGCAGCAGTTCGAGGGCGGCTCGGTCGTTGATGGCGCGCAGCAGGCTGGGGGTGCCGGCGAGGGGGGCCTTGGCGGTGGTCTTGGTCACGCGCAGAATCCTCCTCTTCCGGCAGGTCGGGGGCGTACCCGGGGGAACTCCCGGGGGTGTCCGGGGAGCGCCCGGGGGGTGTCCCGGGTCCACGGTGCGAACTGTTAGGAAACTTTCCAGTCGCTTGGGAAGGACCGTACGGTCAGCGTCGGCGGAGTGTCAATGGCCCGCCGGGCGGTGGATGCCGAAGCGTTACCGGGCAGCACGAAGCCCCGCCCCCACGTCGGTGGGAGCGGGGCTTTCGTCCGCGTGTCCTGGCCTTCCCGGCCGCTGCGAAGGGGTGTTACGGCCCGGCGGGGTCGTCCATCGGCGGCTTACGGCTCGGCGGGTCGTCCGTCGGCGGCTTACGGCTTGGCGAGGTCGTCCATCGGCGGCTTCGGTGCCGGTATCGGCTCGGTCGCCTTGTAGCGCGCCGAGGTCGGGTCGGCCAGTGAGGACGGCGGCGACGGGTCCGGGGCCGCGGCGATCGCGACGCCCGTGGCCGCCGCCTCCTCCTTGACCTTGATGCCGGCGTGGTCGAAGGCCGCCTTCAGCCGCTGGCGCATCGCCCGCGCCACCATCGCCGCCTTGCCCGGCGCCGTCCTGGCCTCGATCCGCACCACCACCGAGTCCGCCGCGACCGACTCCACGCCCAGCACCGACACCGGCTCCCAGATCAGCTCGTCGTACGGAGCCTCCTTGGACATCGCCTCGGCGGTCTCCTGGATCAGGTCCTCGGCCCGGAGGAGGTCCTCCTTGTACCCGACCTGGACGTCCACGGTGGCCGTGGACCAGCCCTGGCTCATGTTGGCGATCCGCTTCACCTCGCCGTTGCGGATGTACCAGATCTCGCCGTTCGCGCCGCGCAGCTTGGTCACCCGCAGGCCGACCTCCAGCACCGTGCCGGCGGCCACCCCGGTGTCGATCTCGTCGCCGACGCCGTACTGGTCCTCCATGATCATGAAGACGCCGGAGAGGAAGTCCGTGACCAGGTTGCGGGCGCCGAAACCGATCGCCACACCGGCCACACCGGCGCTCGCCAGCAGCGGCGCCAGGTTCACCCCCAGCGCGGAGAGCACCATGAGCGCCGCCGTGCCGAGGATGCCGAAGGACGCGACGCTGCGCAGCACCGAGCCGATCGCCTCCGAGCGCTGCTGGCGCCGCTCCGGGTTGACGACCCCGGTGTTGGCGAGCAGTCCGCCGATGCGGCCGTGCTCCTCGGCGCTCTCGTGGGCGCGCGCCATCCTGGTTATCAGCTGCGTGATGAGCTTGCGCACCACCGCGCGCAGCACCAGTGCCAGCACGATGATGAAGACGATCCGCACCCCGGCGGCGAGCCAGGACTGCCAGTGGGTGTCGAACCAGCTGGCCGCCTGCTTGGTGGTGTCCGAGACCTCCTGCGCGCTCGTCGGGATCCGCAGGTCGAGCTGCGGCACCTGCGGCGCGGTCGGGCCGGGGGACGGCGTCGTCGACTGGGAGGACGCGTCGGCGAGGCCGAGGACGCCGGAGCGGAACACGTGCGGGACCTTCCTTGCAGGGGGCATTGCCCGGTCCCGTGCCGCAGCGAGCCCGACCCGCGGACCGTTGCCCCAGCCTAGCGGGCACCGAACACCCGACCGGACCCGCCGAACGGCGCGCGGGCCGCCCCGGACGCCCCGTCAACGCCCCGGTGCGCTCCCGCGCGCACCCGTCCGGGCACCGCCTCGGCACCGCTCCGGCACCCTCCGGAGGCGGCCCCACCACTGCTCCGACCGGCCGAGCAGTCCCCCCGAGGGGAAGCGGAAGGGCTCCTACCGGGGGCCCTGGTGCAACCCGACCTTCCGCCGGGCATATCGGGTATGACGGAAACCACACCCGGAGATCACGTCAGGTCCGTTACACAGGAGTGGTGGCGCCGTACGAAGGCGTAAGGCGACACTGGGGGAGATCACTCACCCGTTGGGTGATCCAACCGCTCGTCCCGGCGCGAGCCACGCGCCGCAGGCGTCCAAGGAGGCATCCGTGCCGCATGTCCTGGTCCTCAACGCGTCCTACGAGCCACTCGGCGTCGTATCGATGCGCCGCGCACTCATCCTGGTCCTCAACCACAAGGCGGTCAGCCTGGAGGACACCGGAGTCACTCTGCACAGCGCCACCAGCGCCCTTCCGGCGCCGTCCGTCGTCCGCCTGACCCGCTTCGTCCGGGTCCCGTTCTGCGGGCCCGTCCCGCTCACCCGCCGGGCGCTGTTCGCCCGCGACCACGGCCGCTGCGTCTACTGCGGGGCCGCCGCAACCAGCGTCGACCACGTCATCCCGCGCAGCCGGGGCGGCCAGCACCGGTGGGACAACGTCGTGGCGGCCTGCCGCCGCTGCAACCACACCAAGGCCGACCGCCACCTGACCGAACTCGGCTGGCGCATGAAGCGCCCGCCCGCGCCGCCCTCCGGCCTCGCCTGGCGGATCATCGGCACCGGCATCAAGGACCCCCGCTGGCGGCCCTACCTGGAGCCGTACGGCGGCGGCGACCAACTACGCGCCCCGCAGTGGGGCGAGTACGAGCACCACGACCATACCGAGCCCAACCACTCGGTCCCGATCGGCCGGGCGCACGGCGCCCACTCCGCCCCAGTCCGCCGCGGCGAGCAGCCCGAACCGCTCTCCGCCTGAACCAGAGCTCCACAAGGGCCTGCCCCGTCACATCTCGGTACGCCTCATGGGCCGCCGCGCACCCCACCGGGGAGCACGGCGGCCCGCCGTGTGTACGGCCGCCCCGCGGGCGACCACTGCACGGGCCACTGCACGGACCACCGCACGGACCGCTGTGCGGGCCACTGCACGGACCACCGCACGGACTACTGCTTGGGCGGCGTCCCGGCGGCCGGCTGCTGCTGTCCCGCGGCCGGCTGTCCCGGTTGCGGCTGCGGCTGCTGCGCGGGCGTGGTGCCGGGGGTGCCCGGGGTCCCCGGCTGCGCCGGAGGAGCCACCGGCGGCTGCGGCTGCGCGGGCGGCGTCACGGCGTACAGCTCGATCCCCCACAGCGAGTAGCCGTACTTGGTGGCCCGGGTCACACCCTGCATCCGCAGGAACTTGGCGTTCGCGGCGTCGAAGCGCACCGTCTCGTCGCCGCCCTTGCCGTTGTCCACGCTCGCCGCGGTCGTCCAGGTGACCCCGTCCGACGAGGTCTGGATCTTGTACGACGCGGCGTACGCGGCCTGCCAGTGCAGCACCGCAGCACCGAGCCGGACGGCCTGCGGCAGCTCCAGCTGCACCCAGGCGTTGTCCTGCGCGGGCGAGGACCAGCGGGTCTTCGGGTCGCCGTCGGCGATGTTCGAGGCCGGGAAGTTCGCCGTCTCGTCGCCCGAGGAGGTGGCCTTCGCGCCGAGCGCGAGGTCCGCCCCGCCGGTCGGCGGCACCACGTGCACCTGGAGCACCTGCTTGACGACGGTCGAGCCGGCCACGTACTGCACCGGTACCTGGTACGTCCCGGACGGCGTCCCGGCCGCGGCGCTGACCAGCAGCGGCACCCCGACCTTCCCGCCGCGCGGCACCGTCACCCCGGCCGCCGGCGCCACCGTCAGGCCCTTCGCCGCCGCCGGCACGTCGGCTTGCAGGCTGCCGGTGGTGCCCTCGGGGCGGCCGGCCGTGACCGTCGCCTGGGTCTGGGCGGGCGCGGCCGCGCCGGTCACGACGTCCAGGGACGGGTCGGCCAGGGTGAGCCGGGCCGCGGGGGCGTCCGCGTACCAGGGGATCACCTGGTTGACGACCGGCGGGTCGCCGCCCGGCTTCCAGGTCAGCCGGAACGCGTCGGCGGGCTGGCCGCCGGCCGGCAGCTCGTTGTAGCCCGGGTTGATCGTCCCTATGTCGAACCAGGTGCCGTCCGGGCGCCGCAGCGACACGGTCGCGGTGGCCTTCACGCTCGGGTCGGTCAGCACGGTGAGCCGGTCCACCGGCCGGGCCGCGCCCAGCTCGACGGTCAGCGGCTCGTCCTGCGCGGTCGGCGCGCTGGCCGCCCGGTAGGCGGTGTCCGGGTTGCCGTCCAGCACCGCCGCCGCCGAGGAGCCGGGCAGCGCGGCCGGTCCGCCGGAGACGCTCGCCGGGGCCTCGTCCGGCGCCGTCACGGTGAACTCGCGCACCGCCACCGCGGTCTTCTGGGCGGCGGTGGCGCGCAGCCGCACCGCCCGCACCACCGTGCCAGCGGGCACCTGGGCACTGACCGTCTTCTGGTTCTTCACCACGGCCAGCTGCTTCCAGCCGCCCTCGCCGGTCGAGTACTCCAGCACGCCGTCGCGGATGTAGTCGTCCACCGCGCTCTGGGCGTCCGGCCCGTCGCCCCAGCCGCCCATCAGGACGGTGACGCCGCTGACCGGGCGCCCGGAGCCGAGGTCCACGCCGACCGAGTCGCCCGGCTGCGGGGGAGCGGAGCTCCAGTAGAAGGTGTCGGCCTGGCCGTCGGTCATCAGCGCCGGCAGGTGGTCGTGCGCGGAGCCCATCGTCGTCGTCGGGCTGATGCCGCCGCTGACCACGCCCGCCCAGTTGTCGGCGGCCCGCAGCGCGTGCTCCAGGAACGGGCCGAGCACGCCCGCGCCGATCGTCGCCGGGCTCTGCGCCAGCTGCTCGCGCAGCCGGTTCAGCTCCACCCGGGCCTTCCAGGCGGCGGCGCCGTCACCGCCGTGCTGCGCCAGCAGCATGTCGAGGGCGGCCTGCCCGGCCAGCCCGTACCCGTGCAGTGGCGCCAGCCACGGCCCGGCCTCGGCGGCCAGCGCGGACGTCGCCGCGGTGCCGGCCAGCGTCTCCTGGGCCGAGGCCATCGCGCCGAACGCCTCCCGCAGCGGGCCCGCGGCCTCTATCAGCTTGGCGAGGTCGGGGGCCGCGCCCGAGGTGGGCTCGGCGGTCGCCCAGAA
Source organism: Kitasatospora sp. NPDC057904 (assembly GCF_042887925.1). Classification (NCBI taxonomy): domain Bacteria; kingdom Bacillati; phylum Actinomycetota; class Actinomycetes; order Kitasatosporales; family Streptomycetaceae; genus Kitasatospora; species Kitasatospora sp. NPDC057904. Next base: position 104,203 of record NZ_JBHVOL010000010.1, read on the forward strand.
CCTGTCGATCAGCGGGGTCAGGTAGCCCGACTCCTGCTTGGACAGCGGCGAGGACGAGCTGTTGCCGGCCAGCGCGGTGACGGCCGCCAGTGCCGACCCGGCCGGGGTCGCGGAGGCGCCGGTCGGCCCGGCCATCGTGCGCAGCGCGGCCTGCCAGGACTCGTCCGGCTTGTACGCGGCCGGGTTCCAGGCGAAGTCGCCGGCCGTCGACAGGGCTATCCGGGAGGCCACCGGCTGCTGCATCGCCCCGGTCAGCATCACCGCCGAACGGCTCGCCACCTCCGGGTCGCGCCCGGTGTAGGCGCCGAGGTAGAGCCGGTCCGGGTTGGCGTCGTTGACCGGGTAGTTGTCCATGGTGACCAGCGGGTGCCCGTACAGGCCCGCGGTGTCCGAGGCCTGAGCGCCGGTGATCTTCTCCGGGATCACCCCGACCCCGCTCCACGCCACCTGCACCCCGGCCGGCAGCGCGTCCGCGAGCGCCTTGCGGTAGGGCGTCGAACCCGACTGGTGGTACTCGGTCGGCACGATCGACAGCGGCGCCAGGCCCGGGTTCTTCGAGATCAGCCGGTCCTGCACCTTCGCGGCCAGCGCGGCCTGCGCCTTGGCCGCGGCGGCCGGCCCGGTGCCGTACGTCGAACGGTCGTCGGAGCAGTGCCACTCGTCGTAGCTGACGTCCAGGAACTGCAGCTGGAACGCGGAGAAGCCGAGGGCGCGCAGCCCGTCCAGCTTCGCCACCAGCGCGTCCACGTCCTTGCCCGAGCTGAAGCAGAACGACTGCCCCGGGTCGACGGCGTACCCGAGCGTCACGTGGTTGGCGGCCGCCCGGCCGCCCAGCTCGCGCAGCTCGGCCGTCTTGTCCGCCGGGTACGCGTCGCGCCAGCGCGACAGCCGGTACGGGTCGTCACCGGGCGCGTAGAGGTAGAAGTTCTGCTTCGAGCGGCCCAGGAACTCCACCTGGTCCAGCCGCTGCTGCGCCGTCCACGGCGTGCCGTAGAACGCCTCCGCGGTGCCGCGCACCGGCGCCCCGGACGGCCAGTCGCGCAGCGTGATCCCCGGCAGGCCGAGCCCCGAGGCGCCGGGCGCCTGGTTCTGCCCCTGCCCGGCCGGCACCGCCGCCAGCAACTGCCGCAGGCTCTGCGCCGCGTAGAAGGTGCCCGCCGCGTCCGCGCCCGCCAGCACCACCGCGCCGTACGTCCCGCCGCCCTGCGCGGGCAGCTGGCCGGCCGTCAGCACGTAGCCGCCGATCGGCATCCCGATCAGCGACGGCGCGGCGCCGTCCTTCGTCCCGCCCGCGGCGGCCAGGTCGCGCAGCGCCCGGTCCACCGCGCCGCCCGCGCCCTCGGCCGGCCCGCCGACGTACACGACGAGCGAGCCCGCGGCCGGCGGGGCGTCGACGTCGGACACGGTGGTGAAGTCGGTGGCCCCGGCGATCCCGAGCACCTCGTGCACCGCGTCCACCGCGCCGTGGTCCGCCTTCGGCGCCGTCACCAGCGTCACCGCGGCCGGCACCACGACCGGCTTCCCGGCCACCGTCTGCTCCTGCGGCCGCGGGAACACCTGCGGGTTCGTCACGCTCCCCAGCGGCGTCTGCGGCGCGGTGCTCACCACGTCCGGCCCGGGTACCCCCGCGTACGCCGCCGCCGACGGCACCGGCCCCGCGAGGAGCCCGCCGACCACGGCCGCCGCGGCGACACCGGCCGCGATCTGCAGCGCCCGCCGCCCCGGCGCGCGGCTCCCGGCCGCCCGCTCGGCGCGCACGGACGCCAGCAGCGGCTCCGTCCCCTTGAAGTCGGCGATCAGCCGGTCCGCCGTCTTCGGCGCCAGCTGACGGCACGTCCGCGCGGTGGCCCGCCGGGCCGCCAGCGCCGCGGGGTGGTACAGGACATCGCGCAGCGCGGAGCTCTGCTCCAACTGCTGCCGCAGCCGCCGCCCGGCCGCTACGGAAACTCGGGCTTGCACAGGAGCCTCCTCGCCAGGCCTGGACCACATCGCCGCAACCCCACCAGCTACCCAACCCGGTGTCAACGCCGTCGTCAGATATGTCCACTTTGCCCAATTGATCACCGTGCCTCCCCCCCCGGGTCATCCCTCCCACCAGCAGAACCGCCCGGGGCGGCCGGTCCTCCTGACGGCCGGTCGACCGCTCGCCGCCCTCGCGCTCTCCTCGTCCCTTTCTCGACGCGCGCCTCCGCCCACCCGCAGCCGCGCCGTTCCCCCTCCCCGGCCCCTCCTGACGGCCGGTCGACCGCTCGCGCTCGTGTCGCGCAGCGTCATCGGGCCGTCACGCGGGTAGGACTGTGGTCGTCCCGAACTGGCGTTGCCGAGACATCGCAGGAGCCGCGAGTGGCCGCTTATCTCGACCGTGACGGAGCCGACGGGCTCAAGGTGCCGGCGCAGGACGCTCCGGCCCCGCCACCCGAACTGGTGGCGCTGGCACAGGTGCACGGGGTCGATCCGAAGGACCCGGGGCCCGGCGGGGTGCCGGTCGGCGCGCGGACACTGGTGGCGGTGCTGCGGGCGCTCGGAGTCGAGGCCGGGACGCCGGAGGAGGTGCGGGCGGCGCTGGACCGTCACCGGGCCGAGCAGCAGGCCCGGTTGCTGCCGCCCTGCGTCGTCGTCCGCCAGGGGCGTCGCACCGCGCTCGACGTCCCCGCCGACGCCCGCCTCCACGTCGAGCTGGAGGACGGCGGCGTGTGGGAACTGCCCCGCGGCCACTCCCACTGGCTCCCGGCCGACCTGCCCCTCGGCCGGCACGTCCTCACCGCCGAGTGCGCCGGCGGCACGGCGCGCGCGGCCCTCGTCGTCGCCCCCGACAAGCTCCCCGGACTCCCCACCCGCAGCTGGGGTTTCCTCGCCCAGCTGTACTCCCTCCTCTCCGAGCGGTCCTGGGGCATGGGCGACCTCGGCGACCTCGCCGACCTCGCCCAGTGGGCCGGCGCCGACCTCGGCGCGGGCTTCGTCCAGATCAACCCCCTCCACGCCGGCCTCCCCGGCGCCCCCTCCGACCCGTCCCCGTACCGCCCCTCCTCCCGCCGCTTCGCCGACCCCGTCCACCTGCGCGTCGAAGCCGTCCCCGAGTACGCCTACCTCGTCGGCGACCAGCGCGCCGAGGCCGAGGAACTCGGCCGCCGGGCCGCCCGGCTCCGCGCCGAAGTGCTGGCGCACGACGGCCTGATCGACCGGGACGCCGTCTGGGCGCTCAAGCGCGAGGCGCTGGAACTGCTGCACGAGGTCCCGCGCGGCACCGGCCGCGACGCCGCGTACCGGGCCTACCTGCGCCGCGAGGGCGAGTGGCTGGAGCGGTACGCGCTGTGGAACGCGATCGCCGAGGAGCACGGCCCCGACTGGCACGCCTGGCCCAAGGGGCTGCGCCACCCGGACGGGTCCGGGACCGAGCGCGCCCGCAAGGAGCTCGCCGACCGGGTCGAGTTCCACCGCTGGCTCGCCTGGCAGGTCGACCAGCAGCTCGCCGCCGCCAGGGCCGCCGCCGACGGCGCCGGCATGCCGGTCGGCCTCATCCACGACCTCGCGGTCGGCGTCCACCCGGACGGCGCCGACGCCTGGGTGCTCCAGGACGTGCTGGCGGGCGGCATCTCGGTCGGCGCCCCGCCGGACGCCTTCAACGCCCACGGCCAGGACTGGGGCCTGCCGCCCTGGCGCCCCGACGCCCTCGCCGCCGCCGGCTACGCCCCGTACGCGGAACTGCTGCGGGCCGCCGCCCGGCACGCCGGCGCGGTGCGGATCGACCACGTGATGGGGCTGTTCCGCCTGTGGTGGGTGCCGGAGGGACACGCGCCGACGGAGGGCGCGTACGTCCGGTACGACGCCGAGGCCATGCTCGGCGTGCTCGCGCTGGAGGCGCACCGCGCCGGGACGGCGGTGATCGGCGAGGACCTCGGCACGGTCGAGCCGGGCGTCCGCGAGGAACTGGCCGAGCGCGGGATCCTCGGGACGTCCGTGCTGTGGTTCGAACGGGACTGGGCGGCCGGCGGGGAGGTCCTGCCACCGGACCGCTGGCGGCGCGGCTGCCTGGCCACCCTCACCACCCACGACCTGCCCAGCACGGCGGCCCGGCTCTCCGGCGAACACGTCGAGCTGCGCCACCGGCTGGGGCTGTTGGCCCGGCCGCTGGGGGACGAGCAGGCGGAGGCGGCGGCGGAGCTGGCCGAGTGGCGGGCGGCGCTGACGCGGCTGGGGCTGCTGGCGCCGGGGGAGCCGCTGTCGATGCCGGTGCTGTACCGCTTCCTGGGCGCCACCGGGGCCGGGCTGGTGGGCGTGTGGCTGCCCGACCTGGTCGGCGACCCGCGCCCGCAGAACCTCCCCGGCACATGGGACCAGTACCCGAACTGGCGCCTCCCGATCGCCGACGGCGCCGGCCACCCGGTGACCCTGGAAACCCTCGCCACCACCCCCGCCGCCCCCTTCCTGTCCCACCTCCTGGCCCCCGCCCCTGCCCGGAGCCCCATGAGGCCCACCCCGACGCGCGCCACCCCGTGAGCCTCACCCGTCCCTGCCCCGGCCCCCCGCCCGGAGGGCATCCCGCACACGCCCCCGTCCCATGAGGCCCACCCCGACGCGCGCCACCCCATAAGCCCCGGGTAAGTTGGAAAACGTGGACAAGAGGAACGCTTTGCGAGCCGGCGCGGTCTCCGCAACGGTCACGCTGATGATGCTGCTGTCGTCGCCCGCCATGGCCCTCACCCGGGACGACGGCGACGACCCGGGTTCCGGCCTCGGCGTCGGCCAGACCATCGGCCTGTACGTGCTGATCCCGATCGCGGCCTTCGCGATCATCGCCGCCCTCGCGGGCCTGCCGTACGGCAAGGGCAAGAAGAAGTAGCCGACGGCCCCCGCGGCCGTCCACCAGTAAGACCCGCACCAACGCCGAAGGGGCGCCGGACCGAGTCCGGCGCCCCTCCGCGTTGTCCGGGCCTAGCGTGCCCCGGCCGCCCGGTCGGCGGCCTGCGCCCGCAGCGCCCGCTCGACCCCGGCCTTCGCCTCGACGACCTGGCGCCGCAGCGCCGGCGCCGGCTCGGCCGCGGCCAGCCACGCGTCGGTGGCGTCGACCGTCGCCTGCGACACCTGCAGCGCCGGGTACAGCCCGCCGATGATCTGCTGCGAGATCTCGTGGCTGCGGGTCTCCCAGACGCCCTTGACGGCGTCGAAGTACTTCGCCGCGTACGGTGCGAGCAGCTCCCGCTGGTCGGCCTGCTGGAAGCCGGCGATGGTGGCCTCCTGCACGTAGTTGGTGAGCGTGTCGGACTCGACGACCGCCGCCCACGCCTGCGCCTTGGCCTCGGCGGTGGGCCGGGCCGCGCGGCAGGTGGCGGCGTGCTCCTGGCCGGCCGCGGTGTTGTCGCGCGCCAGCTCGGCGGCGACGGCCGCCTCGTCGGCGCGTCCGGTGGCCGAGAGCCGGACCAGCAGGGTCCAGCGCAGCTCGGTGTCGACGGCCAGGCCCTTGATCTCGGTGGTCCCGGCGAGCAGCCCGGCGAGCAGGTCGAGCTGGGCGTCGGTGCGGGCGACGGAGGAGAGCGTGCGGGCCCAGGCCAGCTGGTGGTCGCTGCCGGGCTCGGCGGCCCGCAGGTGCTCCTCGGCGGCGGCGGCCCAGCGGGCGAGGCCCTCCTCGCGCCAGGCCGGGTCGGTGTAGGCGTCGAGGGCGAGCTTGACCTGCCGCTGCACGGACTGGACGACGCCGATGTCGCTCTCGCGCCCGATGCCGGAGAGCGCGAGCGCCAGGTAGTCGCGGGCGGCGAGTTCGCCGTCGCGGGTCATGTCCCAGGCGGAGGCCCAGCACAGGGCGCGGGGCAGCGACTCGGTGAAGGCGCCGAGGTGTTCGGTGACGACGGCGAGCGAGTCCTCGTCGAGCCGGATCTTGGCGTAGGAGAGGTCGTCGTCGTTGAGCAGGACGACGGCCGGCCGGTGCCGTCCGACGAGCTCCGGCACCTCGGTGCGCGGCCCGTCGACGTCGAGCTCGATCCGGTCGGTGCGCACCAGGGTGTCGCCGTCGGCGAGTTCGTACAGGCCGATGGCGATGCGGTGCGGGCGCAGCACGGCCTCGCCCTTGGCGCCGGCGGGGAGGGCGGGGGCCTCCTGGAGGACGGTGAAGGACTCGATCTCGCCGTCGGTGTTCAGGACGATCGAGGGGTGCAGCACGTTGATGCCGGCGGTCTCCAGCCAGGCCTTGGACCACGCCTTGAGGTCGCGTCCGCTGGCCTCCTCCAGCGCGCCGAGGAGGTCGCCGAGGCGGGTGTTGCCCCAGGCGTGGCGCTTGAAGTAGGCCTGCACGCCCTGGAAGAAGGCGTCCTGGCCGACGTAGGCGACGAGCTGCTTGAGCACCGAGGCGCCCTTGGCGTACGTGATGCCGTCGAAGTTGACCTGGACGTCCTCCAGGTCGTTGATGTCGGCCATGATCGGGTGGGTGGACGGCAGCTGGTCCTGCCGGTACGCCCAGGTCTTCATCTGGTTGGCGAAGGTGGTCCAGGAGTGCGGCCACCGGGAGCCGGGCGCCTCGGCCTGGCAGACGGCCTCGGCGAAGGTCGCGAAGGACTCGTTCAGCCAGAGGTCGTTCCACCACTCCATGGTGACGAGGTCGCCGAACCACATGTGGGCGAGCTCGTGCAGGATCGTCGCGGCGCGGGCCTCGTAGGCGGCGTCGGTGACCTTGGAGCGGAACACGTACTGGTCGCGCAGGGTGACGGCGCCCGCGTTCTCCATCGCGCCGGCGTTGAACTCCGGGACGAACAGCTGGTCGTACTTGGCGAACGGGTAGGGGTAGTCGAACTTCTCCTGGAAGTAGTCGAATCCCTGCTTGGTGACCTCGAACACGGCCTCGGCGTCGAGGAATTCGCGCAGCGAGGGCCGGCAGTAGACGCCGAGCGGCACCTTCTGGTCGCCGTTCTCGTAGCTGTCGAAGACGCCGACGTAGGGGCCGGCGATCAGCGCGGTGATGTAGGTGGAGATGCGGCCGGTCGGCTCGAAGGCCCACACCCGGGTGTCCCCGTCGCCGGTCGGCTGCGGCGTCGGCGAGTTGGAGACGACGACCCAGCCCTCGGGGGCGGTGACGGTGAAGGTGAACGCGGCCTTCAGGTCGGGCTGCTCGAAGTTGGCGAAGACGCGGCGGGCGTCCGGCACCTCGAACTGGGTGTACAGGTAGGTCTCGCCGTCGACCGGGTCGACGAAGCGGTGCAGGCCCTCGCCGGTGTTGGTGTAGGCGCAGTTCGCGACGACGCGCAGCTCGTTCTCGGCCGCGAGGCCCGGCAGCGGGATGCGGCTGTCGGCGAAGCTCGCGGGGTCGAGCGCGGCGCCGTTGAGGGTGATCTCCTCGACGCCCGGGGCGACGAGGTCGATGAACGTGTCCGCGCCGGGGGTCGTGGCGGTGAACCGGACGACGGTGGTGGACCGGAAGGTCCCGCCCTCGCGGGCGGTGCCGAGGTCGAGCTCGATGTCGTACGCGTCCACGTGCAGGAGGTCGGCCCGGGTGCGGGCCTCCTCACGGGTCAGGTTGGTGCCGGGCACTCGCTGAACTCCTTCGTCGGGCTGGTGTTGCGCATCTTCCCATGGGCAACGCGCGGGCCCGCCGAATAATCGCGGGCGGACGGCCCGGGCCGCGCAATGGCGGGGGGACGACGAAGGAGGGGCGGGCCGGGGCCGAAGCCCCGACCCGCCCCTCCCCGGGAGCGACGTCAGTCCGTCGTCACTTCTTCGCCCACTTGGTGAGCGGCGAGTCCGAGCCGTACCGCGAGAAGGTGATGACCTCGCTGGCGTCCTGCGCCATCTTGTACTCGTTCAGGCTGGCGCCGATGTCCATGCCGTCCGGCATGGCCAGGGTCCCGAGGTCGGTCATCGAGCCGTCGGTCGGCGAGAGGGTCACGAGCCGGGCGGGCTTCTTGTAGCCCTGGGTGAGGATGGCGCGGACCTTGCCGTCCTTGTCGTACCCGGAGACGAGCCGGATGTCCTGGTTGGCCGTCGGGTTGGCGGCCGACCACAGCCGCTTGCCGGTGGTCAGGTCGTACGCGTTGACGGCGTCCTTGGTCCCGGTGACCTGCGCGTACAGGATGTTCCCGCTGACGACGTTCGCCCTGATCGCGTCGCTCAGGCCGGTCAGGCGCAGGCTGTCGGAGCCGGGCTCCTTGACCGACATCGGGTTGCCCGGCTTGTCGCTCTTGTCGAACGGCAGGACGTAGTCGCCGTTGGTGCCGTTGGTCATGAGCACCACCAGCGGATCCGCGGAGACGACCTTGTCGACCGCCTCGATGCTGCCGGCGAGCGCGAGCGGCGTGCTCTTCTGCGCGCCGGTCTCCGAGTCCACCACGTACAGCTGGGACTTCGGGCTGCTCTCGTAGCAGCGGTCGCTGATCACGATCTGGGCGGCGGCGGTGCGGCCCGTCACGGTGCAGCTGCTGTCGCGCGGCTTCCACGACCAGACGGTGCTGCCGTTGTCGATGCTGACCGCGCCGACCAGCCGGCCGCCGATCGCGACGACCTTGTCGGTGACGGACAGGGTCGGGGAGGAGAGCCGGTCGTTGGAGACCTTGACGCTCCAGGTCAGCTTGCCCGAGGTGAGGTCGACGGCGGCCATGGTGGAGCAGTCGCTGTCACCGGTGTTGAAGGCGACGGCGCCGATGTTCTTGGAGTTGGTGCTGTTCGACGCGGCGCACAGCTCCTTGGCGCCGTTCGGCACCGGGATGGACCACGCGGGCTTGCCGTCGGACAGGTTGTACGCGCGGATGCCGTTGGAGTCCACGCGCACGGCGAGCTTGTCGGTGGCCCAGATGCCGAGCATCTGGGTGCTGCCGTCCGAGTCGGTGGCCTTGGGGACGGACCAGGCGACGTTGTAGCTGGCACCGCTGCCGCCCGTGCCGCCGTTGCCGCTGGTGCCGCTGCTGGTCCCGGTGCTGGTGCTGCCGCCGTCGCCGGAGGTGCCGGTGGTGGTCCCGCCGGTGTTCGCGACCGGGTTGTCGGGGTTGTCCTTCTGCTGGAACAGCACGACCAGCGCGGCGACGATGGCGATCGCGAGCACGCCGCCGATGATGCCGCCCCACACCATGACGGGGTTGCGCTGCTTCGGCACGGCCGGCACCGGCGTGGTCGGGTAGGCGTAGCCGCTCTGCTGCTCCTGCGGGTAGCCGTAGCCGCCGCCGTAGGACTGCCCGGCGTCGGGCGCCTGGTAGCCGCCGGGCACCGGGTCGTACGGGCCGACGGGCGCGCCGGCCGGGGGCGGCGGCGGGGCCTGGGAGGGGAAGGCGGCGGCGGTCGGCGCGTAGGCCGGGCCGGTCGGCGGTGCGGCCGGCGGCGCCGCCAGCTGGGCCGGCGGTCCCGCGGGCGCCGCCGGTCCCGGGATCGCCGAGCCGTCCAGCTGCGTCATCTGGTCGGCGACGGCGGCCGGGTCGACGCCGGGCTGGCGCCCGAACGAGACGCCGCGGTGTTCCTGCGGGCCGCTGCCCGGTGTTTCGCCTGCCCCCGGCGTAGGGTGATCCCCTGCCATCTGATTCCCCGTCATGTCTGGATTCGTCCCCTGCCGGTACCGTCCGCGGTCCGGTGGGACGCGTGAGATTGGGCACCATGGTAGTGGTGACCGGTTTTCGGCTGTCGGCAGGAGCCCGAAAGCCCCCGGACCTCCCCGGGATCCCCCCACCACCTCAACCCCACCGTGACCTGACGACCCCGCCGGCCACCCCGAACGCCCCCGTCCCCGCCCGGCCACGCCTCCTCCCGCCGCCTCCTCCGCCGCCCGCCGTCACCCTCGCCGCCCCCTGATCCCGCCTCCAACACCCCCACCTCCCACCCGGAGCCGTAGGCTTCAGGAGTTGAAGGGGACGCCCGGCGGAGGGGTCCCCGCCCCTCTGGGATGGTGGATCATGGCGACGGACACACCGGGCTCGCAGTCATCGCTGCACCGGGCGAACCTGGAGCGCGTGCTGCGGGCCGTGCGGATGGCCGGCTCGCTGACCCAGGCCGAGATCGCCCGCGGCACCGGTCTCTCGGCGGCCACCGTCTCCAACATCGTGCGGGAACTGAAGGAGAGCGGCACCGTCGTCGTCGCCGACACCTCCTCCGGCGGCCGCCGGGCCCGCAGCGTCTCGCTCAGCGGCGACGCCGGCATCGTCGTCGGCATCGATTTCGGCCACACCCACCTGCGGGTCGCGGTCGGCAACCTCGCGCACCGGGTGCTCGCCGAGGAGAGCGCCCCGATCGACGTCGACGTCTCCGCCGCCCAGGGCTTCGACCGCGCCGAGGCCATGGTCGATCGGCTCCTGGCGCAGGCCGGCTTCCGCCCGGACAAGGTGATCGGCGTCGGCCTCGGCGTGCCCGGCCCGATCGACGTGGAGACCGGCGCACTCGGCTCCACCGCGATCCTGCCCGGCTGGACGGGCATCGCCCCCGGCCGCGAGCTGGCCGAGCGGCTCGGCATGCCGGTGCACGTCGACAACGACGCCAACCTCGGCGCGCTCGGCGAGCTGGTCTGGGGCGCCGGCCGCGGTCTGAGCGACCTCGCCTACATCAAGATCGCCAGCGGGGTCGGCGCCGGCCTGGTGGTCAACGGCCAGATCTACCGCGGCCCGGGCGGCACCGCCGGTGAGATAGGGCACATCACGCTGGACGAGGCGGGCCCGGTCTGCCGCTGCGGCAACCGCGGCTGCCTGGAGACCTTCGTCGGCTCCCGCTACCTGCTCTCCCTGCTCTCCTCGACCCTCGGCCCCGACCTCACCCTGCCCAGGGTGGTCGAGCTGGCCCACCAGGGCGACCTCGGCTGCCGCCGGGTGATCGCCGACGCGGGCCGGCAGATCGGCACCGGCGTCGCCACCCTGTGCAACCTGCTCAACCCGCGCCGGGTGATCCTCGGCGGCGACCTCGCCGAGGCCGGTGAGCTGGTGCTGGCCCCGATCCGGGACTCGGTCGCCCGCTACGCGATCCCGAGCGCCGCCCGCCAGCTGTCCGTGGTGCCGGGCACCCTGGGCGGCCGCGCGGAGGTGCTGGGCGCGCTGGCGCTCGTCATGAGCGAGATGGGGGAGTCGGGCGCCCTCGCCGCCGCCTCCGTCAATCGGAATTGACGCGACCCGCTCCCGCCCGGACCCCCGTCACCTCGGGGATCGTCCATGGCCGGCCGGTGGCACCGGGCGCGCCGCTCGGTGTCCGGCAGGCGGACATTAGACTCGACCGGTCGGCACCGACCACGACCGTCGCAGCGGACCGTCGAGGCGCACCGGCACACCGGGCAGCGACGCCCGTCGGACCGGCCGCGGTCCGCGAACACTGAACGAGGAGGAACGGGTGGCCCTGCTGACCCGCATTCGGGGACCGCGCGATCTCGACCGGCTCACGCCCGGACAGCTGGCCGCACTGGCGCAGGAGATCCGGACCTTCCTGGTGACGGAGGTCTCCAAGACGGGCGGCCACCTCGGCCCCAACCTCGGCGTGGTGGAGCTCACCATCGCGCTGCACCGGGTCTTCGACTCCCCGCGCGACCGCATCCTCTTCGACACCGGCCACCAGAGCTACGTCCACAAGCTGCTCACCGGCCGCCAGGACTTCTCGATGCTGCGGATGAAGGGCGGCCTGTCGGGCTACCCGTCCCGCGCCGAGTCCGAGCACGACGTGATCGAGAACTCGCACGCCTCCACCGTGCTCTCCTACGCCGACGGCCTGGCCAAGGCCAACCAGCTCAAGGGCAACAGCGACCCGGTCGTCGCGGTCATCGGCGACGGCGCCCTCACCGGCGGCATGGCCTGGGAGGCGATCAACAACATCGCCGACGCCACGGACCGCCCGGTCGTCATCGTCGTCAACGACAACGAGCGCTCCTACTCGCCGACCATCGGCGGCATGGCCAACCACCTCTCCACGCTGCGCACCACCCAGGGCTACGAGCGCTTCCTGTCCTGGGGCAAGGACGCGCTCCAGCGCACCCCAGTGGTCGGCCAGCAGCTCTTCGAGACGCTGCACGGCGCCAAGAAGGGCCTCAAGGACTTCATCGCCCCGCAGGGCATGTTCGAGGACCTCGGCCTCAAGTACATCGGCCCGATCGACGGCCACGACCTCACCGCCCTGGAGTCCGCGCTGACCAAGGCGCGCGGCTTCGGCGGCCCGGTGATCGTCCACTGCCTCACCGAGAAGGGCCGCGGCTACCACGCCGCCGAGAACAACGACGAGGACCGCTTCCACGCGGTCGGCGTGATCCACCCGGAGACCGGCCTGCCGATCAAGAGCGCGGGCAAGGACTGGACGTCCGTCTTCGCCGAGGAGATGGTCGCGATCGGCCGCGAGCGCGAGGACGTGGTCGGCATCACCGCCGCCATGCTCCACCCGGTCGGCCTGGCCCCGTTCGCGGAGGCCTTCCCGAAGCGGATCTTCGACGTCGGCATCGCCGAGCAGCACGCCGTCACCAGCGCCGCCGGCCTGGCCACCGGCGGCCTGCACCCCGTCGTCGCCGTCTACGCGACCTTCCTGAACCGCGCCTTCGACCAGGTCCTGATGGACGTGGCCCTGCACAAGCTGGGCGTCACCTTCGTGCTCGACCGGGCGGGCGTCACCGGCAGCGACGGCGCCTCCCACAACGGCATGTGGGACATGTCGATCCTGCAGGTCGTCCCGACCCTGCGCCTGGCCGCCCCGCGCGACGCCGACCAGCTGCGCGCCCAGCTGCGCGAGGCCGTCGAGGTCGAGGACGCGCCGACGGTCGTGCGCTACTCCAAGGGCACCGTCGGCCCGGCCGTCGCCGCCGTCGGCCGGGTGGGCGGCATGGACGTGCTGCGCGCCGCGGAGGAGTCCGCCGGGGCGCACCGCGCCGACGTGCTGATCGTCTCGGTCGGCGCGATGGCCGGCACCAGCCTGGAGGTCGCCGACCTGCTGGCCGCCCAGGGCATCACCGCGACCGTGGTGGACCCGCGCTGGGTCAAGCCGGTCGACCCGGCCCTGCCGGGCCTGGCCGCCGAGCACCGCGCCGTCGTCACGATCGAGGACAACGGCCGCGCGGGCGGCGTCGGCGCCGCCGTGGCGCAGGCGCTGCGCGACGCCGACGTGGACCTGCCGGTGCGCGACTTCGGCATCCCGCAGGAGTTCCTGGACCACGCGACCCGGGCCGAGATCCTGGCGGAGATCGGCCTCAACGCCCCGGACATCGCCCGCAAGGTGACCGCTCTGGTGGCCGGTCTGGACAAGGCCGCCACGGAGGCCCGCGTCGAGGCCTGAGCCCCGTCGCAGGGCCGTTTGCCCCAACTCTGTAACAGCTCGTCACAAGACGAGCCGATAATCGCACCGAAAGGCGGGACCGGCGCTGCCCGCGCCGATCCCGCCCGGTAGGTTGTGATGGTGCCGACCACCCCCACCCACCCCCGCCTCGCCGGGCTGGCCCAGCGCCTGCCCGAGCGCGTCCGTACCCATGTCACCACCGGGTACTGGACCAGGCTGGTGCCGGTGCTGGCACTGGTGGCGCTCGCCACCCACATCCCCTCCTTCGCCCGGCCGGTGTGGAGCCCCGACGAGGGCTTCCTGGCCACCCAGGCCCGGATGCTGGCCGACGGCGGGGTCCTGTACGACACCGTGGTCGACCGCAAGCCGCCGCTGCTGCCCTGGCTCTACCAGGCCTGCTTCGCCGTCTTCGGCTCCGCCTCGCTGTGGCCGCTGCGCACCCTCGCGGTGGTCGCCCACCTGGTCACCGCGATCCTGCTGGCCTCCATCGCCCGCGGCCGCTGGGGCAACCGGGCCGGCGCCGGCGCCGGGCTGCTCTACCTGCTGGTGTCCATCGGGCTCTCCCCGGAGGACACCCAGGCGGCGACCTTCGAGGTCTTCATGCTGCCCGCCATGGTGGCCGCCTTCCGCTACGCCGAGCGCCGCCGCTGGCTGGCCGCCGGCATCGCGGTCGCGCTCTGCTCGCTGACCAAGCAGACCGGCGGCGCGGTGCTGCTCCCGGTGCTGTGGATGCTCCTCCAGGACGCCCGCCGCCGCGGGGTGCGCTGGCCGCCCGCCCTGTTCAAGATCGGCTTCGGCTTCGCGCTGCCGATAGCGCTCGTCGCGGTCATCCTGACCAAGCCCAAGGGCTTCCTCTTCTGGGTGGTCACCGGCAGCGGGGACTACGCCTCCTTCGGCGGCGCCTGGCTGCAGATGACCGGCCGCGCGCTCGGCAACTCGGCCATCCTGGTCGCCGCCGGCCTGGGCTTCCTGCTCCCGGTGGGCCGGCGCCTGTGGCTCAAGCACCGCCACCGCCCGCTGCCGGTCGCCGGCGAGGAGCACGGCTCCACCGCCGACCTGTGGGTGTGGCTGCTCTCGTCGGTCGTCGCGGTCAGCGTGGGCTTCCACTTCTTCGGCCACTACTACCTCCAGCTGATGCCGCCGCTGGTGCTCCTGGGCACCGGCGCGGTGGCCACCTCGGCGGTCCGCTGGAAGCCCGTCCTGGTGTACACGACGGTCGCCTCCACCGTCTTCTGGGGCCTCGCCCTGGCCTGGCCGGGGGAGCGGCTCAGCCGCACCACCGAGGTCGCCACCGCGGTGGCCGCCCAGACCACCCCGAAGGACACCGTGCTGGTCTGGGGTATGCACCCCGAGCTGTACTGGCTGGCCGACCGCAAGCCCGCCACCCGCTACCTGACCGCCGGCTTCCTCACCAACTACAGCGGCGGCAAGGACGGCAGCCAGAACGTCGGCGAGCAGTTCAGCGTCTCCAACGCCTGGCAGACCTTCGACAAGGAGCTGGCCAACGGCCTGCCCGAGGTCTTCGTCGACGACTCCGGCATCGCCCCCTACCAGCCCGTGATGGTCCCCAGGATCGAGAACCTGCTGGACACCCACTACGAGATGATCGGCGTCATCGGCGACACCGTCTTCTACCGCCTCAAGCACTGACACCACTCCCGGCCCGACAGGCCGGGGGAACGCACGAAGGAGCCCCGGTGACCGTCCAGGTCACCGGGGCTCCGCCGTTCGTACGGGCTACGCCTTACGCGGGCACCGAGGCCACGCCGGGGGCGAGGAACCGCTTGCCGTTCACCCGCTCCGAGACGCCCTCACGGTCCAGGTACGGGGTGATCCCGCCCAGGTGGAAGGGCCAGCCGGCACCGGTGATCATGCAGAGGTCGATGTCCTGCGCCTCGGCGACGACACCCTCCTCCAGCATCAGGCCGATCTCCTGCGCCACGGCCTCCAGGGCACGGCTGAGGACCTGCTCCTCGGTGAGCACCGAGTCGCCGAAGGCCAGCAGCTCCAGCACCTCGGGGTCGAGGACCTGCTTGCCGTCCACCCAGGTGTAGAAGCCGCGCTTGCCGGCCTTGACCACCTTGCCGAGGTTCTCGGAGACGGAGAACCGCTCCGGGAAGGCGCCGTGCAGGGTCTCCGAGACGTGCAGCGCGATGGCCGGGCCGACCAGCTCCAGGAGCATGATCGGGGACATCGGCAGGCCGAGCGGCTCGACGGCCTTCTCGACGCTGGCGATCGGGGTGCCCTCGTCGATGATGCTCTGGATCTCGCCCATGAAGCGGGTCAGGATCCGGTTCACCACGAACGCCGGGGCGTCCTTGCACAGGACCGAGGTCTTCTTCAGCTTCTTCGACACCGCGAAGGCGGTGGCCAGCGAGGCGTCGTCGGTCCGCTCGCCGCGGACGATCTCCAGCAGCGGCAGGATCGCGACCGGGTTGAAGAAGTGGAAGCCGACGACCCGCTCGGGGTGCTTCAGCTTCGAGGCCATCTCGGTGACCGACAGCGAGGAGGTGTTGGTCGCCAGCACGCAGGTCGGCGAGACCACGTTCTCCAGGTCCGCGAAGACGGTCTGCTTGACGCCCATCTCCTCGAACACGGCCTCGATGACGAAGTCCGCGTCGCCGAAGGCGGCGGCCTTGTCGAGCGAGCCGGTGACCAGGCCCTTGAGGCGGTTGGCCTTGTCCTGGCCGATGCGGCCCTTGCCGAGCAGCTTGTCGATCTCGGCGTGGACGTAGCCGACGCCCTTGTCGACGCGCTCCTGGTCGATGTCGGTGAGGACCACCGGCACCTCCAGACGGCGGGCGAACAGCAGCGCCAGCTGCGAGGCCATCAGACCGGCGCCGACGACGCCGACCTTGGAGACCGGGCGGGCCAGCGACTTGTCCGGCGCGCCGACCGGGCGCTTGGCCCGGCGCTGCACCAGGTTGAAGGCGTAGATGCCGCTGCGCAGCTCGCCGCCCATGATCAGGTCGGCCAGGGCGGCGTCCTCGGCGTCGAAGCCGGCCTGCAGGTCCTGGTCCTTGACCTGGGCGATGATGTCCAGCGCCCGGTAGGCGGCCGGGGCCGCGCCGTGCACCTTGGCGTCGGCGACCAGGCGGCCCCAGGCGACGGCGTCGTCCCAGGCCTTGCCGCGGTCGATCGCCTCGCGCTCGACGGCCACGTCGCCCTTGAGGACCTTGGCCGCCCACAGCAGCGACTGCTCCAGGAAGTCGGCCGGCTCGAAGATCGCGTCGGCGATCCCCAGCTCGAACACGTCCTTGCCCTTGAGCTGCTTGTTCTGCGCCATCGAGTTCTCGATGATGACCTTGACGGCCTTCGCGGGGCCGATCAGGTTCGGCAGGATGGTGCAGCCGCCCCAGCCGGGGACGAGGCCGAGGAAGACCTCGGGCAGCGAGAACGCCGGGACGCCCGCCGACACGGTGCGGTAGTCGCAGTGCAGGCCGACCTCGACGCCGCCGCCCATCGCCGCGCCGTTGTAGAAGGCGAAGGTGGGGACGGGCAGCGCGGCGATCCGCTTGAAGACCTCGTGGCCGCCCTTGCCGATGGCGAGCGCGTCCGCGTGCTCCTTGAGCAGCTCGACGCCCTTGAGGTCGGCGCCGACGGCGAAGATGAACGGCTTGCCGGTGATCGCGGCGCCGACGATGGTGCCCTCGGCGGCCTCGGCCTCGACCTGGTCCAGCGCCTCGCTCAGCTTCAGCAGCGAGCCGGGGCCGAAGGTGGTCGGCTTGGTGTGGTCGAAGCCGTTGTCCAGGGTGATGAGGGCCAGCTTGCCGGCCTGCAGCGGCAGGTCCAGGTGGCGCACGTGCGCGGTCGTGACGACCTCGCCCGGGAACAGCTCGGCGCCCTGCTGGAGCAGCTCAGTGGTGTTGCTCATGCTCACTTACCACCCTCGACCTGAGACGACTTTTCCGCTCCGCTCCAATGCGGGTTCTCCCAGATGACGGTGCCGCCCATGCCGAAGCCGATGCACATCGTGGTGAGGCCGTAGCGGACGTCCGGGCGCTGCTCGAAGCGGCGGGCCAGCTGGTTCATCAGGCGGACGCCGGAGGAGGCCAGCGGGTGGCCGAAGGCGATCGCGCCGCCGAACGGGTTGACCCGCTCGTCGTCGTCCGCGATGCCGTAGTGGTCGAGGAAGGACAGCACCTGGACGGCGAAGGCCTCGTTGACCTCGAAGGCCTGGATGTCGTCGATGGTGAGGCCGGCCTTGGCCAGCGCCTTCTCGGTGGCCGGGACCGGGCCGATGCCCATGACCTCGGGCTCGACGCCGGCGAAGGCGTAGGAGACCAGGCGCATCTTGACCGGGAGGCCGAGCTCCTCGGCGACGTCCTCGGCGGCCAGCAGCGAGGCGGTGGCACCGTCGTTCAGACCGGCCGAGTTGCCCGCGGTGATGTTGCCGTGCGGACGGAACGGGGTCTTCAGGCCGGCCAGCGACTCCATCGTGGTGCCCGGGCGCATCGGCTCGTCCACGGTGGCCAGGCCCCAGCCGGTCTCGCCGACCTCGGGGTTGGTGTTGCGGATCGTGATCGGCACCAGGTCGGGCTGGATGTCGCCGTTGGCGTACGCCTTGGCGGCCTTCTCCTGGGAGCGCACGGCGTAGGCGTCGCAGCGCTCCTTGGTGATGTGCGGGAAGCGGTCGTGCAGGTTCTCCGCGGTCATGCCCATGAACAGGGCGGACTCGTCGACCAGCTTCTCGGAGACGAAGCGCGGGTTCGGGTCGACGCCCTCGCCCATCGGGTGGCGGCCCATGTGCTCGACGCCACCGGCCACGACGATGTCGTAGGCGCCGAAGGCGATGCCGCCGGCCGTGGTGGTGACGGCGGTCAGCGCACCGGCGCACATGCGGTCGATCGCGTAGCCGGGCACGGACTTGGGCAGGCCGGACAGCAGGGCGGCGGTGCGGCCGATGGTCAGACCCTGGTCGCCGATCTGCGTGGTGGCCGCGATGGCGACCTCGTCGATGCGCTCGACGGGCAGGTTCGGGTTACGGCGCACGAGCTCCCGGATGCACTTGACGACCAGGTCGTCGGCGCGCGTCTCGTGGTAGATGCCCTTCGGGCCGGCCTTGCCGAACGGGGTGCGGACGCCATCGACGAAGACGACGTCCCTCGCGGTACGAGGCACGGGGGCTCTCCTCCCAGGGACCAACATTTGAGGTGGGCAGGCTGCCGCCGGCGAAGACCCGAGCGGCGCCGCTTCACCGCCATGCTACCGGTCGGTAACCAACCTGCCCAGGCCTCTCGGAGGGTTCACCCGGTGTGTCCCGCGACACGTCCGACCAGGACCGCTCCCCGGCGGCGGCTCCGGACGCGCCGAAGGGGACGCCGTCCGTCCGGACGGCGTCCCCTTCGGCCGGCGCGCGAGGCCGGGCCCGCGCCCGGGGTCAGTCCTCGGCGGCCGCCGCCGCGGCGAACGCGGCGGCCACCACCGGGGCGACCAGGTCGACCTGCCACTGCCGGGCCCCGAGGCCGCGCAGCGCGGCGGCCACCCCGGCGGCGCCCGGGTCGGCCGGCGGTTCCCAGGACACCCGGCGGACCAGGTCCGGGGTGATCAGGTTCTCGGCGGGCAGGTTGTGCTTCTCGGCCAGCTCGCTGACGGCGCTGCGGGCGCCGGACAGCCGGGCGGCGGCGACCGGGTCCTTCTCGGCCCAGGCGCGCGGCGGCGGCGGCCCGTCGTGCGGCGCGGCGGCCGGCGGCAGCTGGTTCTCCGGCACCTCCCGGCCGCGCTGCACGGCAGCCAGCCACTGCTCCAGCTGGCGCCGGTGCACCCGCGGCCCGAAGCCCTGGACGGCCTGGAGCGCGGCGATGTTCAGCGGCATGGCCAGCGCGGCGTTGACGATCGCGGCGTCCGACAGGACCCGGCCCGGCGAGACGTCGCGGTCCTGCGCCATCCGGTCGCGGGCCAGCCACAGTTCGCGCACCACGGCCAGCTGGCGGCGCCGGCGGACCTTGTGCAGCTGCGAGGTGCGCCGCCACGGGTCGGTGCGCGGGGCCGGACGGGGCGCGGCGGCGATCGCGGCGAACTCCTCCAGCGCCCAGTCGAGCTTGCCCTGGGCGTCCAGCTCCCGTTCGAGTGCGTCCCGCAGCTCGACCAGCACCTCGACGTCCAGAGCGGCGTAGCGCAGCCACGGTTCGGGCAGCGGACGGGTGGACCAGTCGACCGCCGAGTGCTCCTTGGCCAGGCTCAGGCCGAGCACGCTCTCGGTCATCGGACCGAGGCCGACCCGGGCGAAGCCGGCGATCCGTCCGGCCAGCTCGGTGTCGAACAGCCGCCGCGGTCTCATGCCGACCTCGGCCAGGCACGGCAGGTCCTGGGTGGCGGCGTGCACCACCCATTCGGCGTCCGCGAGGGCGGCGCCGAGCCCGCCGAGGTCGGGGCAGGCGATCGGGTCGATCAGCGCGGTGCCGGCGCCCGCGCGGCGCAGCTGGATCAGGTACGCGCGCTGCCCGTAGCGGTAGCCGGAGGCCCGCTCGGCGTCGACCGCGACCGGTCCGGTGCCCGCGGCGAAGGCGGCGACGGTGGCGGCCAGCGCCTCCTCGTCCGCCACGACGGGCGGGATCCCCTCCTTGGGCTCAAGGAGCGGGACCGGGGCTGCTTCTTCTGGGATGGCTGCTACGGCGTCGGTCACTCACCAAGGGTACGACGGACCTCGGAGCCGGGAGTGTTGTCGGACTGGTCAGACCGGGTCACCGACTATGCCACCGGAACCTCCGGGAACGCCGCGGCGGCTCAGGAGGAAACGTTCCTCCTGAGCCGCCGCGGTGTTCCGGTTCAACGGCGCGGCCCCGATCGGCTCAGTGGATGATCCCGGTGCGCAGCGCCACCGCGACCATGCCGGCCCGGTCGCCGGTGCCGAGCTTGCGCGCGATGCGGGCCAGGTGGCTCTTGACGGTCAGTGCGGACAGACCCATGGCGACGCCGATCGCCTTGTTGGACTGACCCTCGGCCACCAGCCGCAGCACCTCGACCTCGCGGCCGGACAGCTCGCGGTAGGCGGTCGGCTGCGCGCCCGGCGCACCGGGGGCGCCCGGGGCACCCTGCGCTCCGGGTGCACCGGGCACGCCCGGCATGCCGGGGCGGCGCATCCGCCCGGCCAGTCCGGCGGCGCCCAGCGGCAGGCCGGGGCGGCCGGGCATCGCGACGTTGGTGCGGGTGCCGGTGACGACGTATCCCTTGACGCCGCCGGCCAGGGCGCTGCGGACGGCGCCGATGTCGTCGGCGGCGGAGAGCGCGAGGCCGTTGGGCCAGCCCGCGGCGCGGGTCTCGGCCAGGATGGTCAGCCCGGAGCCGTCCGGCAGGTGCACGTCGGCGACGCAGATGTCGCGCGGGGTGGAGACCCGGGGGCGGGCCTCGGCGATCGAGGACACCTCGATCACGTCGCGGACGCCGAGCGCCCACAGGTGGCGGGTGACGGTGTTTCGGACGCGCGGATCGGCGATGACCACCATGGCGGTGGGCTTGGTCGGGCGGTAGGCGACCACGTTTGCGGGGTGCTCAAGAAGGACCGACACCAGGCCTCCTGCGGGGAGTGGCGGACGGAACCCCGATGGGGGCGGTCGGAGTGTTCCGCGTTCGGAAAGGGTCACAGTCTGCTTCGGCAGCTACCGTGCCCGGCTTTAGCGAAAGATCACGATCTAGTGAGTAACAATACGGACAAATCGCGCAAATGATTGATGCGACATGCCTGGTATTCGCACAAAATCGATCGGATTCATCCCCGATTGGGTCGATGGCGATCGCTTTCGACCGGTGAATTGACGCAGAGCCGATCCGAAGTCACACTCCGTCAGCCCTGGGGGTGGCGTCGGGCCGACCGTGGCCGCGCGGCCCCGACGCCACTCCTCAGTGCGAGCGCGGACGCCGCCGGGCGGGCATCGGGACCACTCCACCGAGTGACGGGACGTCGGCGGGCGCCTGCGGGGCCGGGGCGACCGGCGGCAGGCCCGCGCTGGTGCACAGCAGCTCCCCCCAGGCGGCCAGGTGCCGCTCGAAGCGGCCGTCGGCCGGCGTCCAGGAGGCCCGGATCTCGATCTCGGTGGAGGAAGGGCGGTCCGCTAGCGCGCCGAAGTACTGCGAGGCGCACCTGGTCACCGTGCCGGACGGCTCCGCGTACCCGGCGCCGTGCGCCTGCAGCGCGTCCAGCAGCCAGGCCCAGCCGACCTCGGACAGCATCGGGTCGCCGGCCATCTCCGGCTCCAGCTCGGCCCGGGTCATCGTCACCACCCGGAACTCCCCGTTCCAGGCCTCCTGCCCGGCCGGGTCGTAGAGCAGCACCAGCCGGCCGTCCGCCAGCTCGTCGCCGTCCACCTCGACCGAGGCGGTCACCGCGAACGCGTGCGGGGCCAGCCGGCGCGGGGCCGGCGCGGGGGACAGCTGCACCTCGGGCCGCAGCCGCGCCCCGTCGAACGCCGCCACGGCGGCCCGGAACTCGCTCGGCACGCCCTCCCGACCAGTTCCGCCACCTGCTCCGCCACCCTGTGCGGGGTGCCCGCCGACCGCTGCCATGCCCCGAAGACTAGGTCGAAGACGCGGGTTATCGCCGCAACTTCCGTCCGAGCGGCGTGCCGGAACGGCAAACCCGGCCAGATCTTGGAGGAACCGACGAGACCGGCCGGGGAGGGCGGTCCGGGGCGCGTGCGAAGATTTGCACCGTGAGCGAGACAACGGCAGACACCACGGCGGCCGCCCCCGACGGCCGGACCATCCCCGCGCGCCGCGGCGCCGCGTACGACTCCGCGTTCCTGCGCGCCTGCCGGCACGAGCCGGTGCCGCACACCCCGGTGTGGTTCATGCGCCAGGCCGGCCGCTCGCTGCCCGAGTACCTGAAGGTCCGCGAGGGCATCCCCATGCTGGAGTCCTGCATGCGGCCCGAGCTGGTCAAGGAGATCACCCTGCAGCCGGTGCGCCGGCACAAGGTGGACGCCGCTATCTTCTTCAGCGACATCGTGGTGCCGCTCAAGGCGGTCGGCATCGACGTCGAGATCAAGCCGAACGTCGGGCCGGTCATCGCCGACCCGATCCGCACCGCCGAGGACCTCAAGCGGCTGCGCCCGCTGGAGCCGGACGACGTCCCCTACATCACCGAGGCCGTCGGCATGCTCGTCGAGGAGCTCGGCGCCACCCCGCTGATCGGCTTCGCCGGCGCCCCGTACACGCTCGCCAGCTACCTGGTCGAGGGCGGTCCGTCCAAGAATCACGAGAACACCAAGGCCATGATGTACGGGCAGCCCGAGCTGTGGGCCGCCCTCGTCGACCGGCTCGCCGACATCACCTCCGCCTTCCTGAAGGTGCAGATCGAGGCCGGCGCCTCGGCGGTCCAGCTGTTCGACTCCTGGGTCGGCTCGCTCGCCCCCGACGACTACCGCCGCTCGGTCATGCCGTCCAGCACCAAGGTCTTCGACTCCGTCGCCCACTACGGCGTGCCCCGGATCCACTTCGGCGTCGGCACCGGCGAGCTGCTCGGCCTGATGGGCCAGGCCGGCGCGGACATCGTCGGCGTCGACTGGCGGGTGCCGCTGAACGTCGCCGCCGAGCGGGTCGGCCCGGGCAGGGGCCTGCAGGGCAACCTCGACCCGGCCGTGCTGTTCGCCCCCACCAGGGTCGTCGAGACCAAGGCCCGCGAGGTCCTGCACGCCGCCCAGGCGCTCGGCACCAGCGGCCACATCTTCAACCTCGGCCACGGCGTCCTGCCCAGCATGGACCCGGACGCCCTCAGCCGCCTCGTCGCCTTCGTCCACGAGGCCAGCGAGCGCTGACACCCCCCGGTGGCAGGGCCCCTCCCGCCGAGGGGCCCGCCACCGGTGCGTTCAGTCCTGCTCCTCTCCCGTCGGGCCGGGAGCGGCGACGGCGGCGGGTATGCGGTACCGGCGCCACCACCAGTACGCCACCGCCGCCGGAACACCCAGCACCAGCAGGAACGGCGCCACCGCGGCCAGGGCGACGACCAGCCCGCGCAGGATCGTCAGCAGCACGTGCCAGCCGCCGGCGAGAGCCGAACCGGCCGACGCCCAGAAGCCCTTAGCCTCCACCTTCGGCGCCGGTGGCGGGGCGGGGGCCGGCGGCACCTCGCGGTGCACCTCCAGGGTGATCGTCGAGAGCGACGTCTTGCCGGCCAGCTCCTTCTGTTGCTTCTGCAGCGACTCCAGGTCCGACTCCCGGCGGCTCAGCTCCGCCTCCAGCGCGGTGACCTCGCTCAGCGACTTCGCCTGCGCCATCAGCGCCCGCACCCGCTCCACGCTCGCCTGCTGCGACTGCACCCGGCTCGCCACGTCCGCGACCTGCTGGGTCAGATCGTCCGCCTGGCTCTTGCGGGACACCACCTCGCCGAGCCCGGCCAGCTGGTCCAGCGTCTGCTGGAACGCCGCCGACGGCACCCTCAGCGTGAGCTGGCCGCCCGCGTCGCCGTCACCGCCCCCGGCTATCGACTCACCGCCGACGTAGCCGCCCGCGGAGCCGGCCATCTCCCGCGCCTTGGCGAGCAGTTGGCCGACGTCCTTGGTGCGCAGCGACAGCTGCGCCGTGTACGCGATCAGCCGGTTGTCCGCCACCGGCGCGGCACTCGCCGCACCGTTCGCCGCGGTGCCGCCCGCGGGCGCCTGGGCGGTCGGCGCCGCACTGGGCGCGGCAGCGGCGGCAGGCGCCTTGGCCGCGGGCGCCGCGGCCGACCCCTGCCTCCCATCGTCGGCCGCACTGCAGCCGGCCCCCAACGCCACCACGGCAGCCAGCACGGCCACCGCCCCCGCTCGTCTCGCCATCATCGGGCCTCTCCCCAAGTCCGTTGTCAGGTCTCCCCATTGGACGAAAAGCGAGCACGAACGGACCCCACCGGGAGATCGCAACTCCATCACAGCTAGGACGCGGACGGGACTCGCTATCCTGGCGCCCCGGAGTCCGCGCACCGGGCCCGCACGGTCAAGGTCCGCAAGTACGCCGAGGCGGGCATCCCCCACTACTGGATCGTCGAGGATGAGGACGGCCTGCCCGTCGTGCACGCATTCGAGCTGGAGCCGGTGACCTCCTCCTACGCACCCGCAGGGATCTTCCGGGGCACCCTGGAGCGGCCGGTGCCGTTCCCGCTGACGATCGACCTCGACGCGCTGGTGCCGCGCGGCGCGAAGCGTGCAGGGGATTGAGGCATCCGTGTAAGGACCTGCGAGACTGCGAGGCATGTCGGATGCACATGTCGTCGTCATCGGTGGCGGGATCGCGGGGCTGGCCGCGGCCGCGTTCCTCAGTGGGGCGGCCGGTGGGGGGCCGGCGCGGGCCCGGGTGACGTTGGTCGAGGCTTCGGGGCGGCTCGGGGGGAAGCTGCGCGGGGGCGAGGTCGGCGGGGTGCGGGTGGACCTCGGGGCCGAGTCGATGCTGGCGCGGCGGCCGGAGGCGGTCGAGCTCGCGCGGGCCGTCGGGCTGGCGGAGGCGCTGGAGCCGCCGACCACCGCGAAGGCCGCCATCTGGACCAGGGGCGCGCTGCGCCCGCTGCCGGGCGGGCAGGTCATGGGCGTCCCCGGGGACCTCGCGGCGCTGGCCGCGTCGCAGGTGCTGTCCGCCGACGGGCTGGAGCGGGCGCGGCACGAGGGCGCCACCGAGGTCGGAGACGACGTCGCGATCGGCCGGTACGTCGCCGACCGGCTCGGCCGCGAGGTGGTGGACCGGCTCGTCGAGCCGCTGCTGGGCGGCGTCTACGCCGGCCACGCGGACGAGATCTCGCTGCGCGCCGCCGTGCCGCAGCTGCTGTCGATCGCCCGCGGCGGCGGGTCGCTCGTCGAGGGGGTGCACGAGCTCGCCTCCCGGCCCCAGACCGTCGGCACGCCCGTCTTCCAGGGGCTGCAGGGGGGCCTCGGCACCCTCCCGGAGGCCGTCGCCGCGGCCTGCGCGAAGGCGGGCGTGGACCTTCGCACCGACACCGCCGTCGACGAGCTGCGCCGCACCCCCGGGGGCTGGCGCGTCGTGGCCGGCGGCGAGGTGCTCGCCGCGGACGCCGTCGTGCTGGCCGTCCCGGCGCCCGCCGCGGCCCGGCTGCTGCGCACGGAGGTGCCCGCGGCGGCGGCCGAGCTGGACACCGTCGAGTACGCGGGCATGGCCCTCGTCACCCTGGCGTTCCGCCGGGCCGACCTGGCCGAGGTGCCGTCCGGCAGCGGGTTCCTGGTGCCGCCGGTGGACGGGCGGCGGATCAAGGCGTCGACCTTCTCGTCCAACAAGTGGGGCTGGCTGGAGCGTTCGGCCCCCGACGCGTTCCTGCTGCGCACCTCGCTGGGCCGGCACCGCGAGGAGCAGGCGCTCGAGCTGGCGGACGAGGAGCTGGTGGCGCTCTCGCTCGCCGACCTCGGCGAGGCGATCGGGCTCACCGCGCGCCCGTACGACACCGCCGTCTCGCGCTTCGAGGCCGGCCTGCCGCAGTACCCGGTGGGCCACCTGGACCGGGTGGCCCGGATCCGGGCCGCGGTGGCCGGAGCCGGCGGCCTGGCGCTGTGCGGTGCCGCGTACGACGGCGTGGGGATCCCGGCGTGCATCGCCTCCGCGGCCACGGCCGTGGCGGCGCTCGACAGACTGTTGACCCCGGAGACCGGGGAAGGTTCCACGGAGAGGACAATGGGCGCATGACTGAGACCGTTGAGCGGCAGCCGGAGCAGCAGCCCGAGAAGAAGAAGGCGCGCGACCTGAACCAGGTCATCCGCTACACGATGTGGTCGGTGTTCAAGCTCAAGGGCGCCCTGCCCGAGGACCGCACCGCCCTGGCCGCCGAGGTGGACGAGCTGTTCGCCCAGCTGGCCGCGAAGGACGTGACCGTGCGCGGCACGTACGACGTGTCCGGTCTGCGCGCGGACGCCGACATCCTGGTCTGGTGGCACGCCGCCGACTCGGACGACCTGCAGGAGGCGTACAACCGCTTCCGCCGCACCGGCCTCGGCCGTCAGCTGGAGCCGGTCTGGTCGAACATGGCGCTGCACCGCCCGGCCGAGTTCAACAAGTCGCACATCCCGGCGTTCCTCGCCGACGAGCGCCCGCGCGACTACGTCTGCGTGTACCCGTTCGTCCGCTCCTACGAGTGGTACCTGCTGCCGGACGCCGAGCGGCGCGCGATGCTCGCCGAGCACGGCCAGATGGCCCGCGGCTACCCGGACGTCCGGGCCAACACGGTCGCCTCGTTCGCCCTCGGCGACTACGAGTGGCTGCTCGCCTTCGAGGCAGACGAGCTGCACCGCATCGTCGACCTGATGCGCGACCTGCGCCCGTCCCGCGCGCGCCTGCACGTGCGCGAGGAGGTGCCGTTCTTCACCGGCCGCCGCAAGCCGGTCAGCGAGCTGCTCAACGGCCTGGTCTGACCGGGCGCTCGACGAGGGAGGGGTCCGCTGCGGCGGGCCCCTCCTTCTTTGTGCGTCACGTGCGGTGGGGGCGCAGGGCCGCGCGCAGGCGGGGGTCGGCGAGGGCGGCGGGGCCGTTCATGGCGACGGCGGTGAGGAGTTCGCGCTCCTCGTCGTCCCCGAGGCCGTGCTGGCGGGCCGGGCGCACCTCGCGCAGGACCTCCTGGCCGATCGGGGAGGCCCAGCGGGTGTACGGGTAGACGTCGACCCGGGCCATCAGCAGGGTGCCGGAGGTGAGCACCAGCGGCAGCGAGAACCAGGCGAGCGCGGCGAGGGCGTCGCCGTCGGTGAAGGACCCGACGGCGAGGGCGGCGGCGAGCAGGGCGAGGCTCAGCAGCAGCGCGTGCCGCACCTGGCGGACCACGACGACGGTGTTGCGCTGGATCAGCGCCGGGGTGGCCAGCCCGGCCAGCGAGAGCCGGGAGCCGATCTCCAGCACGGTCGGGTGCTCGCCCATCGCCCGGCGCAGCCCGTCGGTGCGGCACTGGCCGTCCGGGCCGACGGTGGCGATGACCGCCCGCTCCAGCCGGCTGCGGCCCTTGGGGTCCACGACGGTGGTCCAGCCGGTGTGGGCGAGGTGCAGCCGGCCGCGGCCGGCCATCAGGACGAGGGCGAGCTCGACGACCCGGTCCGGGCCGCCGGCCAGGTACGCCGTCTCGTAGAGCCCGATCCCGACGGCCTCCGGCGGGCGCAGCCCGTCCGGCCCGGCGAGGGCGTCGGCGGTGGCGGTCATCCGGACCAGCCGGAGGCAGGAGAGCACCGCGGCCACGCACGCCGGTATGAGGAACAGCAACCACATGGCCTTGTTGTATGCCGCCGCCGACGACCCGGGGAACGGCTTCCGGTGGCGCGATACCGAACTGTGACGTCAGGACCCGCAGCTGGAACCGCAACTCGACCCGCAGCTGGAGCCGCAGCTGGACGAGGACCCGCAGCTGTGGGACGAGCCGCAGCTGTGCGAGGAGGAGGACCCGCAGCTGTGGGAGGACGAGGAGCCGCAGCTGTGCGAGGACGACGATCCGCCGCTCGACGACCCGCACCCGGAGGACGTCCCGGTGTCCGAGGAGCCGCCGCACCAGGACACCGCGCCGCCGCACGACGACGAGTCGGACGAGCCCGACGAGTCGGACGCGTACGACGCCGAGCAGGAGGACCCCGAGCCCGACGACGACCCGCCGAACGCGCCCCGGGCCGCCGCCTGCTGCGCCACCGCCTGCTGGGCCGCCGCGCCGATCATCGCCTCCTGGAGCTCCTCGTTCGCCAGCTCCGCCCCCGCGACGGCCAGCCCGCCGAGCGCGAGCGCGCCGAGCACCTCGCCGCCGGTCGCGCGCGGGTACAGGCCGGAGCCGGGCGTCCACGGCTTGCCGGTGTTCATGAGCGAGAGCTGGCGCTGCCCGGCCGGGGTGATCCGGCCCTTGGCCGGGCGGGAGGCGAACAGGGTGACCAGGCCGAGTGCCAGCAGGACCACCGGGACCCACACGGCCGGCCGGTCGCCGCGCCCGTCGTCCAGGCCGGCGAGCACGAAGGAGAGCACGGTGAAGAGCACCACGGCGCCCACCGCGAGCCACAGCAGCCGGCGGGCCTTGCGGGCGTCCTTCAGCCGGTCGGGGTGGCGCAGCAGGCCGCGGTCGGCGAGCTCGTCGCCGAGGGCCTGGACGGCGGGGGAGCGCATCACGTCCGCGCGCAGCGGTCCGAGGTCGCGGCTGCCGGTCGGGCCGACGGCCGTCATGATCGCCTCGTCGACGGCGTCGTACGGCCGGTCGTGGGTGAGGGTGACGGTGCCGCCGCGGCTGACCACCGCGCGCTCGGCCAGGTGCATCCGGACGAGCGCGGTGTCGAAGACCCGGCCCGGGCCGCCGGCCAGGAACGCGGCGCTCAGCAGCGGGAGGCCGCCGCCGGGCAGGCCCTTCGGGTGCGGGACGTGCCGGACGCGCCGCCCGGTGTGGTCCACGTACAGGACGGCGGCCACCACGAGGATGGCGGGAACGATGAAGAAGCTGTTGTCCCACATGGGCTGATTCCCCCGAGAGTGAAGAGTGTTACCGGCGCCGCAGGGCCCGGCGCAGGCGGGCCAGCGGTCCCGGTGGACGGGCGGGTGCCGGGTGCAGCCACTGCTCCAGGGCGCGGCGGCAGTCGGCGGCCAGCGGGCGCGCGTGGGTGAGCGCCCACGCGGCGAAGGCCCGGGCGTCGGCCCGGTATCCGGCGGTCTGCGGGTGGGTGCGGGCGTAGGCGAGGAAGAGCGGCCCGTACCGCGGGCCGAGCTGCCGGGGCAGCTCGGGCGCGACGCGGGCGACGGTGTCCCGCCGCTTGGCGGCGAGGCCGGTGGACTGGGCGCGGACCTGCGCCGGGTCGAAGCCCGGCGGGACGGGTCCGCCGGCCACCAGGGCGGCCAGCAGTTCCTCCTGACGCCGTGCGAGCTCCTGCCGCGCCGTGGTGAGGTCGGCTGCGAGGCGTTCGGTCATGGTCGGATGCTCCCCTCCAGCACCCGGCGGATGGCGTCCAGTTCACCGGCCAGCTCGCTGGGCGGCGGGAAGGCGGCGTCCCGTTCGAGCAGGACGCCGGGCGGTGCGACCCGCGCGCACAGTGCGGCCAGCACCTCCAGCACCGGTTCGGTGACGGGGTGGGCGTGGGTGTCGTGCCAGACGCCGTCGACCATCGTGCCGCCCGCGACGTGCACGTAGGCGATGGACTCCAGCGGCAGGC
This sequence comes from Kitasatospora sp. NPDC057904, assembly GCF_042887925.1. Classification (NCBI taxonomy): domain Bacteria; kingdom Bacillati; phylum Actinomycetota; class Actinomycetes; order Kitasatosporales; family Streptomycetaceae; genus Kitasatospora; species Kitasatospora sp. NPDC057904. The sequence goes on from NZ_JBHVOL010000010.1 coordinate 133,452, forward strand.
GGTCGAGTTCGGCGGCCGGGTCGACGCCGAGGTTCACCCGGTTGGTGTGCAGGTTGGCGACGTCGATCAGCAGCCGTACGCCGGTGCGCTCGACGAGCTCGGCGAGGAACTGGCCCTCGGTCAGCTCGTCGTCCGGCCAGGCCAGCTGGGCGGCGATGTTCTCCAGCGCGAGCGGCACCGGGAGCTGGTCCTGGGCGATCCGCACGTTCTCGGCGATCACCCGCAGCGCGTCCCACGAGTACGGGACGGGCAGCAGGTGGCCCGCCTCCAGGCCGCCGGCCCGGACGAACGCCAGGTGCTCGCTGACCAGCGGCGAGTCCAGCGCGACGGCCGTCCCGGCGAGCCGGGCGAGGCGCTCGGGGTCGGGCCGGTCGGCGCCGCCGAGGCCGAGCGAGACGCCGTGCGGCACGACGGTGACGCCGCGCTCGCGCAGCACCGTCAGCGAGGCGGGCAGGTGGCCGGCGCAGACGTTCTCCGCGACGACCTCGACCCAGTCCAGGCCGGGCTGACGCTCCACCACGGTGTCGATCTCGCTGCGCCAGCCGAGGCCGACGCCCAGCCGGGGCGCGGGTGCCGGGCCGGCCGGGGCGCCGTCGCCGGAGGCCGCCCGGGTGGGCAGGTTCAGTGCAGGGGAAGTCATCGGTACGCCCCCTTCGGAGGGCCGGGGTGAGGGGCCGTCGGGTGGTGCGGGCGCCGTCGCCGGGACCGCCCGTGGGCCGTGTTGCCGAGAATGTCCCCGGGCGGGGTGGCTGCCAAGCCCCACCCGGTCTTCTCAGAGCATTATTTGAGCTTGTCGACGAGGGACTCTAACCCGCGACCCGATCCGTTCGCGCAGGTGGGGTGGCCTGCGCGCGGAAAATCCGGAGGCGTGGGACGGGAGCCGCGGATAGCGTGCGAACCCATGACTTCGAACGAACCGATGATCCGAGACTTCCGCCCCGCCGACGCCGAGGCGGTGGCGGCCGCCCACCGGGCCGGGCGCGAGCACCTGGTGTGGACCGCCGAGGCCCTGCTCTGGGCGAACGCCCGGCAGAACCCCGACGAGCACTTCCGCACCATCGTCGCCGAGTTGGACGGCCGGGTGGTCGGAGCGGTGCGCTGCGGGCTCACCCTCGGTACGTCGACCACCGGCCTCGGCCACGCCAACGGCAGCGTGCTGCCGGAGTTCCGCCGGCGCGGCGCGGCGACCGCGCTGCTGGCCGCGGCCGAACGGCACCTGGCCGCGCACGGGGTGACCGAACTGCACAGCTGGCTGGACGAGGAGCCCGACTCGCTGGCCTTCGCGGCCGCCCGCGGCTACGAGCTCGGGAGCGCGGCCCACTTCGGCGAGCGGGACCTGACGCTGCCGCTGCCCCCGGCGCCGGTGCGGCCGGCCGGCGTCGAGCTGCGCCCGGCCACCGACTGGGCCGACGATCCGCGCCCGCTGTTCCTGGTGGAGGCGGAGGCCATCCGGGACGAACCCGGCGAGGTGACGATGGACGCCCTGGACTACGAGGAGTGGTTGCGGGGCGACTGGGCCCGGCCCGACCTGGACCCGGCCCTGACGGTGGTCGCCGTGGTGGACGGCGTACCGGCGGCGTTCACCCTGGCGCAGACCGACGGGGCGGACCGCTACTGGTCCGCGTTCACCGCCTGCCGCCGGGAGTTCCGCGGCCGCGGCCTGAGCAAGCTGGCCAAGCTGGAGTCGCTGCGGCTCGCCGCGGCGGCGGGCTACCGGCACGCGTACACCAGCAACGACACGACCAACGCGCCGATGCTCGCGGTCAACGCCTGGCTGGGGTACCAGCGCTGCGCGGGGGAGCGCAAGGGGATCAAGCGCCTGGGGTGACCGTCCGTGCGCGGATCGTGACGCTCCGAATCGGCGCGAGTGGGGTATTTCCGGCCACGGGAGGGGACTTAACCAGGGCGCACAGTTCGTGGTCGAGTCTTCCTCCGGGGGATCAAATGGAGATCCTGCTCCAAGTGCTGATCGCATCGGTCCCGGCCGTGATCGGTTTCCTCGCGGCCCGCTCCCTCGCCCGTACCCGGCTGTTCCTGCGGTACGGCTTCCTCCGGGCGCTGCTCGCGCCGTACAGCCGGGTCCAGATCATCACCCCGAGCATCGAGGCCGCGGAGTTCGCCTTCGCCCGGGACGGCCTGCGGCTGACCGCCCGGGCGCCGAAGAACGTGCTGTTCATGCCGATGGCGGAGGCCAGGGCGATCGCCCAGCTGATCGACCTGCTCCGCAAGGTCAACCGGAAGGCGACGATCGAGCTGGTCGCGGCCGGCGCGCAGGATCCGCGGATGCCGACCTTCTCGATCGGCGGCCCGAGCGTGAACCCGTACACCGAGGGCGTGCTGGGCGCGGTGTTCCCGGACTTCCGCATCGAGTACCCGCAGGCGGCGCGGGCCCGGTGGGGCGGGATGACCTTCGAGGCGCTGTACAACGCGTCCGACGAGCTGATCCGGGACCACGGCTTCATCTTCGTGACCCGAACGCCCCGGCACGCGCCGTGCGTCGTGCTGTGCGGGGTGTTCGCGTTCGGCTCCGCGATGGCGGTGGAGGCGCTCGCGGGGGCGGGCCGGAAGTCGCCGCTGGCGGCGCTGTTCCGCTCGGGGGAGAAAGGATTCGTCGCGGTCGAGGGGCGGGTGATCGGCCTGGAGACGGTGGACGTGACGGTCGAGGTGTGCCGGATCCTGCCGCTGCCCTGACGTGGCCGCCCTGACGTGGCCGCCCTGACGCAGCTGCCCTGACGAAGTTGCCCTGACGGCCGGGCCGCGTGGGCCGCGGCAGTTCGCGGTGTCCACGTACCGTCCCGCCGAGTGAGACGATTGGTCTCGACCAGATGGCACGAATCCGGACGGTTCGGGAGCGTCTGGGGCACGAACTCGCGGCGATCGCACAGGTTTTGCCCCGCTCCTGACACATCGTCGGCATAATCGCGCACATGACGATCAACCGTGCCTCCCTGAGCGCGATCGCCGACGACCTCCACGTGTGGCTTCCCCCGAAGCGGGGCTGGGGACTGGCGAACTGCGGGCTGCTGACCTCCCGGAAGACCGCGCTCTGGATCGACACCCCCTACGACCCGGCGCTGGCCTCGGAGTTCCTCGCCGCGAGCCGCCGGGTGCTGGCCGACGGCGTCACCGTCGACCGGGTGATCGTCACGCACGCCAACGGCGACCACCTCTGGGGAGCCGGCGTCGTCCCGGACGCCGAGGTGATCTCCACCCGCGAGGCCCTGGAGCACATCCACTACGAGCCCACCCCGCAGCAGCAGCACGCGCTCGTCGCGGGCGGCGACCCGGACTCCCCGCTCGGCGGCTACCTGCGCGAGCACTTCGGCGGCTTCGACTGGTCGCAGACCGAGCCGGTGCGCCCGGACACCGTCTTCACCGGCGAGCTCGAACTCACGGTGGGCGAGCACCCCGTGCACGTCATCGCCCTGCCCTCGGCCCACACCGGCGGCGACCTGATCGTCCACCTGCCGCACCGGCGCACGGTGTTCGCCGGCGACGTCATCTTCGGGTCGACCGCCGAGCAGCCCGGCGACCACCCCTCGCACTGGGCCGGCCCGCTGGAGAACATCGTCGCCGCGTGCGAGCGGATCCTCGACACCGGCGCCGAGACCGTCGTCCCCGGCCACGGCCCGGTGCTCGACCGCGACGGCGTCCGCGCCCACATCGCCTACCTCGCGTACGTCCGCGAGCGCACCCACGCGCTGCACACCGCAGGAATCCCCGCGCTGGACGCCGCCCGCCGGGTGATCGCCGAGCAGCGCCACCCCGAACTCGGCCTGCCCGAGCGGCTGGTGCTCACCGTCGCGGCCGAGTACCGGCACCTGGACGGCGGCGAGGCGCCGAACGTCCTGGAGGCCATGACCCAGGTCGCCCTCGTCGCGCGCGAGATCGCCGAGGACTCCGTCCGCGCCCGGCGGCTCCTCCCCGAAATCGGCTACCGGGACTGACCGGGCCCGGCCCGCCACCAGCCAGCCAGCAGGAAACCCCCCGAGGACACCCATGACGCAGATCGCGCTGATCGCGCTGATCACCACGGTGCTGGCCGCCGCGACGGCGGGCGTGCTGGCCCGCGGCCGGGCCCGGGCCACCACCCGGGCGGCCGTCGCCGAGGAGCGCGCCCACGTCGCCGAGCAGCGCGCCCGCGCCGCCGAGGAACGGCTCGCCCGCGCCGAGCACCGGCTGCACGAGTCGGCCGCCGCCGCCCGCGAGGCCACCGACGAGGCCGAGGCCCGCTACCGGGCCGCGGAGGAGCGCACGCGCGACGCCGAACTGCGCGGCCGCGCCGCCGAGGACGCCGCCCGCGACGCGCGGGACGCCACCCGCGAGGCCGACGGCCGCACCGCCGCCGCCGACACCAGGGCCGCCGAGGCCGAGCGCCGCCTCGCCGTCGCCGAGGAGCGCGGCGCCGCCCTGCTCGCCGAGGTCCGCCACCTCGCCGACGAGCGCCTGCCCGCGACCGCGGTGCGGCTCAGCCACGTCAACGCCCCCGCCGTCGGCCCGCTGTCCGCGCAGGTCGTCGGCCCGGACGCGACCGAGGCCCTCCAGGCCGTCCTGGACGCCGCGGCCGGCGCCATCACCGACGAGCGCGAGCGGGTCGACGCCGCCGCCCGCGCCGCGATGCGCGGCGCCACCTCCAAGATCCAGACGCTGCTCTACCAGATCCAGAGCCTGGTCCAGCAGCTCCAGGACGACAACGACGACCCCCGGCTGCTGGAGGTCGACTTCCGCAACGAGGTCGCGCTGCGCCGGATCCAGACCGTCGCCGTCCTCTGCGAGGCCTGGCCCGGCCTCGCCCGCAGCGACTCCCCGCTCGCCGAGGTCGTCGTCGGCGCCCTCTCCCGGGTGCCCGGCTACGCCCGGATCAAGGTCGCCAACCACCTGCGGGAGAACCGCCTCGCCGTGGTCGCCCGCGCCGCCGAGCCGCTCGCCATCACCGTCGCCGAACTGCTCGCCAACGCCACCGCCTACTCGCACCCGGAGACCGACGTCCCGGTCACCGTCCAGCAGGGCGGCCGCGGCGCACTGGTGATCATCGACGACAGCGGCATCGGCATGGACGACGACCAGCTTCGCCGCGCCCGCCGCCTGCTGGCCGGCCCGCCCGACGTCCTGCTCACCGAGCTCGGCAACCCGCCCAAGACCGGCTTCGCGGTGATCGGCAAGCTCGCCCGCCAGTACGGCTTCTCCTGCCACATCGAGCCCTCGCCGTACGGCGGCATGCGGACGATCCTGCGCATCCCGGCCGCGCTCGTCACCGTCGTCGACGACGGGCAGCCGCTGTCGGTGCTCACCCCGCTGCCGCTGCGGGCCGGCGCCGGGCCCGCCCCCGCGCCCACCGTCCAGGCCGTCCCGCCGATGCGCGACGCGGGCGAGGACGCCGGGCTGCCCCCGCTCGCCGACCGGCACCACCAGCCGGGCCCGCACCCGGCGCCCGCCATGCACGTCGTGCCGTCCGCCGCCGCCGGACGGCCCGTCGCGGGGCGGCCCGACACCGCCCGCCCCGGCGACGGCAGCGACCTGCCCAGCCGGCGCCGGCGCCAGCCCCTCGCCGCCCCCGCGGCCGGGCCCGCCGAGGCCCCCGCCCGTCCCGCCGGGCCCGGCCCGGCCGAGGCCCCCGGGGCGCCCGCCCGCACCCCCGAGCGGGCCGCCCGGCACTGGAGCGCGCTCCAGCAGGGCACCGGCGAGGGCCGCGCCGCCGTGGCCGCCGCCGCCCGGGACGGTGCCACCCCGCCCCAGGGCGAACCCCCGTCCACGGGCGCACCCCAGTCAGCGGGCGAAGGCCCCACCCCCGAAGGAGCCGCGCAGTGAGCAGCACGCCCAGCCCGACCGCCACCGACGAGATCTCGTGGGTGCTCACCCCGCTGCTGGAGCTCCCGGGGGTGCTGCACGCCGTCATCGCCACCGGGGACGGCCTCGTCGAGGGCGCCTCGGACGGGCTCGGCCGCGCCTCCGCCGAGCGGGTCGCCGCGATGACCGCCACCGTCCACGCCGCCGCCCGGGCCTTCACCAGCGCCTTCACCGACACCGCCCAGCCCCGGCTGGCCCAGACCGTCGTCGAGTCCGACCTCGGCTACGCCGTCGTCGTCCCGGCCGGGGAGAACACCTCGCTCGCCGTCTTCACCACGCCCGAGGCCCAGCTCGGCAACGTGGCCTACCAGATGCAGGTCCAGGTCGCCGCCCTGGGCCGCGCGCTCGCGAGCCCGGCCCGGCAGCCCGACGGCACACCCCGGTCATGACCGGCGTACCCCGCAGGCGGATGGTGCCCGCCTACCTCGCCACCGGCGGCCGCACCCGCCCCGGCAGCGCCGGCTTCGAGCGGCTGACCGTGTTGTACGCGGCCCGCGCCGAACCGCCGCACGGGCTGGAACACGAACACGAACGGCTCTGGGAGCTGCTGCGCCCCGGCGCGCTGACCGTGGTGGAGGCCGCCGCGCACCTGCGCCTGCCGGTCAGCGCCACCGTCTTCCTCGCGGCCGATCTGGTCGAGGCGGGCTGCCTGAACGCCCGCGCGCCGATCCCGCGCGCCCAGCAGACCGACCGCTCCATCGTCGAGAGGCTCCTCGTTGGACTCCGCACGCTCCGGTAACCCGGCCCCCGGCGGCCCGGCCGACCGGCCCAGCCGGGTGGGCTACCTGCCCGACCCGGACCAGACGCTGATGAAGGTCGTCGTGGCCGGCCCGTTCGGGGTCGGCAAGACGACGCTCATCCGCACCCTCTCGGAGATCGCCACCCTGCACACCGAGGAGGCGATGACCGAGACCGGCCGCCCGGTCGACGACCTCGCCGACCTGCCGGAGAAGACCACCACCACGGTCGCCGTCGACTTCGGCCGGCTCACCCTGCCCGGCAACGTCGTGCTCTACATGTTCGGCACCCCCGGCCAGCGCCGCTTCTTCCCGCTCTGGCAGGACATCGCCCGCGGCGCCCTCGGCGCCCTGGTGCTCGCCGACACCCGCCGGCTCGCCGACTCCTTCGAGATCATGGACATGGTCGAGGAGCAGGGCCTGCCCTACGCCGTCGCCGTCAACGGCTTCCCGGACGCGCCCGTCCACTCCGTCGAGGTCCTGCGCGCCCACCTCGACCTGCACCCCGACACCCCGCTCGTGCTCTGCGACGCCCGCGAGCGCGGCGCCAGCCTCGACGCGCTGATCGCGCTCACCGAGCACGTCCTGCACGGCCTGCCGGCCGGCCCGGACCCCCAGGAGGGACCGTGACCACCGAGACCCGACCGACGCCGATCTACGGGCCGGTGTTCGCCGCCGACCCGCACCTGGTCTACGACCGGCTGCGCCGCCACGGCGCCGTCGCCCCGGTCGAGGTCGCGCCCGGCGTGGAGGGCCTGCTCGTCACCGACTACCAGGCCGCGCTGGACCTCCTGCGCGACACCGACACCTTCTCCAAGGACTCCCGGGCCTGGCAGCGGACCGTCCCGCCGGACTCCCCGCTCCTGGTCGTGCTCGGCTACCGCCCCACCGCCCTGTTCAGCGACGGCGAGGTCCACGACCGCTACCGCGCGGTGATCACCGACGGCCTCAGGCTGCTCGAACCGCACGTGCTCCAGCGCCGCGTCGGCGAGGTCGCCCACCGGCTGATCGACCGCTTCGAGGCCGCCGGCACCGCCGACCTCATCGCCGAGTACGCCCGCCAGCTGCCGGTCTTCGTCTTCAACACGTGGTTCGGCGTGCCCGAGGAGCACAGCGACCGCCTGGTGGCCGGCATCTCCAAGATGATCGAGTCCACCGAGAAGGCCGTGGCCGCCTACGGGGACCTCCTCGCCGTGGTCACCGAGATGGTCGCCGACCGGCGCCGGCGCCCCCGGCACGACCTCACCTCCTGGTTCGTCACCCACCCGGCCGGGCTGGACAACGACGAGGTGATCCGGCAGATCACCCTGACCATGATCGCCGGGCACGAGCCGACCACCAACCTGATCGGCAACGCCCTGCTGCGCCTGCTCACCGACGAGCGCTACGCCGGCTCGCTGTTCGGCGGCGCGATGACCGCCTACCAGGCGATCGACGAGGTGCTGTGGCACGAGCCGCCGCTGGCCAACCTGTCGGCGCACTACCCGCGGTACGACATCACCTTCCACGGCCGCGAGATCAAGGCCGGCACGCTGATGCTGGTCTCCTACGCGGCGGCCAACAACCAGGCGGCGCCGCCGACCGACGGCGCCGAGCTGCGCAGCGGCGAGAGCGCCCACCTGGCCTGGGCGGCGGGCCCGCACGCCTGCCCGGCCCGGGACCCGGCCCTGCTGATCGCGATCTCGGCGATCGAGCAGCTGACCAGCCGGCTGAGCGACCTCGAACTCACGCTGCCCACCCAGGACTTGCTCTGGCGCCCGGGGCCCTTCCACCGCGCCCTGGTGAACCTGCCGGTCCGCTTCGCCCCGGTCGTCTGACCACGCGAAGGGCCCGGACATCCGCGTACGGACGTCCGGGCCCTTCGCGGACGGTCAGTCCTCGACCGGCTTCAGCGTCAGCGAGACGCTGTTGATGCAGTAGCGCTGGTCGGTCGGCGTGCCGTAGCCCTCGCCCTCGAAGACGTGTCCGAGGTGCCCGCCGCAGCGCGCGCACCGCACCTCGACCCGGCGCATGCCGAGCGAGGTGTCCTCGATGTACTGGACCCGGTCCCCGGCCAGCGGCGCGTAGTACGAGGGCCAGCCGCAGTGGCTGTCGAACTTCGTGGTGGAACTGAACAGCTCGGTGCCGCAGGCCCGGCAGGCGTAGACGCCGACGGTCTTGGTGTCGGTGTACTCGCCGGTGAAGGGGCGCTCGGTGCCCGCCTCGCGGAGCACGTGGTACTCCTCGGGGCTGAGCTGCTCGCGCCACTCGGCCTCGGTCTTCTCGATCTCGTAGCTCATCACGGCTCCCGTCGGCGTGCGTCAGACGTTGGAGGCAACGTTCGCGAGGTGCTTCAGAATTTCGGGGCCGAGGTTGGTGACGTCCCCGGCGCCCATCGTGAGCAGCAGGTCGCCCGGGCGGGCGAGGCCGGCCAGCACGGCGGGGGCGGCGGCGAAGTCGTGCTCGGCGGTGACCTCGGCGCCGGCCCGGTGGGCCGCGTCGATGATCAGCTCGCTGGTCACGCCCGGGATCGGGTCCTCGCGGGCCGGGTAGATGTCCAGCACGACCGAGGCGTCGGCCAGCGCGAGCGCCTGCCCCATCTCCTCGGCGAGCTGCTGGGTGCGGCTGAACAGGTGCGGCTGGAAGACCACCAGGACGCGGCCCTCGGCGGCCCCGCGGATCGCCTCCAGGTCGGCGGCCATCTCGGTCGGGTGGTGGGCGTAGGAGTCGATCACCTGGACGCCGCCCGCCTCGCCCTTGAGCTGGAGCCGGCGGCGCACCCCGGTGTAGGCACCGAGCGCCTTGGCCAGGTCGGCGGCCGGCACGCCGAGCGCGACGCCCGCGGCCAGCGCGGCGACGGCGTTGTGCGCGTAGTGGCGGCCGGGCACCGAGACCGTGAAGGTCAGCTCGGCGCCGTCCAGCAGGACGGTGACCTCGCTGGTCATGCCGCGGGCGACCACCGACAGGACGCGCAGGTCGGCGTCCTCGGCGGCGCCGACGGTGACGACGTTCAGGCCCTCGCGCGCGGCGACCCGGGCGGTGAGCTCGCGGGCGCCGTCGTGGTCGGCCGAGACGACCAGGGTGCCGCCCGGGGTGATCCGGCCGACGAAGGTCTCGAACGACTCGTGGATCTCCTCGATCGACGCGTAGTTGGCGTGGTGGTCGAGCTCCACGTTGAGCACGATCGCCACCTCGGGCGCGTACTTGTGGAAGCTGCGGTCGCTCTCGTCGGCCTCGGCGACGAAGATCTCGCCGGTGCCGTGGTGGGCGTTGGAGCCCGGCGCGTCGAGGTCGCCGCCGATCGCGTAGGACGGGTCCAGGCCGAGCTCGCCGAGGGCGACGGCGAGCATGCTCGTGGTGGTGGTCTTGCCGTGGGTGCCGGCGACGGCCAGGGCGCGGCGCCCGCCCATCAGCGCGGCCAGCGCGTCGGAGCGGTGCACCACGGGGATGCCGCGCTCGCGGGCCGCGGCCAGCTCCGGGTTGTCGGCGCGGATCGCGCTGGAGACGACCACGCTGCTGGTGCCGTCCGGCACGTGCTCGGCCGCGTGGCCGACGTGGACGGTCGCGCCGAGGGCGCGCAGGGCGAGGACGGTCTCCGACTCCTTGGAGTCGCTGCCGGAGACGCTGGCACCGCGCACCGCGAGGATCTTCGCCAGGCCGGACATGCCGGCGCCGCCGATGCCGATGAAGTGCGGGGCGTGCAGGTCGTGCGCGGCGTCGTTCAAGGCGGGGCTCCGTTGGGGCGGGGGCTGGGTGGGCGGGCGGGCGCTGCCCGCGGGGGCGACGTGCGAATCGTCCTCGCGGACGGACCGCAAGGACGATTCTGCACCAAGGTCGGGGTCGGGTCGGTCGGCTCAGGAGTCGCTGGCGAACAGCCGCAGCACCGGGACGCCGACCTTGTGCCGGGCCTGCGAGGCCCAGTCCCGGTGGAAGAACTCCTCGACGAAGTGCGGGGAGGTGAGCACGACGACCTCGTCGGCGTCCTGGTCGCGCACCACCGCCTTCAGGCGCTCCAGCGGCTTGTCCTCGACCAGCTCGCCGACCGCCTCGGCGCCGGCCCGGCGCAGGTGGCGCAGGCTGTGTTCGAGCGACTCGGACGCAACCGTCGGCCCGCTCTCGGACTCGTCGTGCTCGTGCACCACCTTGTCCAGGTGGCCGAGGGCGACGTCGTCCAGCGCCCGCAGCAGCTCGTCCTGCCGGCCGCGCGGCTGCATCAGGACGACGAAGGAGACCTTCTCGTCGCTGTGGAGCGTGGTGACGAGCTCCACGTCCGCGTCGGAGAGCGCCTTTTCGATCATCAGTACCGTCTTGAACACGTGAGTCCCTTCCAGTGGCCGGCCCCCGGGCCCCGGCATCGCATCCCATAGTGCCCGGCGGAAGCTTTCGGCTCGCTGCTCACCCGGCACGCGGGCCGCGCGGACGAAAGGCCCCCAAGGGGAACGGGATCGCGATCAGGGGGTCACGGGGTCATCCGAACGCAGGTGACGCAGGTAGCGGGTGAAGAGGAATCCTTTCTGCTCGATCAATGAGACCAGCCGCATCGTCCGCACGTCAGGCATTTCCGCATCGTGGATGATGCGCGGCGCGTCGCCGCCCGTGATCAACGGGGCCAGCGACAGGCACAACTCGTCCAGCAGGCCCGCCGCCGCCAGCTGTCCCAGCAGGCGCGGGCCGCCCTCGGTCAGCAGCCGCGTCCAGCCCCGCTCCACCAGGGCGGACACGCCCGCGCGCAGGTCCACCGAACCCTGCCCGGCCGACACCAGGTCGGCCACCGCGGCCACCGCCCGGCGGCGCTCGGCCGGGGCGTCCTCGGTGGTGATCACCACCGTCCGGACCAGCGGCTCGGTGAACAGCGGCGCGTCCAGGTCCAGCGCCAGCGACCGGCTCACGATCGCGATCGCCGGGGCCGGGGCCTGCCCGGCCGCCGCCCGCGCCGCCGCGAACTCGGCCCGGGCCCGGGCCGGGCGGTAGCCCTCCGTGCGGACCGTCTCGGCGCCCACCAGCACGACGTCCGACAGCGCGCGCAGCACCCCGAAGATCCGCTTGTCCGCGTCCCCGGAGAGTCCCTCGGACAGGCCGTCGAGCTTCGCGCCGCCGTCCAGTCCGGCCACCATGTTGGCGCGCAGCCACGGCCGGCCCCGATTCACCTGGTCGGGGTACGCGTAGAGGGCGGCGAGCGACTCCAGCGAGCCCGGGTCGGCGACCGGCTCGGTCAGCGGGCTGATCAACAGGTGCATACCGCCAGTGTTCCACCGGCCGCCCCCGGCGCGGGGTCGGAGGGGCCCGGGAGCAGGCGTACCCTCTACTAACGTGCCCGCAGCTCCCCGCCCCGCCACCGCGACCGAATCCATAGCCGCCGCGCCCGCGCCCGGCGCCCCGGTCGCGCTGACCGACCGCCGCCCCGTCGTGCCCGCCGAGCGCCTGGTCGCCGAGATGGTCCCCCCGCCCCGGTTCGCCGAGGTGAGCTTCGGGACGTACATCCCGGACCAGACCCAGCCGAGCCAGTACGAGGCCGTCCAGGTCCTGGAGCAGTTCGCCGGCACCCTCGGCGCGGGAAACGGTTCCGCGCCCAAGCGCGGCTGGTTCCGCCGCAGCGCCCCCGCGCCCACCGGCCCGGCCGGCGTCTACCTCGACGGCGGCTACGGCGTCGGCAAGACCCACCTGCTCGCCTCGCTGTGGCACTCCGCCCCCGGCCCCAAGGCCTTCGGCACCTTCGTCGAGCTGACCAACCTGGTCGGCGCGCTCGGCTTCCAGCAGGCCGTCCGGACCCTCTCCGGGCACACGCTGCTGTGCATCGACGAGTTCGAGCTCGACGACCCGGGCGACACCGTCCTGGTCTCCACCCTGCTCGGGCGCCTGGTCGACAACGGCGTCAAGCTCTGCGCCACCTCGAACACGCTGCCGGAGAAGCTCGGCGAGGGCCGCTTCGCCGCCGCCGACTTCCTGCGCGAGATCCAGGGCCTGTCCGCGCACTTCCGCCCGATGCGGATCGACGGCCAGGACTACCGCCACCGCGGCCTGCCGGACGCCCCGCCGCCCTACCCGGACGAGACCGTCGACGCCGTCGCCGCGCGCACCCCCGGCGCCTCCCTCGACGACTTCGACGCCCTCCTCGCCCACCTCTCCGCCGTCCACCCCAGCCGCTACGGCGCCCTGCTGGACGACGTCACCGCGGTCTGCCTGCGCGGCGTGCACCAGGTCGACGACCAGTCCACGGCGCTGCGCCTGGTCGTCCTCGCCGACCGCATGTACGACCGCGAGCTGCCCATCACGGCCTCCGGCCTGCCCTTCGACCAGGTCTTCCCCGAGGACATGCTCCGCGGCGGCTACCGCAAGAAGTACCTGCGAGCGGTCTCCCGCCTCGTCGCCCTCGCCCGGGACAGCGCGAAGAGCTGAGCCCGTAACCTCTCCCCCTCGCCCGACCGTTGTTCCAGCGGCAGAGCAAGGGGGAGAGACGTGACAGGTGCGGGGTCCCGGGCGGGCCACACGATCGAGATCGAGCCCGAGGTTCGGGTGTGGCTCCAGAACTGCTCGATCGCGGAGTACCGTGCGGCCGAGCGTGCCGCCGACCGACTCGCGGACGACGGCGAGATGCTGCCGTTCCCCCTCGCGAGCCACCTGGGCGGGCCGCTGCGGGAGCTGCGCATCGGACCCATGCGCATCACGTACTGGCTCGCACCGGGTCGGAGGGCTGTGCTGCTGACGGTCTTCCGCAAGACTGGGAACCGCGAGACCGATCAGGTCGAGCGGGCACACCGCGCCCAGAAGGTCTGCGAGGCGGAGCACCTGCCGGCCGCCGACCACGAGGTCTACGACCGGGAGGAGCAGCGATGAGCAGCGGCTACCACACCCGCTGGACCGTGCCGCCGGAGCACCGGGACACCGAGGAGTACCGGGCGGCCGGGCGGCGGATGGCGCTGGCCGAGGCCGTGTACGCCCGTCGCGCCGCGCTCGGCTGGAGCCCGGCCCGGCTCGCCGAGCGGGCCGGGCTGGACGTGGAGACGGTCGAGAGCATCGAGGAGAGCGGGGTGGATCCGACGCTGCCGCTGATCGAACGGCTGGCCGCCGCCTTCGACTCGACGGTCCGCATCGACCCGGCCCACGAGCCGGCCATGAGGTTCGAGGCCCACGCGGCCTGAACGAACCGGCACCGCTTGTCGGTGGTGGGTCGTACGGTGGACACGTGCGACCCATCACGAGTATTGAGCGGTCAGTGGCGCCCTTCGAGGTCGTCAGTCCCTTCCAGCCCAACGGGGACCAGCCGGCGGCGATCGCCGAGCTGGAGCGGCGGATCACGGGCGGGGAGAAGGACGTCGTCCTGCTCGGCGCCACCGGCACCGGCAAGTCGGCCACCACGGCCTGGATGATCGAGAAGCTGCAGCGGCCCACCCTGGTGATGGCGCCGAACAAGACGCTGGCCGCCCAGCTGGCCAACGAGTTCCGCGAGCTGCTGCCGAACAACGCGGTCGAGTACTTCGTCTCGTACTACGACTACTACCAGCCCGAGGCGTACGTCCCGCAGACGGACACCTACATCGAGAAGGACTCCTCGATCAACGAGGAGGTCGAGCGGCTGCGGCACTCCGCGACGAACTCGCTGCTCACCCGCCGGGACGTGATCGTGGTCGCGTCCGTCTCCTGCATCTACGGCCTCGGCACGCCGCAGGAGTACGTCGACCGGATGGTGCCGCTCAAGGTCGGCCAGGAGATCGACCGGGACGTGCTGCTGCGCCGCTTCGTCGACATCCAGTACGCGCGCAACGACGTCGCCTTCACCCGCGGCACCTTCCGGGTGCGCGGCGACACCATCGAGATCTTCCCGGTCTACGAGGAGCTCGCGGTCCGGATCGAGATGTTCGGCGACGAGATCGAGGCGCTGTACACCCTGCACCCGCTCACCGGCGAGATCATCAGCCAGGACGACTCGGTCTACGTCTTCCCCGCCTCGCACTACGTGGCCGGCCCCGAGCGCATGGAGCGGGCGGTCGCCGGCATCGAGACGGAGCTGGAGCAGACGCTCGCCCGGCTGGAGAAGCAGGGCAAGCTGCTGGAGGCCCAGCGGCTGCGGATGCGCACCACCTACGACATCGAGATGCTGCGCCAGATCGGCACCTGCTCGGGCGTCGAGAACTACTCGATGCACTTCGACGGCCGCGAGCCCGGCTCCCCGCCGAACACGCTGCTGGACTACTTCCCCGAGGACTTCCTCCTCGTCATCGACGAGTCGCACGTCACCGTCCCGCAGATCGGCGCGATGTACGAGGGCGACGCCTCGCGCAAGCGCACGCTGGTCGAACACGGCTTCCGCCTGCCGTCCGCGATGGACAACCGCCCGCTGAAGTGGGAGGAGTTCCTCGGCCGGATCGGCCAGACGGTGTACCTGTCGGCGACCCCGGGCGCGTACGAGCTGTCCCGCGGCGACGGCCAGGTCGAGCAGATCATCCGTCCGACCGGCCTGATCGACCCCGAGGTGATCGTCAAGCCGACCGAGGGCCAGATCGACGACCTGGTGCACGAGGTCCGCAAGCGGGTCGAGCGCGACGAGCGCGTCCTGGTCACCACGCTGACCAAGAAGATGGCCGAGGACCTCACCGACTACATGCTCGGCCTGGACATCCGGGTCCGGTACCTGCACAGCGACGTGGACACCCTGCGCCGCGTCGAGCTGCTGCGCGAGCTGCGGGCCGGGCGGTACGACGTGCTGGTCGGCATCAACCTGCTCCGCGAGGGCCTCGACCTGCCCGAGGTGTCCCTGGTGGCGATCCTGGACGCGGACAAGGAGGGCTTCCTGCGCTCCGGCACCTCGCTGATCCAGACGATCGGGCGCGCCGCCCGGAACGTCTCGGGCCAGGTGCACATGTACGCGGACAAGATCACCCCCGCGATGGAGAAGGCCATCGACGAGACGAACCGCCGCCGCGACGTCCAGCAGGCCTACAACAAGAAGCACGGGATCGACCCGCAGCCGCTGCGCAAGAAGATCGGCGACATCCTCGACACCCTCGCCCGCGAGGACGTCGACACCGACGAACTGCTCTCCAGCGGCTACCGGGGCCAGGGGAAGGGCAAGGCCCCGGTGCCGGCGCTGGGCAGCGAGCGCAAGCCCGCCAAGTCGATGCCGGCCGCCGAGCTGGCGGAGCTGATCCAGGAGATGACCGACCGGATGCACGCGGCCGCGGCCGACCTCCAGTTCGAGGTCGCGGCCCGGCTGCGCGACGAGGTCAAGGAGCTCAAGAGGGAGCTGCGCCAGATGCGGGAGGCCGGGGTCGCCTGAGGCGCGGCCCGGCACCGTCGGCCCTGGCCGGTTCGGCACCGGTCAACGCCGACGGTGTCTCAGCCTTGCCACAAACCGGCGAACGCTTGGGGTTCGCGGGTGCCGCAGGCCCTAGGCTGGCCTGCGGCATTCGCGCTCCCGGGACGGAGTGGCGGGCCGGAAGACGAGGGGGCCTCAGCCGGGGGACGGCGACGGGGTGTTCCAGCAGGGAGCCGCGCGCGGACCGGGCGCGCGGCCGGGCAGAGAGGACAACGTCGTGTCGGTGAGTCTTGCCAAGGGCCAGAAGGTCAGCCTCCAGAAGGGCTCGGGCGGTGAGCTGACCGTGGTCCGGATGGGCCTCGGCTGGCAGGCCGCGCCCAAGCGGGGCCTGTTCGGCACCCGCACCCGGAAGATCGACCTGGACGCCTCGGCCCTGCTGTACGCCGAGCGGACTCCCTCCGACGTCGTGTTCTTCCAGCACCTGGAGTCCACCGACGGCTCGATCCGGCACACCGGGGACAACCTGGAGGGCGGCTCGGGCACGGACGACGACGAGGCGATCCTGGTCGACCTGCTGCGCGTGCCGGCGCACATCACCCAGGTCGTCTTCACGGTGAGCTCCTACACCGGCCAGACCTTCGCCGAGGTCCGGAACGCGCACTGCCGCCTGGTGGACGAGACGACCGGGGTGGAGCTGGCCCGCTACGAGCTCGCCGGGGGAGGGCCGCACACCGGCCAGATCATGGCGAAGGTCTTCCGCGACGGCTCCGGCGGCTGGGCCATGCAGGCGATCGGCGCCCCGGCCCGCGGGCGGACCTTCCAGGACCTGCTCCCGGCGATCGAGCCGTTCCTCTGATCCTTCCGACCTCGCCCGGTTCTTTACCTTCTTTACCCTTCCTTGCCGCTCCTGTTACTCTCGATGGCAGCGGAGGGGAGTATTCCTCGTAGCAGTAGCCCCGTCATCACGGGCGCCCGTCGCGGCGCCCCGGGGCACTGGTCCGGCCCGGGCGCGTCCCGGCGGGCGGAAGAGACCTCCGGCAGTGACGATGACCGTCTCGCCTAGCTGCCGGAGGAGCAGTAATGGACGTTTCCGTAGCCATGTGGGCCACCACGGTCGGTGTGCTGATCGCACTGATCGTGGCGGACTTCTTCATCGGAGGGCGAAAGCCGCACGAGGTCTCGGTCAAGGAGGCCGGGATCTGGACCGTGGTCTGGGTCGTGCTGGCGGTGCTCTTCGGCGGCTTCCTCTGGTGGCACTCCGGCGCGCAGCCGGCCGGTGAGTTCTTCGCCGGCTACATCACCGAGAAGTCCCTCAGCGTCGACAACCTCTTCGTGTTCATCCTGATCATGGGCAAGTTCGCGGTGCCCAGGGTCTACCAGCAGCGCGTGCTGATGTTCGGCGTGATCATCGCGCTGGTGCTGCGGGCGGTGTTCATCGCCGGCGGCGCGGCCCTCGTGACGCAGTTCTCCTGGGTGTTCTTCATCTTCGGCGGCTTCCTGATCTGGACCGCCTGGAAGCTGATCAAGGAGGCGCGGGCCGACGAGGAAGAGGAGGAGTTCGAGGAGAACCGCCTGCTCAAGTCGATCGAGCGGCGCTTCCCGTCGACCGACAAGTACCACGGCACCAAGCTCTTCATCCGGGAGAACGGCCGCCGGCTGATGACCCCGATGCTGATCGTCATGCTGGCGATCGGCACCACGGACGTGCTGTTCGCGCTGGACTCGATTCCGGCCATCTTCGGCCTGACCCAGGACCCGTACATCGTGTTCACCGCCAACGCCTTCGCGCTGATGGGCCTGCGCCAGCTGTACTTCCTGATCGGCGGCCTGCTGAAGAAGCTGGTCCACCTGTCGTACGGCCTGTCGGTGATCCTCGGCTTCATCGGCGTGAAGCTGGTGCTGCACGCGCTGCACGAGGCCGGCGTGCACGTGCCGGAGATCGGCATCCCGTTCTCGCTGGGCTTCATCGTGGTGGTGCTGGCCGTCACCACGGTGACCAGCCTGACGGCCTCGAAGAAGCAGGAGCGGGCGGCCGAGCGCGAGAAGCTCGACGCCTGACCCTCCGCACGCACGCCAGGAGCTCCCGGGACGCCGTCCCGGGGGCTCCTGGCCGTTCAGGGCCTCCGGCGGGGCCTACCAGCCGCGCTCGCGCCATTCGGCGAGGTGCGGGCGCTCGGCGCCGACGGTGGTGTCGTTTCCGTGGCCGGGGTAGACCCAGGCCTCGTCCGGGAGGACGTCGAAGATCTTCTCGTTGACGTCCCGGAAGAGGGTCCGGAAGGCCTCCGGGTCCCCCCAGGTGTTGCCGACGCCGCCCGGGAAGAGGCAGTCTCCGGTGAACACGTGCGGGTGGCCCTGCGGGTCGTCGTAGATCAGCACGATGGCGCCGGGGGTGTGCCCGACCAGGTGCCGGACGGTCAGCTCGGCCCGGCCGACGAGCAGCTTGTCGCCGTCGGCGAGCCGTAGCTCGGTGGGGACGTCGATGCCCTCGGCGTCGTGCTCCCCGGCGGCGGTGCGGGCGCCGGTGGTGGCCACCACCTCGGCGAGTGCTCCCCAGTGGTCGTGGTGCCGGTGGGTGGTGACGACCGTCGCCAGGTCGTCGCCGACGGTCTCCAGCAGCGCCGGGGCGTCGGCGGCGGCGTCGATCAGCAGCTGCTCGTCGGTGGCCGGGCAGCGCAGCAGGTAGGCGTTGTTGTCGTACGGGCCGACGGCCACCTTCGTGATGATCAGGTGGGCCAGCTCGCGCACGTCCGGGGGCCCGCCGACCTTGACCGCTCCGTGGTACGTCATCCGTCCGCTCCTCGTCGTGTCGGTCCTGGGATCATCCTCGCCCCCTCAGCCCAGCGGGGGAAGCTGGGGGAGCGCGGTGTCGGGGGTGCGCTTCAGGTCGGCGCCGTCGGAGCGGCCCGAGAGCCAGGCGAGCAGGGCCCGGACCGATCCCCGGACGGTCACGGCGGGTTCGCCGGTGCCGATCAGGCCGTGGTCCCCGGTGTCCTCGGCGACCAGCTCGACTCCCGGCAGCGCGGTGCCGTGGAGCTTGACGGCGAGCTTGTGGAACTCGACGACCGCGAACACCTCCGGCCACCGGGCCGGGCCGTAGCCGGCGTCCAGGTCGACCAGGTGGTACTCCAGCTCGCCGAGGCGCTTCCAGACCAGGTCGGCGGCCGGGAAGACGGCGCCGGAGCGGTGGTGGACGTCGGTGGCCCAGTCCTCGTCGGCCATCAGCGCGGCGGCCGCGGCGAAGCGCTCGTGCGACTCGCGCAGGTCGGCGAGCTGGGTCTCCAGCGGGCGCCCGGCACCGTCCTGGATCTCCTGGTCGCGGGCCTCCTCGCTGGCGTACTGCGGGATGTCGGTGCCGGTGCGGGCGCCGGTCAGCAGGTTGACCAGGGAGTCGGCGTTGCGGGCGAGGTGGGCCAGCACGTGGCCGCGGCTCCAGCCGGGGAGCGCGGAGGGCTCGGCGACGGCCGCGGGCTCCAGCCCGGCGACGGTCTCCAGCATGCTCCGGGTGCTCTCCCGGACCAGGCTCAGCCGCTCGGCGGCGACGGCGGCGGCGGACTGCGGGTCGGTCATCGGATCTGCCTTCGGTGCGAAGCGGTGCGTTGCCCCGTGGGGGCTCCGCTCGTTGACCAGTCGACGCTACCGCCGACACCGGAGCCCGAGCAGGGGCTTTTCAGGTCCGGGTACGGACGGCCCCGGGGCGGTCCTCACTCGTTCGGGTGGTCTCGGGTGGACAAAGTCGAGATTCGAACGTCTGAGCTATAGGCTGGCTGCCGCATCCTGGAAGAAGCACCCAATCTCACCGCAAGCCCTCTCGCCCCGGAGAAAGGCGCCAGAAGCAGTGGCCGACCGCCTCATCGTCCGCGGTGCTCGCGAGCACAACCTCAAGAACGTCTCGCTCGACCTGCCCCGCGACTCCCTCATCGTCTTCACGGGCCTCTCCGGCTCCGGCAAGTCCTCGCTCGCCTTCGACACGATCTTCGCCGAGGGCCAGCGCCGCTACGTCGAGTCGCTGTCCTCGTACGCCCGCCAGTTCCTCGGGCAGATGGACAAGCCCGACGTGGACTTCATCGAGGGCCTCTCCCCGGCCGTCTCGATCGACCAGAAGTCCACCAACCGCAACCCCCGTTCGACCGTCGGCACCATCACCGAGGTCTACGACTACCTGCGCCTGCTGTTCGCCCGGATCGGCAAGCCGCACTGCCCGCACTGCGGCCGCCCGATCGCCAAGCAGTCCCCGCAGGCGGTCGTCGACAAGGTGCTGGAGCTCGCCGAGGGCACCCGGTTCCAGGTGCTCAGCCCGGTGGTGCGCGAGCGCAAGGGCGAGTTCGTCGACCTCTTCGCCGACCTCCAGTCCAAGGGCTACTCGCGCGCCCGGGTGGACGGCGAGACGGTCCAGCTCGCCGAGCCGCCGAAGCTCAAGAAGCAGGAGAAGCACACCGTCGAGGTGGTCATCGACCGCCTGACCGTCAAGGAGAGCGCCAAGCGGCGGCTCACCGACTCGGTGGAGACGGCCCTGCGGCTGGCCGGCGGCATGGTCGTGCTCGACTTCGTCGACCTCCCGGAGGACGACCCGGAGCGCGAGCGCATGTACTCCGAGCACCTCTACTGCCCGTACGACGACGTGTCGTTCGAGGAGCTGGAGCCGCGCTCGTTCTCCTTCAACTCGCCGTTCGGCGCCTGCCCGGACTGCTCGGGCCTGGGCAACCGGATGGAGGTCGACCCGGACCTGGTCGTCCCGGACGTCGAGCGCTCGCTCGACGAGGGCGCCATCCACCCGTGGTCGGCCGGCCACGCCAAGGAGTACTTCCAGCGCCTGATCGACGCGCTCGCCCAGGAGCTGGGCTTCCGCACCGACATCCCGTGGGCCGGGCTGCCGGCCCGCGCCAAGAAGGCGCTGCTGTACGGGCACAAGCACCAGGTGGAGGTCCGCTACCGCAACCGCTTCGGCCGCGAGCGCTCGTACAGCACCGGCTTCGAGGGCGCGGTCCCGTTCATCCAGCGCCGGCACACCGAGGCGGAGAGCGACAGCAGCCGCGAGCGCTTCGAGGGCTACATGCGCGAGGTGCCCTGCCCGACCTGCCAGGGCACCCGGCTCAAGCCGGTCGTGCTCGCGGTCACCGTCCAGGACAGGTCGATCGCCGACGTCTCCTCGATGTCGATCAGCGACTGCGCCGAGTTCCTGGGCGCGATGAAGCTCAACGCCCGGGACAAGCAGATCGCCGAGCGGGTCCTCAAGGAGGTCAACGAGCGGCTGCGCTTCCTGGTCGACGTCGGCCTGGACTACCTCTCGCTCGACCGCGCGGCCGGCACCCTGTCCGGCGGCGAGGCCCAGCGCATCCGGCTGGCCACCCAGATCGGCTCCGGCCTGGTCGGCGTGCTGTACGTGCTGGACGAGCCGTCCATCGGCCTGCACCAGCGGGACAACCACCGGCTGATCGAGACGCTGGTGCGGCTGCGCGACATCGGCAACACCCTGATCGTCGTCGAGCACGACGAGGACACCATCAAGACGGCGGACTGGGTGGTCGACATCGGCCCGGGCGCCGGCGAGCACGGCGGCAAGGTGGTGCACTCCGGTTCGCTGAAGCAGTTGCTGGCCAACAAGGAGTCGCTGACCGGCCAGTACCTGTCGGGCAAGCGGTCCATCCCGATCCCGGGGGCCCGCCGCGAGCGGGACAAGAAGCGCCAGCTGACCGTCCACGGCGCCCGCGAGCACAACCTCAAGGACGTCACGGTCGGCTTCCCGCTCGGCACCTTCACCGCGATCACCGGCGTGTCCGGCTCCGGCAAGTCGACGCTGGTCAACGACATCCTCTACACCCACCTCGCCCGGGAGCTGAACGGCGCCCGCAGCGTGCCGGGCCGGCACACCCGGATCACCGGCACCGACCTGGTGGACAAGGTGGTGCACGTCGACCAGTCGCCGATCGGGCGCACCCCGCGCTCCAACCCGGCCACCTACACCGGGGTGTTCGACCACGTCCGCCGGCTCTTCGCGGAGACGCAGGAGGCCAAGGTCCGCGGCTACCTGCCCGGCCGGTTCTCCTTCAACGTCAAGGGCGGGCGCTGCGAGAACTGCTCCGGCGACGGCACCATCAAGATCGAGATGAACTTCCTGCCGGACGTCTACGTGCCGTGCGAGGTCTGCCACGGCGCCCGGTACAACCGGGAGACGCTGGAGGTGCACTACAAGGGCAAGTCCATCGCCGAGGTGCTGGACATGCCGATCGAGGAGGCGCTGGCCTTCTTCGAGGCCGTCCCGGCGATCGCCCGCCACCTCCGGACGCTCAACGACGTCGGCCTCGGCTACGTCCGGCTCGGCCAGTCCGCGCCGACGCTGTCCGGCGGCGAGGCGCAGCGCGTCAAGCTCGCCTCGGAGCTGCAGAAGCGCTCCACCGGGCGGACGGTCTACGTGCTCGACGAGCCCACCACCGGCCTGCACTTCGAGGACATCAGCAAGCTGATCAAGGTGCTCACCGGGCTGGTCGAGAAGGGCAACACGGTGATCGTCATCGAGCACAACCTCGATGTGATCAAGACCGCCGACTGGATCGTCGACATGGGCCCCGAGGGCGGCTCCGGCGGCGGCACGGTGGTCGCCGAGGGCACCCCGGAGCAGATCGCCGCGGTGTCGGAGAGCCACACCGGCAAGTTCCTCCGGGACATCCTCCCGGGCGACTTCGCCGACGCCCCGGTCGCCGTTCCGGCGAAGAAGGCGCCGCGCAAGCGGGCCGCCGTGGCGAAGAAGTAGTGCACGCGGGCACGGCCGCTCCCGCCCCGGGAGCGGCCGTGCCCGCCGCATAGACTTCCGTGGTCCCACGCCGCAGCCCACCCGCAGGAGCGCACCGATGTCCGAGGCCCCCGAGAGCAACCCCGCCACCTCCCGCCGCACCCTGCTCTGCGGCGCCGCGGCCGTCCTGGCGGCGGCCGGCGGCACCGTGGCGCTCACCGGCTGCGGCTCGTCGGCCGGTTCGTCCGGCTCCGGCGCCGCCCCCAAGGGCCCGGTGGACCTCGGCCCGGCCTCGGCGGTGCCGGAGGGCGGCGGCAAGGTCTTCCGCGAGCAGAAGATCGTCGTCACCCAGCCCACCGCCGGGCAGTACAAGGCGTTCAGTGCCAAGTGCACGCACGCGGGCTGCATCGTCGACCAGGTGAAGAACCAGCAGATCCAGTGCCCCTGCCACGGCAGCAAGTTCGCCATCGCCGACGGTGCCGTGGCGGACGGCCCGGCCCCCTCCCCGCTGCCCGCCTACACCGTCACGGTCGAGGGCGGCAACCTCAAGGTGACCCCGAGCTGACGCAGTTGAGCCCCGCCGAACAGACCCCCGCCGCGCCGGCGTCCGCCGATCGGATCGGCCCTCCGCACCCCCGGCCCCACTCGGTACGGTGGACCCATGGCTGACCCGAGCACCTACCGCCCGGCCCCGGGCGCGATTCCGACCTCACCGGGCGTCTACAGGTTCCGCGACGCCCACGGCCGGGTCATCTACGTCGGCAAGGCCAAGAGCCTGCGCCCGCGCCTGTCGTCCTACTTCCAGGACCTCGCCGGGCTGCACCCGCGCACTGCGACCATGGTCACCACCGCGGCGTCGGTCGAGTGGACGGTGGTGGCCACCGAGGTCGAGGCGCTGCAGCTGGAGTACTCCTGGATCAAGGAGTTCGACCCGCGGTTCAACGTGAAGTACCGCGACGACAAGAGCTACCCCGAGCTCGCGGTCACCCTCAACGAGGAGTACCCGCGCGTCCAGGTGATGCGCGGCGCGCACAAGAAGGGCGTGCGCTACTTCGGACCGTACGGGCACGCGTGGGCGATCCGCGAGACGGTCGACCTGCTGCTGCGCGTCTTCCCCGTCCGCACCTGCTCCAACGGCGTGTTCAAGCGCGCGCGGCAGGTCGGCCGGCCCTGCCTGCTGGGCTACATCGGCAAGTGCGCCGCGCCCTGCGTCGGCAAGGTCACCGCGGACGAACACCGCGCGCTGGCCGAGGACTTCTGCGACTTCATGGCCGGGCGCACCGGCAACTACCTGCGCCGCCTGGAGGACGGGATGCAGGAGGCCGCCGCGGAGATGGAGTACGAGAAGGCGGCCCGCCTGCGGGACGACATCGGCGCCCTCAAGCGTGCGATGGAGAAGAACGCCATCGTGCTCGCCGACGCCACCGACGCCGACCTCCTGGCCCTCGCCGAGGACGAACTGGAGGCCGCCGTCCAGATCTTCCACGTGCGCGGCGGCCGGGTCCGCGGCCAGCGCGGCTGGGTCACCGACAAGGTCGAGGACGTCGACACCGCGGGCCTGGTCGAGCACGCCCTCCAGCAGCTCTACGGCGGCGCCACTGCCGACGAACGCAGCGAGAGCGTCCCGCGCGAGGTGCTCGTCCCGGCCCTGCCGGAGCCGGACGGGCCGGTCCGGGAGTGGCTGAGCGGCCTGCGCGGCAGCCAGGTCGACCTGCGCGTCCCGCAGCGCGGCGACAAGAAGGACCTGATGGCCACCGTGCAGCGCAACGCCCAGCAGGCACTGGCGCTGCACAAGACCAAGCGCGCCTCCGACCTCACCACCCGCAGCCGCGCCCTCCAGGAGATCGCCGACGCGCTGGAGCTGGACTCCGTCCCGCTGCGCATCGAGTGCTTCGACATCTCCCACCTCCAGGGCGAGGACGTGGTCGCGTCGATGGTCGTCTTCGAGGACGGCCTGGCCCGCAAGAGCGAGTACCGGCGCTTCCAGATCAAGGGCTTCGCGGGCCAGGACGACGTCCGCTCGATGCACGAGGTGATCAGCCGGCGCTTCCGCCGCTACCTCCAGGAGCGCGAGCAGACCGGCGAGTGGGCCGTCGTCGAGTCCGAGGACGACCAGCCCGAGGACGGTCCGCGCACCGAGGACGGCCGTCCCAAGCGCTTCGCCTACCCGCCGCAGCTGCTCGTCGTCGACGGCGGCCAGCCGCAGGTCGCCGCCGCCAGGCGGGCCCTGGACGAGCTCGGCATCGACGACGTCGCCCTGTGCGGCCTCGCCAAGCGCCTGGAGGAGGTCTGGCTGCCGGGCGAGGACGACCCCGTCGTCCTGCCGCGCAGCAGCGAGGGCCTCTACCTGCTCCAGCGCGTCCGCGACGAGGCCCACCGCTTCGCGATCGGCTACCAGCGCAGCAAGCGTTCCAAGCGACTCACCGCCGGGGAACTGGACTCCGTCCCGGGCCTCGGCGAGACTCGCCGCCAGGCGCTGCTCAAGCACTTCGGCTCGCTGAAGAGGCTCCGGGCCGCCACCGTCGACGAACTCTGCGCCGTACCCGGCATCGGACGCCGCACGGCGGAGACTGTTGCGGCGGCGTTGTCCTCCCGTACACCCGCCGCACCCGCGGTCAACACCGCGACCGGCGAGATCATCGAGGACGGGGCCGACCAGGCCACCGCGCCGGTGGCCGCAGCACCCACGACCGCACCATCCCAGGAGACGCCATGACGGCCGACGCCGCCCGTCAGCCGGCGCGCCCGGCCGCCGACCGCCCCGGCGGACCGGCGCCGCACGGCCGCGCCATGCGCGTGCTCCCCAGCAGAAAGACCGAGAGCGGGGAACCGAAGTGACCGTGTCAGACGTGGCCGAGAACGTCCCGGAGCTGGTGATCATCTCCGGCATGTCCGGAGCCGGCCGCTCCACCGCGGCCAAGTGCCTGGAGGACCTCGGCTGGTTCGTGGTGGACAACCTGCCGCCGGCCCTCATCCCGACCATGGTCGACCTCGGGGCCCGCTCCCAGGGCAACGTCGCCAGGATCGGCGCCGTCGTGGACGTCCGCGGCCGGCAGTTCTTCGACGACCTGCTCACCTCGCTCGACGAGCTGGAGAAGCGCGGAGTCCGGCTCCAGGTCCTCTTCCTGGACTCCTCCGACGAGGCCCTGGTCCGCCGCTTCGAGAGCGTGCGCCGCCCGCACCCGCTCCAGGCCGACGGCCGGATCGTCGACGGCATCGCCCTGGAGCGCGACCTGCTGCGCGAGCTGCGCGGCGAGGCCGACCTGGTGATCGACACCTCCAACCTCAACGTGCACCAGCTGCGCGCCAAGCTCGACGCCCAGTTCGCCGACCACGACGAGCCCGAGCTGCGCGCCACCGTGATGTCCTTCGGCTTCAAGTACGGCCTGCCGGTCGACGCCGACCTCGTGGTGGACTGCCGCTTCCTGCCCAACCCGCACTGGGTCCCCGAGCTGCGGGCCCGCACCGGCACCGACTCCGACGTCGCCGACTACGTGTTCCAGCAGCCCGGCGCCAACGAGTTCCTCAACGGCTACGCGGAGCTGCTCCGCATCGTCACGGAGGGGTACCGCAGGGAGGGCAAGCGGTACATGACGCTTGCCGTAGGCTGCACCGGTGGCAAGCACCGCAGCGTCGCGATGTCCGAGCGCCTGACCAAGCGCCTCATCGCCGACGGCGTCGAAACGGTGCTGGTCCACCGAGACATGGGACGGGAGTAACCGCCGCCTCCTCGCCGGGCCGCCGGCCGGGCGGCCGCGGGCGAAGAGGAACGCGAGGTGGGTGTGACGGGATACGTGCCCGGACGGCAGCCGCACCACAAGAACGGCGACCGGACCGGGGTCCCTGCGAGGACCCCGGCTCCCAGCAAGCCGCGCAGCAGCCCCGCCCGGGCCAACCCGGCCCCCCGGATCACCGCCCTCGGCGGCGGCCAGGGCCTGTCCGCGTCGCTGTCGGCCCTGCGCCGGCTCACCAGCGACCTGACCGCCGTGGTCACCGTCGCCGACGACGGCGGCTCCAGCGGGCGGCTGCGCACCGAGCTGGGCGTGCTGCCCCCGGGCGACCTGCGCAAGGCCCTGGCGGCCCTGTGCGGGGACGACGACTGGGGCCGCACCTGGTCCGAGGTGATCCAGCAGCGCTTCACCGGCAGCGGCGACCTCGGCGGCCACGCCGTGGGCAACCTGCTGATCGTCGCGCTGTGGGAGAAGCTCGGCGACCCGGTCGCCGCGCTGGACTGGGTCGGCCGGCTGCTGAACGTCCAGGGCCGGGTGCTGCCGATGTCGGCGGTGCCGCTGGACATCGAGGCCACCGTCCGCGGCCACGACCCGGCCCACCCGGGCGCGGTCACGGCCGTCCGCGGCCAGGCCAGCGTCGCGGTCACGCCGGGCACCGTGCAGTCGATCCGGCTGGTGCCGGAGGAGCCGCCGGCCGTCCCGGAGGCCGTCGCGGCCGTGCGCGAGGCGGACTGGGTGGTGCTCGGCCCGGGCTCCTGGTTCACCAGCGTGCTGCCGCACCTGCTGGTGCCGGACCTCGCCAAGGCCCTGGTCGAGACCCGCGCCCGCCGCCTGCTCACGCTCAACCTGGCGCCCCAGCCCGGCGAGACCGAGGGCTTCACGCCGCAGCGCCACCTGGATGTCATCGCCGACCACGCCCCGGGGCTCGCCGTGGATGCGATCCTGGTGGACGAGCGGGCCGTCACCGGCGGCGCCTTCGGCCAGGCCGACCTGGACGGCCTGGAGAAGGCCGCCGAGCGGATGGGCGCGGCCCTGGTGCTCGGCCGGGTGGCCCGCACCGACGGAACCCCGCGACACGACCCGGAGCTGTTGGCGGCAGCGTACGACCGGATTTTCCGGACACATGGAAGGATCGGGCCATGGCGATGACTCCAGCGGTGAAGGACGAGATCAGCCGGCTCCCGGTCACCCGGGCCTGCTGCCGCAAGGCGGAGGTGTCGGCGATCCTGCGGTTCGCAGGCGGGCTGCACATCGTGAGCGGCCGGATCGTGATCGAGGCCGAGCTCGACACGGGGGCGGCCGCGCGGCGCCTGCGCAAGGACCTGCTGGAGATCTTCGGGCACTCCTCCGACCTCGTCGTGATGGCCCCCGGCGGGCTGCGCCGCGGCAGCCGGTTCGTCGTGCGCGTGGTCAAGGACGGCGAGCTGCTCGCGCGCCAGACCGGCCTCGTGGACGGCCGCGGGCGCCCGATCCGGGGCCTGCCCCCGGCGGTCGTCTCCGGGGCGACCTGCGACGCCGAGGCGGCCTGGCGCGGGGCCTTCCTCGCGCACGGGTCCCTCACCGAGCCCGGCCGCTCGTCCTCGCTGGAGATCACCTGCCCCGGCTCCGAGGCGGCCCTCGCCCTCGTCGGCGCCGCCCGCCGGCTCGGCATCCCCGCCAAGGCCCGCGAGGTCCGCGGGGTGGACCGGGTCGTCATCCGGGACGGTGACGCGATCGGCGCGCTGCTGACGCGCCTGGGCGCGCACGAGTCGGTGCTCGCCTGGGAGGAGCGCCGGATGCGGCGCGAGGTCCGGGCCACCGCCAACCGCCTCGCCAACTTCGACGACGCCAACCTGCGCCGCTCGGCCCGCGCCGCGGTCGCGGCCGGCGCCCGGGTGGCCCGCGCGCTGGAGATCCTCGGCGACGAGGTGCCCGAGCACCTGGCCGCGGCCGGCCAGCTGCGGATGCAGCACAAGCAGGCCTCGCTGGAGGAGCTCGGCGCGCTCGCCGACCCGCCGCTGACCAAGGACGCGGTGGCCGGCCGGATCCGCCGCCTGCTGGCGATGGCCGACAAGCGCGCCTCCGAGCTCGGCCTGCCGAGCACCGAGGCGAACCTCACCGACGAGATGGCGCTCAACTGACGAGCCGACGATCACGGTCGTGACCGATTCGCGGCCGGTGTCCGGATTCCGGGCACCGGCCGCCGTCGTGTCCGGACGGCCCGCGCGGGTCCGTGCGGCCGGAGTCCGGTTTGGCAAATTGGTAGAGACCACTGGCCCGGGTCCAACTGCCCGGGGAACCAAGGACGGAAGGCCTGAAATGGGGTTTGGGCCACGCCACGCCACGTCTCGCGAATTGGTGCGATGTGCCCTCCCAGGCCCCGGAGGGGTAGGGTCATAGGCGGTCGGGGACTTCCCAAATCTCACCCCCGTCGGCTTAGCTCCGGCGTACCTAACGAGGAGATCGGTTCGTGACGATCCGGGTAGGCATCAACGGATTCGGCCGCATCGGCCGCAACTTCTTCCGCGCGGTCAAGGCCCAGGGCGCGGACATCGAGATCGTCGGTGTCAACGACCTGACTGACACGAAGACCCTGGCTCACCTGCTCAAGTACGACACCACCCTGGGCACCTTCCCGGGCGAGGTCTCGCACACCGAGGACAGCATCACCGTCGACGGCCACACCTTCAAGGTGACGGCCGAGCGCGACCCGGCGAACCTGCCGTGGGCCGCCCTGGGCGCCGACATCGTCGTCGAGTCCACCGGCATCTTCACCAAGGCCGAGGCCGCGAAGAAGCACCTCACCGCCGGCGCGAAGAAGGTCATCATCTCGGCGCCCGCCACCGACGAGGACGTCACCATCGTCCTGGGTGTCAACGACGAGAAGTACGACGCCGCCAACCACCACGTCATCTCCAACGCCTCGTGCACCACCAACTGCGTGGCGCCGATGGCCAAGGTGCTGAACGAGAGCTTCGGCATCGTCAAGGGTCTGATGACCACCGTCCACGCGTTCACCAACGACCAGGTGACCCTGGACTTCCCGCACAAGGACCTGCGCCGTGCTCGTGCGGCCTCGCAGAACATCATCCCGACCTCGACCGGTGCGGCCAAGGCGACCGCCCTGGTCCTGCCGGAGCTCAAGGGCAAGCTGGACGGCACCTCGCTGCGCGTCCCGGTCCCGACCGGCTCCATCACGGACCTGGTCGTCACCCTGGAGCGCGAGGTGACCAAGGACGAGGTCAACGCCGCCTTCCAGAAGGCCGCGCAGGAGGGCCCGCTCAAGGGCATCCTGGCCTACACCGAGGACCCGATCGTCTCCTCGGACATCGTCAACGACCCGGCCTCCTGCATCTTCGACTCGCAGCTCACCATGGTCCAGGGCAACCAGGTCAAGGTGCTCGGCTGGTACGACAACGAGTGGGGCTACTCGAACCGCGTCGTGGACCTGGTCACCCTCGTCGGTGGCCAGCTCTGACGCAGTGGGAGCTGACGTGATGTGAGGGCGAGGGCCCGGACGGCGCACGACGCCGACCGGGCCCTCGTTCTGCGTACAAGAACCTTCCGGGCGGCCCCTGCGCCGTGCCGCCCACCTGCGCATCCCCCCATCTCCCCAGGAGACCGAAGAACCCGTGAAGACCATCGAAGACCTCGACGTCGCCGGCAAGCGCGTCTTCGTCCGCGCCGACCTGAACGTGCCGCTGGACGGCGCCGCGATCACCGACGACGGCCGCATCCGCGCGGTCGCCCCGACCATCGCCAAGCTCCTGGAGCGCGGCGCGAAGGTCGTCGTCGCCTCCCACCTGGGCCGCCCGAAGGGTGCGCCGGAGGAGAAGTTCTCCCTCGCGCCGGTGGCCGCGCGCCTCGGCGAGATCCTCGGCAAGGACGTCTCCTTCGCCACCGACACGGTGGGCGAGAGCGCCGCGGCCGCCGTCGCCGGCCTGGCCGACGGCCAGGTCGCGCTGCTGGAGAACCTGCGCTTCAACGCCGGCGAGACCAGCAAGGACGACGCCGAGCGCAAGGCCTTCGCCGAGCAGCTGGCCGCCCTGGCCGACCTGTACGTCGGCGACGGCTTCGGCGCGGTGCACCGCAAACACGCCTCGGTGTTCGACCTCCCGGCCCTGCTGCCGCACGCCGCCGGCGACCTGATCGCCACCGAGGTCGGCGTGCTGAAGAAGCTCACCGACGAGGTCGCGCGCCCGTACGTCGTCGTGCTCGGCGGCGCCAAGGTGTCCGACAAGCTCGGCGTGATCGACAACCTGCTGAAGAAGGCCGACCGCATCCTGATCGGCGGCGGCATGGCGTACACCTTCCTGAAGGCCCAGGGCCACGAGGTCGGCATCTCGCTGCTGCAGGAGGACCAGATCCCGGTCTGCCTGAACTACCTGGCCGAGGCCGAGAAGCGGGGCGTCGAGTTCGTCCTGCCGGTCGACGTCCTGGTGTCGGCCGACTTCCCGGACCTCAAGGGCAAGACCCCGGCGACCTTCGACCTCGTCTCCTCGGACGCCATCCCGGCGGACAAGGAGGGCCTGGACATCGGTCCGAAGACCCGCGAGCTGTACGCGGAGAAGCTGGCCGACGCCGGGACGGTGTTCTGGAACGGCCCGATGGGCGTCTTCGAGCACCCCGACTACGCCAACGGCACCAAGGCCGTCGCGAAGGCGCTGCTCGACAGCCCCGGCTTCACCGTGGTCGGCGGCGGCGACTCCGCCGCGGCCGTCCGCATCCTGGGCTTCGACGAGAACGCCTTTGGACACATCTCGACCGGCGGTGGCGCGAGCCTGGAGTACCTGGAGGGCAAGCAGCTCCCGGGTCTCACCGCCCTGGAAGGCTGAACGCAATGACCGAACGTCTCCCGCTCATGGCGGGCAACTGGAAGATGAACCTCAACCACCTTGAGGCCATCCAGCACACCCAGAAGCTCGCCTTCACCCTGAACGACAAGGACTACGCGGCCGTCGAGGTCGCCGTCCTGACCCCGTTCACCGACCTGCGCTCGGTGCAGACGCTGGTCGAGACGGACAAGCTGAAGATCAAGTACGGCTCGCAGGACATCTCGGAGCACGACTCCGGCGCCTACACCGGCGAGGTCTCCGGCCCGATGCTGGCCAAGCTCCGCTGCACCTACGCGGTGATCGGCCACTCGGAGCGCCGCCAGTACCACGCCGAGACCGACGAGATCGTCAACGCCAAGGTCAAGGCCGCCTACCGGGCCGGGATCACCCCGATCCTGTGCATCGGCGAGCCGCTGGAGGTCCGCAAGGCCGGCACCCACGTCGAGCACACGCTGGCCCAGCTGGACGGCGGCCTCAAGGACGTCCCGGCCGAGCAGGCCGAGACCGTCGTGATCGCGTACGAGCCGGTCTGGGCGATCGGCACCGGCGAGGTGGCGACCCCGGAGGACGCGCAGGAGGTCTGCGCGGCCATCCGCAAGCGGATCGCCGAGCTGTACGACGGCGCGCTGGCCGACAAGGTCCGTGTGCTGTACGGCGGTTCGGTCAAGTCGTCGAGCGCGGCCGGCCTGATGGCCAAGCCCGACATCGACGGCGGACTGATCGGCGGTGCTTCGCTGGACGCCGCGGAGTTCGCCAAGATCGTGCGCTACCGTGACCAGGCAGTAGGCTAACGCCGCCGCAGCAACGTAGGCTTTGGGGCCGGACCGCCGGACGCGGCCCGGCCCCTTCGCCGAAGATACGAGAGAGTTGGTCCCGTCGTGGTTCTCGGGTTCTCTATTGCCCTGATCATCTTCAGCCTGCTGATGATCCTGCTCGTGCTGCTGCACAAGGGGAAGGGCGGCGGTCTGTCCGACATGTTCGGTGGTGGCGCGATGTCCACCGGTGGCGGCTCCGCGGTGGCCGAGCGCAACCTCGACCGCATCACGATCGTGGTCGGTCTGGGCTGGTTCGCCTCCATCATGGTGCTGAGCCTGCTGCTCAAGTACAAGGGCTAGGACCGGCCGCACACCTCTGCTGGTAACGGAGCCCGCACAAGCCTGACGCCCCGTCGCCCGAGCGCCTATCCTGGGACGGTCGGGGGCGGAGGCGATGGTGGCGCACCCTTAACTCCTGCTTACACTAGGACGACTTTCGCCACCGACGCGCACCGCGGCGGGTCGGCGTACCAGCACGCAGGGAGTCAGACCGTGGCAAGTGGCAACGCCATCCGTGGCAGCAGGGTCGGAGCCGGCCCGATGGGCGAGGCGGAGCGCGGCGAGTCCGCGCCGCGCAACCGGATCTCCTTCTGGTGTGCCAACAAGCACGAGACCCGTCCCAGCTTCGCCGCCGAAGCCGTCATCCCGGACACCTGGGACTGCCCGCGCTGCGGTTTCCCGGCCGGACAGGACGAGCACAACCCGCCCGCCCCCTCGCGCAACGAGCCGTACAAGACCCACCTCGCCTACGTCCGCGAGCGGCGCACCGACGCCGACGGCGAGGCGATCCTCGCCGAGGCGCTGGCCAAGCTGCGCGGCGAGATCTGAGCCGGAAGACCGAAGGGCGCCACCGTCAACGACGGTGGCGCCCTTCGGCGTTGAGTCCCTAGGCCGAGGCCGGCGGGTACAGCTGCGGCGGGATCCGCTCGGCGGCGGCCCGGTCCAGCAGCCACAGCGTGCGGCCGCGGCCGTACGCGCCGGAGGCGGGCGCCTGGATCTCGCCCGGGCCGGACAGGGCCAGCGCGACCGCGCCCGCCTTGTCCTCGCCGGCCGCCAGCAGCCAGACCTCGCGGGCCGCCCGGATCGCCGGGAGGGTGAGCGAGATCCGGGTCGGCGGGGGCTTGGGGGCCCCGCGCACGCCGACCACCGTCAGCTCGGTCTCCCGCACGCCCGGGTGCTCCGGGAACAGCGACGCGACGTGGGTGTCCGGGCCGACGCCCAGCAGCAGCACGTCGAAGGCCGGCACGCCGGTCCGGTCGCCCGGTCCGGCCGCCTTCGCCAGCTCCTGTGCGTAGCGGGCGGCGGCGGCCTCGACGTCCGAGCCGTCCACGCCGTCCGAGGCGGGCATCTCGTGCACCCGCGCCGGGTCGAGCGGGACGGCGTCGAGCAGCTCGGCGCGGGCCTGGACGGCGTTGCGGTCCGGGTCCGCGGCGGGCACGAAGCGCTCGTCGCCCCACCAGAGGTCCAGCCGCGCCCAGTCGACCGCGTCGCGCGCCGGGGAGGCGGCGATCGCGGCCAGCAGGGCGTTGCCGTTGCGGCCGCCGGTGAGCACCACCGAGGCGGTGCCGCGGGCGGCCTGGGCGTCCACGATCCGGGTGATGAGCCGGGCCGCGGCCGCCTGGGCCATCAGCTCCTTGTCGCGGTGGACGACGAGCTGCGGGGTGGCGTTGGTCATGCGCTGTCCCCGGCGGCCTGCTCGCCGGCCGGCTCGTCGGCCTTCTCCGCGGCCTTCCTGGCGGCCTTCTTCGCCGCGGGCTTCTTCTCCGCGGCGGCGGCCGTCACCCGGTCGGGGTTGGCCACCGGCACGTCGGAGACCGCCTGGGCGAGCCGCCCGGCGGCCACCGTCTCGGCGTTGGCGGGCTCGTGGAGGCGGTCCACGGGCGTGCGCACGGCCGTCGAGTAGATGTCGTCCGGGTCGAGCCGGCGCAGCTCCTCGGCGATCAGCTCCGAGGTCTCGCGCCGCTTGAGCGCCACCTGGCGGTCCGGCGAGCCGGGCATCGACAGGGTGCCCATCAGGCCGTCCGGGCGGTCCAGGGTGATGTCCCCGTCCTTGGTGCGCAGGTGCACCGCGGTGATGCCGGGGCCGCCGGTGACGACGCGCTCGACCGGGACGTGCAGGCGGTTGTGCAGCCACAGGCCGAGCAGCTCGACGCTGGGGTTGTACGACTCGCCCTCCACCACGGCGGAGACGATCTGCGACGGGCGCTGGTCGAGCGCCGCGGCGAGCATCGAGCGCCAGCCGGTGATCCGGGTCCAGGCCAGGTCGGTGTCGCCCGGGGTGTAGCTCTGGGCCCGCTGGGCGAGCTGGCCGACCGGGGACTCGGCGGTGACCGCGTCGGTGATCCGGCGCTGGGCGATCGAGCCGAGCGGGTCCTGCGCCGGGTGGAGCGGCGCGTTGTCCGGCCACCAGACGACGACCGGGGCGTCCGGCAGCAGCAGCGGCAGGACGACGGACTGGGCGTGCGCGGCGAGTTCGCCGTGCATGCGCAGGATGACCGTCTCGCCGGAGCCGGCGTCCGAGCCGACCAGGATCTCGGCGTCCAGGCGGGTCTCGGCGCGGGCCCGGGGCGAGCGCCCGGCGCGCTTGATCACCGCGAGGGTGCGCGAGGGGTGCTCGCGGGAGGCGTCGTTGGCGGCCTTGAGGGCGTCGTAGGCGCTGCCCTCGTCGGTCACGATCACCAGGGTGAGCACCATGCCGGCGGCGGTGCTGCCACCGGCCCGGCGCGCCTCCATGAGGGCGGCGTTGATCTTGCTCGACGTCGTGTTGGTGAGGTCGATCTTCATGGCCGGCGCCAGCTCCTGCCGTCTCGTGCGAGCATCTCGTCCGCCTCGACGGGGCCCCAGGTCCCCGCCGCGTACTGGGCGGGCTTGCCGTGGGTGTCCCAGTACCTCTCGATCGGGTCGAGGATCTGCCAGGAGAGCTCGACCTCCTGGTGGCGCGGGAACAGGTTGGCGTCGCCGAGCAGCACGTCGAGGATGAGCCGCTCGTAGGCCTCGGGGCTGGACTCGGTGAAGGACTCGCCGTAGGCGAAGTCCATCGTGACGTCGCGGACCTCGAAGGAGGTGCCCGGGACCTTGGAGCCGAACCGCACCGTCACGCCCTCGTCCGGCTGGACCCGGATGACCAGGGCGTTCTGCCCGAGCTCCTCGGTCGCGTAGGAGTCGAACGGCAGGTACGGGGCGCGCTGGAAGACGACCGCGATCTCGGTGACGCGGCGGCCGAGGCGCTTGCCGGTGCGCAGGTAGAACGGGACGCCCGCCCAGCGGCGGTTGTTGATCTCCAGCTTGATGGCCGCGTAGGTGTCGGTCTTGGAGTCCGGGTCGATGCCGTCCTCGTCGAGGTACCCGACGACCTCCTCGCCGCCCTGCCAGCCGGCCGCGTACTGGCCGCGCACGGTGTGCCGGCCGAGGTCGGCCGGGAGCTTGACGGCGCTGAGCACCTTCAGCTTCTCGGCGACCAGCGCCTTGGGGTGGAAGGAGGCGGGCTCCTCGATGGCGGTGAGCGCCATCAGCTGGAGCAGGTGGTTCTGGATGACGTCGCGGGCGGAGCCGATGCCGTCGTAGTAGCCGGCGCGGCCGCCGATGCCGATGTCCTCGGCCATCGTGATCTGCACGTGGTCGACGTAGGACCGGTTCCAGATCGGCTCGAACATCTGGTTCGCGAAGCGCAGCGCCAGGATGTTCTGGACCGTCTCCTTGCCCAGGTAGTGGTCGATCCGGAAGACCTCGTCGCGCGGGAAGACCTCGTGGACGACCTTGTTGAGCTCCTGCGCGCTCTCCAGGTCGTGGCCGAAGGGCTTCTCGATGACGGCGCGGCGCCAGGAGCCCTGCGGAGGGTCGGCCAGGCCGTGCTTCTTGAGCTGCTGGACGACGGTCGGGAAGAACTTCGGCGGGACGGACAGGTAGAAGGCGAAGTTGCCGCCGGTGCCCTGGGCCTTGTCGAGCTCCTCGATGGTCGCCCGGAGCTTGTCGAAGGCGTCGTCGTCGTCGAAGGTGCCCTGGACGAAGCGCATGCCCTTGGCGAGCTGCTGCCAGACCTCCTCCCGGAACGGGGTCCGGGCGTGGTCCTTGACCGCGTCGTGGACCTCCTTGGCGAAGTCCTCGTCCTCCCACTCGCGGCGGGCGAAGCCGACGAGCGAGAAGCCCGGCGGCAGCAGTCCGCGGTTGGCGAGGTCGTAGATCGCCGGCATCAGCTTCTTGCGGGACAGGTCGCCGGTGACCCCGAAGATGACCAGGCCCGACGGCCCCGCGATGCGCGGGAGCCGTCGGTCTGCGGGGTCACGAAGCGGGTTGACGGGAGTGGCCGGGAGATCGTCCGCGTCCGACACCGGTGTCAACTCGGGGAAATCAGTGCTCACTTGATGGGCTCCGCTTTCGTGCGCTGGCGGTGAGCAGGGGTCACTTCTCGTCGGCGAAGGACGCGAGCGAGGCGGTGACGGTGTCGAGCAGCTCGGTCCAGGACTGCTCGAACTTCTCGACGCCCTCGTCCTCCAGCACCTGGACCACGTCGTCGTAGTCCACGCCGGCGGCCGCGATGGCGTCCAGGACGGCCTTGGCGTCGGCGTAGTTGGGGACGATGGTGTTGCCGGTGACCACGCCGTGGTCGGCGGTGGCGTCCAGGGTGGCCTCGGGCATCGTGTTCACGGTGCCGGGGGCGACCAGCTCGGTGACGTACAGGGTGTCCGGCAGGGCCGGGTCCTTGACGCCGGTGGAGGCCCAGAGCGGGCGCTGCGGCTTGGCGCCGGCGGCCTCCAGGGCCTTCCAGCGGGCGCTGCCGGCGGTCTGGCCGTCGACGCTGCCGAAGACGTCCTCGTAGGCCTGGTAGGCGAGGCGGGCGTTGGCCAGGGCGGCCTTGGAGCGCAGGTTCTTGGCGTCGCCGCCGATCTTGTCCAGGCGCTTGTCGATCTCGGTGTCCACGCGGGAGACGAAGAAGGAGGCGACGGACTCGATCTGGGAGAGGTCCAGGCCCTTGGCCTTGGCGGACTCCAGGCCGGTCAGGTAGGCGTCCATGACGGCCTTGTAGCGGTCCAGCGAGAAGATCAGCGTGACGTTGACGCTGATGCCCTTGCCGATGACCTCGGCGATGGCGGGCAGGCCGGCCTTGGTGGCGGGGATCTTGATGAAGACGTTCGGGCGGTCGACCAGCCACCACAGCTGCTTGGCCTCGGCGACGGTGGGGGCGGTCTCGTGCGCCAGGCGCGGGTCGACCTCGATGGAGACGCGGCCGTCGCGGCCGTTGGAGGCGTCGTAGACCGGGCGCAGCACGTCGGCGGCGTCGCGCACGTCCGAGGTGGTGATCATGCGGATCGCCTCGTCGGTGGTGACCTTGCGGACGGCGAGGTCGCGCAGCTGGCCGTCGTAGGAGCTGTCGCCGCTGCCGGCGATGGCCTTCTGGAAGATGGTCGGGTTGGTGGTGACGCCCACCACGTGCTTGTTCTGCACCAGCTCGGCCAGGTTGCCGGAGTTCAGCCGCTTGCGGCTGAGGTCGTCCAGCCAGATCGCCACGCCTTCGTCGCTGAGGCGCTTGAGTGCGTCGGTCATGGTGCTCAGTCCTTCTTCTTCTGTCTTCGTGGGGTCGTCAGAGGGGCCGCGTACCCGCGTGCGGGCGGGTACGCGGCCCGAGGGGCTAGCGGTTGACGGCTTCGAGGGAGCGCAGGGCGTTGTGGGCCTCGGCCACCACGCGCTCGGCGGTCAGGCCGAACTCCTCGAACAGCACCTGGTAGTCCGCGGAGGCGCCGAAGTGGTCCAGCGAAACGATCCGGCCGTGGTCGCCGACCAGCTCGCGCCAGCCCTGGGCGATGCCGGCCTCGACCGAGACGCGGGCCTTGACCGACGGCGGCAGCACGCTGTCGCGGTAGGCCTGGTCCTGCTCCTGGAACCACTCGAAGGACGGCAGCGAGACGACGCGGGTGGCGATGCCCTCGGCCTCCAGGACCTCGCGGGCCTTGACGGCCAGCTGGACCTCGGAGCCGGTGCCCAGGAGGATCACCTGCGGGTCGCCGTTGCCGGCCTCGGCCAGGATGTAGCCGCCCTTCGCGGTGCCCTCGGCGGAGCCGAAGACCTCGCGGTCGAAGGTCGGGACGTTCTGGCGGGTGAGCGCCAGGCCGACCGGGCCGGGGTGGCTGGTCTGCCGCTCGATGACGGTGCGCCAGGCGACGGCGGTCTCGTTGGCGTCGGCCGGGCGGACCATGGACAGGCCCGGGATGGCGCGCAGCGAGGCCAGGTGCTCGACCGGCTGGTGGGTCGGGCCGTCCTCGCCGAGGCCGATGGAGTCGTGCGTCCAGACGTAGGTGACCGGCAGCTTCATGAGCGCGGCCAGGCGGACGGCCGGGCGCATGTAGTCCGCGAAGACCAGGAAGGTGCCGCCGTACACGCGGGTCCTGCCGTGCAGGGCGATGCCGTTCATGGTCGAGCCCATGGCGTGCTCGCGGATGCCGAAGTGGATCGTCCGGCCGTACGGGCTCGCCGACTTCAGCGGGTTGCCCTCGGGGAGGAAGGAGCTCTCCTCGTCGATGGTGGTGAGGTTGGACTCCGCGAGGTCGGCCGAGCCGCCCCACAGCTCCGGGACCACCGCGCCGATCGCCTTGAGGGTCTCGCCGGAGGCCTTGCGGGTGGCGACGTCCTTCCCGGCCGGGAAGGACGGGACGGTCTTCTTCCAGCCCTCGGGCAGCTCGCCGGCCTGGATGCGGTCGAACTCGCCGGCCCGGTGCGGGTTGGCGGCGCGCCAGGCCTCGAAGGAGCCCTGCCACGCGTCGCGGGCGGCCTTGCCGCGCTTGATCACCAGGCGGGCGTGCTCGATGACCTTGTCGGAGACCTCGAAGGTCTTCTCCGGGTCGAAGCCCAGGACCTTCTTGGTGGCGGCGATCTCGGCGGCGCCGAGGGCGGAGCCGTGGGCCTTGGCGGTGTTCTGGGCGTCCGGGGCCGGCCAGGCGATGATCGTGCGCATAGCGATCATCGACGGGCGGGCGGTCTCGGCCTTGGCGGCGGCCAGCGCGTCGGCGAGGGCGGCGACGTCGATGTCGCCGTTCGCCTTCGGGGTGACCCGCTGGACGTGCCAGCCGTACGCCTCGTAGCGCTTGAGGACGTCCTCGGAGAAGGCCGTCTCGGTGTCGCCCTCGATGGAGATGTGGTTGTCGTCGTACAGGGCGACGAGGTTGCCCAGCTGCTGGTGCCCGGCCAGCGAGGAGGCCTCGGCCGAGATGCCCTCCTCCAGGTCGCCGTCGGAGACGATGGCCCAGATCGTGTGGTCGAACGGGGACTCGCCGGCCGGGGCGTCCGGGTCGAAGAGGCCGCGCTCGTAGCGGGCGGCCATCGCCATGCCGACCGCGTTGGCGATGCCCTGGCCGAGCGGACCGGTCGTGGTCTCGACGCCGGCGGTGTGGCCGTGCTCGGGGTGACCGGGGGTGCGGCTGCCCGCGACGCGGAAGGCCTTGAGGTCGTCCAGCTCCAGGCCGTAGCCCGAGAGGTAGAGCTGGGTGTAGAGGGTCAGGCTGGTGTGCCCGGGGGAGAGGACGAATCGGTCGCGCCCCACCCAGGAGGGGTCGGTGGGGTCGTGCCGCAGGAAACGCTGGAAGATCAGGTACGCCGCCGGGGCCAGCGACATGGCCGTCCCGGGGTGTCCGTTGCCGACCTTCTGGACGGCGTCCATGGCCAGGACCCGGGCCGTGTCAACCGTGCGCTCATCCAGTTCGGACCACTCGAATGTGTTCGTCGGCGTCGTGCTCACCCTGTCTCAGGGCTCCTTCCGTTGTGAAGAGTGACCCCGTGAAGGGGACCCGGTCGGCCACGGCGCTGTGGTCCCGACGCTGGTGGTGCCGGTCACGGAGGGTAGATCCCGCTTCTGTGTGCGAGCCTACCGTCCGGCCCGGGGCTCACCCTGCGTGCTGGGACAACCGGAATTCGGGTATGGCGATTCCCACGATGCCGCTCTGGGGCGTTTTGTCCCAGGCTCTCCTGTTTTGGCGGGCCCTGCCCCTCCGATGAGCAGGACGGGGGAGGCGGGACCGAGTGGTCGGAGTTCGTGGGTTCACCCAGGGGTGTGCGTTCCGCCCCGCCGGGGGACCCCGGAGCCGGTGGGGAGATATGGAGCGTCTAAGGTGGCGTGGTACGCGCAGAGCGGACGATTCGGGACCTTCGTTTCCTTCGACGCCTGCGAGGATTCATCTTCAGTTGGGGTGTTAGTGACCGCCGTCGAAACCCGTCCCGCCGGGGTCACCGGGGCGACTCCTGCGCACCGGCCCATCGGGGCCCGTGTCGGCGCGTTCGTCGCACTGACCAAGCCGCGGATCATCGAACTGCTGCTGATGAGCACGGTTCCGGTGATGTTCCTGGCCCAGCAGGGCGTCCCGAACATGCTGCTGGTGCTGAAGGTCGTGGTCGGCGGCTACCTCTCGGCGGGCGGCGCCAACGCCCTCAACATGTACATCGACCGCGACATCGACGCGGTGATGTCGCGCACCGAGCGGCGCCCGATCGTCACCGGCATGGTGTCGCCGCGCGAGGCGCTGGTGTTCGGCATCGTCCTCGCGGTCGTCTCGACGCTGCTGCTCGGTTTCGGCGTCAACTGGCTGTCCTCCGGACTCGCGCTCGGCGCCCTGCTGTTCTACGTCTTCGTCTACACGCTGGGCCTCAAGCGGCGCACCTCTCAGAACATCGTGTGGGGCGGCATCGCGGGCTGCATGCCGGTGCTTGTCGGCTGGTCCTCCGTCACCAACTCCCTGTCCTGGGCGGCGGTCATCCTCTTCCTGGTGGTGTTCTTCTGGACGCCGCCGCACACCTGGGTGCTGTCGATGAAGGTGCGCGACGACTACCTGCGCGCCGGCGTGCCGATGCTGCCGGTGGTCAAGGGCAACGTGGCGGTGGGCAAGCAGGTCGTCGCCTACTCCTGGGTCATGGTGGCCGTCTCGCTGGCGCTGTGGCCGCTGGGGCACATGAGCTGGCTGTACCCGGTCGCCGCGGTGGTGCTCGGCGCGGCCTGGCTGCGCGAGGCGCACGCGCTGTACGCGCGGGCCAAGGCCGGGGTCGTCGGCGCGAAGCTGAAGGAGATGCGGCTGTTCCACTGGTCGATCACCTACCTGTCGCTGCTGTTCGTGGTCTGCGCGATCGACCCGTTCGTGAAGTAGGCGCGGCAGTACGGAAGAAGAGCCCCGGTCCGGGTGGACCGGGGCTCTTCCGCGTTCACCGGCCTTGTTCGCCGGCCTTCATCGGGCCGGGAGTCCGGACGGGCCGACGTGGCCGTCCAGCCAGTCCTTGAGCGGCTGGGAGGCCCGCAGGAAGGCGGCGATCCGGGTGTGCGCGGTGCGGGTGCCCAGCCACTTCGCGGGCGGCCACTCCTGCCAGGC
This sequence comes from Kitasatospora sp. NPDC057904, assembly GCF_042887925.1. Taxonomy (NCBI): domain Bacteria; kingdom Bacillati; phylum Actinomycetota; class Actinomycetes; order Kitasatosporales; family Streptomycetaceae; genus Kitasatospora; species Kitasatospora sp. NPDC057904. The sequence continues at coordinate 174,696 of NZ_JBHVOL010000010.1, forward strand.
CACGAGGCCCTTGTGGCGCAGCAGCTCGATCCTCGGGTGGTCCTTGGGGTAGCCGCGCGGGGCGGACTTCAGGCTGTCGCGGCCGAAGACCTGCGGGCCGTCCTTCTCCACCCGGGCGATCACGCGCTCCAGTTCGGCCCCGGAGACGTCCTCGGCGACGGCCGCGCGGTAGCGCTCCAGCTGGTCCGCGGCGAGCTGGTACATGCCGTTGCCGCAGGCCAGGCCGTCGGCGGAGAGCTGGACGTAGCCGCCCGCCTCCAGGTGGGCGCCGATGTGCGTCTTGTACGGGGACTTGTCGGCGCTGAAGCGGACGTCGCGGTTGGGGCGGAAGATCTTCCCCGGCCCGAACTCCGGTTCCAGCTCGGCCAGCAGCTCCTCCATGGGGGCGCGCACGGCCTCGTCGTAGCGGTCCTTGTGGGCCTGCCAGAAGGTCTTCGAGTTGTCGGCCTCCAGGTGCTCGTAGAATTCGAGCGCCTCGGCAGGCCAGCCGGAGAAGGTCACACGGCCAGTATGGATCGAGCGGGGGCAGTATGTGGCCCGGTGCACAGGGTGCTCCCGTCGCCAGCGCCGCTACCGGTGGGTAGCATGCGGGCATGAGCGCAGAGACCACCCCCGCCGCGTCGGACGCCCGCACCGAGCGCCGCGCCAAGCGCATCGCCAGGAACCTGACCAGCTTCGCCGCGCAGCACGGCGGCAGCGCCGACGCGGTCGTCGAGTACGTCGGCGCCGTGGCCACCCGGATCGTCGTGGTCGGCGCGGACGGCGCCTGGGGCGACCAGGTGGCCCCGAGCTACGCCGTCGGCCGCCGGGCCGCCGAGCTGGCCGGGCTGACCCTGCACGACGACTTCGAGGGCGAGCTGGCCCTCAAGGTGAAGACCGGCCCGTACGAGTGGAAGCGGATGGCCGGCATCCAGCTCGGCGGCTGACCGCCCGGCCCCCGTACGGCGAACGGCCCGGCTCCCTTTGTGGGGGAGCCGGGCCGTCGTGCGTGTCGCAGCGGTCAGACCGAGGCGGTCTGCGGGGTCTGCGCGGGCAGCTGTCCGGGGGCTTCCCCGTCCGCGCGGGTGCGCAGGGCGAGGGGGACGCGCAGGGCGGCGATCCAGGTCAGCGTGGCCAGGAACATGTGCAGGCCGACCATGAGCTCGGGAGCGTCGGTGAAGTACTGGACGAAGCCGAGCACGCCCTGGAGCAGGAGCACGGCGAGGAGTTCCTTGGCCCTGGCGCGGGCGGGCTGCGGGGCCTTGACCGCCGCGAAGACGAAGATCACGGCAATCGCCAGGCCGACCGAGACGAACGCGAAGTCGGCGTGGAACTGCGCGAGGCGGTCGTAGTCGATCGGGATGCGCGGCACGATCTTGTTGTCCTGCGGCGTGCCGGGGTGGTGGCCGGCGCCGGTGACCAGGGTGCCGGCGGCGACGAGCGTTCCGATCGCGGCGACCAGCACGTAGGAGAGCCGGTGGATCGGGCCGGCCACCGCGAGCTTCGCCGGGCCGTCGCCCTCCTTGCTGCGCTCCCACATCAGCAGCGCGACCCACACCAGGGCCATCGCGGCGATCATGTGCAGCGCGACGGTGTACGGGTTGAGGCCGGTCAGCACGGTGATGCCGCCGAGGACGGCGTTGCTCATCACCAGCCAGAACTGCGCCCAGCCCAGCTTCGTCAGGCTGCGGCGCCAGGGGCGGTGGCAGCGCGCGGCCAGGATCGCCCAGCCGACCGCGGCGCTCAGCACGTAGGTGAGCATCCGGTTGGTGAACTCGACGATGCCGTGGAAGCCCATCTCGGCGGTGGGCGTCAGGCTCTCGTCGGTGCAGCGGGGCCAGGTGGTACAGCCGAGGCCGGAGGCGGTGAGGCGGACGGCGCCGCCGGTGACGACGATCACCACGCTCATCACCAGCGCGGCGAACGCGGCGCGCCGGACCATCGCGGCGGACGGCTGCCAGCGGTCGGCGAGCAGGGAGAAGGGGTTCAGCACGCGGTCAATCGTAGGGGGCCTTACAGCCGATCTTGGGGCGGGGCATGGGTCAGCGCAAAAGCGGATCTTACGGTCAAGGCGGTCAATGGTCTTGACCATTCACCCGTTTGGCCGAAAGAGTGCGGATTGGTCCAGACCTTTTTCGGGCCCCCCTCCACTCCTCCCGCACGTAAGCGGAGCTCTGCACATGCGCATATCCACGTCCGCCGCCGCGCTCGCGGTCGGCGGCTCGCTCGCACTGGCCGGCCTCGTCGCGCCGGCCGCCCAGGCCGTCGGCGCCGACCAGGAGTGCCGCGGCCTCGGGGTCGCCGGCCTCTACGGCGAGTTCGTCGAGGGCGACGACACCCACACCCCGGACGCCGAGGGCGCGGTCGCGGTGGGCGGCAACGCCGACTTCCGCGGCGGGTTCTCGGTCGGCCAGGAGCTCACCGCCGAGCAGGTCGCCGCCCTGCCGGGCGGCAACGCCCTCGTGGTGGCCGGCGATCTGACCGGTACCAACACCCAGGTGATGAAGGGCAACGGCGTCTACGGCGGCACGCTGACCGGGGTGCTGGAGGCTCACCAGGGCAAGGTCGGCCGGGGTGCCTCCCCGATCGACTTCAAGGCCGAGTTCGCCAAGCTGCGCGCCGCCTCCGCCGCGCTGGCCGCCGTGCCGCAGACCGCCGGGGCCACCGTCCAGGCCGACGGCGGCAGGCTGACGCTGACCGGCGGGGACGCGAAGTACAACGGCTTCACCGTCGACGCCGCGAAGCTCCAGGGCGCGAAGGACGTCTTCGTCCGGGTGCCGGCCGGCTCGGTGACCGTCGTCACCGTGACCGGATCGTCGTACGGCATGGCGGCGGCCGGGACCACCGGCTTCCAGCTGTGGGACGAGGCCAAGGCGGCCTACGTCCTGGACGACAAGCTCCAGAGCGCGGCCGGCGGTGCCGTCCGGGCCGGGCTGCTCTGGAACTTCCCGTCCGCGACCAAGGTGGTCAAGAGCAGCAAGGCCGCCTGGGCCGGTACGGTGCTCGCCCCGAACGCCGCCTTCGACCTCGGCAGCGGCGGCCCGGTCAACGGCTCGGTGATCGCCGCCTCGCTGACCGGCAAGGGCGGCGCCGAGACGCACCACTACCCCTTCACCGGCTGCCTGCCGGCCGTCCTCCCGACGCCGTCCGCGACCCCGACCGGGACGCCGACCGTGCCGCCGGTGGTGCCGACCGGCACGCCGTCGACGCCGGGCGCCACCGCGCAGCCGTCCGGAACGCCGTCCGGAACGCCGTCGGGGACGCCGTCGGGACCGGCGGGCGGGAAGCCGAGCGGGGGCGCGTCGCCGAGTGCGTCCGCCTCGCCGTCCACCAGTGCGCCGGCGGCCTCCGCGCCGGCGAGCCCCTCGGCGTCGGCGAACACCGGAGGCGGGCTCGCGCACACCGGTTCCGGGCCCGTCCTGCCGCTGGCGATCGGCGGCGCCGTGGTGCTCGCGGCCGGCGGTGGAATCGTCGTGGCGACGCGTCGTCGGGCGGCGAAGAAGGCCTGACCGTTCGTCGGCTGATCGAAGCCGCACCCCCGGTGATTGAACCTGATCACCGGGGGCTGCGTTTTTTCAGTCAGGTGACGAAGTCCATTCGGGTTCGCCGATTCCGCGTTGTGCGTGGTGGCGCCTGTGGTGGGCTGGTCATGCACATCCATCGTGAGACCGACAGACGAAATCCGGTCGTACGGCGGGGTGTGGCGAGGTGCGGGAGTGCCGGTAGAGTCCCCCGGACAGCCGTAGCGGGCCACCGCGAAGCACTCAACACGCCTGCTGCACAAGACCGTTCGGAGGGGAACAGGGCAATGGCACGACAGCAGCGGCACTTCGGGATCGGAGCGGCGGCACTCGCCGGTACGGTGGCGGCCGGAATCCTCCTGCCCCTGAGCCTGGCCGGGCCGGCTTCGGCCCACGTGCCGGCGTGGAAGGTGGACTGCGACAAGATCGTGATCGATCTGGTCAAGTACAGCGAGAAGGACACCGTGACGAACAACGTCACGCTCACCATCGACGGTGAGAAGGTGCTGGACAAGAAGTTCGGCAAGGAGTTCCACGGCACCTTCCCGGTGAAGGACCACTCCGCGCCGATCAAGGCGACCTTCGTGGTGACCACCACGGAGACCCCGGCCGAGCCCGGTTGGAACATCGACGAGTCGGAGACGATCCAGCCCTGCCACACGCCGACGCCGACCCCCACGCCCACCAAGACGCCCACCCCCACGCCGACCCCGACGACGACGCCGACCACCCCGCCGACGCCGGTCCCCAGCGTGACGCCGACCCCGAGCACCACCCCGCCGGGCACCGCGGCCCCGTCGGTGACGCCGCCCGCGAGCAAGACCCCGGCCCCGGCGCCGAGCACCGGCGGTCCGGCCCTCGCCGAGACCGGTGGCAGCTCGGCCACCCCCGTCATCGCGGCGGCCGGCGCCGGGGTGCTGCTGCTCGGCGGCGCGATCGTGCTGTTCGCCCGCAAGCGCCGTGGCGGCAGCCAGAGCTGACGGTCCACCGGTAGTACGCACGGCGCCCCCCGGCCTCAAGTGGCCGGGGGGCGCCGTGCGTTGATGGCCGGGACTACTCCCAGCGGAAGAAGCGCGCGGCGGCGGCCAGGCCGACGACGGCCCAGCCGGCCAGGATCCCGAGGTCCGACCACGGCACCCCTGCACCGGTCTGCAGGACGGACCGCAGGCCGTCCGAGAGCGCCGCGATCGGCAGCAGCTCCAGCACCGACTGCACGGCGGACGGGAACTTGGTCAGCGGCACGATCACCCCGCCCCCCAGCAGCAGCAGGATGAACACGAGGTTCGCGGCGGCCAGTGTCGCCTCGGCCCTGAGCGTGCCGGCCATCAGCAGGCCGAGCCCGGAGAAGGCGGCCGTGCCGAGGACCAGCAGCGCGGCCACCGAGAACGGGTCGCCGTGCGGGGACCAGCCGAGCGCCAGCGCGATCACCGACAGCAGCGCGACCTGCAGCGCCTCGGTGACCAGCACGCAGCCGGTCTTGGCGGTCAGCAGCGCCCAGCGCGGCAGCGGGCTCGCGCCGAGCCGCTTCAGCACGCCGTAGCGGCGCTCGAAGCCGGTGGCGATGGCCTGGCCGGTGAACGCGGTGGACATCACGGCGAGCGCCAGCAGACCGGGTGCCAGGAAGTCGACCCGCTTGCCGGGGCCCTCCACCGTGACGACGTCGACGGCGGAGAACAGCACCAGCAGGACGGTCGGGATGACGACCGTGAGCAGCAGCTGCTCGCCGTTGCGCAGCAGCATCCTGGTCTCGAACGCGGTCTGCGCGAGCAGCATCCGGCCGACGGGGGCCGCACCCGGCCTGGGGGAGTAGTCGGTCACGAGCGCAGGTCCCGTCCGGTCAGGTCGAGGAAGACGTCTTCGAGGCTGCGGCGCTGCACGGCGAGCCGCTCGGGGAGGATGCCGGAGGCCGCGCACCAGGAGGTGACGGCGGCCAGCAGCTGCGGGTCCACGGTCGCGGCCTCGACGCGGTAGTTGCCGGGGGCCGTCTCGGTGGCGGCCGTGCCCCCGGGCAGCTCCTTGAGCAGCGGGCCGAGGTCGAGTCCGGGCGGGCCGTCGAAGCGCAGCGCGTTCTCGGCGCCGCCGCGGCACAGCTCCTCGGGGGTGCCGGCGGCGATGACCCTGCCGCGGTCGACGATGGCGACGTGGTCGGCGAGCTGCTCGGCCTCGTCCATGTGGTGCGTGGTGACGACCACGGTGACGCCGTCCCGGCGCAGGTCGCGGACCAGCTCCCAGGTGGCGCGGCGGGCCTGCGGGTCGAGGCCGGCGGTGGGCTCGTCGAGGAAGACCAGCTCGGGGCGGCCGACCACGGCCATGGCGAGGGCGAGCCGCTGCTGCTGGCCGCCGGAGAGGCGCCGGTAGGTGGTGCGGCCGCAGGAGCCGAGGCCGAGCCGCTCGACCAGGGCGTCGACGTCCAGCGGGTGGGCGTGCAGCGTGGCGGTGTGCCGCAGCATCTCGACGGCGCGGGCGCCCGCGTACACCCCGCCGGACTGCAGCATGACCCCGATCCGCGGGCGCAGGGCGGCGTGCTGGGCGACCGGGTCGAGGCCGAGGACGCGGACGGTGCCGGCGTCGGGGCGGCGGTAGCCCTCGCAGGTCTCGATGGTGGTGGTCTTGCCGGCGCCGTTGGGGCCGAGGACGGCGGTGATCGCGCCGCGCTCGATGGTGAGGTCGAGGCCGTCCACCGCGGGCTTGTCACCGTAGTGCTTGACCAGCCCGGCGATCTGGACCGCGGGTTCGGAGTGCATACCGGCGAGTCTAAGAGGGCCTCACGCCGGGCCCCGCCGGGGCCTCGGTGATCGTTTCTGCAGGTCAGGTAAGCCTTACCTGCGTGACTGATGACACGGGTGAGGCCTGGATCACGGCTTGTCCTGTTGGAAGTAATTACGCAACACTGGTGTTGTGAAAAACATGCGCGAGCACGCCACGCACCAGGAGGCCGAGTCGGCCCCCGGCTGTGACGTGCCCGTGACGGCGGCCGAGGTGCTGCTGGAGGGCCACCGCGCCACGCGCGACCGGGTCGCCCGGTCGATCCTGGACCACGGCCCGTCCTCCGCCGCCGACCTCGCGACCCGGCTCGGCCTCACCGCCGCCGCCGTGCGCCGCCACCTCGACGGACTGGCCGCCGCGGGCCTGGTCGAGTCCCGCGACCAGCGGGTCTACGGCAGCCGCGGCCGGGGCCGTCCGGCCAAGGTCTTCGCCCTCACCGACGGTGGCCGGGACGCCTTCTACCAGGCGTACGACCAGCTCGCGGCCGACGCGCTGCGCTGGATCTCCGACTCGGTGGGCGGCGGCAAGGCGGGCGAGGAGGCGGTCGCCGCCTTCGCGCGCGCCCGCTTCGGCAAGCAGGGCCAGAAGTACCTGGAGACCCTGCGAACGGCCGAAGCCTCCGAGCGCACCGAGGCGCTCGCCCAGGCGCTGAGCGCGGACGGGTACGCTGCCACGGTGCGGCGGGTCCCGTCGGCCGCGGCGAAGGCCCCGGCGGGCGCCCAGCTCTGCCAGCACCACTGCCCGGTCGCGCACATCGCCGAGCAGTTCCCCCAGCTCTGCGAGGCGGAGACCGAGGTCTTCTCCCAGCTCCTGGGCACCCATGTGCAACGGCTGGCCACCATCGCCCACGGCGACGGGGTCTGCACCACCTATGTGCCGGCACCCGGTGCCGCATCGTCGTCCGCCGCGCGCAGCGCGCGGCCGGGTCCCGATGCAGTGCCGACTGCCGGTACGTCCACCGAAGATTCAGCGTCCGCGCGTTAGGAAGCTCGCATGACTGACACCGTTTCGCACCCCGAGCTCGAAGGCCTCGGCAATTACGAGTACGGCTGGGCCGACCCGGACACCGCCGGTGCCGCGGCCAAGCGCGGGCTCAGCGAGGACGTCGTCCGCGACATCTCGGCGAAGAAGAGCGAGTCCGAGTGGATGCTGAACCTGCGGCTCAAGGGCCTGAAGCTGTTCGGCAAGAAGCCCATGCCGACCTGGGGCTCCGACCTCTCCGGCATCGACTTCGACAACATCAAGTACTTCGTCCGCTCGACCGAGAAGCAGGCCGAGTCCTGGGAGGACCTGCCCGCGGACATCAAGGCCACCTACGACAAGCTGGGCATCCCGGAGGCCGAGAAGCAGCGCCTGGTCGCCGGTGTCGCCGCCCAGTACGAGTCCGAGGTCGTCTACCACCAGATCCGCGAGGACCTGGAGGAGCAGGGCGTCATCTTCCTGGACACCGACACCGCGCTGCGCGAGCACCCGGAGATCTTCAAGGAGTACTTCGGCACCGTCATCCCGGCCGGCGACAACAAGTTCGCCGCGCTGAACACGGCGGTGTGGTCCGGCGGCTCGTTCATCTACGTGCCGAAGGGCGTGCACGTCGACATCCCGCTGCAGGCCTACTTCCGGATCAACACCGAGAACATGGGCCAGTTCGAGCGGACGCTGATCATCGTCGACGAGGACGCCTACGTCCACTACGTCGAGGGCTGCACCGCGCCGATCTACTCCTCCGACTCGCTGCACTCGGCGGTCGTCGAGATCATCGTCAAGAAGGGCGGCCGCTGCCGCTACACGACCATCCAGAACTGGTCGAACAACGTCTACAACCTGGTCACCAAGCGCGCCGTGGCGTACGAGGGCGCGACCATGGAGTGGGTCGACGGCAACATCGGCTCCAAGGTCACCATGAAGTACCCGGCCGTCTACCTGATGGGCGAGCACGCCAAGGGCGAGACCCTGTCGATCGCCTTCGCGGGCGAGGGCCAGCACCAGGACGCCGGCGCCAAGATGGTGCACATGGCGCCGAACACCTCCTCCAACATCGTCTCCAAGTCGGTGGCGCGCGGCGGCGGCCGGACCTCCTACCGCGGTCTGATCGAGATCGGCGAGGGCTCGCACGGCGCCAAGTCCAACGTCCTGTGCGACGCGCTGCTGGTCGACACCATCTCCCGCTCGGACACCTACCCGTACGTGGACGTCCGCGAGGACGACGTGTCCATGGGCCACGAGGCGACCGTCTCCAAGGTCAGCGAGGACCAGCTGTTCTACCTGATGAGCCGGGGCATGACCGAGTTCGAGGCGATGGCGATGATCGTGCGCGGCTTCGTCGAGCCGATCGCGCGCGAGCTGCCGATGGAGTACGCGCTGGAGCTCAACCGGCTGATCGAGCTGCAGATGGAGGGCGCGGTCGGCTGACCCCCCGGCCGAGCACCCGCCATCCATTGAATTCCGAGGAAGAGAGCACAACGAACAGCCATGGCTGAGCAGAACACCACCGGCTCCACCACCGCCGGTTCGATCGAGGTCGGCACCGCCGGTGCGGGCGCGCAGCTCGCCGGCCCCGGCACCGGCCGGGCCACGGTCCAGCAGCCGATCGACGCCCGCGTCGCGGTCAAGCCGTCCTTCGACGTGAACGACTTCCCGGTGCCGACCGGCCGCGAGGAGGACTGGCGGTTCACGCCGATGCACCGCCTCGGCGGCCTGCACGACGGCACCGCCGCCGCCGCCGAGCGGGGCGAGGACAAGGTCGAGTTCGCGCTGCCCGAGGGCGTCACCGCCGAGACCGTCGGCCGCGACGACGCCCGCCTGGGCAAGGCCGGCAAGCCGGTCGACCGGGTCGCCGCCCAGGCGTTCAGCGCCTTCGAGCAGGCCCTGGTCGTCACCGTGCCCAAGGACGCGGTGCTCACCGAGCCGGTCCGGATCGACGTGCGCGCCGAGGGCGGGGTCCGCTTCGCCCACGTGGTGATCGACGTCAAGCCGTTCGCCGAGGCCGTCGTGGTGCTCAACCACGTCGGCACCGGCACCCGCGCCGCCAACGTCGAGCTCCTGGTCGGCGACGGCGCGAAGCTCACCTTCGTCTCCGTCCAGGACTGGGACCGCGACGCCGTCCACGCCGCGCAGTACAACGCGCTGGTCGGCCGCGACGCCTCGTTCAAGTCCGTCGTCGTCACCTTCGGCGGCGACCTGGTCCGCCTCCACCCGCGGGTCAACTACGCCGGCCCCGGCGGCGAGGCCGAGCTGTTCGGCCTCTACTTCGCCGACGCCGGCCAGCACCTCGAGCACCGCCTGGTCATCGACCACGACACGCCGCACTGCCGGTCCAACGTGGCCTACAAGGGCGCGCTGCAGGGCAAGGACGCCCACGCGGTCTGGGTCGGCGACGTGCTGATCCGCGCCGCCGCCCTCGGCACCGACACCTACGAGCTCAACCGCAACCTGGTGCTCACCGACGGCGCCCGGGTCGACTCGATCCCGAACCTGGAGATCGAGACCGGCGAGATCGTCGGCGCCGGCCACGCCTCCGCCACCGGCCGCTTCGACGACGAGCAGCTGTTCTACCTGCAGGCCCGCGGCATCCCCGCGGACGAGGCCCGCCGCCTGGTCGTGCGCGGCTTCTTCGCCGAGCTGCTCCAGCAGATCGGCGTGGCCGAGGTCCAGGACCAGCTCATGGAGAAGATCGAGGCCGAGCTGGAAGCGGCGGTCTGACCCCGATGACCTACCTCCGTGCCTGCGCGCTGAGCGACCTCCAGGAGGACGTCCCCAAGCGCGTCGACCTCAACGGCGTGCCGGTCTCCGTGGTCCGCACCGACGAGGGGGTGTTCGCGATCAACGACACCTGCTCGCACGCGAACGTCTCGCTCTCCGAGGGCGAGGTCGAGGACTGCATGATCGAGTGCTGGCTGCACGGCTCCAGCTTCGACCTGCGCACCGGCAAGCCCTCCGGCCTGCCCGCCACCAAGCCGGTCGCTGTCTACCCCGTAAAGATCGAAGGGGACGATGTGCTCGTCTCCGTCAACCAGGAGTCCTGAGTACACATGGCAACCCTTGAAATCCGCGACCTGCACGTCTCCGTCGACGCCGAGAACGGCCCGCGCGAGATCCTGAAGGGCGTCGACCTGACCGTGAAGCAGGGCGAGACCCACGCCATCATGGGTCCGAACGGCTCCGGCAAGTCCACCCTGGCCTACTCGCTGGCCGGCCACCCCAAGTACACCGTCACCGGCGGCTCCGTGCTGCTGGACGGCGAGGACGTCCTGGAGATGTCCGTCGACGAGCGCGCCAAGGCCGGCGTGTTCCTCGCCATGCAGTACCCGGTCGAGGTCCCGGGCGTCTCGGTGAGCAACTTCCTGCGCACCGCCGCCACCGCGGTCCGCGGCGAGGCCCCGAAGCTGCGCCTGTGGGTCAAGGAGGTCAAGGAGGCGATGGCCGCCCTCCAGATGGACCCGGCCTTCGCCGAGCGCAACGTCAACGAGGGCTTCTCCGGCGGTGAGAAGAAGCGCCACGAGATCCTCCAGCTGGAGCTCCTCAAGCCGAAGATCGCGATCCTCGACGAGACCGACTCCGGCCTGGACGTCGACGCGCTGCGGATCGTCTCCGAGGGCATCAACCGGGTCCGCGCGACCGGCGAGGTCGGCACCCTCCTGGTGACCCACTACACCCGCATCCTGCGGTACATCAAGCCCGACTACGTCCACGTGTTCGCGGGCGGCCGCATCGTCGAGTCCGGCGGCGCCGAGCTCGCCGACAAGCTGGAGAACGAGGGCTACGAGACGTACGTGAAGGGTGGCGCTTCCGAGTGACCCATACGCTGACCGGTCTGCTCGACACCGACGCGATCCGCAAGGACTTCCCGGTCCTGCAGCGCGTGCTGCACGAGGACAAGCCGCTGGTCTACCTGGACAACGCGGCGACCTCGCAGAAGCCGCGCCAGGTGCTCGAAGCCCTGAACGCCTACTACGAGCGGCACAACGCCAACGTCCACCGCGGCGTGCACGTGCTCGCCGAGGAGGCCACGGCCCTGTACGAGGGCGCGCGCGACAAGGTCGCGGCGTTCGTCAACGCGCCGAGCCGCAACGAGGTGATCTTCACCAAGAACGCCTCGGAGTCGCTCAACCTCGTCGCCAACATGCTCGGCTGGGCCGACGAGCCGTACCGGGTGGACGCCGACTCCGAGATCGTCATCACGGAGATGGAGCACCACTCCAACATCGTCCCGTGGCAGCTGCTCTCGCAGCGCACCGGCGCGAAGCTCAAGTGGTTCGGGCTGACCGACGAGGGCCGGCTCGACCTGTCGAACATCGACGAGCTGATCACCGAGAAGACCAAGGTGGTCTCCTTCACCCTGGTCTCCAACCTGCTCGGCACCGTCAACCCGGTCGAGACGATCGTGCGCAAGGCCCAGTCGGTCGGCGCGCTGGTCCTCATCGACGCCTCGCAGGCCGCGCCGCACATGGTGCTGGACGTGCAGGCGCTGGAGGCCGACTTCGTCGCCTTCACCGGCCACAAGATGCTGGCCCCGACCGGCATCGGCGTGCTCTGGGGCCGCCAGGAGCTGCTGGAGGACCTCCCGCCGTTCCTCGGCGGCGGCGAGATGATCGAGACCGTCACCATGGGCTCGTCCACCTACGCCCCGGCGCCGCACAAGTTCGAGGCCGGTACCCCGCCGATCGCCCAGGCGGTCGGGCTCGGCGCGGCCATCGACTACCTGTCGTCGATCGGCATGGACAAGATCGCCGCGCACGAGCACGCCATCACCGAGTACGCGGTGGAGCGCCTGCTGGAGGTCCCGGACCTGCGGATCATCGGCCCGCGCACGGCCGTGGACCGCGGTGCCGCGATCTCCTTCACCCTCGGCGACATCCACCCGCACGACGTGGGCCAGGTGCTGGACGAGCAGGGCATCGCCGTGCGCGTCGGCCACCACTGCGCGCGGCCGGTGTGCCTGCGGTACGGAATTCCGGCGACCACGCGGGCGTCGTTCTATCTGTACTCGACGCCGGGCGAGGTCGACGCGCTGATCGACGGCCTGCACCACGTCCGGAACTTCTTCGGCTGACGGGACAGGCGCAGGACATGAAGCTCGACTCGATGTACCAGGACATCATCCTGGACCACTACCGCAACCCCCACGGCAAGGGGCTGCGGGACGGCGACGCCGAGGTGCACCACGTCAACCCGACCTGCGGCGACGAGATCACCCTTCGGGTGAAGCTCGACGGCGCGAAGGTCGTGGACGTGTCCTACGAGTCCCAGGGCTGTTCGATCAGCCAGGCCAGCGCCTCGGTGCTGAACGACCTGGTGGTCGGCAAGACCGTGGGCGAGGCGCAGGCCGTCCAGGAGGCCTTCCTGGAGCTGATGCAGAGCAAGGGCCAGGGCGAGGGCGACGAGGAGGTGCTGGAGGACGCGGTCGCGTTCGCCGGCGTCTCCAAGTACCCGGCCCGCGTCAAGTGCGCCCTGCTGAGCTGGATGGCCTGGAAGGACGCCACCGCCAAGGCGCTCGCCCAGCACCCCGCCGTGAACGACTGACCCGAGCAGAGGAGGACCAACCATGAGTGACGAGAGCACCACCACCGCCGACGCCACGGCCTCCGCTGCGGACACCGCCGCGGGGGAGCAGCCGACCGGCCTGATCGTCGGCACCACCGCCGGCACCGTCTCCGTCGAGGACCTGACCGAGGCCCTGATGGACGTCGTCGACCCCGAACTGGGCATCGACGTCGTCAACCTGGGCCTGATCTACGGCATCCACATCGACGAGTCCGACGTGGCCACCATCGACATGACGCTCACCTCGGCGGCCTGCCCGCTGACCGACGTCATCGAGGACCAGGCCAAGACCGCCACCGACGGCTTGGTGCAGGACCTGCGGATCAACTGGGTCTGGATGCCGCCGTGGGGCCCGGACAAGATCACCGACGACGGCCGCGACCAGCTGCGCGCGCTGGGCTTCAACGTCTGAGGTCGCTGGTCGATCGTCGTTCCGCTGCCGCGCGAACCCCCGGGGTTCGCGCGGCAGCGGCGTTTCCGCACGCCATCTGCTCCGCTGAGCAGGTTCACCGCCGTTCCCCACCATCCACCCCCCACCCGCCTCCCGGCGGGTGCCCACCCCGGGCCTGGCCGCGCGCCGCCCGGCCAGGCGGCGCCCGGTGCTGGTGGAACGCGTCTCAGGCTGCGATCTGTGCAGGCCCACTGCCGGTCATTGCGGAGCGCAGGGCAGTTCGGACTCGGGCGGCACCTGCGGCGGCCACCTCTGCCCCCTTGCCGGCTGTTTGGGCGCGGGTTGTCAGCCCGGCGCACGGGCGGCAGATGCCCGGTCGTGGCACGGGGTCGTGGCACCTGGCGCACTCGGCGTAACGGGCCGGTGGCCGTGCAACGGGCCGGTCGGGCGGCATCTTCTGCTCCAAGCGGTAGCGGAGCAGGGCGGCCGCCGAGTGCACCGGGGTGGGCAGGCCCGGCAGCAGTGCCTGGGCGAGGTCGGCGTGGTCCGCGCCGCGTCGCAGCCACTGTGCGACAAGGGGCGCGAGTTCGGCGGCTTCGGCCTCGCCCAGGCGTAGCCGGGGCTCGGGTCGGATCACTCGGAACAGCGTGGCGACCGCCTCGCGGATCTCGGGCGATTCCTCCTCTCCTCCCCGGTCGCTTTCGTCTTCCGGGCTCGGGCGGAGGGAGGGTTCTTGATGCCGGTTCTTTACAAGAGGGCTGCCAGCAGGGCCGGTTGCCGCTTCACCGGGCGCCGGACGGGTGGTACCCGGTGGCGCGAGCTGCGGGGTGTCGTAGACGTGGGTTTCGGTGATGATCGTGCCGTCGGGCATGCGGATCTTCTCGACCCGGTAGTACCCGGCCTCGGTCAGCTCCTTCAACGCCTTGTGGACGGCGCCACGCCCCTGCGGGCTGGTGTCGGCCATGTGCCGTCCGTCCTCGCGCCAGCCGTCGGGGCGGGAGAGGAGGTCCGCGAGCAGGCCTCGGGCGGTGTAACTCAGCCGCCGGTACTGGAGTACGGCGTTGGGTAGCACAGTGAAGTTGCGCACGTGGGCGCTACGATGGATCCGCATCTGGAGTTGCTGCTCCTGGTGCCGGACCCCGGGGTGTTGGTAGCACCGCCGGGGTCACCTGTTTTTGATTAGATTACGGAACGTACCACGACATTTGACGTAGCGTGAATTGTTCGTGGCATTCAACGTGAGACCAGTGCCCTGAGCAGTTGACATCGACGCTCCATTGGCGAGGCAAGGGAGCGCCGCAAGAATGGCCAGGCGTGGAAGGACCCGCGGGGCGAGGTGGCGGCAACCGGCCTTGGACGGGCAGGATCAGTGACCATGCGAATCCTGGTGATGGGTGGAACCTGGTTCCTGGGTCGGGCTGTCGTGGCGGATGCGCTGGCCCGAGGCTGGAGCGTAACGACCTTCAACCGCGGGCTGTCGGGCACTGATGTCCTGGGCGTGCAGGCTGTCCATGGCGACCGCACGAGCGTCGATGACCTCAACCGCCTTGCCGAGTACGGCCCTTGGGATGCGGTGGTGGACACCTCGGCATCGGAACTCCCGCCGAGCGCTGTCCTCAAGGGAGCACGCACCCTGGAGCCCGTCAGCGGCACGTACGTCTACATCTCCACGGTGAGCGTCTACGCCGGGTGGCCCGACCTGCCGCTGCGGGTCGGCGACGCACTGTTGGACGGGCCGCCGCACGCCGACAAGGACTACGGGCGGAACCCGGAGGGCTGGCAGGGCCCCAACCTCCACTACGGTCGGCAGAAGGCCGGCTGCGAGCGCGCGGTGCTGGCGGCCTTCGGCGGAACCCGGGCGTGTGTGCTGCGGCCCGGTGTGATCCTTGGGCCAGGAGAGTACATCGGGCGTCTTCCGTGGTGGCTGTCCCGTGCTCAGCGTGGCGGTCCGATCCTGGCTCCCGCCCCCGCCGACCGGCTGATCCAGCCGGTGGACGTGCGCGATGTCGCGGCGTTCGCGCTGGATCGGAGTCAGGCGCGAAAGGGCGGCGCCTACAACGTTGCCCATCCGGAGGCCATCTCCTTCGCGGGGTTCATCGAGGCGTGCCTGGAGGTGACCGGGGGTTCCGGCCGCCCGGTGTGGGCGGCGCCGGAAGCACTGTTGGAGCGTGGGGTGAAGGAGTGGACGGAGCTGCCGCTGTGGCGCACCCACGCAGGTGCCTGGGCGGTGGACGCCAGCAGTGCGGTGGAGGCTGGGCTGCGCTGTCGGCCGCTGCGGGAGACGATCGCGGACACGTGGGCGTGGTGGCAGGCTGACGGCCGCCCCGTGGACCATCCGCGTTGGGCGGACCACGGGATCGACCCTGATAAGGAAGCGAAGATCCTGGCCTCGTTGAACTGATCAGCCTTCGATCGTGAGTGGTCCCGCGCCGAGCTGGTGCGGGGCCGACTGCCGGGTGAAGTCCTCGATCCGCTCGCCCAGCTCTGCCGCGAGCGCAACCTGGGCGTACCTGTCGTTGGCCAGCCCGCGTCGTACGAGTGCCGCTCGAGTCAGCAGGCCGGTGGCGCGTTGCTCGTTCGGCACCGCCCACATGGCTTCGAGGGCCTGAGCCGCACCGTCGAGGTCGTCCCGCAGAAGTCGAGCAGCGGCCAGGTCGGCACCTGCACCACCGACCACGCGGGCGGACCGGGTCGCCGAAGGCCTCGAACGCGCCAGGTCCAACGCCTGGGCTGCGATCTGTTCCGCTTGGCCTCCGTCCCCGATGAGCAGGCAGGTCGACGCGTTCGACATCGCCAGTCGCTCCAGGCTGAACCCGAACTCGCCTCCTACCTCGTCATGGAGATCGTCCCTCCGCCCGATTCCGTCCGTGGTCGAGGCGTTCAGGGCCATTTGCGCGGAGGAGACATTCCCCAGATGCCCGAAGGCGCGGGCCTCGATCGCCGCCAGCCTGCGTTGTGCCACGTCACCCAGGCCGTTGAATGCCTGTGCCGTACGAGCGAGCCGCGCGGCCTCAGCCGGCCGCCCGGAGAAGTAGGCGATGTAGGCGAGCGTGCCGCCTGCGAACGCCCGCAGCGGATCGAACCGGGCCACCTCGCCGTACAGCGCAGCCGACCGGGAAAGTCGCCTCGCTCCGTCGAGTGAACCCAGATCGAAGGCCGCAGTCGCCAGAAGTGCGCAGGCTTGTCCAGCGATGATGAGGAGCTCCTGCTGCTGGGCGGGGACCTGCGTACGTTCACGGTTCACCTCGGCCGACTCCCGCATCTCCTTCGCCTTCTGGAAGACGACGTAAGTCGGTGTGGTGACGTACTCGCGGGCCAAGGTGGAAACGTCATCGCGAAGCTGGTCGAGCGCGATATCGGAAATGGACGCTGCGGCGGCTGTGCCGGCCTCGTTCTGGGCGTCTCGTGCAGTCATGTCGATCTCGTCTTCCAGGTTGAACGTGGGTGCGGGTAGATCCGAGGGAGGCGGACCGAACAACGTCGCGGCATCGGTGCCGAACATGTACTCCAGGACTCGGCAAGCGTCCGGCCCCGGCAACGTCTGAATCCGGCCGGCGGTCCAGCGGCGGAACTGCGACTCGGACACAGTGAGGTTCCGGGCTCCGCCGTCGAGGAGTTCCGCTGCCGAGCGCCGGAAGTGGCGCTCGAAGTCGACGTATCGCCAGCGCCGTTGATCGACGAAGACCTTGAGCAGCGTCTGGGGCGTCTCGCGCATGTCAGCTCCTCAGAAAACATCCGGCGCACAGCGCCAGGTCAACTCCCTCACCCGCAGGGGACCTTCCCGACATCGTCCGCCGCAACCCCGTCTGGCGACGTGACACCCAGGCGACATATTCGCGCCACATCGGTCACCGAAAGGCGTGCCCAGGTGGCACCCGCTGAGTAATGGCGGTGACATCCTCTCCTCCCTGACTCTTGGTCAGCTAGCCGGCTCCTAGTGGAGTTCCGGTCACGGTGCCATTCCTCACCCTCGGATTTGCCGTTGGTTCCACATTCATTGTGGGTTGCCAGTAGCCCCGTTACTCCTGGGAGTTCGCATGCCCGGCAGCACCGCCACTCAACAGTGCTCCGCCACGATCCCGCCTCCGCGTTCCTGGGATGTCGAACCGAGCCCGGAGGCAGTCCGACCTGCGCGTCGGCTGATTCGGCACATTGCTGAGTCCTGGCGTCTGCCGCTGTCGGACAATGAACTGCGGGACGTAGAGCTGTGCGCCGATGAGTTGCTTGCCAACGCCGTCAACCACGTGCAGGAACCCTGCTGTGTCACGGTCCAGTGGACCGGCACGCGACTGCGAGTCGAGATCGCGGATCGGAGTTCGCAGCCGCCGCTCGGGAACACGGCCGACGACCTGTCCACCAATGGTCGTAGCCTCGTCCTGGTGGAGGCGCTGGCCCATTCCTGGGGCTGGTACGCGGGGGGCGTGGGCAAAGTGGTGTGGTTCGAGGTTGCGCCAGACGAATCCGTGACGGGAGACGCGAGGCTTGCCGCACTGGTCTTTGCGGCGCAGGTTCACGCCACACCTTTCACGTTGCCTCGGTACGAGGTCCGCCTGATCGATGCCCGGAGCCCCCACTTCCGTCTGCTCGAGTGCTGGGGGATCTACGACCGGCAGCAGTACGAGTACGTGCGCGTTCCGGGCTCCTCGGACCGGATCAGGCGCTTCTATACCCGATCGGCCGCCGAGGCCCATCTGCGAACCCTGCGGGCCGCACGGGCGTGAGGGCCGGCCCACTGCGCGACCTGATCGGTGTCGTCCTGCTCGTGTCCTGGCGGACCGGACACCTCGCCGTGCTCGGTTGCTCGGGACAGCCGCCCGGTAACAGCTCTCCGGCGAAACGCTGCCCCAGATCGTGTCCACCCTGCCGGATGCCGGGGCCCAGCGCATAGCTGCCCGTTGAGACTTCCCGCCTGGTCTGCGCCAGGTCGGGATGCGGCACCAGGTGGTGCCGAACCATGCCGACCGACGGGGTTGGCATGGAGACCCCTTCGTGTTCGAGGAGGAACGAATGAACGAGCTGATCCACCCCGTCGACACCGCCGACGAGGACGAGCCGGCGCTGGTCCAGGTCGGTGATGCCGCCGCTCTGACCGAGGGCCAGGGCGGCGGCAGCAGCGAGGACAAGCGGCGCGCCTACAACTGCTGACCCGACGTGCTGCCGCCCCCGCCCGGCGGGGGCGGCAGCACCCCATTCGGCCCCGGAAGGAGTCCCGTGGTGATCTTCGGAGGATTCAGCGCCACGCGTATCACCCCACGTCCACACGGTTCCCGGCTTCTGGCCGACGGCTCCCGCAGCTGGCAGCTCGGCGATGGGCTGGCCACGATGGTCACCGCACAGGCCGGAGCGCGGCGAGTTCTGGTGCTGGGCCTGTGCGGAGCCAGCGAATTCGAGCTGTCCTGCCTGGCTGACACCACGCTGCCTCCCGACGTGGCCTGGCGGTGGCCCGGCGCCTACGCGGTCGTGGAGGAAACGGCCGACTCCGTGGTGGTGCACACCGATCCGGCCGCCGCCCGCCCCGTCTATGCGACGCGGTACGCGGGCGGCTGGGCCTGGTCCACATCAGCCCGCATGCTGGCCTCGCTCACCGGCGCCGCGGTCGACACCCAGCGGCTGGCGTGCGCGCTCTTCCTGCCGTCCGTCCCGGCCCTGGCCGGGACGAGGTCGTTCTTCGCTGGCATCGAGCTACTGAACCCCGGCCATCGGATCGAGCTGCCCGCCGATGGTGGATCGGCCCGCCACCGGCCGGTATGGCGCCCGGAGCCGTTGTCTGGCCGTCAGCCGGGCCTGCAACTTCATGACGCGCTCGCAGCGGCCGTTGCCCTGCGAACCACGGCAGACTCGGACCTGTCCAGCGACCTCTCCGGTGGCCTGGACTCCAGCAGTGTCGCCGTCCTGGCCGCCGAGTCCCTCCCGGCCGGACAGCGGCTGAACGCGGTCACCGTCCACCCCGACGGCAACCAAGCCGGTGCCGACCTCCGTTATGCGCGGCTCGTGGCCGCTCGCAGTGGCCGGATCGACCACCGCCTGCTGCCCCTGACCGGCGACCACCTGCCCTATACCGCCATCACCGAGATCCCGGTTACGGACGAGCCGCTGCCCTCGACCCTCACCCGGGCCCGCCTGACTGCCCAGTTCGTCTGGATGCGCGACGAGTTCGGCACCCGGACCCACCTGACGGGGGACGGCGGTGACAGCGTGCTCTTCCAGCCCCCGATCCACTTGGCCGACCTGATTCGCCATCGTCGGTTTGGCCGAGCGGTGAGCGAAGCGACCGGTTGGGCCCGGCTTCGGCACACCGGCGTGCCGCCCCTGCTCCGCGACGCCACTCGCGCGGCCCGGACCAGCCGAACCCAAGCTCTGCACCGTCTAGCCGAGACCGTCGGGACCCCGGACCGCGATGACCACGGCACGGTGACCTGGTTCCCACTCGTGCCTTTCCCCGCTTGGGCGGAGCCACCCGCTTGCTACCTACTGGTCCAGGCCGGACGCGAAGCCGTCACGGCGAAGGACCCGCTGACCGGCCTTGACGCCTCGGTACGGGTACTGGTGGACGAGATCCGGGAGATCGCCCGCACCGCGACCGCCGACGCCGCCCTCGCCGCAGTCCACGGAATCGACCTGCAGAACCCGTTCCTCGACTCTGCCGTGGTCGACACCGTGCTCCGGACTCCGCTGGACCAGCGCCCCGCGCTCCACCGCTACAAGCCGCACCTCGCCAGCGCGATGGTCCGCCTGCTGCCTACGGAACTCGCGGCTCGCACCACCAAGGGCAGTTTCGATGCCGACCACTACGCCGGGATGCGCGCCAACCTCCCGGACCTGACGAACCTGGCCGACGGCTACCTTGCCGATCTCGGCCTCCTACACCCGGCCCGATTCCGCCGCCATCTGCGCCAGGCCGCAGCCGGGTTGCCGATGCCGCTCGCCACGATCGAGCAGGCCTTGGCAGCCGAGGCATGGCTGGCCACCCACCACCGCGCCCCGACCCAGGACTGGACCTACGACCAAGCCAGGAGCAACTCCCATGACTGATCTGCCCGCCTTCGTCACGGCGCCTGCTCACATCAGGGTCGTCGACTTCGGCCATGTCCTGGTCCTCGTCGACTACCGCAGCGGCCGTGTCCAAGGACTCCTCCCGGCCGCAGCCGAACACTGGCGGCAGATCGCCCGCACCGGCCGCACCACAGATTTGCCATCGGCGTTGGCCGAGCAGTTCCTGGGCGCCGGGCTTCTGTCTCCTGCGGCTGTCCCGGCACCATGGCGGTCGCCGGCGCTGATGGCAGCCCCCGACGCAAGCTGGGGGAGCACCGAGCACCCGGCAGGCGTCGACCGCCCCGCTCGCGCCCCGGTGGGCGTCACCCTGACCGCAGCCAGTGCCCTCACCGCGATCCTCGCCGTCAAGTGCGTCGGCAGCCCCGCGACCGCGATGCACCGCCTCATCCGGACGATCCACCTGGCCGCGTCAACCTGCCACCACCAGGCCTCCCCGTACCAAGCGGCCGCCGCCGTCCGCGCCGTCCGTGGCGCGGCCTGGCACTCCCCGGCCCGAACCGCCTGTCTGGAGGAGTCCGCCGCTGCCGTGCTGCTGCTGGCTGCTCGCCGCCTCGGCATTACCTGGTGCCACGGAGTCGCCGCCGACCCGGTTCGCCTCCACGCCTGGGTGCAGACTGAGGACGGCAGCCCCGTTGCCGAGCCGCCGTCCACCCTCGCCTACACGCCCGTCCTCACCCTCGGAGCCCGCCATCGCCACCAGCTCTGACCCGATCATCTGGGTCCGCGACAACACCTGCGGTCTCGGCCCTTATCGTGCAGATCTGGTCGAGACGTACTGGCGCTGGGAACAGGACCCGGCCCTCCTCGTCGGTTACGGCCGCCAGCAACCCGAATCCTTGGAGGCCCGCACCGAAGGCATCGCCGCCCAACTGCGTGGCGACAACATTCGCTTCACCGTTTACGACCTTGCCGGTGGGGCGCCTGTCCCGGTCGGCGTCGTCACGCTGCTGCCCGATCCGTCCGTGCGCACCGCCGAGTACGTGATCATGCTTGCCCCCGAGTCCCGCGGAAAGGGCCTGGGCACCGCCGCGACTCGGCTCGTCCTCGACTACGGCTTCCACATCACTAACCTGCGGATGATCTGGCTCAAGGTCCTCGCCCCCAACGTGGCAGCCGTCCGCGCCTACGAGAAGGCCGGGTTCCGTGCTGTAGGCAGCCTCCGTCAAGCCGGGTACTGGCTCGGCCGGGTCTGCGACGAGTTGATCATGGACGCCATCGCTGACGAGTTCCCCGGCCCCTCGGCGATCACGTCTCTTCTGCCGTAGGCCACGAGGACGATTCGCGCAGTGACATGGCGTGGAGGTCACTCGCCATGTCCGTTCCGGCAGAGGACTCCGTGCACCCCCGCGTCACCCGGATGCTGGCCGCCTTCGGTGCCTCGCTGCACGAGCTGGCCGACGGCAGCGGCCCGGACCGGACCTGGACGGCGTACGCCCACAACACCTGGAGGACCCCCGCGTGACCGTTGAACTCCGCCACCACACCACTTTGCCTCCTGAGGCCCGGCAGGATTTGCTGGACGTGTACGCCGATGTGCGGGCCCCACTGCTGCACCTGCCGAACTACCGCGTCGACGTGTTCGCCGAACGCCTCGATCGGCATGCCACCGAGCCCGGCTTCGGGCTCGTCCTCGGCTACGACGGCGAGGTACCGGTCGGCTACGCCTACGGCAACACGATCGAGGCGGGCGACCGGTACTGGAAGCGCATGACCGAGCCCCTTCCGGACGGCTACGCGGAGACCCCTGCTCTGGCCGTCAAGGAAATCGGCGTCCGGATCCCATGGCGGGGCACGGGTGCCGCCCGCCGAATCCACGATGACCTGCTGCGCCGCCGCGTTGAGGGCCGTGTCACCCTCTTGGTCAACCCGCTCGCCGGAGACGGCAAGGTCCAGCGGCTCTACGAGTCCTGGGGCTATAGGGCGTTCAATGCGCAACAGCCCTCTCCGGACTCGCCCCGGCTGACCGCGATGATCCGCCCGATCCGCTGAGCCTGGGACGCCGGCACTTGGTAGTACACACCGATGTTGCCGTGCTCGCCGTGGGTGAGCGTCCACAGCGTCAGGGGCGGGTCATTTCGTCAACCGGCCGCTGGGCAAACCTCTCGTTCGGGGAAACGTTTGCGCGGCAGTGGTAGGTCTGCCAATAGGCGGCCAAGGTGGGGTACGTGTCCTACGAGTGCTTCGTGTGTGAGTACCTGGCCGGCGAGGCAACCAAAAGTGACGCCGTCGAGAACGTCGGCGTGATGTGGGTTTCTCGAAACTCGGTGACCCGCTTTATCGACGCCGATACGATTTCCCACCCGTCCTGGCCGTCCCGGAGGAGCAGACGTGACACAGCAGGCTGCGGAGGAACGCCCGGGTATTGCCGCCGCGATCGTGGTCCACGAAGGCCGCGTCCTGATGGTGAGGCGCCGGGTGAGCGAGGGCCAGCTCTCCTGGCAGTTCCCGGCCGGTGAGATCGAGGTCGGGGAGTCGCCCGAGCAGGCGGCTGTCCGGGAGACGGCGGAGGAGACCGGGCTCCGCGTAGCCGCTGTCAAGCTCCTGGGAGAGCGGGTTCATCCGAAGACTGGTCGGCTGATGTCGTATACGGCCTGCGAGGCCGTCAGCGGTACGGCTGAAGTGGTCGATACGGAGGAGCTGGACCAGCTCGCTTGGGTGGCTCTCGCCGAGATCCCTGAACACGTGCCGTACAGGCTCTTCGAGCCGGTGCAGGCGTACCTGGACATTGCGCTCACTGCCTGACCACCGGCTCCATGGGTGGTCACCCATGGAGCCGGTGGTCACTTGGTGCATCAGCGCCGTGTGCTGCCCGGCGGGCAAGGTATCGGCGAGATCATGAAGGTTCCTCGAAGGGTCGGGTGCGATGGGCGTCACGCTGGGTGTGGTGGTGCTGACGATGGGAAACCGGCCTGCGGAGCTGGCGGCGCTGCTGGAGTCGGTACGGGCCCAGGACGGCGGTGACAGCGGGGTTCGGACCGTCGTGCTCGGGCAGGGCGTGAAGCTGCCCGAGCTGCCGGAGTGGGTGGACGCGGTGGAGCTGCCGCAGAACCTCGGCATCCCTGGGGGCCGCAACGCCGGCGTCGAGCGGCTGCGCGAATTGGGCGGTATGGACGTGCTGGTCGTCCTGGACGACGACGGGCTGCTGCCCCGCACCGACACGTTCCGGCTGATCCGGGATGCCTTCGAGCGGGACTCGAAGCTCGGCATCGTCAGCTTCCGGATCGCGGATGAGACCGGGTTCACCCAGCGTCGCCACGTGCCGCGCTTCGGCGCGAGCGATCCGATGCAGTCCGGTCCGGTCACGACGTTCCTGGGTGGCGGGCACGCCATCCGTATGAGCGTGATCGACCAGGTCGGCCTGTTCCCCGCCCCGTTCTTCTACGCGCACGAGGAGACCGACTTCGCCTGGCGTGCTTTGGACGCGGGCTGGAGGATCGACTACCGCGCCGACTTGGTGCTGCAGCACCCGCGTACCGACCCGGCCCGTCACGCCGCCTACTACCGGATGACGGCCCGCAACCGGGTGTGGCTGGCCAAGCGTCACCTGCCCGCTCCTCTGGTACCGGTCTACCTCACCTCCTGGGCGCTGTACACGCTGGTTCGCCGGCCGCCGATGTCCGGGCTGAAGGCCTGGTGGTCCGGGTTCTTCGAGGGTGTTCGGGTGCCGTGCCCGCCGCGGCGGCCGATGCGGTGGAGCACGGTGTGGCGGATGACGCGGCTGGGCCGGCCGCCGGTGATCTGACAGCCGGCCTCAGCACACCGGGGGTCAGGACCAGATGACGTGCAGCGCGTCGATGACGCGCTGCACGTCCGCCTACGCGCGCATCCTTGCCCTCGACCTGGTCGCCCAGCGCCGCGCGGGCCGGGGGCGGGCACCCGCCGGGAGGCGGGTGGGGGGTGGATGGTGGGGAACGGTGGTAGCCCTGCTCAGCGGAGCAGATGGCGCGCGGGGGTTCACCCCGAGGAGGGCGTTCCCGGCCGTCACACCGCTGTGACGGGGGGCGGCGCAGGCTGGGCGCAGGTTCTTCGAGGAGGTGCGGACGATGAGCACTCGACGGATCCTGCGAACCGGGGTGACCACGGCGATGGCCGCGGTCATGGCCCTCGGCGGCGCCGCGCTGGGGGCGTCCTCGGCGCACGCCCAGGACTTCGGCCCGGACACCTGCCGCCAGGGCTTCGTCTGGCGCGACGCCAGGCCGGGGGACCACGTCTGCGTGACCCCGGACATCCGCTCCCAGGCGGCGTTCGACAACAGCCAGGTGCCCTTCCGGACCCTGCCGGACGGCTTCTGCGTCCAGGGCTTCGTCTGGCGCGAGGCCTGGGTCGGCGACACCGTCTGCGTGCCGCCGCAGACGCGGTCGCAGACGCGGTTCGACAACGGCCAGGCCGACGACCGGCGGCTGGCGGTGCGGATCTGGGCCGACGACACCAACGGCCAACTGGAGTTCGGCGGTGACCACTTCAACGTCAACGGCGGGGTGCGGGTGCAGATCGTCCTGAACTCCACCGGCACCGTGCAGTGGTCGCAGACTGTGACGGCGGTCCGGAACGCCGGGTTCGCGGGCGGCAGCTTCGGCCTGTTCACCGGCCATCCGTTCAACTGCGGGACGAAGAACGCCACCGCGCGGGCGATCGACCTGACCTCGGGGCGGGTCACGGCCTCGATCCCGGTCGGGTACTGCGTCAACTTCGACTGAGGTCGACAGCCCACGGCGTGCGGCGCAGCATGGATGAGGAGGTCCATCCGTACGCGAAGAGATGGTGGTTCGATGGCCTGCGGCGATCGGGGCCCGCCGGTTCGGGGCGCGGGCGTGCGGCTCGGCCTGCTGGGCGGCTTCGCGCTGTCGGCCGGTGGGGCGCCGGTGGCCGTCTCCGCGGGGGCGGAGCGATTAATCGCCTTCGTCGCCCTGTGCTGCAACGGGAACGTGCCGCGAGGGCTGGTCGCCGGGACGCTGTGGCCGGACGCCACGGAGCGCTGCGCGCTCGCGAGCCTGCGCTCGGCGCTGTCCCGCCTGCCGGCGGCGGGCCGGTCGGCGCTGGAGATCGGCCCGACCGAGCTGAGGCTGGCCGACGGCGTCGGCGTGGACCTGCGCGACGCCCGGGCGCTGGCCCGCCGGATCCTCGCCCCCGGTTCGGCGCCGGGCCGGGACGGCCTCGGGCTGGCGGCCGTCGAGGACCTCTCGGCCGACCTGCTGCCGGGTTGGTACGAGGACTGGACGCTGCTGGAGGCGGACGGCTGGCGGCGCCTGCGGGTGCACGCCCTGGAGGCCCTGGCCTGCGCCTTCGTCGGGACCGGCCGCTTCCCGGAGGCGGTGGCCGCGGCCGGCGCGGCCGTCCGGGCGGACCCGCTGCGCGAGAGCAGCCAGGCGTGCCTGATCCGCGCCCACCTCGCCGAGGGCAACCCCGGCGACGCCCTGCAGGACGTCGAACGCTACGAACGCCGCCTGCGCACCGAACTCGGCCTCCCCGCCCCGTCCCGCCTGTGGCGCCTGGTCGCCGAGTCGGGATAGCCGGGGGCGAGGGAACGACGAATGCCGCCGTCCGGGGCTTCCGGGCGGCGGCATTCGGCTTCGTGCGCTGCCGGTCAGGCCGTCTGCTTGGGCTTGCGGGCCACCGCCACGGCGAGGGCCGTGCAGAGGAGGGCGGCCACGGTGGCGAAGCCGCTCACGGCGGGGAGGAGGCCGTAGGCCTGGACGAGGGCGCCGACGATGACGATCGGGAGCGAGCTGCCCAGGTAGACGATGATCCACAGGGAGGACAGTTCGGAGCCGCGGCGTTCCGGGTCCATCGCGGCGACGGCGCTGGTGAACAGTGAGCGGAACGCCACGCCCTGGCAGGCGCCGCCGAGGACGCTGCCGATGAAGAGCAGGGCGGGGGTGCCGCTGTACCCGGCCGCGACGACCAGGCCGAGGCCGGTGGCCAGGCCGGTCATGCCGAGGGCGATGACCAGGCGGTCGGAGGTCGGCGGGACGAGCAGCTGGGCGGCCGCGGAGGAGCCCAGCAGCAGGGCCGCGACGACGGCGCCGACCAGGTGGGAGGGGGTGTGCAGCAGCTTGGCCGCGAAGGACGGCGCCAGGCTGAGGTAGACGCCGAACACCGCGTACGAGATGAAGCCGGCGGTCGCGGCGAACAGGAACTCGCGGCGGCCGGCGATCGGCAGGGCGGGCTTGCGCGGGCGCAGGTGGGCCGGGGTGGTGATGCGCGGCGGCGAGGCCGGCGGGCGGTTGCGGCCGGGCATCCGGGGGTGCACGACGGCCAGGGGTATGCAGAGGGCACCGAGCGCGATGGCGTGCAGGAGGAACGGCGTCAGCAGCGGGTCCGAGCCGTCGGCCAGCAGGGCGCCGACCACCGGGCCGAGCGCGACACCGCCCGCCGAGCAGGCCAGGGTGAGCTTGGCGGCGAGCGTCGGGTGGTCCGGCAGCAGATCGCCGAGGGCGGCCCCGGCGGCGCCGGTGGACAGGCCGACGGCGATGCCCTGGACGGCCCGGCCGAGGGCGAGCTGCCAGAAGCTCCCTGCGGTGGCGAAGACCACGTCGCCCGCGGCGGCGAGCGCGACGGCCGGCAGGATCAGGGCGCGGCGGCCGAGCAGGTCGGACCAGTGGCCGACCACGGCGAGGACCGGGACCAGCGCGAAGATGTAGATCGTGAAGAGGATCGTGGTGTCGAGCGTCGTCAGGCCGAGGCGCTGCTGGATCATCGGGTAGATCGGCGTCGCCAGGTTGGCACCGATGAGCATGAACAGCAGGCCGGCCGCGACCAGGCCGACGCGGACTCCGCGCAGCGCGTTCCAGCGGCTGATCGCGGAGAGCTGGAGCTGGGCGCGCGGCGCGAGCTCCAGGGGAAGCAGGGCCTCCGACAGTCGGCGTCCGTCGAACTGCGCGGTGCGCAGGCCGGGGCCGGCGGGGGAGAGGTCCGCCATCTCAGGGGTCTCCTGTGGCTTGGCCCCACCGGGGCGGCTGGGTGTGCCGGCGCGCCCGTCCTGAGGCGCTGTGGTGGTGGCCGCGGTGCGGGCTCCCTGATGGAGCGGATGGGTGTGGCAGGTCCCGTCCCGCCCGTTGACGGGCGAGGAGGGTGAGGGCTTCGTTGCCCGGTGGCCCGCGCGGGGTTGTGCGCGGCGCCAATAGCGAAGGATAAGGGGTGGGCGCACGGTCGCGGCGCGCGCCCCTCGGGGCCGGGCATCGGGGGTGCCCGGCCTATACGCTGAGGTAGAGGATCGGTACGCGGAGCTGATGCGCGGCCGCTGGCTGAGGGAGAACGCGAGGCGATGGCCGGACGACGTCGGAAGAACGCAGGGGCCTCGGCGGGAGAGGGCACGGCCGAGGCGGTTCTGCCCGCCGACCTGGAGCTCCAGGACCTCTACGGGGCGTTCGCCGCTCACGGACTGGACGACGAGGACCTGGACGACGCAGCCGTCCTGGTCCCGCCGGTGAAGCTGCCCGCCGAGCGGGAGCTGGCCGAACAGGCGAAGGCCGTCCCCATGTTCGGGTACGCGCTGGCGCTGGCCCGCTGGGCCGCCCCGCACCGCGGCGTGGACGAGTTCGGGGACCTGGTCGTCGAGGACCGCGCCCCGGCGGCGCGGCTGCTCGGCCTGGCCCCGGCCGCGGGCGAGGTGCCGGAGGAGGCCGAGATCGAGGCCATGCGGGCCTGGTCGCTGGCCTGCGACCTGGACCTGGTGGAGATCGGGACGACCGCCGACGGCGAGCACGTCGCCGTGCCGGGCCCGGACCTGGAGCCGGCGGAGGAGGGCGACCCGGACACCGTCCTGGAACTGTGGCTGACGGCCGCCGGGATCGTCCGCGAGCTGGCCGTGGAGGCCGACTCGATGCCCGAGGAGGACGGGGAGCACGCCGAGGCGGGCGAGGACGGCGACGAGGAGGACGAGGACGCGCTCTCCGAGGTCGAGGAGGCCCGCGACGCCGCGGCCGAGCTGCTCGACGAGGCGCTCCAGGTGCTGTACGAGACCACCGCCTTCGCCGAGCCGGGCAACGAGACCGTGCCGCTGGGCGTGCTCGCCGCGCTGCTGGTGGTGCCGGAGGGCGAGGAGCCGAGCGAGGAGCTGCTCGGCGACATCACCGACGTGATGGTCGCGCTGGACCCGATGCTGGGCGACCTCGCCGAGCTGGGCCTGCTGGACTACCGCCCGATCGACCCCGAGCTGTTCGACGAGGAGGAGGCCACCGGCGAGGAGGGCGCCCCCGTCGTCGGCGAGGCCCCGCTGGACGAGGAGGAGTCGGCGCGGTTCGGCCTGGTCCGGCTGACCCCGCTCGGCCAGTACGGCATCCGGCAGTGGCTGCTGGAGGACGGCTACGACGCGCCGCTGGTCGGCGACCTCGCCCAGGGCGACGCGGCCGAGCTGCTGCGCGGCGTGTGCGAGTCCCCCAACGTCCTGCCGGAGGAGGAGCTGCGGGTCTGGCTCGACGGCCGGGAGCCGGTGGCGGCGGCGCGCGAGCTGCTGGCGGCGGCGCGCGGCGCGGACGCGTACGGGCCGATGCGCCGGATGCTCGGCGTCTCGGCGCTGAACGTGCTCGGGGCGCCCGCCGAGCCGGCCGTCCGGGAGGTGCTGGACGACCCGGAGCTGGGTGGTGCCGCGCGGGCCTGGCTGACCGCGCTCGGCGCGTCGGACGTGCCGGCGCCGGACCGGACGATGGCGCTGTGGACGGTGGTCGACACCTTCGCCGCCCAGCTGCTCGACAGCGGCGGCGACGCCGAACCGCTGCGCGAACTGATCGCCGACCTGCCCGTCACCGGCGATCCGGGGAGCTACTTCGGCGAGCTGTGGCGGGTCGACCACGCGTACACGGCGGACGTCCTGGAGGCGATCGGCGAGCTGCACACCGACCGCGCGGTGGCCAAGGAGGCGCGCAAGGCGGCCTTCAAGGCGCGCTCGAAGAGCTAGCGCCTCAGGGCAGGTCGAGTCAGCGCAGGTCGAGTCAGGGCAGGTCGAGCGAGCCGTCCTCCGTGAAGGGGAAGAACGGGTTGTGCGCCAGCTCCCACAGGTGGCCGTCCGGGTCCTCGAAGTAGCCGGAGTAGCCGCCCCAGCCGGTCGTGGCCGGCGGCTTCACCACGGTGGCGCCGGCGGCGATGGCCGTCTCCAGGGCGGCGTCCACCAGCGCGGGGGACTCCAGGTTCACCGCGAGGGTGACGCCGCGGAAGGACGGCTCGCCGCCGCCGGGCACGCCCGCGTCGGCGGCCAGCTCGTCGCCCGGGAACAGCCCGAGCACCGAGTCGGCGGTGCGGAACCAGACGATCTCCGGGCTGGAGGCGGAGGAGCGCCGCCAGCCGAGGGCCTCGTAGAAGGCGGCGCTGCGGCCGAGGTCCGTGACGCCGAGGGTGACGATGCTGATCCGGGCGGGGAACGTGCTCTGTGCTGTCATGCGGCCAGGTTAGGGAGGGCGGCTGACAACCGCGCGTCCTGACACGGCCGCCGTCCGACGGTCCCTGCGGGGCGCGGGAGCTGATGACCCGGCAGGTCCCCGGCACGTAAGGTGGCGGGGGCGGTGCGGGCGCGAGGACTCGGGGGTGCGGCACAGGTGATGCGGGAGAGCGGCGGCAGGCCCCAGGAGCGGCGCGGGACACCGGACGCCGGATGGCACGCCCCGGACGCGCGCGAGCGGGCGGACCGGCTCGCCCGGGTGGAGGAGTTCACCCGCCGGACCCTGGCCGCCGCGGACTTCCCCGTGTACGGCGTCGCGGCCGGGCTCGACCGGGCGGGCGACGCGCTCGGCGCGTTCGAGACCAACGGCGGCCGGCTGGACTGGGTCGAGGTGCAGTCGGGCGACTGGAGCTCGACGGCGGGGCCGTACGTCACCGTCCGCACCTACCGGCCGGGCGCCGAGCGCTGCCTCGTCCTGCCCGAGCTGGAGGACGTCGTCGAGGACGAGCGGGACCGGGTCTACGACCACCTCGGGATCGACGAGGGCGACGGGCCCGGGCGGGTCCGGGCGCTGCGCGAGTGGATCACGGTGGACGGCGAGCCGTGCGCGGTCGAGGTGCACGAGGACCGGCCGGTGCTCTGGCCGGGGACGCCGGAGGACGGCGGGCCCGGGCCGGTGTGGGCCGGGCGGCTGCGGATCGACGGGCTCACCGTCACGGTGTGCGGGCGCGGAGTGGTGCCCGGCGGGCTGGAACTCGGCCGGATCGGCGACGTCGAGCGGTACCTGCGCGGGCGCGGCGAGCTGCTGCGCGACCTGTCGTCCCGGCACTCCGAGCGGGTGCCGGTCGAGGAGCGCGAACTGCCGCCGGTGCACGGGCTGGAGGCGCACCGGGCGCTGATCGGGCAGACCATCGCCGAGTCCGCGGCGATCGAGGCGCAGGTGCGGGCCGGGCGGCCGCCGCGGCTGCCGCGCGGGCTGCGCGGGGAGGCGTGCGCGGTGCGCTGGGAGGCGGCGGTGCGCCAGCAGATGCGGCTCGCCTCGGAGACCCGGGAGGAGGCGCTGGCGGCCGTGACGTCGATGGTCAACCACCTGGAGCGGCTGGCCGGCCAGACGCACTGGGTGATCGGGACGCCGGAGGGCGCGGCGGCCGTCGAGGAGGTCGTCCGGTACACGGTGTTCGCGAGCGAGGTGGCGAGCCTGCCGGCGCAGCGGGCGTGGGCGCAGCTGTGGCGGGACCGCTCGGGCGGCGGGCCCGAGGGCTGGGAGGCGCAGGAGCTGGCCGAGCAGTTGTGGCTGTCGGCCTGGGAGCAGTGGCGGACGCGCGCCACCTAGAGTCCGGTGGCCCTATTCGTCGGCGGGCAGCCGCAGTTGCAGCATCGCCAGCAGGCGCTGCTGCGGCTGGGCGAGGTCGATGCCGGTCAACTGCTCGGCGCGGCGCACCCGGTAGCGCAGGGTGTTGGGGTGGATGTGCAGGGCGTCGGCGGCCACCCGGACCTCGCCGAGCGCGTCCAGCCAGGCCAGCACGGACTCGGCGAGCCGGGTGCCGTGCCGCCGGTCGTAGGCGGTGAGCGCGGTCAGCCTCGGGTCGCGCAGGCCGCCGCGCTCCTGGAGCAGCGCGAGCATCTCGCTCACCAGCACCTCGGCCTGGACGTCGATCAGCGCGGCCACGTCGAGGTCCACCCCGCCGCGGCCCATCGCGTCGAGGATCCGGTCCGCCTGGGCCCGGGAGTCCGGCACCTGCGCGAGGCCGTCCACGGTCGAGCCGATCGCGGCCCGCAGCGGCACGCCGAGGTGTTCCCTGGCCGCCTCGACCACCTCGGAGGCCCAGTCCCGGACGGTCGTCATCGGCAGGCCCGGCGGGAGTTCGGGCAGCAGCACGTACACCCGGGACTCGATCGGGGCGAGCAGCGCGCCGCGGTGCCGGGCGGCGGTGTGCACCGAGATCAGGCCGGTGATGTCGGCGCGGTGCAGCGCCTCGGTGGTGCGGGCGCCGTACGCGAGGACGGTGGCCGGGCGGCGCAGGTCCAGGCCCAGGTGGGTGGCGAGCGACTGCGGGCCGGTGGAGCCCTCCAGCAGGCCGGTGAGCAGCGTCTGTGTGAGCCGCACGTCGGCGGACAGCTCCCGGCGGCGGCGCACCAGCTGGGCGGCGGCGACCCGGGCGGCACCGACCAGGGCCTGCTCGGCCAGCGGGGCCAGCGGCTGCGCGCCCTCCTGCACCCAGATGGTGCCGAGCGGCTGCGCCCCGGCCCGGATGCCGACCGCGAGGCGGCGGCGCAGGCCGAGTTCGGGGTGCGGCTCGACCGCGATCGGGGCGTCCGAGGTGCGCAGGTGCTGGAAGATGCCCCACTCGCGGAGCTTGGAGAGGTACGGCTCGGGGCCCTGCCAGCCGAGGATGGAGAGCCGGCGGAGGTCGTCGACCTCGTCGGAGTCGGAGGAGCGGGAGTAGGCGAGCACCCGGCTGGACGTGTCCTCGATCGAGACGATGCCGCTGGTGAGCACGGCGACGGTCTGGGCGAGGGAGAAGAGGTCGCCCGCGTTGTGCTCGGGGGCGCCGGCGGTGTCGGGGGCGTCCGGACCGGCGATGATCGCGCGGGCCAGCGAGTCCAGGTGCTCCCAGCGGGTCTCGCGGCGCACCGAGAGCAGGGCGACGCCGGCGTCGGTGGCGGCCTCGCGCAGGGCGTCCGCCTGGCCGGGGGCGTCGAGCTTGACGGCGACGGCCGCCGCGCCGGCCCGGCCGGCGGCGCGCAGGGCGGGGAGGGCGGCGCGGCCGCGGGCGCCGATCGCGAGGACGAGTTCGCCGGGGGCCGCGGTCGGCGGGTCCTCGGGGTCGAGGATCGCGACGTCGCGGACGGGCACGTCCAGGCCCTGCGGGGCGGCCTGGAGCTCGACCAGGGGCTCGCCGAGGGACATCAGGAGCTGGCGGAGCGGGAGGCCGGGGGTTGCCACTTCAGGCCTCCTTCATCCACTCGGACAAGGCCGTGTGGTTGATTTTAGCCGGGCGGACAGAGTTGAGGTTCGTCAATCCTGAATAGTTGACTCTGACTATCTGAGAATGGATAGTCAGTACTGACCAAGAGATGAGGAAGATCTCATGGCGAAGCGACGCAAGGTGTCGAACCCGCTGGCCCTCGCGGTCCTGGCCGAGCTCACGGCCGAGCCGATGCACCCGTACGAGATGGGGCGCCGGCTCAAGGAGCACGGCAAGGACCGCAACATCAAGTACAACCGCAGCTCGCTGTACATGGTCGTGGAGCAGCTGCGGAAGGCGGGGTTCGTCGCCGAACAGGAGACCGTCCGCGACACCCAGCGGCCGGAACGCACCGTCTACGCCCTCACGCCCGAGGGGAAGGCGGAGCTCGACAGCTGGATGCGCGAGTGGATCGCCGAACCGCAGGAGGAGTACCCGTCCTTCGGGGTGGCCCTGTGCCTGCTCGTGGTGGTGCCGCCCTCCGAGGCGGCCGAACTGCTCGGCCGGCGGCTGGCGACCCTGGACGCCCGGATCGACGCCGAGCGCGCCCAACTGCGCAAGGCGGCGGAGATGGGCGTCCACCCGATGTTCGTGGTCGAGGACGACTACGCGCTCGCGCTGCTGGAAGCCGAGCGGCGCTTCACCGAGAACCTCATCGCACAGCTCGGGGAGCCGGACTTCAACCGGACCCTGCAGGAATTCATGAGGAGCCTGGAATGAGCACCAACGGTACGACCCGCAAGGCCCTGATCATCGGCGGCGGCATCGCCGGGCCCGTGATGGCGCTGGCGCTGCGCAGGGCCGGCATCGAGCCGCTCGTGTTCGAGGCCTACGAGAGCTCCGCCGAGGGCATCGGCGGGACGTTCATGATCGCCCCCAACGGGCTCGGCGCCCTCGCGGCCGTCGGGCTGGAGGCGGAGGCCGGCCGGCTCGGCCAGCCGGTCGGCCCGATGGTCATCGAGGACGGCAGGGGCGGCACGCTCGCCGAGTTCGCCGGCCTGCCCGACCTGCCGCGCGGGCGGCTGATGCGCCGCGCCGAACTGTACGAGGTGCTGCAGCGGCGGCTCGGCGAGGCCGGCATCGACGTCCGGTACGGCAAACGGCTCGTCGGCGTCGAGGAGGGCGCCGACGGCATCACCGCCCGCTTCGCCGACGGCACCACCGCCACCGGCGACCTGCTGATCGGCGCCGACGGCACCCGCTCCACCGTCCGCACCCTGATCGACCCGGCCGCGCCCGGCGCCCGGTACACCGGGCTGCTCGGCATCGGCGGCTACAGCCCGTACCGCCTGCCCGGCCGGGCCGGACGCGGCGAGACCGTGCACTTCGCCAACGGCGCCCGCGCCTTCTTCGGCTACTGGGGACTGCCCGAGGGCGCCGGGACGGCGTGGTTCAGCAACGTCCCGCAGCCCGAGCAGCTGACCTACGAACAGGTCCGCGCCGTGAGCAACGACGAGTGGCTGCGCCGGCTGCGCGACCTGCACTCCGGCGACGTGCCCGCCCGGGACGTCCTCGCGGTGGCCGACGCCGACACCATGGAGGTCTTCCCGCGGCTGGAGATCATGCCGTCCGTCCCGCACTGGCACCGCGGCCGGATGGTCCTGGTCGGCGACTCGGTGCACGCGCCGTCCAACAGCTCCGGCCAGGGCGTCTCGCTCGCCGTCGAGAGCGCCGTCGAACTCGCCCGCTGCCTGCGGGACCTGCCCGACCACACCGCCGCGTTCGCCGCCTACGAGGCGATGCGCCGGCCGCGGGTCGAGAAGATCGCCGCCGACGCGGTCCGCACCAACAGCCAGAAGTCCTCCGGGCCGGTCTCGCGGGTGATGTTCCGGCTGCTCGCGCCGATCGCCATGCGGACGTTCATGAGCCCGGAGAAGATGCTCCGCCCGGTGCACGGCTACCGGATCGACTGGGAGCGGCGGGTGGCTGTCGGGGCGTGACGCTTTCGTTCGCTCGGACAACTCCGTCCGGGCGACTTTAGCCGCCCGGCCAATTGCATGGCCGGGCGGCTGAAATAGCGTTATCCAACGCTGGCCGGTCCGTGCCGGCGGTCGCAGCGACTGCTCCTCGAAAGGAGAGCGTGCGCCTCGTGACTCCGCCCGTGGCATACGCCGGGGCTTCTCGCTTGGCCACGCGGCCTTGCGACGGACAAGCCCTGTCCGATCCCGCAAGCGGAACGTGACAGAGCGTATCAGCATGGTGACATGCGGTATCGCTGAATCCGATAATCACAGGAGAACTCATGGACGCTGTGACCCAGGTCCCCGCGCCGGTGAACGAGCCGGTCCACAGC
This sequence comes from Kitasatospora sp. NPDC057904, assembly GCF_042887925.1. Taxonomy (NCBI): domain Bacteria; kingdom Bacillati; phylum Actinomycetota; class Actinomycetes; order Kitasatosporales; family Streptomycetaceae; genus Kitasatospora; species Kitasatospora sp. NPDC057904. Next base: position 209,581 of record NZ_JBHVOL010000010.1, read on the forward strand.
TACGCCCCCGGCAGCCCCGAACGGGCCCGCCTGGAGGCCAAGCTGAAGGAGCTGGGCGGCCAGGAGCCGGTCCAGCTGACCATGACGATCAACGGTGAGCGCCGCATGGGCGGCGGCGCCGAGATCCACGTCGTCCAGCCGCACAACCACGCGGCTCGGCTCGGCACCCTGCGCAACGCCACCCAGGCCGACGCGCAGGACGCCATCGACGCTGCCCTGGCCGCCGCCCCGGCCTGGCAGGCGCTCTCCTTCGACTCCCGCGCCGCGATCTTCCTCCGCGCCGCCGACCTGCTGGCCGGCCCCTGGCGCGAGACCCTGGCCGCCGCCACCATGCTCGGCCAGTCCAAGACCGCGCAGCAGGCCGAGATCGACACCCCCTGCGAGCTGGTCGACTTCCTGCGCTTCAACGTGCACTTCGCCCGCCAGATCATGGCCGAGCAGCCGGTCTCCTCGGACGGCGTGTGGAACCGCAGCGACCACCGCCCGCTGGAGGGCTTCGTCTACGCGATCACCCCGTTCAACTTCACCGCGATCGCCGGCAACCTGCCGACCGCGCCCGCGCTGATGGGCAACGTGGTGCTCTGGAAGCCGTCCCCGACCCAGCAGTTCTCCGCGCACCTGCTCATGCAGCTGCTGGAGGCGGCCGGCCTGCCCAAGGGCGTCATCAACATGGTGACCGGCGACGGCCTCGACGTCTCCGCCGTCGCGCTCAAGCACCCGGCGCTCGCCGGCATCCACTTCACCGGCTCCACCGCCACCTTCCAGCACCTGTGGCGCGAGGTCGGCAACAACATCTCGCAGTACCGCACCTACCCGCGGATCGTCGGCGAGACCGGCGGCAAGGACTTCCTCGTCGCCCACCCGTCCGCCGACCCGGCCGTGCTGAAGACCGCGATGACCCGCGGCGCCTTCGAGTTCCAGGGCCAGAAGTGCTCGGCGCTCTCCCGCGCCTACGTCCCCGCCTCGCTGTGGGCCGGCCTGAAGGACGAGTTCGCCGCCGAGGTCGACGGCCTGACCATGGGCGACGTCAGCGACCTGGGCAACTTCATGTCCGCCGTCATCGACGAGCGCGCCTTCGCCAAGAACAAGGCCGCCATCGACCGCGCCCAGGCCGACCCGCGGGTCGAGGTCCTCGCCGGCGGCACCTACGACGACTCGGTCGGCTACTTCGTCCGCCCGACCGTGCTCGTGTGCCAGGACCCGGCCTCGGAGTACTTCCGCGACGAGTACTTCGGCCCCGTCCTCGCCGTCCACGTCTACGAGGACGAGAAGTACGACGAGATGCTGGCGCAGATGGAGTCCGTCTCGGCCTACGGCCTGACCGGCTCGATCATCTCCCAGGACCGCGCGGCCGTCGAGCACGCGATGGAGAAGCTGCGCTTCGCGGCCGGCAACTTCTACATCAACGACAAGCCGACCGGCGCCGTCGTCGGCCAGCAGCCCTTCGGCGGCGGCCGGGCCTCCGGCACCAACGACAAGGCCGGCGCCAAGCAGAACCTCGCGCGGTGGACCTCGACCCGCTCGGTCAAGGAGACCTTCGTCCCGCCGACGGACTACCGCTACCCGCACATGGGCTGACCGGCCCCCTCGACCCTCCGGCTCCACGTGGACATCGCGTAGCCATCGGTCACCCGCGACGCCCGGTCCCGCAACCGGGCGCCGCCCCGCCGGGGCGGCGGGGCCACCCCCGTACCCGCCGCCCCGGCCACTTTCTGCCACCCTTAGAAGCACCAGTTCCAGGAGTCACGATGCTCCGTTCCGCCCTCCTCGCGGCCTCCCGGTCGCCGCAGGTCCGGACCGTGGTCGAGAAGTTCCCGCCGACCCACGCGATAGTCGAGCGCTTCGTCGCCGGCGAGGTCCTCGACGACGCCGTCACCGCCTGCGACGACCTCGTCGCCACCGGCCGCAAGGTCACCCTGGACCACCTCGGCGAGGACACCCAGGACGCCGCCCAGGCCGCCGGCACCGCCGAGGCGTACGAGCACCTGCTCAAGGCGCTCAAGGAGACCGGCCTCGCGGCCGGCGCCGAGGTGTCCGTCAAGCTGTCGGCCGTCGGCCAGTTCCTGCCGGTGGACGGCGAGAAGATCGCGCTGGAGAACGCCCGCCGCATCTGCGAGGCCGCCGCCGACGCGGGCACCACGGTGACCCTCGACATGGAGGACCACACCACCACCGACTCCACCCTCGCCATCGCGCGCGAGCTGCGGGCCGACTACCCGTGGCTGGGCGTCGTGCTCCAGGCCTACCTGCGCCGCACCGAGGCCGACTGCCGCGAGTTCTCCGGCGCCGGCTCCCGCGTGCGCCTGTGCAAGGGCGCCTACAAGGAGCCCGAGTCGGTCGCCTTCCAGGGCAAGCACGAGGTCGACCTCGCGTACGTCCGGGCCCTCAAGGTCCTGATGGCGGGCGAGGGTTACCCGATGATCGCCTCGCACGACCCGAACATGATCAAGATCGCCGGGCAGCTGGCCCAGTGGAACGGCCGCAACCGCGACTCGTTCGAGTACCAGATGCTCTACGGCATCCGCCCGGAGGAGCAGCTGCGCCTCGCCGGCGAGGGCAACACCATGCGGGTGTACCTCCCGTACGGCCAGGAGTGGTACGGCTACTTCATGCGCCGCCTCGCCGAGCGCCCGGCCAACCTGACCTTCTTCCTCCGCGCCATGGCCACCCGCAGCTGACGCTGCGGCCCCGGTGCCGAACGGCTCGCACCCCCTTTGTGGGAGGGGGTGCGAGCCGTTTCGCGTTCCGCGTGTTCCCGGCGGTTTCGGGCGTTCACGGGGGTGGGTCCCGGCCTAGGATCGGGGGTGGTGAACTGGGGCCGTAGTGGGAGGAGTTGGGGATGCTGAAGGAGTTCGAAGGGCTGTCGACGCCGTTGGTGGCGGATGCCTGTGTGCGGCTCGGGGTGGGGGTGCGGGCGGCGCCGGTGGGGGTTGCGGGGGTCGGGGCGGGGGTCCGGGTCGCCGGGCGGGTGCTGCCGGTGCGGCACTACGGGAGCGTGGACGTGTTCCTGGAGGCGTACGGGGCCGCGCGGGACGGGGACGTCCTCGTGATCGACAACGGCGGGCGGACGGACGAGGCCTGCATCGGGGACCTCGCCGTGCTGGAGGCGATGGCGGCCGGGGTCGCCGGGATCGTCGTGTGGGGGCTGCACCGGGACACGCCCGAGCTGGTGGAGATCGGGCTGCCGGTGTTCAGCTACGGCGCCCTGTCGCTCGGGCCCCTGCGGCTGGCCGAGCGGGAGCCGGAGGCGCTGGTCACGGCGCGGTTCGGGCCGCACCTGGTGGACGCCGGGGACGTGGTCCTCGCCGACGCGGACGGCGTGCTGTTCGTCCCGGGCGACCGGATCGACGAGGTGCTCGCGACGGCCGCGGACATCGCCCGCACCGAGCGCGCCCAGGCCGGGCGGATCCGCTCCGGCGACACGCTCCGCCGGCAGACCGCCTTCGACGAGTACCTGGAGCGGCGCGCCGCCGACCCGGCGTACAGCTTCCGGCAGCACCTGCGCCGGGTGGGCGGGGCCATCGAGGAGTAGCCGCCCTCAGAGCGGGCGGTGCATCACGTGGAGGCCGACGTATCCCTCGGTGGGGTGGCGGAAGGCCTCGGGGACGGTGCCGACGACGCTGAAGCCCAGCGATTCGTAGAGCTTCACCGCGTGGTGGTTGTTCGCCACCACCGCGTTGAACTGCATGGCGCGGTAGCCCTGTCGGCGGGCCCAGTCGAGGGTGTGCTCGACCAGGGCCCGCCCGATGCCCCGCCCGTGGTGGGCCGGGTCCACCATGTAGCTGGCGCTGGCCACGTGCGAGCCGTTGCCCGGGCGGTTGCGGCACATGTTGGCGGTGCCGACGACCGTGCCCGCGTCGTCCACCGCGACCACCGTGCGGTTCGGTGCGGGCAGCAGCCACCACTCGCGCCCGAGCTCGGAGGAGAGGTCCGGCGGGTACGGGAACGTCTCGCCCGCGGCGACGATCGCGTGGAAGAACGGCCAGATGGCCGGCCAGTCCTCGGCGGTGGCTTCTCTGATCTGCATGCGGACAGGATGGCCCCGGGCCGGCGGACCGGCCACCGGTTTTCCGGTGGGCGAGCGGGGCTCAGAGGAGCGCGGCGGACGGCTCGATCATCGCGCGGGCGGTCTTGGCGTCCACGTACTCGCCGAGCGCCGTCATCTCCCACTCGCCGGTGCTCTGGCGGACCAGCTTGCACATCACCACTCCGGTGCGCGGCTCCGAGTGGGTCAGGTCGAAGCGGACCAGCTCCTGTCCGCTGCCGGCGTCCAGCAGGCGGCAGTAGGCGTTCTGCACCTCGGTGAAGCGCTGCCCGGAGAAGGAGTTGACGACGAAGACCAGGCCGGTGACCTCGGCGGGCAGGCCCTCCAGGTGGACGGTGATCGACTCGTCGTCGCCGGTGCCCTCGCCGGTGAGGTTGTCGCCGGAGTGGGCGATCGCGCCGTTGAAGACGGTGAGCTTCATGAACCAGGCCGTCTCCAGCTTGCGGCGCCTGGCGTCGAAGGCGATGCAGGAGGCGTCGAGGTCGATGCTGCGGTCGCGGCCGGCGGGCTCCCAGCCGAGGGCCATCCGGACCGAGGAGAGGAACGGGCGGCCGTTCTTGACCAGGGACACCGAGCTGCCCTTGACCAGGTTGACCCGGCCCTTGTCGAGGGTGACCTTCGGGCGGGTGGCCGCGGCCGGTGCCGACGGTGCGGCGGGCGGCGGGGTGGTCGGCATCGGGGGCGCGGCGGTGCGGGCGATGCGCGGGTCGAGGGGCGGTGCGGTCGGTGCGGGCGGCGGGGCGGACGGCATCGGGGGCGCGACGGAGACCGGAGGGGCCGCCGGGGCCACCGGGGTCTCGTCGACGGTGACGCCGAAGTCGGTGGCGATGCCCGCGAGTCCGTTGGCGTACCCCTGGCCGACCGCCCGCACCTTCCACGCGCCGTTGCGCAGGTAGACCTCCACCACGATGAGCGCGGTCTCCCGGCCGAGCGGCGGCGGGGTGAAGGAGACCAGCACCTGGCCGGTGTCGGCGTCGCGGACGGTCGCGGTCGGCTCCATCCCGGCGAACGTGCTCTCCTGGTCGGCCGGACTGGCCGTCACGACCACCTTGGTGATCCCGGACGGGACGGCCCGGGTGTCCACCGTGATCGCGTCCGGCGCGCCCGCGCCGGCCGGGCGGTGGCTGACGCCGGGGCCGTGCGGCGCGTTGAAGAACACGAAGTCGGCGTCCGAACGCACCTTCCCGGCGTCGGTCAGCAGCAGGCCGGAGACGTCCAGCGCCTTGGGTGCGGTGACCTCGACGGTCACGCGCGCGGCGGACAGCGGTGCGTTTCCGCCGGGGGTCAGGACGGTGGACACGGACTCCTCCTCGGGTACGGGTCGGCGGCCGCACGGGGCCCGGTCGGGCCGCCGGGCCGGGTGCTGCCCACAGTAACGAACGTGGCCGCGGAGATGAGCCCGGGTCGCCGGAGGGACCGGCGGGGCCCGGCCGGGCGTCAGTGGTGGACGGGCGGGGTCTTCGACCGGGCCTCCGGCGAGGCTTCCGGCGGGGTCTTCGACGGGGCTTCCGGCGGGGCGGGCTGCCGGCCCGCTTGCGGTGCCGCCTCGGTGAAGGTGCCCAGGGCGGAGACGGCCCGGGGGTCGGTGATGCCGAAGGCGGCGGCGTTCCAGCCCTCCGCCGCGGCGCCCTTGCGCGGGGCCGTCGCGGTCGGGCGGGTGCCGCGGACGCCGAACGTGTAGTGCCCGGGGCCGACGTCGGTACCGGCCGGCGTGGTGAACCGGTAGACCAGGGCGCCCCGTTCCTGCTGGGCGGTGACCACGGCACCGGGCAGGTCCGTCCACGCGGTGCCGCTGCCCGGGGCCAACTCGCCCGGGGCGAGCCGGAACTCGGTCTGGAGGGCGGTGACGGGCTCGGTGACGCTGAGGCCGAGCACGTGCCGCGTGCCGTCGCGGCCGAGCGGGGAGACCTGGGCGACGCCGCTCAGGGGCTGCTCGGCCCCGGGAGTGACGTCGGTGGTCGCGCCGGTGTCGGGGACGCCGGTGGCGGCAGGGGTGTTCGGGGTGATGTCGGATCCCGGGACGGCCGGGACCACCGAAGGGACGGTCGGGAGCCGCGGCGTGAACGACGGGGTGCCGGACGGGAGGCTCGCGCTCGGGGACGGCGACGGCTGTCCGGACGGCTGTGCCGGCGACGGGGTGGGCGTCATCTGCGGGGACGTCTGCGGAGACGTGGACGCCGGTCCGGACGGCGCCGCCGGCCCGTGCCCCGCGGTGGCCCCGCGGCCCTGGGCGGACGGATCGTCGGTGGACGCGAGCCCGGTGTGTCCGCCCTCGGACGCGGCGGCCGTCGGCTCGGGCGTGCCCGGTCGGTGCGTGGAGGGAGCGGGTGTCGACGAGCCGGGGTGCGGTCGCGCGGGCCGGGAGGCGGACGGCCGTCCGCTGGGCTCGGGCGCTGCCGGGGGGTGCTCGGCGGCGGCCTCGGCCTGCTCGGTGCCGCTCCCGCTCGGGGTCGGCGGCGGCGTGGTGCCGACCCGGGCGACGCCGGCCCGCCGGCCGACGCCCTGCTGCTCGTGCAGGAGCAGGGTGGTGGCGATGCTGATGCCGACGACCGTGGACATCGCCATCGCGGCGCCGGAGAACCGCAGGGTGGGCAGCCGGAACCGGCCGCCGAACGGGCGCGGCCGACCGTGCCGGCCGTGTGGCGCGGCCTCGTGCCGCACGTCCGGTACCGCGTCCTCGCGCACAGCCACCGGACCCCTCCCTCCCCGAAGTCGCCGTCGCAGTCGCCGCATTCTCCCACGGTCCGTGGCGCGGGGTCCGTTCCGGGAGGGGGTGAGCGTACCAGCGGGCGGCCACGTCGTGGACGGATTCCATCCACTTCGTGGACATCCGTTCATCGCAAGGAAGTTGACGGATCGTCCGACAAAATTGAGTAAGGACCGTCCGTCCGGGACGGGGGTGATTGCAACCTCCTTGCAACCCTTGCCCGCCCGGCCCGCGGTGGCGCAGTCTGAGAGCATCCCACGCCGTCCCGGAGAGACCGTCATGCCGCCCGACCCGCTGTCCGCAGCCTCCAGTGCACCCCTCGCCGCCACCCCCACGGGCGACGATGGGGAAGGCTCCACCGCCGCTCCGGCGGCGGTGGAGGAGGTGCTGACGCTGCGGATCGCTCTGGGCGAGGAGGTCGTCGGCGAGGTCCGCACCCGGTTCCGCTTCGAAGCCGCCCGTCCGTACGAGGTGCTGCTGACCTTCCACCTGGGCCGGCCGGACGAGGCCGACTGGGTCTTCTCGCGCGAACTCCTGCGCGACGGCCTGCGCATGCTGAGCGGCCAGGGCGACGTCAAACTGTGGCCGGCGTACTGCCCGTGCCACGGCTCGACGTTGCACCTCGCGCTCGAATCCCCGCACGGCAGTGCCCTGCTGGAGGTCTCCAAGCCCCGCGTGCAGGCCTGGCTCGACCGGACCTACGCGCTGGTCTCCGAGGAGGCCGAGCGCGCCTGCGGCCCGACCGACGCCCAGCTGGCCGCGCTGCTCGGGGGCGGCTGAGGGGCGCTCACGCGGGCGCGCGGGTCGGACATGCGGGGTTCGGGGACCGCTGTGCCCGGCAGGCGTACCGTTCCGGCGGCCAGTGCCGTCCGCAGCCGGCGCACGGCCGGGGCCGACGACGACGGCAGCAGGTCGTACGGATCGTCCGGGCCCAGCACCGTGACCAGCACCGACTCCGCGAACCGGTACGGCCGGTGGGCCAGCAGGCCGCCCAGGTAGCGGCGCAGCCGGGACAGCTCGGCGCGGACGGTGACCGTCCTGGCCGGATCCCCGAACAGCGCGTCGGCGAGCTGCGCGGCGGTGCTGCCGTCGCGTCCGGTGGCCAGCAGGAGCAGCAGTTCGGCGTGGCGCGGGCTGAGCGCGTGCGACCAGCCGCCGGCCGCGCCCTGCACCGAGAGCTCCGGCCGGTCCGCGCGCCGCAGGTCCAGGCGCAGCCGCGCCCCCTCCGGCTGTTCGGCGGCGAGGGTGCCGTCCCCGTCCGACGGCCGGACCGGCCGCACCAGCCAGCCGTCGGCCAGCGGTTCGAGGACGCACTCGCCGAGCCCGGGCACCCACTGGACGGCCGCGGCGCCCCAGCTCTCCGCGGGCAGGCGCAGCCGGCCGAGCGGCGGGAGCCCGGCCGAGGCGGCGGTCCACCCGGCGGCGTCCACCACGAGCGCCGGGCCGGCCACCCGGGCGAGCAGTGGGGCTGCCATCGTGCGCAGTTGGTGGAGCGACTCCAGCCGGTGGGCGCGCAGTTCGGTCTCGGCGAGGCGCGCTGCCGTGGTGGTGAGCTGGAGCAGGTACGGGCGCACGCTGTGGGCGGGGCCGCTGAGGTTGACCGCGCCGATGAGCTGTCCGGTGCCGGGGTCGTGGACGGGCGCGGCGACGCACGTCCAGGAGTGGTGGCTGCGCAGGTAGTGCTCGGCGGAGTGGACCTGCATCGGGCGCTGGGTGCGCAGCGCCGCCGCGATCCCGTTGGTGCCGACGCTCTCCTCGATCCAGCGGGCGCCGATCAGGAAGCCGATCCGGTCGGCGCTGCGGCGCAGGCCCCGCTCGCCCTCCTGCCACAGGACGTGGCCCTCGGCGTCGGCGATCGCGAGGATCAGCGGCGCCTGGTCCACGGGCTGGATGAGGGTTTCGCGGAGCACGGGCATGACGGCTTCCAGGCCGCTCGCCCGCCGGCGCAGTTCGACCTCGGCCGGGCCGAGGTGGATGGCGGCGGCGCCGGAGTCGGGGTCGAGACCGAGGCGGCGCAGGCGCTCCCAGGAGTCGCCGATCTCGGGGCGGGGTTCCGGCAGGCCCTGGCCGTCGCCGGTGGTGCCGGTGCCGACGGGCTGCTGGGTGTTCTCGCGGGCGGCTTCCCGGGCGGCGGCGTCGGCGAGGGTGCGGTCGTGGACCTTGGCCAGTTCGGCCGCGGTCGGCGGGGTTCGACGTTCCGGTCGTCGGGTCTGCCGTCCGGTCTGACGCACTCGGGTTGCTCCTCGCCGCCGATCGAGGGCGCGTCGGGGTCGATGCGCTGACGAAAGCGTAAGGGGGAGGCGGGGGTCTGGGGACGGGGTCGGGGAAGTCGGTGTGCGGGGTGGTGGGGGTTTCTTCCGCGGCTGCTGCCGGTTGCGCCCGCCGCGGCCGTCAGCGCTCCACGCGTCCGTCGTTGTGCTGGGCGGCCTCCACCGTGTGGTGCAGGTCGGCGGTCGCCTCCATGGTGGCCGCCGTGCTCAGTGCCAGGCAGGCGGCCAGGGCCAGGGCCACCGGGCGCAGGCGGGTGCCCGTCGGGGTCGGACGGGGTTGCAGGAGGGCGGCCACCCGCCGCGGGACGGGGCCGGTGTGGGCCGCGGCCGCCAGCTTGGGGCGGGCGGGCGACGGGGCCCGGTTGGCGGCCAGGGCGGCGCGGCCCACCGCGCGGGCGGTCACGGTGCGGTCGCCCACCCGGGCCGCCGCCACCTCGTCGGCCCAGCGCTCCAGGTGGTAGCCGAGGGGCGCGCGCAGTTGCCGGAGCGCCGGGTGGATGTCGGCGGCGTGTTCGGCCAGGGCGAGGAAGAGGTGGTGGCGGCCGGTGAGGTGGGCCCGCTCGTGGGCGAGCAGGGCCGCCCGCTCGGGGCCGCTGAGGGCCCGCAGCATGCCGGCGGTGACGACGATCCGGCCGGGTTCGCCGCGGTGCAGCCGGCCCGGGAGGGCGAAGGCGTCGGCGCGTTCGTCGTCGAGGACGGTGAGCCGGTGGTCGGGCGGGGTGAGCAGGTCCCGCGGGGTCCGGCGCGCGTCCTCGACGGGCAGGGCGGCCCGGGCGGTGCGCAGGTCGCGGTGGTGGCGGCGGGCGGTCCGGACGGCGAGGGCGGTCAGCGCGGCCAGGGCGAGTGCGGCGACGGCCGCCGCGAGGGGTGCGCCGGGCGCGGCGGCGGTGAGCCAGGGCAGGGACAGGTGGCCGAGGGCGGCGACCGGCGGCAGCTGGAGCAGTCCGGCGGCGGCGAGCAGGCCGAGCGAGCACAGGGTGCCGCCGGCCAGGACGGCGGCCGAGCCGGCGAGCGTCCAGGCGGCGGCCCGGGGGGACAGCGCGTCGGCGAGGCGGCGGGCCAGCGGGGCGGCGAGGAAGGGCAGCAGGAGGGGCGCCCAGACGGCGATCATCACGCGGTGCCGTCGCCCAGGAGTGCGCGGAGGAGCTGCTCGTCCTCGGCGGAGAGGTCGGACACGAAGCGCGCGAGCACGGTGGAGCGGTCGGCCTCGCGGCCGAGCTCGGTGTGCATGCGGCGGGCGGCGAGGCCCGCGGTGTCCTGGACGGTCGGGGTGTAGGCGTAGGCGCGGCCGGCCCGGGTCCGTTCGACGGTGCCCTTGTCGTGCAGGCGGGCGAGGATCGTCGCGATCGTGGTGCGGGCGAGGTCCCCGCCGAGCGCCGCCTGGACGTCCTGCGGCGTCATCGGGTGCCGTGCGGACCAGAGGGCGGTCAGCACCTCGGCCTCCAGCTCCCCGGCGGGCCGGCGGGCGGACGGTACGTCGGACATGGCGGCGCTTCCTCCAGTTATCGTCTACAGTCATGTAGACCGTCTACGTCACTGTAGACGGTCCGGGCGTTCCACCGCCCTCCAACGTACGGGAGGTCCGCCAGCCTTGCTCCAGTTCCCCCTCGATCCGGCCGTCCACCTCGCGGTGAACCCGCTGGACGCCTCCTCGCTGCTCGCCGCCTTCGGCGCGCTCGGCATCGCCGTGGTGCTCTTCGCCGAGACCGGCCTGCTGGTGGGCTTCTTCCTGCCCGGCGACTCGCTGCTGTTCACCGCCGGGCTGCTCTGCGTGCCCGGCGCCACCAAGGGCCCGCAGCTGGAGCTGTGGCAGGTCCTCCCGGCGGCCCTGGTCGGCGCGCTGGCGGGCGCCCAGGTCGGCTACGTCATCGGCAGGCGGGGCGGGCGGGCGCTGCTGCGCCGCAGCAAGCGCAAGAGCCTGCAGGAGGGCGTCGAGCGGGCCGAGGAACTGCTGGCCAAGTACGGCCACGGCAAGGCGATCGTCCTGGCGCGGTTCATCCCCGTCGTCCGAACGGTGCTCAATCCGATGTGCGGCGTGCTCGAAGTGCCGGTCCGCTCGTTCACCTTCTGGCAGGTCGCGGGCGGTGTGCTGTGGACGGTGGGCGTGGTGCTGGCCGGCTACGGGCTGGGATCGTCGATCCCCAGCATCGACCGATATCTGCTACCGATCATCGGTCTGGTAGTAGTTGTCTCCGTGCTCCCCATTGTTCTCGAAGTGTTCCGCGCCCGTAAGGCGCGCCGTCACGGAGGTGACGCGTGATGTCCTCCCGGGCTCTCGCCGTGTTCGACGGCAGTGGCATCTCCGGCGGCCTCTACACCCAGGTCAACGGCTGGTCCAAGGCCGCGCCGGTGTGGCTGGACGACGTGATCAAGGTCTGGTCGGCCATCGGCCTCGGCCTGTTCGCACTGTTCATGCTCCACGCGTGGTGGCGGGCGCGCGGTGCCGACTCGGTCCTGATGGCCCGGGTGCTGGCGACGCCGGTGATCGTGGTCGTCGCGTACGTCGCGAACTCCGTGCTGAAGGGCATGGTCGAGGAGGTCCGGCCGTGTGCGCAGATCCGGGGGAGCGTCCCCCTGGAGACCTGCCCCGGTACCGGTGACTGGTCCTTCCCCAGCAACCACACCGTGATCGCCTTCGCCGCCGCCACCGCGCTGTTCTTCGTCGACCGCCGCCTCGGCGCGATCGCCGGGATCTTCGCCGTCCTGATGGGCGCCTCCCGGGTGTGGGTCGGCGTGCACTACCCGCACGACGTCGCGGTCGGCATGCTGGTCGGCATCGTCGTCGCGGCGCTCCTGGCGCCGATCGCCGGGCGCTGCGGACCCCTGGTGGACCGGATGCGGGGCGGGGCACTGCGCCCGCTGCTCGGTCCGGGCGCGCTGCCGCGGTACTGATTCCGTCCCCCGCCTTGTTCGGGCGGGGCGGCGGGTAGAGCATGTGAGCCGGGCGTGGAGCCCCGTCGCGACGGGGAACCCGCCCGGCTCTGTCGTGCCAGCGGAGGGAGCGTCCGTGCCGTACCGACTCGACATCACCCAGGGGGACTGGCCCGGGGACCTCCTGCACAAGGGCGTCGAAGGCCTGCTCGCCGAGGCCATGGTGCTCACCCTCGCGACGGCGGGGCACGAGCACGGGCCGCACGCCAACCTGGCGTTCTTCGCCCACGACGACGACCTCGTCCTGTACTTCGTCAGCGAGCGCTCCACCCGGCACAGCCGCCACCTCGCCGAGGAGGCCCGCGCCGCCGCCACCGTCTTCCTGCCGCCGCCCGTCTTCGGCGAACAGCTGCGCGGCCTCCAGCTCACGGGCAGCGCCGGCGAGGCCTGGGGCCACCAGGCGGAGGCCGCCCTGGCCGCCTACCGGGCCCGCTACCCGTCCTTCGCCCAGGACGACGAGCTCCGCCGCCAGTACCTCGCCGGCGCCGGCGCGGCGGCCCTGTACCGCTTCGAGGTGGACGAGCTCACGGCGGTGGACGAGCCCAACTTCGGGCGCCGCAACTACCTGCGGGCCCGCGTGGTGCGGAGCTGAGAAACGGCGGCGGGGGCCCGGTTTGCCGGGCGCGCCCCCCCGCCCGGGGGGCGCCGCCCGGCCCGGCGGGCTCACGGGGCCCCCCGGAGGGTGTGCACCAACCC
>NZ_JBHVOL010000010.1:222239-338804 GCF_042887925.1 Kitasatospora sp. NPDC057904
GCGCTCCCCCACACTGGCCCCCCCCACCAACGCCCGCGCCCGCTGGGGGGGCCCTGTATATACGCGCGGCCGCGCCCTACTCGCCCCCCCCCCCCCCCCGGACCGGGAGGACGCCGCCGGACCGGGAGGGCTCAGTGGCCGCCCTTGAGGTTGAGCACGACCACCCCGACGATGATCAGGGCGATCCCCGCGATCTGGAGCCTGCCGAGCGACTCGCCGAAGGCGACGACGCCGATCCCGGCGACCGCCGCCGTCCCGGCGCCCGACCAGACCGCGTACGCGACCGAGACCGGGATGTGCTTGAGCGCGCGGCCGAGCAGCGCGAAGGAGAGCACGTAGCCGACGCCCACGCCGACGCTGGGCCAGAACTTCGAGAAGCCCTCGGTGAGCTTGAGGCAGCTGGTCGCGCAGACTTCGCTGAGGATCGCGAGGGCGAGGAGGAGGTAGGGCATGCCGGACTCAAACGGCCTGGTGGGCGCCGAGCTTCCCGAGCAGGGCTAGATCCGCGTTCGCCAGGCTGTCGAGCAGCGTGATCCGGGCGCCGTCCGGCATCGGCGTGGCCGTGGACGGGACGGCGAGCACGGCGCAGCCGGCCGCGCTGGCGGAGGTGACGCCGGTCGGGGTGTCCTCGACGGCGACGCAGGCGGCCGGGTCCAGGCCGAGGCGCTCGGCGGCGGCCAGGTACGGGTCGGGCGCGGGCTTGGTCCGCTCGGTGTCCTCGGCGGCGAGGGTGACGGTGAACCAGTCCCGGCCGATGGTGGACAGGACGAGGTCGACCACCCGGCGCGGCGAGGCGGAGACCAGCGCGGTGGGCACCCGGGCCTCGCGCAGCGAGGCGAGCAGGGCGAGCGCGCCGGGGCGCGGGACCGTCTCGGCGGCGACCTTGCCGGCGAAGGACTCGCCGAGCCGCTCGGCGACCTCGGCCTCGCTCAGCTCGGTGCCGCTGACCCGGTGCAGGTGGGCGGCGGTGTGCTCGACGGCGCGGCCGAGCACCTCCGGGGCGTCCTGGTCGGTGAGCGGGCGGTGCAGCTCCTCGGCGAGCTCGGCGGCGGCCTCCCACCAGAGGTGCTCGGTGTCGACCAGGGTGCCGTCCATGTCGAACAGGACGGCGGCGGGCAGTGCGGACTCGGGCAGTGCGGACTCGGGCAGCGCGGATTCGGGCAGTGCGGATTCAGGCATGGCGGTACCTTCGGTGGATCGTCAGGAGCGAAAAGGGGACGTCACAGGCTCTCAGGCCGAGCGGCGGTCCACCAGTACGGGTCGCTCGGGGAGGGTGAGCGCGGCGCGCGAACCGGCCGGGAGGGCGGCGGCGGCCTCGGTCGGCAGGTCGGCCTTGACCTCGGTGCCGTCGTCCAGGCGGACGGTGAGCCGGGTGACGGCGCCCAGGAAGGACGCGGTGACGACGAGGGCCGGGCCGTTCGCGGACGGGGTCAGCGTGACGTTCTCCGGGCGGACCAGCACCTGGAGCTCGCCGTCGACCGGCAGGGCGCCGTCCACGGCGTGCCGGCGGCCGAGCACCTCGACGCCCCCGTCGGTGCGGGTGCACGGGATCCGGCTCATGGTGCCGACGAACTCGGCGACGAACGCGGTGGCCGGGCGCGAGTACAGCGCGTTCGGGCTGGCGCACTGCTCCAGGCGGCCCGCGCGCAGGACGGCGACGCGGTCGGCCATCGACAGCGCCTCCTCCTGGTCGTGGGTGACGAACAGGGTGGTGATCCCGAGCTCCTGCTGGAGGCGGCGGATCTCCTCGCGTAGCTGGAGGCGGACCTTGGCGTCCAGCGCGGACAGCGGCTCGTCGAGCAGCAGGACGCGCGGCTGCAGGGCGAGCGCGCGGGCGAGCGCGATGCGCTGCTGCTGGCCGCCGGACATCTGGTGCGGGTAGTGCCCGGCACGCTGCGGCAGGCCGACGAGCTCCAGCAGCTCCTGGGCGCGCCGCCGGCGCTCGGCCTTGCCGGCGCCGCGCATCCGCAGACCGAAGGCGACGTTGTCGAGCGCGGTCAGGTGCGGGAAGAGGCTGTAGGACTGGAACACCATGCCCGCGTCGCGCTTGTGCGCCGGGATCGCGGTGATGTCCCGGCCGTCGACGAGGACCTCGCCGGAGTCGTGCTGCTCGAAGCCGGCCAGGATGCGCAGCGCGGTGGTCTTGCCGCAGCCGGACGGGCCGAGCAGGGCGAGCAGTTCGCCCGGGTTGACGGTCAGGTCCAGGCCGTCGAGGGCGGTGGTGGCGCCGAACGAGCGCCGCAGGGAGCGGAATTCGACGGTCGCGCCGCCGGTGGCCGGGGCCGTGCCGGTGGCGGTGGCGGTAGCCGTGGTCATGGGGGAGGTACTCCTGGGAAGCGGAAGGGGCGGATCAGGACCGCGCGGCCTTGCGGCCGCGGCCGACGGCGGACATCAGCAGCAGGACGAGCCAGACGATCAGCAGGCTGAGCATCGACACGGCGACGGACATCTGGCCGTCGCTCTTGCCGTTGGAGTTGATCCACACCGAGAAGGGGGCGAAGCCGAGGATCGAGGCGGTGGTGAACTCGCCGAGCACCAGGGCGACGGTGAGCACGGCCGCGTTCAGCAGCCCGCTGCGCAGGTTCGGCAGGACGACGGTGAACACCGCGCGCAGCCAGCCGGCGCCGCAGTTGCGGGCGGCCTCGACGAGGGTGACGACGTCGACGCCGCGCATCCCGGCGTCCAGCGCCCGGTAGGCGAACGGGAGCGCCATCAGCACGTACGCGATGATCAGGACGACGGGGAAGTTCGGGTCCTGGATGGCCACGATGGTCTGGAAGAACGGCGTGTCCTGCAGGTAGTCCGGGCCCCAGCGCAGCACGCCGATGATGCCGGTGGTCAGCGCGACCACGGGGACGACCAGCGGCATCGAGCACATGATCTCGATCACCGGGCGCAGCTTCGGCGCGCCGAGCCGGGCGGCGAGCATCGCGGGCACCAGCAGGAGCAGCAGCACCGCCACGGAGACGCCGGCGAGTTCGAGGCTCAGCACGAGGCTGTCGGTGAAGCCGGGGGCGTTCACCAGCTCCGTGTAGGCGCGGAAGGTGGTGCCGCCCTTGTTGTCGTCGATGCTGAACCACAGCGACGCGGCCATCGGGACGGCGAAGTAGATCCCGCAGATCAGCAGGACGAGGCCGCGGCCGAAACGGATGCGGTTGATCAGGCGAGCCACTTGGCACTCCGGCGCTGAAGGGGCAGGTACACGGCCATCACCAGGCAGGCGACCACGATCATGTCGAGGCCGAGGGCGAGGGCGAGGTTGCCCTGGCCGACCAGGACGTTGCCGGACAGCGCGTCGCCGATCTGCATCGAGATCAGCGGCACCGAACTGCCCACCATGGCCTCGGCGGTGGCGTACGCGGCGAAGGAGGCGCCGAAGAGCAGCACGAAGCCGCCGAGCAGCGAGGGCGCGAGCACCGGCAGGGCCACGTGGCGCCAGTACTGCACGCCGGTGGCGCCGTTGTTGGCCGCCGCCTCGCGCCACTGGGTGCGCAGGCCCTCCAGGGCCGGGGTGATGGTGATGACCATCAGCGGTACCAGGAAGTACAGGTAGACCACCGAGAGGCCGGAGAAGGTGTAGAGGTTCCAGCCGTGCTTGGTGAGGCCGAACTGCTTGGTGACCTCGCCGGAGTTGCCGAGGGTGGCGACGAACATGAACGCGAGCGGGACACCGCCGAAGTTGGCGAGCACGCCGGAGGCGGACATGACGGCCTCGCGGAACATCCGGAACCGGGAGGTGGCGACCGCCTGGGCCAGCGGCAGGCCGACGACGGCGGCGATCAGCGCGGTCAGCAGGGAGAGCTTCACGCTGCCCCACAGGGCGGTGAAGTACGCGCCCTGCAGCGAGCCGGTGAGGTTGTCGGTGGTGAACGTGCCGCCGCCGTCGGGGGCGTCGGAGGAGGTCGTGAACGCGCCGATGGCGATCGCGATGGCGGGCAGCCCGAAGCCGATCGCGAAGAACAGCAGCAGGGGGAGGGCGGCCAGCCAGGCCCGGCCGCGGGGTCCGCCGCGCTTGCCGGGGCGGGGGGCCTTGGCGGCCGCGGTGGTGGCCGGGGATTCGGGGGTGACGGAGCCGGGGGCGCCGCCCCCGCCGCTACGCGCGGCGGAGGCGGAGGCCGGCACCGGGGTGGGAGCCGTGGTCATCTCAGGTCAGCCCGCGATCGCCTTGGCCCAGTTCTCGGTCACGACCTTCTTGGCCGCGTCGGTCTGGTCCGGGGTGGGGAAGGTGGTGAAGGGCTTCTCGACCGGCGGCAGCTTCGAGGCGGCGTCGGCGTCCAGGGTGCCGGCGGCCTTCATGGCGTCGAAGAGGGCCGGGGTGGCGAAGCCGCCCATGAAGCCGTTCTGGCCGGCGGCGCTGTAGAGGTACTCCTCCCACAGGCGGGCGGCGGCCGGGTGCGGCGCGTCCTTGTTGACGGCCTGGTTGTAGTACTGCGCGTAGGAGCCGTCCGACGGGATGGCGACCTGCCAGTCGATGCCCTTGTCCTTGAACTTCACCGAGTAGCCGGCGTTCAGGTACGACCAGTCGATGCTGATCGGGGTCTCGCCCTTCTCGATGGTCGCCGGGGTGACCTCGACCGGGTTGAAGTTGCCGGCCTGCTTGACCTTGCCGAAGAAGTCGATGCCGGGCTGGATGTTGTCCAGCGAGCCGGCGTTGGCGAGGGCCGCGGCGTAGACGGCGCCGAAGGCGGCACCGGCCTTGGTCGGGTTGCCGTTCAGGGCGACCATGCCCTTGTAGTCGGGCTTGAGCAGGTCGGCGAAGGTCTTCGGGCAGACGGCCACCTTCTTGGCGTCGCAGCCGATCGACATGTAGCCGCCGTAGTCGTTGTAGCTCAGGCCGTTGGCGTCCTTCATGGTGGCCGGGATCTTGTCGAAGTCGGCGACCTTGTAGGGGGCCAGCAGGCCCTGCTTGCCGGCGCTGATCGCGAAGGCCGAGCCCAGGTCGACGACGTCGGGGGCGCGGTCCTGGCCCTTGCGGGAGGTGATCGCGTTGATCTCGTCCTGGCTGGAGCCGTCCGGGTTCTCGTCCTCGATCTCGATGCCGTACTTCGCCTTGAAGTCGTCCATCAGCTTGCCGTAGTTCGCCCAGTCGCGCGGCAGCGTGATGACGTGGAGCTTGCCCTCCTTCTTGGCGGCGGCGACCAGCGCGTCCATGCCGCCGAAGTCGGCGACGGAGGTGGCGGTCTTCGCGTCCTTGCCGCCCGAGGCGCTGTTGGACTTCGCGGAGGACGAGCCGGCGGAGCCGCAGGCGGTGAGGGAGAGCGCGGCGGCGGTCAGGACGGCCGCGAAGGCGGCGGAGCGGGCGCGGTGCACGGACACTGGTCAGTCTCCTGATCGGGGTGTACTGCGAGGGGTGAGTGCGGAGCAGAGGTGTCTGATCGGGGGATCGTGCGAGTGGCGGCCGGTGCTCGGGTTCGTCCGATAGCCGGGCGAGTCCGTCCGAGTTGACTAGCCAACTTCGCTGACGGGGGTAAGTAACCCGGAGTCCGGTGACGGGAAGGTGAACGGACGGCCCAGAACCGGGGTCGGCTGCGGGAACGGTGGAATCCGGCCGGTCGGGAGTGATCCGTCCGGTGCGATGCTTCGAAGGCGCAGCGGGATAAGGTCGGGCTGTCCGCGCCGGTACGGCTGCGCAGGACACCGCCCCAGGAGGGACATTGACTGACGTGGCAACGGATCCCGGGCTGGAGCCGGGGCGGCCGGCGGAGCGCACGGGAGCCCTCTACCGCAAGGTGGCCGCCGACCTGCGCGAGGCGATCACCTCCGGCGCGTTCGGCGAGGCGGGCCGGCTGCCGGCCGAGGGCGCGCTGGCCGAGCAGTACGGGGTCTCCCGCGGGACGGTCCGCCAGGCGCTGGCCGTGCTCCGCTCGGACGGACTGGTCACCTCCCGGCGCGGCACCCGGCGCGTGGTGCTCGGCGGCGCGCGGGTGCAGAGCTTCTCCGAGCTCCTCAGCTTCACGCACTGGGCGTACTCGATGGGGGAGGAGCCCGGCGGCATCCTCGACTCGCTGGTGCGCCGCCCGGCCGACGCCGCCGAGCGCGAGCAACTGCGGCTGGAGCCGGGCGCCGACGTGTACGTGACGGTCCGGCTGCGGACGCTGTCCGGCACGCCGGTGATGGTCGAGCGCACCGTCTACCCGCCGCGCGTCGGCGAGATCGTGGCCGAGCTGCCGCCGGACGTCGTCTCGCACACCGAGGTGCTGCGCGAGCACGGCATCCTGTTCTGCGACGCCGACCACACCATCGACATCGTCGCGGCCAACGCGGAGGACGCCCGCCTGCTCGGCTGCCGCCGCGGCGGCCCGCTGCTGCGCGAGCGGCGGCGCACGACCGACCCGACCGGCACGCCGGTGGAGTGGTCCCAGGACCGCTACCTGCCCGGGACGGTGGCGTTCAGCGTGCACAACTCCCTGGCGACGTCCGCGCTTTCGCGGCACGCGCGCGAACTGGACTGAGGTGGAGCGGCGCGAGAGGGAGGACCAACCGGTCCTCCCCCTCGCGCCGTTCCGCTACTTCATCCGTTCCGCTACTTCATGAGCGAGGCGAGCAACGGGCGGTAGTGCTCGAAGTCCGGCGTGGGCGCACCGGCGGCCTTCGCCTCGTCGTCCCAGCGGCGGACGGCCACCGCGTCGGCGGCGCCCGGGAGCGCGGCGAAGGCGGCGGCCTGGGCGTCGTCCATCGGGCCGCCCTGGACCTTGAGCGTGTACTCGGACGCCTCGGACAGCCGCGCGCGGTAGTCCGGCTCGACCGCGCACAGGTAGCGCTTCGCCGCGACGTGCAGCCGGACGGGCCCGGTGACCTCCGGGCCGAACCACTGCGCCAGCCAGTCGGCGCCACTGTCGCTGTGCCGGTTGTCCTGCCCCTGCATCAGGTCCCGGCCGTGCAGGGTGCCATGGAAGTGTCCGACGTCGTGCAGCAGTGCGGCGGCGATCAGGTGCGCCGGTGCTTGGGCCGCCTCGGCGGCAGCCGCGGCCTGGAGCATGTGCTCGGCCATCGTGACCGCCTCGCCCAGGTACTCCCCGGCACCCTCGCCCGCGAACAGCTCGGCGACCGCGTCCAGGGCGGCGGTGCGGCGGTGCAGCACGGCGAGGGTGGAGGCGAGCGAGTCGAGGTCGGCGTAGCAGCCCTGGAGGTGGCGGTGGCCGTCCTGCTGGAAGGCCGTCCGGGCGTGCAGGAGGCGGGTGTTGTCGAAGATCAGGCAATCGCCGGGGCCGAGGCGGAAGGTCAGCTGGAGCTCCGGGCGGAGCGTGATGGCGGCAAAGCGGCGGTAGGCGGCGTAGAAGGCGTTCCTGTCACCACTGCGAAGGGTGCCGATCGAGCGGTTGTTGAACCGGACCTCGCGGATCCGGCCAAGGGCGTCCACGTCGATCAGCGGGCGGTCGGCGCGCAGTTCGGTGCCGCGGTCGCGGAAGACGAACGGGACGGGGGTGCCGGTGAGGACGGCGAAGTCCGCCGGGGCCTCCTCGCGCAGCACGGCGGCGGCCTTGAAACCGTCGACGAGCCCGGAGTCGCCGCCGGTGGCGGAGTTCTCCAGGCAGTGCAGGAGCTGGAGGGTGGGCACCGGGTCCCGGTACGGGTTGTCGGTGTGCGGCGTGATGGCGGCGCTGGTGAAGGCGAGGTTGTTCGGGTCCGGCTCGACGCGGACGTCGAACAGCTCGCCGTAGTTGGTGACTCGGACGAACCCGAAGCTCTCGGCGACCTCACACACCTTTCCCTCCGTGGTCGGCACGCCGCGCAGCACCGCGAACCCGCTGCGCCGGACGGCCGCCAGCACTGCGGCCTGCTCGGCGGGATCGGCCAGGTACGCCTCCCACCCGGCCTCCGGCAGCCCGCGCCGGAAGTCCGCCGCGACCCAGAGCCGCTTGTCGGCCTCGGTACGCCCGTCCCCGTCGCCGGCCTCGGCCAACCAGGCGAGCGGGTAGCGCGAGCGGTGGCCGTCCGACCAGAGCACCTCCAGGTTCCCGTTCATCTCGCACTGCGCCGCGATCGCGAGGTCCTCGGGCAGGTCGGCGATCTGGAACAGCTTCTGCCCGTTGCGGGGGTCGCGGCACTCGGCACACGGGCAGTTGTCGCGCAGCCAGTACGTCGGCAGCTCGGGCATGGCGGGTCTCCTCCTCGACGGCATCCCGGTCGGGGTGGAGTTGTATAGCCAACTTCACCCCGTCGCCCGGGAGCCTGCCGCCCCCCGGTGAGTTCCCGGTGCCCTGCGGGTGAACGCCCCGGGAACTGTGCCGGTAGCCGCTGACTGAAACCTGTTGCGTCACAGCTCCAGGAGCAACACGTCGTGCTCCGCCGCGCCCTCCCACGGAACCGCCGTGCCCACCCGGCGGTAGCCCCACGCCCGGTAGGCGGCCTGCGCTGCTGTCGCCTCCGGGCGGCTGTTCAGCATCACGCGCTGGTTCTTCAGTCCGTTCAGCAGGGCACGGTGCATCTCGGCGGCCACGCCCCGCCTGCGCCAGGCGGGGCGTACGGCCAGCTCGAACAGTCCGAACGTCCGCTTCCCGTTCTCGAGGCGGAGATCCTCGGCTACTGGCTCGATGAGCGTGTCCCACCAGCCCGTGCCGGCGGCCAGCGGGTAGCCGTACGCCATGCCCACCACCGTCTCGCCATCGAACGCCACCGCTGCCCGAAAACCCCGCCTGCGCACCTGCGACCGGAATCGCCGGAACGCGCGCTCCACGTCGGGCGGGCCCTCCCCGTACGGCGGTTCCGCGAAGGCCTCGGCGAACACGGCTTTCAACTGCTCTTCCAGGAAGGCCGTCTGTGCTCCGTCCAGAACCCTGACCATCACCGTCACGCTGCCTCCCCCTTATTCGCTGTCACCCCGAACTCCCGCATGTGTTCTACGAAATCCCGGGTCACTGCCGAATCGATGAGCTCGGCAGAGGCTGCCACGGTTCGTAGCCTCTCGACCAGCCGGGCAGAGGTCATGCCCTGAGCCGCGTCGGCGCTCGCGCACGCCTCCGCGCAGGCCTCTTCCACAGCGCCGGCCTTCATGAGCACTTCGGCCAGGCGTGCCCGGTACAGCGCCGCATTCCGGCTGTACGTTGGCCCGAGCCGGCTCACGGCGGATCTCAGAAACGGGATCGCATGGAAGGGGCGACCGTTCTCCACGTGCCACGCGGCAGTGGCGTAGTCGACCTCGACTTGGCCGGCGAACGCCGTCCATCGGGGAGCCTCGGTGTCCTTGTCGGACCGGTCGTGCCAGGTCAACGCGAGCGAAAGCGCGCGACGGGCGGACGCGTGATCCCCTGAGGCCGACAGCGCCCGCGCGAGTCGCAGGGCGACGACCGATCTCACTGCTGGAGCTCGGTGAGGAATCCGAGCAGCTGCGGCGGCGCCGGCCGACACCGTCGGCCGGTTCCGCCGCCCGGCTGAGGGATCCGCGCTCCGGCCGTTCGGGTGAGGGGGCGGTCCCGGGCGCGTTTTGGCGGGGGAGAAGGGGCGGGGCTGCGGCACTGTCGGGGTGGATTTGTCCCGATAGGCGAGAGGTGGCCGGGTATGGCTCATTCCAGGACGACGGCTCCGGCTGGGTCAGGGCATACCGGGCTCAAGCGAGAAGTCGGGATGGTCGGGCTGCTCTGGGCCTCGGTCGGCGCGATCATCGGGTCCGGCTGGCTGTTCGGGGCGCAGAAGGCGGCGGTGGCGGCCGGGCCGGCCGCCCTGCTGTCCTGGGGGATCGGCGCGGTGGCGATCATCCTCCTGGCGCTGATCCACGCCGAGCTGGGCGGGCTCTTCCCGGTGGCGGGCGGGACGGCGCGCTACCCGCACTACGCGTTCGGCGGGTTCGCGGGGATGTCGTTCGGGTGGTTCACGTGGCTGCAGGCCGCGACGATCGCGCCCATCGAGGTCCAGGCGATGATCAACTACGCCCGGCACTGGACCTGGGCGGACGGCTTCCTGAACAAGGACCTCACGCTGACGGGCAGCGGGTTCGTCGTCGCGGCCGTGCTGCTGGGCGTCTTCGTCGCCGTCAACTTCCTCGGGGTCCGGCTGCTCGCGCACACCAACAGCGTGGCCACCGTGTGGAAGGTCGCGGTCCCGATCCTGGCCATCTTCGCCCTCGGGATCACCGAGTTCCACGGTTCCAACTTCAACGTCCACGGCTTCGCGCCGGACGGCGCCAAGGGCGTGCTCGCGGCCATCAGCACCAGCGGGGTGATCTTCGCGCTGCTCGGCTTCGAGCAGGCCATCCAGTGGGCGGGCGAGAGCCGCAACCCCCGGCGGGACATCCCGAGGGCCGTGCTCGGCTCGGTCGTGGTCGGCACGATCGTCTACGTCATGCTCCAGGTGGTGTTCATCGGCGCCCTGCCGCCGGAGACCTTCGCCGGGGGCTGGGGCAAGCTCGACTACCCCGGCATCAGCGGGCCGTTCGCGGGCCTCGCCACGCTGATCGGGCTCGGCTGGCTCGCCACCATCCTGTTCATCGACGCGGTGATCTCGCCGGCCGGCACCGGGCTGGTCTACATCACCTCCAGCTCGCGGGTCACCTACGGCCTCAGTCGCAACGGCTACGCGCCGCAGGCCCTCCAGTACACCGACAAGCGCTCGGTGCCCTGGCTCGGCCTGGTCATCGCCTGGGTGGCCGGCGTGCTGTGCTTCCTGCCCTTCCCGAGCTGGCAGCGGCTGGTCGGGTTCATCACCTCCGCCGTCGTGCTGATGTACGCGGGGGCGCCGCTGGCCTTCGGCGTGCTGCGCAAGCGGCTGCCGGGGCTGGAGCGCTCGTACCACCTGCCGGCCGGCTCGGTGATCTCGCCGCTGGCCTTCGCGGTGGCGAGCCTGGTCATCTACTGGTCCGGCTGGGACACCCTGTGGCGGCTGGGCCTGGCGATCCTGATCGGGTACGCGCTGCTCGGCGGGTACTCCGCGTACGCCGCCTCGAAGGGCATGCCGAACGCGCCGCGGATGGACTTCAAGGCCGGGCAGTGGCTGCCGGTCTACCTGGTCGGGATGGGGATCGTCTCGTGGCAGGGGACCTTCGGCGTGGGCGCCCAGGGGAACCTGCCGCTCTGGTGGGACATCGGGGTCGTGGTGGTCTTCTCCCTGGTGGTCTACTACTGGGCCCTCGCGGTCGCGCTGCCGCGGGAGGAGATCGAGCGGAACATCCGGGGCGTCGAGGTGGTGGATGCGGGCGGGCACTGACCGTCGGAACGGAGAGCGGCCCCCGAGGAGTCCCGGGGGCCGCTCTCCGCTTGTGCGCTCAGCCTTCGACGGTCGCGGCCCAGGCGGCGTCGGCGGCCGCCAGGGCCGGCTCGGCGTCCGCGCCGGTCGCGGCGGCCAGGGCGGTGAGGCACGCGCGGACGGTGTTCGGCGAGGCCGCCCGGCCGTAGTGGTTGACCCGGAGCATCTCCGCCGCCAGCGCGCCGCCGCCCGGCTGGACGGGGAGCGACGGGTCGAGGGCCGCGGCGAGCTCGCCGGCGTGCACGCCCGGGGCGGTGCGCAGGGTGGTCGCGACCGGCGCGGCGTGTGCGTCCTCCGTGACGTACGGGGTGAGCGTGCCCAGCGCGCGGACGCCGGCGCGGGTCGCGGCCGAGGCGGCGCGGTGGCGGGCGATGACCGCCGGCAGGCCGTCGGCGGCGATGCGGTCGAGGCAGGCGCCGAGCGCCAGCATCTCCAACTGGGCCGGGGCGTGCGGCAGTACGGCCCGCCCGGCGTCCGTCCAGCGCTCCTTCCAGTCCAGCAGGGACAGGTACGAGCGGCGCGGGGCGGCCGGGTTGGCGGCGATCCGCTCCCAGGCGCGCCCGGAGACGGACACCGCGGAGACGCCGGCCGGGCCGCCCATCGCCTTCTGGCCGCCGATGACGCACAGGTCGACGCCCCACGCGTCGGTGAGCAGGGGCTCGGCGGCCACCGAGGCCACCGCGTCGAGCATCAGCAGCGCGCCGTGCTCGCGCACCACGGCGGCGATCTCGGCGACCGGGTTGGTGTTGCCGGTGGCGGCCTCGGCGTGGACCAGCGAGACGAAGTCGATCGCCGGGTTCGCGGCCAGCGCGTCGGCGACCTGCCGCGCGCTCACCGCGCTGTGGAAGGGGACCGCCAGGTCGACGACCTCGGCGCCGCACGAGCGCAGCCAGTTCCCGAAGGTCTGGCCGTACGGGCCGGTGACGATGTTGAGCGCGGTCGAGCCCGGGTGCGCGGCGCCGCGGATCGCGGCCTCCAGGGGCAGCAGCGCCTCGCCCTGGGTGACGATCACGTCCGCGGAGGTGTGCAGCAGCGCGGCCACCTGGTCCTCGATCGCCGCGAACCCGGCGGCGCTGAGCGGGGGGAGGTCGTCGAGGAACACACTCACAGCTGGTGCCTTTCGCGCACGGGTGGTTGGGACGGGAACGAGTCTGCCGCATTCTCGCCGCTCACACGGAACCCGCCCGTCGGTAGAGTGCGGGCCATGAGCGATGGCGCGGTGCTGCACGTCCGGGGTCGGGTGCTGGTCGGTCCGGAGGACGTCCGGGACGAACTCTGGGTGGTGGACGGCCGGGTGAGCTTCACCCGCCCGCCCGGCGCCGGGGACGTCCGGACCGTCACCGGCTGGGCGCTGCCCGGCCTGGTCGACGCGCACTGCCACGTCGGCCTGGACGCGCACGGCGCGGTGGACGCCGAGACCAGCGAGAAGCAGGCGCTCACCGACCGCGACGCCGGCACCCTGCTGATCCGCGACGCCGGCTCGGCCGCCGACACCCGCTGGATCGACGAGCGCGAGGACCTGCCGCGGATCATCCGGGCCGGGCGGCACATCGCCCGCACCCGCCGCTACATCCGCAACTACGCGCACGAGATCGAGCCGGGCGACCTCGCCGCCTACGTCCGGGCCGAGGCCCGGCGCGGCGACGGCTGGGTCAAGCTGGTCGGCGACTGGATCGACCGCGAGCACGGCGACCTCACCGCCTGCTGGCCCGGCGACGCGCTGGCCGAGGCGATCGCGGCGGCGCACGAGGAGGGCGCGCGGGTGACGGCGCACTGCTTCGCGGCCGAGTCGCTGCCGGACCTCCTCGCGGCCGGCATCGACTGCGTCGAGCACGCCACCGGGCTGACCGAGGAACTGATCCCGGCCTTCGCCGAGCGCGGGGTGGCGATCGTCCCGACGCTCGTCAACATCGCGACCTTCCCCGCGCTGGCGGCCGGCGGCGAGGGCAAGTTCCCGGCCTGGGCCGCGCACATGCGCCGCCTGCACGAGCGCCGCTACGACACCGTCGGCGCCGCGCACGACGCCGGGATCCCGGTCTTCGTCGGGACGGACGCGGGCGGCTCGCTCGCGCACGGCCTGGTGGCGGAGGAGGTCGCCGAGCTCGTCAAGGCCGGACTGAGCCCGAACGAGGCGCTGTCGGCGGCGAGTTGGGGTGCGCGCGAGTGGCTCGGGCGTCCGGGCCTGGAGGAGGGCGCCCCGGCGGACCTCGTGGTCTACGACGAGGACCCGCGGGCCGACGTCCGGGTGCTGGCCGCACCCCGCACGGTGGTGCTGCGCGGCCGTCCGGTGGGATGACGGCTCTCAAGATCATCCGCTGAACGCGCTGTCGGCGTAGGCCGATAGGGTGGCGACCATGGCACCGCGTCCACTTCACGAGATCGTCGAGCCCGGCTGGGCGACCGCCCTGGCACCCGTCGCCGGGCAGGTCGCCGCGATGGGCGACTTCCTGCGCGCCGAACTGGCCGCAGGCCGCACCTACCTGCCCTCCGGGCCGAACGTGCTGCGCGCTTTCCAGCAGCCCTTCGCCGACGTGCGGGTGCTGATCGTCGGGCAGGACCCGTACCCGACCCCCGGGCACGCCGTCGGGCTGAGCTTCTCGGTCGGGCCCGAGGTGCGGCCGATCCCGGCCAGCCTGATCAACATCTTCCAGGAGTACGGGACGGACCTCGGCCTCCCGCAGCCGTCCAACGGCGACCTCACCCCGTGGACGCAGCAGGGCGTCCTGCTGCTCAACCGCGCGCTGACGACGGCGCCGCGCAAGCCCGCCGCGCACCGCGGCAAGGGCTGGGAGGAGGTCACCGAGCAGGCGATAAAGGCGCTGGTGGCACGCGGCGGCCCGCTGGTGGCGATCCTGTGGGGCCGGGACGCCCGGAACCTGCGGCCGCTGCTCGGGGAGGTCCCGGCGATCGAGTCGGCGCACCCGAGCCCGTACTCGGCGAACGGCGGCTTCTTCGGCTCGCGGCCGTTCAGCCGGGCCAACGACCTCCTGGCGCGCCAGGGGGCGCAGCCGGTGGACTGGCGCCTGCCCTAGCAGTTCCGGGTCACGGCGGAACGCCAACCTCACTCCAACGAGTGAAATGACGTTCCGTGTGACTCGTGTGACGGATCGTTTGAGAAGACTGGCGGCTCATCGTTCCACCGCTGTGGGGGTACCGCCATGTCTTCCCGACGAATCGTTTCTGTTGCCGCTGCCACGGTGGCGTGCGCACTGCTCACCGTCCCGCCCGCCCGGGCGGCCGGGCCGACACCGGCGCCGGCGCCCGGATCCCCGGGCACGGCGCGCGCCGTCACCGCCGAGCTCGCGCTGGACGTCAGCCTGCTGAACAAGGCGGTGGACGTGCCCGTGGACATAGCGCTGAACAAGGTGGAGACGCCCGCGCAGCGCGAAGGCTCCGTGCTGACCGCCAAGGTCGACGGTGTCGACCAGCAGGGCCCGGTCACGCTCGTCAAGGCCGACGTCGGGAAGTCCGTGACGGGCTCCGACGCCAAGGGCACCGCCGCCTCCGTCCGGCTGGTCAACGCCGACGTGCACGCCCCCGGCCTGCCGGCCACCGCGCTGCTCGGCCTGGAGGCGATGAGCGCCGAGGTGACGTGTCCGGTCGACGGGCAGCCGACCGCGAACGTCGTCGCGCCCGCGAAGCTCACCGTGCTCGGCAAGCCGGTCGCCGTCGGCCTGTACGCGCCGACCACGGTGGACGTGCCGCTGGTGGGCAGTGTCTCGGTGGAGTTCTCCAAGCGCACCACCACCTCGACCACGGCCGCCGCCTCCGCGCTGGAGGTGCAGGTGGCGGTGAACCCGCTGAACCTGAACGTCGCCAAGGTCACCGGGAAGATCACCGTCGCCTCGGTGAGCTGCGAGAAGCCGGTCCCGCCGACCGGCCCGGCCACGGCCACCCCGACCCCGGCGCCCACCACGGACGCGCCCACCGGCGTGCCCACCGCCCAGCCGGTGGCCGACACCACGGCGGGCGCCGGCGCCGCGCACGCCGCGTCCGCGCGCCCGGCCGCGGGCCTGGCCGAGACCGGTGGCAGCAGCGCCACCGGCCCGCTCGCCGCCGGGGCCGCGGCGCTCGTGGCGGGCGGAGCCGCCGCCCTCTGGGCCACCCGGCGCCGCCGCGCCGCGCACGCCCGTCACCACTGACGGACCGCCCCGGGGCACGGGAGGAAGCGGGAGTGTCACCCCCGGCACTCCCGCACCGTGACCGTGTCAACGCGGACGGTTGGTTCACATGCGCGTTACATGAGAGGAACAACCGGGAAACGGCGGCTTGCGACGCTACGCGGGCACCCACCACCCAGCAATGCGAGGGACCAGCCGTGGCAATCAAGGCCGAGTACATCTGGATCGACGGCACCAAGCCGACCGCGAAGCTCCGTTCCAAGACTCGCGTCCTGCCCAACGCCGACAAGATCCCGACCTGGGGCTTCGACGGCTCGTCGACCAACCAGGCCGAGGGCCACGCGTCCGACCGCGTGCTGGAGCCGGTGAAGGTCGTCAAGGACCCGATCCGCGGTGGTGACAACATCCTGGTCCTGTGCGAGGTCCTGGAGACCAACGGTGCGGCGCACGAGTCCAACACCCGTGCCCTGCTGCGCGAGGTCGCCGAGAAGTACTCCGCGCAGGAGTCGATCTTCGGCATCGAGCAGGAGTACACCTTCTTCAAGGGCTCCCGCCCGCTCGGCTTCCCGGAGGGCGGCTACCCGGCCCCGCAGGGCGGCTACTACTGCGGTGTCGGCGCCGAGGAGGTCTTCGGCCGCGAGATCGTCGAGCTGCACCTGGACCGCTGCATGGACGCCGGCCTGGCGATCTGCGGCATCAACGCCGAGGTCATGCCCGGCCAGTGGGAGTTCCAGATCGGCCCGGTCGACGCCCTGACCGTCTCGGACGACCTGTGGATCGCCCGCTACCTGCTGTACCGCACCGCCGAGGAGTTCGGCATCGACGCCACCCTGGACGCCAAGCCGGCCCGTGGCGACTGGAACGGCGCGGGCGCCCACACCAACTTCTCCACCAAGGCGATGCGCGAGGGCTACGACGCCATCATCACCGCCTGCGAGTCGCTCGGCACCTCCCAGGAGAAGGTGCTGGAGCACGTCACCCAGTACGGCGCCGACATCGAGTCCCGCCTGACCGGCAAGCACGAGACCGCCCCGTGGAACGTCTACAGCTACGGCGTCTCCAACCGCGGTGCCTCCGTCCGCATCCCGTGGCAGGTCGAGGTGGAGCAGAAGGGCTACATCGAGGACCGCCGCCCGAACGCGAACGTCGACCCCTACGTCGTCACCCGCCTGCTGATCAACACCTGCTGCGAGGCCCTGGAGAAGGCCGGCCAGGTCTGATCCGCCGCACCGCGCACGTACGGCCGCAGGCCCTTCCCCGCCACGGGGAAGGGCCTGCGGCCGTTTCCGGTGCCTACCGGTCGGGGGTCAGACCAGGGTCCACTTCTGGTTGGCCGCGCCTGAGCACGTCCACAGCGAGAGCGCGGAGCCGTTGGCGGTGGCCGCCTGCGTCACGTCGATGCACAGACCGGACTGGACGCCGACGACCGTGCCGTCGGCGTTGAGCCGCCACAGCTGGTTGGCGCCGCCGTTGCAGTCGTAGATGTCGATCTTGGTACCCGGTGCCGTCTGGTTGTTGTAGGCGTCGAGGCACTTGGTGCCGCCGTAGACGGTCAGCTGGCCGGCGGGGGTGTGGGTCCACTGCTGGTTGCCACCGCCGTTGCAGTCCCAGATGTCGGGCTGGGTGCCGTTGGCCTGGCTCGCGAACGGGAGGTCCAGGCAGCGGCCGGAAGCGGTGCCGAGCAGCGCGCCGGTGCGGAGCCACTGCTGGTTGGCCGCGCCGGAGCAGGTCCACAGGGCGATGCCGGAGCCGTTGGCGGTGGCGGCCTGCGTGATGTCGATGCACAGGCCGGACTGGAGGCCGGTCACGGTGCCGTCGGCGTTGCGACGCCACTGCTGGTTCGCGCCGCCGTTGCAGTCGTAGATGTCGATGGCCGTGCCCGGTGCCGTCTGGTTGTTGTAGGCGTCGAGGCACTTGGTGCCGCCGTAGACGGTCAGCTGGCCGGCGGGGGTGTAGGTCCACTGCTGGTTGCCGCCGCCGTTGCAGTCCCAGATGTCGGGCTGCGTGCCGTTGGCCTGGCTCGCGAACGGGACGTCCAGGCAGCGGCCGGAGCCCGCCCCGCGCAGCACGCCCGCGCTCGGGGTGGGCGCCTGGGTGCACGGCCCGGCGACCGGGGCGCCCGCGACGTCGGAGGCCTTCAGGAAGGCCAGCCGGTGGTTGTAGCGGATCGGGTAGTAGGTGTCGCAACCCACCACCAGCGTACGGTCGTTGGGGGCGCTGCCGTCGATGTTCTGCCCGTAGTAGAAGTCGGACTGCACCGGGGCCGCGCTCGCCGCGACGTAGGACTGCCCGGCCGGCACGGCGGCGTTCAGCGGGGTGACGGCCTGCGCGGTGATCGCGGGGTATGGGAGGTACGCGGAGGCCTCGGGGTAGCTGCGCCCGTACACCGGGATGGAGGCGGCGCCGGACTTCGGGGTCAGCAGGGTCTGGCCGGGCCGGTTGTCGGCGGTCGCGCTCTGGCCGCCGGGGTTGTAGAACCAGGCCTTCTGGCCGTCGTACCAGATGGCCGTCCAGTCGCCGCTCAGGTCGGCGACGACGTAGGAGGCGCCGGTGACGGCCTTGTCGCTCCAGTCGGCGGCCCTGGTGGAGCCGCCGTTGATCAGCGGGGCGCTCGGGTCCGGGCCCGTGCGCAGGTAGACGAAGTTCTCCGGGCGGTCGGCGGTGCCGGTCACCGGGGGCTGGTTGGTGGCGTCGAAGGCCGGGGTGATGGTGACCTTGCCGCCGACCGCCGGCAGGCCGCCGATGCCCGCCTTGAGCGGGGCGCCGAGCAGGTCCATGTAGTGCGACCAGTCCCAGAACGTGCCCGGGTCCCAGTGCATCCCGGCCACGTTCGCCTGGAGCGGGCCGGGGACGTCGTCGTGGCCGATGATGTGCTGGCGGTCCAGCGGGATGCCGAAACGGGTCGCCAGGTAGCCGACCAGCGCGGCCGAGGACTGGTAGAGCTGCTCGGAGTACCAGGTCGGGCGGTCG
This sequence comes from Kitasatospora sp. NPDC057904, assembly GCF_042887925.1. NCBI lineage: Bacteria > Bacillati > Actinomycetota > Actinomycetes > Kitasatosporales > Streptomycetaceae > Kitasatospora > Kitasatospora sp. NPDC057904. Next base: position 240,509 of record NZ_JBHVOL010000010.1, read on the forward strand.
GTCGGGAAGGCGTAGCCCTCGTGCTCGACGCCGATGCTGTGCATGTTGACGGTCTTGTTGCCCGCGTGCCAGGCCACGTTGTTCGTGTTGACCAGCTGGGTGACGTGACCGTCCGAGGAACGCACCATGTAGTGGGCGCTGGCCTGGTTGCTCGGGTTCTGGAACGCCGAGATCGAGCCGGCGAAGCCGCCCTCGGTGTCGTGGATGACGATGTACTGGATCCGGTCGCCGTCGTCCGGGCGGTTGGCCTTGGTGTAGTTGCCGTAGGACGTCGGGTCGTTCGGGTTGGTGAGCGCGTACGCGGCGGGCTGGAAGTCGCAGCCGAGCGAGGCCGGGCACTCGACGCTGCCGTCGGCCGCCGCCGCGGCGGGGGTGGCCGTGGTGGCCGGGGCGGCGCCCGCCGGCGCGGTGTCGGCCGCCGTCGTGACGAACGCGGCGCGGGTGGCCGTGCGCGGGGCCGGCGCGGCGGCCCGGGCCGCCGTGGACGGGACGCTCGGGACCGGGACCGGCGCGAGGGTGACGGTCTCGCCCTCGGCGGTCTGCCGGGAGACGCCCTTGCGCAGCGTGTCGAAGACCCGGTCGGCGAACGGGTTCGCCGCGCCCGCGTCCCCGGACCGGCTGAACCGGGCCACCGCCTGGTACCAGGCGCTCGGGTCCGCCGAGGCGGCCCGGCCGCTCTGCTTCAGGGACTCCTGCTGGTACTCGGCCAGCAGCGCCGCACCCCCGCGGACGCTCTGCGCGGCGTCCCGCTTGAGGTCGTCCGCCGGACGGTGGATCAGCGCCGCCGCCGCGTCGAGCGTGTGCAGCTCCGGGCCGTCCTCGACGGGCGGCGCGGTGGGCGTGCCGGAGACCGGCCGCGGCGGGAGGTCGTCGCCGCGGCCGTCGGCCGTGTCGGGCCCCGGCCCGGCGGCCAGCGCCGCGCGGACCGCGGCGACGTCGACCTGGGTCAGGCCCATGACGTTGTAGTTGCCGGTCGTGCTCGGCGCGCCCCGGTGGGAGTCCCAGCGGGTCTCCTGGTAGGACAGCGCGAGCAGCACGCCCTCCGGCACCCGGAACTCGGCCGCCGCCGCCCGGAACTGATCCTGCAGCGAGCCCTGCGCGGGCGCGGCGGCGGCCGCCGGGACGAACCCGAAGGCCGCGCCGGCCAGTACGGTGGCCACGGCGGCGCCGAGGGCCCGTCTGCCGCGCGGGGCGAGCGGGCGCTGTGCCGCTCTCGGTATGGAAATCAACGGAGTCTGCCGACCTTACGCTCTGTCGTGTGGAGGCCCGGGCAGGTTCTTCCGGGCCGCCGCGACGCTAGCACCCCGGGGCCGGAAACCCGGTAGTCAACCCGGCCGGGGACGGTCAGGATGAACAGGTATGACGCCCCTTCTGCTCATCGACGTCGACGGGCCCCTGAACCCCTACGCAGCCCCCGGGGAGCAGCGCCCCGACGGCTACGACACCCACCACGTCCTGCCCGATTCCTGGGTGGCGCGCCGCCGGCCGGGGCCGGGCGAGCAGGTCGAGCCGCTGCGGGTGTGGCTCAACCCGCTGCACGGGCCGGAGCTGCTGGCCCTGCCGTACGAACTGGTGTGGGCGACCACCTGGATGGACGAGGCGAACACCTTCATAGGCCCCCGCATCGGCCTGCCCGAGCTCCCGTACATCCGCTGGACGGAGGTCTTCCGCGAGGACCCGGACGGCCTGCACTGGAAGACCCGGGACCTCGTCGCCTGGGCGGCCGGCCGGCCCTTCGTCTGGCTGGACGACGAGCTCGGGCCGCAGGACATCGAGTGGATCGCCGCCCACCACCCGGGTCCGGCCCTGCCGCTCTGGGTCGACCCCAGGGCGGGGCTCGGGGAGCTGCACTTCGCGGCGCTCCGGGAGTGGGCGGAGGACGGCGAGCGGGTGGAGGCCGGGCAGTGAGCGGGGACGCCGGAGGGACGGTCGTCGGGACGGTCGAGCGCCTGCGCCGGTACCCGGTGAAGTCGCTGCTGGGGGAGGAGTTGCCGCGCGCGGACGTCACCGGGCGCGGCCTCGCGGGCGACCGGGTCCGCGCCCTGCGCGACATCGGGACGGGCCGGATCGCCAGCGCCAAGCACCCGCGGCTCTGGGCCGGCCTGCTCGGCTTCACGGCCGGGACGGCGGCGGACGGCACGGTGGCGATCACCGGCCCGGACGGCCGGGGCGTGGACGAGGCAGCGCTGTCGGAGGCGCTCGGCCGCAAGGTGGAGCTGATCGCCGAACGCCCGCCCGGGGCGACGATCGAGCGGGCCGTGCCGGAGGAGGTGCTGGCCCGCGGGATCGGGGAGGACGTCGCCTTCACCGTCAACGAACTGGGCCGGGCCGCGCCGGACGGGACGTTCTTCGACTTCGCGCCGCTGCACCTCCTGACCACCTCGACGCTCGGCGCCGCGGGTGCGCAGGCCGAGCGCTACCGGCCGAACGCCGTGATCCGGACCGGCGGCACCGGCTACGTCGAGAACGGCTGGGTGGGGCGGGAACTGGGCATCGGGCCGAGCCTGCGCCTGCGCGTCCTGGTGCCCACCCCGCGCTGCGCCGTGCCGACGCTGCGGCACGGACCGCTGCCGCGCAGCGCGGACGCCCTGCGGGTGCTCGCCGCGGAGAACCGCCTGGTGCCGCTGGAGGGCATGCCGGAGCTGCCCTGCGCGGGCGTGTACGCGCAGGTGCTGGCGCCGGGGCCGATCGCGGTGGGGGACGTCGTCACGCTGCGCTGAGGACGGGCCCGGTCAGGCCTCGTCCAGCACGGCCGCCAGCGCGTCCAGGAAGCGCGCGGTCGTCGGCTCGTCCCGGACGGCGATCCGCAGCCACTCCTCGCCGAGGCCCGGGAAGGTGTCCCCGCGGCGGACGGCGAAGCCGCGCGCCCGCAGCCGCTCCCGCACGGCGGCCGCGCCCGGCAGCCGGACCAGGACGAACGACGCGGCCGGTTCCCCGTGCACCCGGACGGAGGGGAAACCGGCCAGGCCCTTCAGCAGGTTCGCGCGCCACAGGGCGAGTTCGGCGGCGGCCTCCTCCGCCTCGGCCAGTGCCGCCGGCGTGCTGCACGCCTCGGCCGCGGCCAGCGCCGGGGTGGAGACCGGCCAGAGCGGCTGCGCGGCGCCGAGCTCCGCGATCAGCGGCGCGGGCCCGAGCACGTAGCCGATCCGCAGCCCGGCCAGGCCCCAGGTCTTGGTGAGGCTGCGCAGCACGACCACCCGGCCGGGCAGGTCCCGGGCGGCGGCGAGGGATTCGCGCTCGCCGGGCACGGTGTCCATGAACGCCTCGTCCACCACCAGGGTGCGCCCGGGGCGGGCCAGCGCGGCCACGGCGTCGGCGGGGTGCAGGACGGAGGTCGGGTTGGTCGGGTTGCCGAGGACGACCAGGTCGGCCTCCTCCGGGACGGCGCCCGCGGTGAGCCGGAAGCCGTCCGAGGGCGACAGGAGCGCCCGGTGCACGGCGTGCCCGGCGTCGCGCAGTGCCGCCTCCGGCTCGGTGAACTGCGGCTGCACGACGGTGATGTGACGTGGTGTCAGCACGCGAGCGAGCAGGACGAACGCCTCGGCGGCGCCCGAGGTGAGCAGCACCTCGTCCACCGGCCGTCCGTGCCGCGCGGCGACGGCCGCGCGCGCCGTCGTCTGGTCCGGATAGGCGGCCAGTTCGCCTAGCGTGGCGGCGAGGCGCTCGCGCAGCCAGAGCGGGGGCGTACCGGTGCGGACGTTGACGGCGAGGTCGACCAGGCCGAGCCCGTCGGCGCGCACCTCGGCGTCGCCGTGGTGGCGGAGGTCGGGTTCGGCTCGGGTCACGCGGGGTCTCCTTGGTGCTGTTCCCGGGGCGCGTCCCGGACGTCGAGGGGCAGACCGGGGACGCGCAGGACGTCGTACGCGCCGGGCGGCACGCTCAGCGCGGCGCCGTCGCCGAGGGCCACGAGGGCGACGTCGTGGCCGTGCGAGGCCAGGGTGGCGGCGGCCCCGGCGCTGTCGTCCGTCGCGATCCGCCGGGTGGCCGGGCGAAGCAGTCCGGCGGCCGCCGCGACCGCGTCCGGCGGGCCGACCACGGCCGAGACGCTCCGCAGCGCCTCCAGGGCGCGCGGCACGAGCAGGTCGTGCGGCCCGGGGCCGAGGCCGACCAGCGTCAGCCGTCCGCGCAGCGCCGTCCGCGCGATCGCGATCGTCGCGTGCGCCGACTTCCGCTTGGCGACGACGAGTTCGCCGCCCGGCGCGCTCGCCAGCGCCGCCGCCTCGGCGACGCTCGCGGTGCCGACCGCGGCGCCGACCGCGGCGGAGGGGTTCGGCACCGGGACGGTCGCGAGCACGTCCGCCGGGTGCTCGTCCACCGGTGTCCGGCCGAGGCACCAGCGGGCCCAGTTCACGGCCGGGTGGTCGCCCTTGCCGGCCACGGTGGCGATGCGGGCGATCGACTGGCGGGACAGTCCGGTCTCCCGCAGGACGTCCATGAGCAGCCGCATCGCCTCGGTGTCCTCGGTGCCGCTGCCCGCACCGATGCCGAGGACGAGCGTGCGGGGGAGGACCGCGAGGTCGCTGTCGGGGTCGTCCGGGTCCTGCGGGTCGGGGATCCGCAGGACGGGTTCCTCCGCGGGTGCCGCTGTCGGGCCGCCGGTCCCGGTCCCGGGGGCGGCCTGCCGGGCCAGCTCGGCGAGCGCGGTCTCGCGCGGGTCCCGGCGGTCCGTGATCACCGGCTGGACGCCGAGCACGGCCGCCACCTCCCAGGCCAGCTCCGCGGTGGCGGGGTCGCTGCTCAGCGGGATCACGTACCGGCGCAGGGGGTCCACGCAGAGCAGGCCCTTGTCCTTGCTGCTCAGGTGGCCCGCGTAGTCGAACAGGCGGGCGGCTCCCGGGAGGGGTGCGAAGCAGATCACGTACTCGCACTCGACGAGCGCCAGCGTGATCGCCTCGGGCGGGCCGAAGCAGTTGCCGACCGAGGCCCGGTAGACCTTGCTGCTGTCCGGCCAGGCGGCGTGCAGTTCGGCGGCGAGTGGCCGCAGCGACCCGTTGACAGCGACCAGCCCGATCACGTCCAGCTCCTCAGCTCGCTCCTTGACCAGGGTTTGACCCGGCTTCGGGCCGGCCCCGTCCGGACCCGCCCCGACAGCCAAAAGCCCAGGTGATCCCACCACGCCCGGCCGGAACGGGTCAATCGCCGGCGGCTGTGACGTCGGTGGGGCGGCCCGCGCGCGGGCGGCAGCTGTTCGTCTGTTCTTCACTTGTCTTGTGCGGTACACGACACCGCGGCGATCCTACTGTTTTCGGCGCTCAACCCCCATCAAGCCCGAAGCACATTCGACGCCCGGAGGACCCCCATGGCCTTCGCACGACTCCGTACCCCCGGCACTCCTCGCCGCCGCACCCTGACCGCGCTCGCCGCGGCCCTCGGCCTCTCGGCCGGTTCGCTCGGCCTGTGGGCCGCGACCGGCGACGCCGCGGCCGACACCGCCGCCGCCCTGCCGACGCCGGACCACATCGTGGTCGTCGTCATGGAGAACCACGCCTACTCGCAGGTGGTCGGCAGCTCCAACGCGCCCTACGTCAACAACACCCTCGTGGCCGGAGGCGCGACGCTGACCCAGTCCTACGCACTCACCCACCCCAGCCAGCCCAACTACTACATGCTGTTCTCGGGCAGCTCCCAGGGCGTCACCGACGACAGCTGCGTCGACGTCGGCACCATGCAGGCGCCCAACCTGGCCTCCGAACTGCTGGACGCCGGCCAGACCTTCGCCAGCTACAACGAGGGCATCCCCGGCGTCGGCGCCACCGACTGCCGCGTCGACAACTACGCGCAGAAGCACAACCCCTGGTTCGGCTTCGGCAACGTCCCGACCTCCAGTGCGTACGGCATGGACGCGTTCCCGGCCGACTTCACCACCCTGCCCAAGGTGTCGTTCGTCGTCCCGGACCTCTGCGACGACATGCACGACTGCTCGGTCGGCACCGGCGACTCCTGGATCCAGACCAACCTCGCCGCCTACGCGGACTGGGCCAGGAGCCACAACAGCCTGCTCGTCATGACCTTCGACGAGGACAACAAGCTCTCCGGCAACCGCATCCCCACCGTGGTCTACGGCGCGCACGTCGCCCCCGGCAGCAGCACCTCCACCAGCTACAACCACTACGACGTGCTGCACACGCTGGAGGACCTGGCGGGCCTCAGCGCGCACGCCGGCAACTCCGCGAGCGCGAACGACATCACCGGCATCTGGAACTGACGCCCGTGTACGTCGCGGAATCCCGCAGCTCGAAGGCCCCCGCCGCCCCGGCCGAAACGCCGGGGCGGCGGGGCGCCGCCCTGCGCGCCGTGCCCGGGGCCGTCTTCGCCCTCGGCACCGTCAGCCTGGTCACCGACATCTCCTCCGAGATGGTCAGCGCCGTCCTCCCGCTCTACCTGCTGACCGGGCTCGGCCTCTCGCCGCTCGGCTTCGGGCTGCTGGACGGCATCCAGAACGGCTTCAGCGCGCTCGTCCGCCTCGCCGGCGGCCACCTCGCCGACCGGCGCGGCGCCGGCGGCGCACCCCGGCACAAGGCCGTCGCGGCCGTCGGCTACGGCCTGTCGGCGCTGTGCAAGCCGCTGCTGCTGTTCGCCCACACCGTGCCCCTGATCGGCGCCGTCATCGCCGTCGACCGCACCGGCAAGGGCCTGCGCACCGCCCCGCGCGACGCGATGATCTCGCTCGCCAGTGACCCCGCGCACCGCGGCCGGGCGTTCGGCGTGCACCGCGCGATGGACACGGCGGGCGCGCTGCTCGGGCCGCTCACCGCGTTCCTGGTGCTCCGCCTGGCCGGCGGCCCGCTGCTCGCCGACGGCGGCGAACGGCACGGCTACGACGCGGTGTTCACCGTCAGCGCGTGCGTCGCGGTGTTCGGTGTGCTGGTCCTGCTGCTGTTCGTGCCGAACCGGCTCACCGGCGACGAGCCCTCACGTGCCGCCCCCTCGCTGCGCGACGGCCTGCGGCTGCTGCGGCTGCCCGGGCTCCGGCGGCTCACCGTGTGCGCCGTCCTGCTCGGACTCACCACCGTCAGCGACTCGTTCGTCTACCTGCTCGTCCAGCGCCGCCTCGACCTGTCCATCACCCTGTTCCCGCTGCTGCCGCTCGGCACCGCCGCCGCCTTCCTCCTGCTCGCCGTGCCCATGGGCCTGCTCGCCGACCGGATCGGCCGCCGCACGCTGTTCCTCGCGGGGCACGGGCTGCTGCTCCTCGCGTACGGGCTGCTGCTCTCGCCGCTGCGCGGACTGCCCGCGGTGATCTGCGTGCTCGTCCTGCACGGCTCCTTCTACGCCGCCACCGACGGCGTCCTCGCGGCCGCCGCGGCCGATACCGTGCCCGCCGAGCAGCGCGGCGCCGGGCTCGCCCTCGTCGGCACCGGGCAGGCGCTCGCCCGGTTCGCCTGCTCGCTGCTGTTCGGCGCGCTGTGGAGCGCGACCGGCGGCTCCACCGCGCTCGCGTGGTCGGCGGGCGCGCTCGCCCTGTGCGTCGTCGGCGCGGCCGTCGTGCTCCGCGAACCCGCCCGTGAGGTGTCTTCGTGAACCAGCCCCTCCAGAACCAGCCGCTCCTCGACGAGCCCGTTCCGGACCGGCCCGTCCAGGGCCGGACCCTCGGGAACCGGGCCAGGGTGCTCATCCTGCTGGTCGCCGTCCTGCTGCTCGGATCCGTCGGCACCGGCGCCGTCCTCCACGCCTCCGACCGCACCGCCCGCCGCGACCGGCCGCAGGCGGGCGGCCCGGCCGTCTCGTCCGGGACGGTGTCCCTCAAGGCCGCCCCGGACGGCCGACGGCTGGTGTTCCGCAACATGGCGTGGGGCCCGCACCGCGACGAGCTCACCACCGTCCCGGCCGACCGCGCCGACGGCCCCCGCACCGCCTCCGGCGTCAAGTGCCTGCGCTTCCACACCGCCGGCGGCACCGGCATCTGCCTCCAGGCCGAACACGGCGCCCTGGAGGACACCTACCGCGCCGTCGTCCTCGACGACCACCTCAAGGAGACGCGCTCCTTCCCGGCCGCCGGCATCCCCACGCGCGCCCGCGTCTCGCCCTCCGGCCACTTCGCCGCCTGGACCGTCTTCGTCAGCGGCGACTCCTACGCCGGCACCGACTTCTCCACCCGCACCTCGATCGTCGACGTCCGCGACGGGAACCTCCGCGAGAACCTGGAGACCTTCGACGTCATCAAGGACGGGCAGCCGTTCCGGGCGCACGACGTCAACATCTGGGGCGTCACCTTCGCCGACGACAACACCTTCTACGCGACCCTCGCCTCCGGCGGCACCACCCACCTCGTCCGCGGCGACCTCGCCGCCCGCACCCTCACCACCCTCCACGACGACGTCGAGTGCCCCTCGCTCTCCCCGGACGGCACCCGCGTCGCCTACAAGAAGCGCGTGCCCGGCCTGCCCGCCGACTCGCCCTGGCGGCTCTACGTCCTCGACCTCGCCACCATGACCGAGACCGCCACCGCCGAGCAGCGCAACATCGACGACCAGGCACTCTGGAGCGACACCGGCACCCTCCTCTACGCCCTCCCCGGCGACTACGGCGCCGACCTGTGGACCGTCCCGGCCGACGGCACCGGCGCCGCCCGGCGGGTCACCACGGCCGCGGTCGCCCCCGCGTACGTGGGGTGAGCGAGGGGGCGGCGGAGCACGTCGAGGAACTCTCGGCCGCGGTCCCTCGTCGAGCACGGTGACGGCTCGATCGAACGGGGGAGCGACAACGGTGGACGGAATCCCGCCCGAGCGCGTGGTCACCGACTCCTGGCCCGCCCTGCACGGCCGGCCGGTGCTGCGCCGCACCGTCGCCGTGAGCCTCGTGCTGCTCGTCTCCGTCGCGGCGGCCCTGCTCGTCCGGGGCATCAACACCCTCACCCTGGGCGGCGGCGGTCGCGAGACCGACCGCGACCGCGCCGAACGCCTGGCCGGCCTCCACCCGTCCCAGCACCCGGGCGCGGGCCGGGCCTTCGTGCCCGTCGGCTCCGTCTACACCCACGCGCCCGACGGGTCCGCCGTCGCGTACCTCCACTACCGCGTCGCGGGCGGCAAGGACGTCGGCCTCGCCGACTTCCTGCGCACCTACGACCTCCCCGACCCGGGCCCCGCCGCTCCGCTCCCGCCCGACCTCTCCACGGCCCTCGGCGGCAACGAACCCACAACGGCCCCGGAAGTCCCCGAGCCGTCCCCGTCGGCGCCCGAACTCCCCGGGCCGTCCCCGACGGTGACCACGGAGGTGGCCCCGGCGGACTCGGTGCCCGTGCCCGTGCCCGCGCCCGCGGCCGTCGACGGGGACGAGGACGAGGACGACGACACCCCGCCGCCGGCCACTCCGACGGCGACCGCGACGGCAACCGCGACGGTGACCGTGAGCCCCGCGGCCACTCCGACGGCGGCTTCGGCCGCCCCCACTACGACCGCCGGCCGCCGCATCTACGTCTCCACCATCCCCGGGGGCCTTCCCGGCGCCGCCGACATCTACGTCCGCGCCACCGGCTGACGCGTTCCTCTCCTGCCCCGATGCCGTGCCCCCGCCGAGCGGGCTCGGCGGGGGCACGGGACGTCAGCGGGCGGCTGGTGCCGCTTCGGGGACCGGGGGCGTCGTCGCGGGCTTCGGGGCCGCGGCCGGGATCGGGGCCGGCGCCGCGGGCTTCGGGGCGCGGGCCGGGGACTGGCCGGCCACCAGGGCGCCCAGGGCGATCAGCAGGCCCAGGACCTGCCACGGGGTGAGCGTCTGGCCGAGGACGACCAGGCCGCCGATCGTCGCGACGACGGGGTTGATCAGGCCGAGGAAGGACGCCGGGCCGGCGCCCAGGCGCTCGATGCCGCGGAACCAGAGGACGTAGCCGAGCGCCGTGCCGAACAGCCCGAGGTAGGCGAACCCGGCCAGGTTGGTGGCGGTCAGCGCGGGCGGTGCGCCCTCGACGACGGCGGCGAGCGGGACGAGGAAGACCGAGCCGGCCAGGAGCTGCCACGCGGTCAGGTCGAGCATGGTGGCGCCCTCGGGACGGCCCCACCGGCGGGTGAGGACCGTGCCCATCGCCATCAGCCCGATCCCCGCGACCATCGCGGCGATGCCGACGCCGTCCAGCCGTGCGCCGCTCTTGAGGACGAGGAGCGCGACGCCGCCGACCCCGGCCAGTCCGGCCAGGACGGTCCGCCGCCCGGGCCGGATGCCGAGCACGCCGATCGAGAACCCGGCGACGAGCAGCGGCTGGATCGCCCCGATGGTCGCCGCGACCCCGCCGGGCAGGCGGTACGCGCCGACGAAGACGAGCGGGAAGAACAGCCCGATGTTGAGCATCCCGAGCACGGCCGCGCGCCCCCACCAGCGCCCCTTGGGCAGTCTGCGCCCCATGAGCAGCAGGAGCAGCCCCGCCGGGAGGGCGCGGACGACGGCGAGCAGCAGCGGACGGCCCTCCGGCAGGAGCTGCGTGGTGACGAGGTAGGTCGTGCCCCAGGCGGCCGGGGCGAGGGCGGCGGTGGCGGCGATTCCCAGGCGGTTCCGGTCCATGGCGGGTTCCCCTCAACGTTGATTATCTGAACGTTGAGATAAATTGTGCGCCGAGGATCTGTGAACGTCAAGTATGTGAAGGTTAAGATAAACGGGTACGGACAGCGGCCGGAGGAGGCGGAGGCCATGCAGGAGCAGGTGCAGCAGCGCGACACCGTGGACGACATCGTCGACCAGTGGGCCCGGGCCCGCCCCGAGATCGACAGCGGCCCGATGGCCCTGATCGGCCGGCTGCGTCGCCTCAACCTGCACGTCGACTCCGCCCTGCGCGAGTACTTCACCCAGCACGGCCTGGACACCTCGGAGTTCGACGTCCTCGCGACGCTCCGCCGGGCCGGCGAGCCGTACGAGCTGAACGCCCGCGCACTGCTCAAGTCCGCGATGGTCACGTCGGGCGCGATCACCAACCGCGTGGACCGGCTGTCCGCGAAGGGCCTCGTCGAGCGGCACCCCTGTCCGGGCGACCGCCGGGCGGTCCTGGTCCGGCTCACCCCGGAGGGCAAGGAGCTCGTCGACACGCTGCTGCTCGGCCACGTCCGGAACGAGGAGCGCCTCCTCGCCCCCCTCGACCAGGGCGAACGCACCCAGCTGGACGCGCTGCTGAAGAAGCTGCTCGTCGCCCACGGAGACGTCGAGCGGTTGTAGCGCCCCGGGCGGGACGACGTATCCAACCGATCCCCGGTCGCGTTAGACCCGGCACAACCGTGCCGGAGGAGAACGCCGATGAAGGACAGGACACCCAGGGACATCGCCGTCGACGACCAGCTCCGAGCCGCCGGCGCCGAGGGCAGGGAGTGGCTCATGGCCGCCGGCTGGGGTCCGCCGGTGACGATCCCGATCCAGCAGGCGGCCCGCTGGCAGCAGGAGGCCCGCGCCCGGATGCTCGCGGCCGAGGCCGACGACACCTGGACCTTCTGCGAACACCTCTGCGCCGGCGGCCCCCAGCCCGTCGTCGTCCACGCCGAGACCCCGGAACGGATGCTCTGCCGCGCCTGCTCCACCGCCGAACGCCCCACCCGCCGCTGCCTGGAATGCGGCCGCCCCGCCGCCTCCGCCTCCCCCGCCGACGGCCGCGAGGACGTCTGCATGGGCCCCGTGGCGATCTACACCCGCCTCCGCTGCCCCGCCTGCTACCAGGCCGACCCCCTCCACGGCACCCTCGCCGCCGGCTGGCCGTAGAGGGCCGGTGGGTGGGCGAGCTGCCTGGGGGCCGGGATCGGGACTGACCTCCTCGCCGTCGGTCACGCCGGCCCCGGGCCCCCTATACTCCCTGTGCTCGATGAGGCTGGGGGAAGCATGCTGAACAATTTCTGGGTGGCTCTGCTCGCCTTGCTCGGCGCGGTGCTGGTGATCCGACTGGCGACGCTCCCACTGCTGGTGCGCGCTCAGGCGGCAATGCGCCGAAGGGCGTTGACGGCCCTCGGGGAGGACGCGGGCGCGGGCGCCCCGGGCGGCATCGGGGCGGCCATCGGTGATGCCGCCGTCACCGTGCTGACCGCGGCCGGGGTGGTGGCCGTGACCCCCGCGATGTTCGTCTTCGGCGACAGGCTGCTCGTGCGGCCGTTCGACACGGCCAACGCGCGGTACATCTCCTTCGAGGTGCACCTGGCCGTTCACCTGGCCAGGACCTGGTACATCACGGTCTTCGTCGTGTGCCTGGTGCTCTGGCTGGGGCTCTCCTACCTGACCCAGCGCAACGTGCTGGCCACCGGCCTGCCGCAGCAGGCGTGGCGCTCCAGGCGGACTCAGCTCCGGGTCGTCGGACTGCTGGTCCTCCGTGCCGTGCTCGCCGTGTTCGTCCTGCCGGTGATCCTGGTCCCGGCCGCGCTGGTCTTCCAGATCGTGGCCGTGATCACGAGTCGCCGGCCCAAGCCCGTCGGCACCGGTGCGGCACAGCAACCGCCGCTGAACCCGTACGGAGCGACCGTGCCGCCGCAGCAGGGGTACGTTCCGACGCAATACGTTCCCCCGGCCCCGCAGTTCGCCCCGCCCACCCCCGCGACTCCGCCGACCCCGCCGGCCCTGCCCGTCCCGTCCGTCGGGCAACCGCTGAGCTCCCACGAGCCCCGCGTCATCGGCGGCTACCAGCTCCTCGGCCGGATCGGCTCCGGCGGCATGGGCACGGTGTACCTCGCCCAGCGGCAGGGCTCCGCGACGCAGGTCGCGCTCAAGACCATCAACCTCGAACTCCTCGACGACGCCGAGCTCCTGCGCCGTTTCCAGCGCGAGTCCGAGGTGCTGGCGATGGTCCCGGGCGCCTACACCGCCCGGGTGCTCGACTCGGGCGTGGACCAGGGCCGCCCGTACCTCGCCATGGAGCTGCTGGACGGCCGCCCGCTCGACGTCCACCTGCGCGAGCAGGGGCCGATCCGCTCCGCCGAGGCGCTGCGCGCCCTGGCGCTCGCGCTGGCCGTGGCGCTGTCCGGGGTGCACCGGCTGGGGCTGGTGCACCGGGACCTCAAGCCGGCGAACATCATGCTGACGACGGCCGGCCCGCGCCTGCTCGACTTCGGCATCGCGGCGATCGTGGACGGCACCCGGCTCACCATGACCGGCGGCGGGCCCGGCACCCTCACGTACATGGCGCCGGAGCAGTTCGGCGACGAGCGGGTCGGCACGGCCGCCGACGTGTGGGCGTGGGCGTGCTGCGTGGTGTGCGCGGCGCACGGCGCGAGCCCGTTCGCGGCGACCAGCACGGGAGCGGTGATCCGCCGGATCGTGGAGACCGGGCCCGAACCGGCCGCGGTGGCGGCGGTCCGGGACCTCGACCCGGGGCTCGCCGCCGTCGTGACCCGCGCCCTGGCCATCGACCCCGCGCAGCGCCCGGCGGACGGGGCGGCGCTGCTGGCCGCGCTCGCGGCGGCCCAGCGGGAGGCCCGGCAGGCGGCCCCGGACCCGGCGGCCGTCCACGACCAGATCACCCGGGGCTGGCAGACCCTGGCCCTCTGACGGCTAGTGCCGTGGACCTGTCCGGCCACGGCACTACGGCGCGACCGTCACCACCGGCTCGTGCCGGACCGGGAAGTTGACCGAGCTCGCGATGAAGCAGGCCCGGTGCGCGTCGGCGTGCAGGGCGAGCGCCTTCTCGACCATGCCCTCGGACGCGACCTCGATCCGCGGGTGCAGCACCGCCGAGGTGAAGTGCCCGCCCTCGGGCGTCTCGGCCATCGTGCCGACCGGGTTGTCGACGTACGAGGTCACGACGACGCCGTTGACGGCGCACAGGTGCAGGTACCAGAGCAGGTGGCACTGCGAGATCGACGCGAGGAGCAGCTGCTCGGGGTTCCAGCGGGCCGGGTCGCCGCGGAAGGCGGGGTCGGACGAGCCGGGGATGGTCGGCCGGCCGTCGGCGGCGACGTCGTGGTCGCGGCCGTAGGAGCGGTAGTCGCCGGTGCCGGTGCCCCGGTTGCCGGTCCAGGTGACCTCGGTGGTGTACGTGTGCAGCTTGGGCATGTGCGAGCCTCTCCGGACGGTCCTGGCGGACAGTCAATCGCATCCGGGGAGGTGGCCGAGGACGATTCGGGCGCAGCCGACCGCATCCGTCCGGGACGTGTCCACTTCCACGTCGTACGTCACACCCACGTGCACCGCCTGCGCCTGCGCCGCGGCCATCCCGGCGGCCCGGTCGCCGCGCGCCGCCTCCCGGGCGCTCGCGACGGCGGCGTCGCACCGCACGCCGACCCAGAGCACGTCCAGGCCGTCCAGCGCCGCCCGCCACCGCCGCTGCGAGGCCGCGCCGCCGAGGAACACCTCGTCGACGACGATCCGGGCGCCGGCCCGCGCCATCGCCGCGACCCCGGTCGTCCAGGCCGCGTCGAGCGCCGCGAACGCCGGTCCGACGCTCACCACGCCGTCGGCGTCCTCGCCCCCGCCGGCCGGGCCGCCGATGCCGCCGATCCCCTCGCCGCCCTCGCGCAGCCGTGGCGGCAGCGCGTCGACCAGGGTGTCCGTGCCGAGGTGCAGCCACGGCTCCGGCAGCAGCTCCTGGAGGTGGCGCGCGATGCTCGACTTGCCCGAGCTGGAGCCACCGTTGAGGACGACGACGTTCAGCGCGAACCCCCGTAGGCCGCCGCCGCGCCCGCGAAGGACGTGGCGAGTTCCGGGGTGCCGGCCCAGTGCAGGTGCAGGTACGACGCGTGGACGTTGCCGTCGGCGAAGCCCTCGGTGTGGGATCCGGTGGGCAGGCGCCACCCCCAGGCGGGGTGGTCGCCGGCGGCCGGCTCGCAGACCGTGCGGTGGAACTCGTGGCCGCGCAGCCGGGTGCCGGCCGGGCCGAGCGGGGAGTCGTGCAGGGCGACGGCCTCCCGGTAGCCGAGGGTGAGCCGTTCGGTCATCCGGGCGGTGGTGTCGAGCACGCCGCACATCGGCTTCCCGTCCAGCTCCCGCCCCAGGTAGAGCAGTCCGGCGCACTCGGCCGCGATCGGACCGCCGGAGGCGGCGAACTCCCGGATCGCCGAGCGCAGTTCCGCGTTCCCGCTCAGCTCCCGGACGTACAGCTCGGGGAAGCCGCCGCCGATGACGAGCCCGGCGGTGCCCTCGGGCAGCCCGGAGGCGTGCAGCGGGTCGAACGGGACGACCTCCGCCCCGGCGGCGCCGAGGAGTTCGGCGTTCTCGGCGTAGGAGAAGGAGAACGCGGCGCCGCCCGCCACGGCGATCCGGGGCCGGCCGGCGACCGGCGCGACCTCGGCCGCCGGGTCCCACGGATCGGCGTCCAGGGCCGGTGCGGTCCGGGCCAGCGCCAGCACCGCGTCCAGGTCCACCGAGGCGGCGACGAGGTCGCCCATGTCCGCGACGGCCTTCAGGGCCTCCGCCGACCGCTCCACGGCCGGGATCAGCCCGAGGTGGCGCGAGGGCGTCGCGACGGCCGTGGAGCGGCGCAGCGCGCCCAGCACGGGCACGCCGGAGCCCTCCTCCAGGGCCTCGCGCAGCAGGTGCTCGTGGCGGTCGGAGGCGACCCGGTTGAGGATCACCCCGGCGAGCCGCACCTCCGGGTCCCAGGAGGCGAAGCCGTGCACCAGCGCGGCCACCGAACGGGACTGCGAGCTGCCGTCCACCACGAGCACCACCGGCGCGCGCAGCAGCTTGGCGACGTGCGCGGTGGACGCCAGCTCCCCGCGCCCCGACGCCCCGTCGAACAGCCCCATGACGCCCTCGACGACGGCGACGTCGGCCCCGGCCGCGCCGTGCAGGAACAGCGGCGCGATCCGCTCCGGCCTGCACAGGAAGGCGTCCAGGTTGCGGCCCGGTCGCCCGGCGGCCAGCGCGTGGTAGCCGGGGTCGATGTAGTCCGGGCCGACCTTGTGCGGGGAGACGGCGAGCCCGCGGGCGGCGAGCGCGGCGATCAGGCCGGTGGCGACGGTGGTCTTGCCCGCGCCCGAGGAGGGCGCGGCGACGACGAGGCGGGGGATGCTCAAGGAATCACCATTCGATGCCGCGCTGGCCCTTGCGGCCGGCGTCCATGGGGTGCTTGACCTTGGTCATCTCGGTGACGAGGTCGGCGAAGCCGGTGAGCGCCTCGGGGGCGTACCGGCCGGTGATGACGACGTGCTGGCTGCCCGGCCGGTCCTCGAGCACGGACACGACCTCCTCCGGGTCGACCCAGCCCCAGTGCATCGGGTAGGTGAACTCGTCGAGCACGTAGAAGCGGTAGGTCTCGGCCGCGAGGTCGCGCTTGACCTGCTCCCAGCCCTCCTTGGCGGCCGCCTCGCTGTCCATCTCCATCTCGCTGGAGCGCTGGATCCACGACCAGCCGGAGCCCATCTTGTGCCAGTCGACGGTGCCGCCCTCGCCGGAGGCACCGAGGACGCGCAGCGCGTTCTCCTCGCCGACCTTCCACTTGGCGGACTTCACGAACTGGAACACCCCGACGGACCAGCCCTGGTTCCAGGCCCGCAGCGCCATGCCGAACGCGGCCGTGGACTTGCCCTTGCCGGGGCCGGTGTGCACGGCGGTGATCGGCTGCGTGCGGCGCTGGCGGGTCGTCAGGCCGTCGTCGGGAACGCTCTCGGGAACACCCTTGGGCATGCTGCTCAGGCCGCCTTTCGCATGGTGGTTGCACGGTTGTCGCGACTGTCGCGGACGAGCGAGGCGACGCCCTCGGCGCGCAGTTCGTCCAGGGTGACGGCAGTGCCGCCGAGGTGTCCGGCGAGGGTGCGGGCGAGGCCGAGCCGGACGGGGCCGGACTCGCAGTCCAGGACGACGCTCGCGACGCCCTGGGCGGCGAACAGCCCGGCGGCGCGCCGGGACTGCGCGAGCGCGTCGCGGCCGCCGGTGGCCCGTCCGTCGGTGACGACGACGACCAGCGGGCGGCGGGCCGGGTCGCGCAGCCGCTCGATCCGCAGCACCTCGTGGGCGCGCAGCAGGCCGGCGGCCAGCGGGGTCCGGCCGCCGGTGGGCAGCGACTCCAGCCGGGCCGCGCCGACCTCGACGGACGAGGTGGGCGGGAGCGCCAGCTCGGCGCCCGCGCCGCGGAAGGTGATCATGCCGATCTTGTCGCGCCGCTGGTAAGCGTCCATCAGCAGCGACAGCACGGCGCCCTTGACGGCGGTCATCCGCTGCCGGGCGGCCATCGAGCCGGAGGCGTCGACGACGAACAGCACCAGGTTGGACTCGCGGCCCTTGCGCACCTGCTCGCGGAAGTCGTCCTTGCGCAGCACGAGCGCGGCGCCGGCGCGCCCGCGCGCCACCTGGTGCGGCGCGGCGGCCTGGAGGGTGGCGGTCAGGTGCAGGCGGCTGAGGGCGCCCTGGGGGCGTCGCGCGCGGACGGTGTACCCGCTGTCGGTCTCGGCGGGGGAGCGGCGGCCCTGCGCGCCGTGGCCGGTGCCGCGCACGGCGAACAGCCGGGTGCGGTACGGGTCGCCGGCCGCGACCGGCGCCGACTCCCGCGCGGGGGCGGGGTGCTGGGCCGGGACGGGCTGCTGCTCGGGGAGGTCCGGGGCGGCGGCGTCGGAGGCGGCGGCCTCCGGGGCCTGCGGACCGCTCTCGGGCTCGGGCGCGCCGCCGCCGTCCGGGCCGGGGCCGCCGTCGTCGCCGGGGCCGGGGCCGTCGCCGTCCGGGTCGTCGCCGTCACCGTCACCGTCGGTCCCGGGGGAGTCCTCCGGGGAGTCCTCGGGCTGCGCGTGCTCCTCCAGCGTCCGGTCCAGCTGCTCCTCGTCCAGTCCGGGCGCGTCGAACGGGTTGCGGCGGCGCCGGTGCGGCAGTGCGAGCTGGGCGGCCTTGCGGACGTCCTCCTCCAGCACCTCCGTGCGCCCGTCCCACGCGGCCAGCGCGACGGCCGTCCGCGCCATGACGATGTCGGCGCGCAGCCCGTCCACCTCGAACGCGGCGCACACGGCGGTGATCTGCCGGAGCGCCACGTCGGTGAGCTCGACCTTGGGCAGCAACTCCCGTGCGGCGGTGATCCGTTCGGCGAGCGCCCGCTCCTCGCCGGCGAACCGCGCCGCGAAGCCGGCCGGGTCCGCGTCGTAGGCGAGCCGCCGCCGGACGACCTCGGCGCGCTCGGCCGGGTCGCGCGTCGCGGCGATCTCCACGGTCAGGCCGAAGCGGTCGAGCAGCTGCGGCCGCAGCTCGCCCTCCTCCGGGTTCATCGTGCCGACCAGTAGGAACCGGGCCGCGTGCCGCACCGAGACGCCCTCGCGCTCGACGTAGGAGCGGCCCATCGCGGCGGCGTCCAGCAGCAGGTCGACGACGTGGTCCTGGAGCAGGTTCACCTCGTCGATGTAGAGCACCCCGCGGTGCGCCTTGGCGAGCAGTCCGGGCTCGTACGCCTTGACGCCCTCGGCGAGCGCGCGCTCCAGGTCGAGCGAGCCGACGATCCGGTCCTCGGCCACGCCGACCGGCAACTCGACCAGCTGGGACGGCCGTTCGCTGCTCCCGGAGGAGGCGTGCGGTCCGTCCGGGCACTGCGGGTCGGGCGCGGCCGGGTCGCAGGAGAAGCGGCAGTCGTCGACGGTGGCGATGGACGGCAGCAGGCCGGCCAGCGCGCGGACCATCGTCGACTTGGCGGTGCCCTTCTCGCCGCGCACCAGCACGCCGCCCACGGCCGGGGAGACCGCGTTCAGCAGCAGTCCGAGCCGCAGGTCGGTCATCCCGACGACCGCGGTGAACGGGTAGCGGACGTCACTCATGCGTTGCCAGCCTCCTCAGGCGCACCGGGCGGCAGGAACGGCAGCGTTCCGGCCGCCGGCACCCCGCCCTCGATCAGCTTCCACAGCGCGTCGGTGTCCGCGTGCTCCTCGATCAGGTCCCCCAGGCGGTCCAGCCGGGCCTCGCGCGCCTCGGCGAACGAGGTGTCCGGCGCCGGGACGAACGCGCGGCCCGCCAGCGCGGCCACCTCGCGCAGGAACTCCCGGCGGAACCCGTCGTTCTCCAGCGCGCCGTGCCAGGTCGTGCCCCACACCGAGCCCACCCGGCATCCGTCCAGGAAGGGCTCCCCGCCGTCCACGGCGACCACCCCGTGGTGGATCTCGTAGCCCTCGACGCGGTGCCCGTAGGCCTCGCCGACCGGCCGGGCGAGCACCTTCTCCACGCCGAACCGCACGCGCGTCGGCAGCAGGCCGAGCGCGTCGACGGCACCGGCCTTGGACTCGACGTCGTCGACGATCGAGCCCGCCAGCATCTGGTACCCGCCGCACACACCGAGGACCGGCAGCCCGGCCGCCGCCCGCGCCCGCAGCGCCGGCTCCAGCCCGCGCTCGCGCAGCCAGGCGAGGTCGGCCACGGTGGCCCGGGTGCCGGGCAGCACGACGAGGTCGGCGTCGGCGAGCTCCTCCGGCCGGGTCGCCCAGCGGACGAGCACGCCGGGCTCCTGCGCCAGCGCGTCCAGGTCGGTGAAGTTCGACAGCCGGGGGAAGCGCACCACGGCCACCCGCAGCACGTCCGCCCCGAGCGGCCCGCGCCCGTCGACCCGGTCCACGACCGTCGACAGGTCCAGCGAGTCCTCGGCGTCCAGCCACAGCCCCGGCAGCATCGGCAGCGTGCCGAGCACCGGACGGCCGGTCAGGCCGTGCAGCATCTCCAGGCCGGGCGCCAGCAGCCGGGCGTCCCCGCGGAACTTGTTGACGAACCAGCCGGCCACGTGCCGCTGGTCCTCCTCGGACAGCAGCGCCAGCGTCCCGTACATCGCCGCGAACACGCCGCCCCGGTCGATGTCGCCGACCACCACGACAGGCAGCCGGGCGGCCGTCGCCAGGCCCATGTTGGCGATGTCCCGGTCGCGCAGGTTGATCTCGGCGGGCGAGCCCGCGCCCTCGCACACCACCACGTCGTACCGGCGGCGCAGGTCCGCCAGGCACTCCAGGGCGCGCTCCAGCAGGACGGGCTTGCGCTCGCGGTAGTCCAGCGCGCCCACCTCGGCGACCGGCCTGCCGAGCAGCACCACCTGGCTGCGGCCGTCCGCGCCGGGCTTGAGCAGCACCGGGTTCATCGCCGCCTCCGGCTCCACCCGGGCGGCCTGGGCCTGCATCGCCTGGGCCCGGCCGATCTCGGCGCCGTCGGCCGTCACGAACGAGTTCAGCGACATGTTCTGCGCCTTGAACGGCGCCACCCGGACGCCCCGGCGGGCCAGCCACCGGCAGATGCCCGCCGTGACGACGCTCTTGCCCGCGTCCGAGGTCGTCCCCGCGACCAGCAGCGCGTTGGTCATGCCCTTCCCCTCCTCAGCAGCGATCGCAGCAGGACGTGCCCCGCGACCGTCGTACCCAGCGCCAGCGCGCCCACCCGCCGCGACAGCGCGCAGGCCCGCTCGATGTCGTCCACCGTCACCGGCCGCAGCTCCGCGCCCAGCACCGGCCGGTGCTCGACGCGCTCGCCGTACTGCAGCGTGCCGCCCAGCCGCACGCCCACGGCGCCCGCGAACGCCGACTCGGCCTGCCCCGCGTTCGGGCTCGGATGCGCCGAACCGTCCCGCCGCCACACCCGCCAGGCCGTCCGCGGCTGCGGCGCGGCGGCCACCGTCAGCAGCGCCGTCAGCCGGGCGCCAGGCCAGCCCGCCACGTCGTCCAGCCGGGCCGAGGCCCAGCCGAACCGGGCGTGGCGCGGCGAGCGGTGACCCACCATCGCGTCCAGCGTGTTGACGGCGCGGAAGGCCAGCAGACCGGGCGTGCCGGCGAGGGCGCCCCAGGCCAGCGCGTTCACGACGGCGTCCGCGGTGTTCTCGGCCACCGACTCCACGACGGCGCGGGCGATCTGCTGCCCGTCCAGCGCGCTCGGGTCGCGCCCGCACAGGTGCGGCAGCCGCTCCCGGGCGGCGGGCAGGTCGCCCGCGGCCAGCGCCCGGCCGATCGTGCGCGCCTCCCGGGTCAGCGAGGTGCCGCCGAGCACCGTCCAGGTCGCGGCGGCGGCCAGCGCGGCCCGCCCCAGCGGCCGGCGGCCGGCCGTCCGCTCCAGCGCCACCGCGCCCGCCGCGACGGCGCCCACGCAGAGCGCCGTGTACGCGGCCCCGGTGGCCCGGTCGTCGCGCCACATCCGGCGCTCCAGGCGGGTCGCCGCACCGCCGAAGACGGCCACCGGGTGGCCGCGGCGCGGATCGGCGTAGCGGGCGTCCGCCAGGTAGCCCGCGACGGCGCCGACCGCGAAGGCGGCGGCGCGGGTCAGCGGGCGCACGACGGAGGGGGACAGGGGAGGGCTCGGCGGGTCGGGGCAGCCTGCATCGCGTGCGAGTCCTCACTCAGGGTCCGCGCCCTGGATCGACGTACCGGGGGCGAGAGTCTCCTGGCTTCCGGGTCGAACGCACCCCCGGAGCCTTCCAGCAGCACGTCAGCGAAGACTGACGGTCCGCCGTGGCGTCGTTCCGGCCGTGCTCCCCGGTGACAGTGGCGGGACCGCGCCGGACTCGCACCGGCTTCCTCTGCATGCCTCCGTTTGGCCCTGGGATCCCATCACGCGGCCGAACCGGGAGTCAACCGAGGTCACGGAGGGGTTGGTCACACGCGGGAGGCCCGGCGCGCGCCCGCGAACGCCCCCGTCACTACCTCCGAGTACTGCCGCCGCAGGGGCATGACATCCTGTGCGATCCTCCAGCGGTCCGCGCGCGCCCTCCCCGGCGCTTCGTGCGTTCGGCGGCTGGGGGCCCGTTCGTACCGGCCCTAGCGTTCGTTCACATGCGACGAAGACAGCCTCCGCCCGCCCTGCCCCCGGTGCCGTTCTCGCCCGCCGCGGCCCGCGCCCACCGCGCCGGGCTCGGCCTGACCCCCGAACAGGTCGCCGGCGGCATGGCCGCGCACGGCGTCCGGCTGCTGCCCACGCACGTCATCGCCTGGGAGAGCGGCGAGCTGCGCCCCACCGAGGAGGAGTTCATCGCCCTCGCCCGCGCCCTGTGGTGCCCGCCCGCGCAGCTCATGGGCACCCGCCCGGCCCGCCTGCGCGACCACCGCGTGGCCCGCGAACTGAGCCAGGACACCGCCGCCCGTCGCATCGGCGTCGCCCTGCGCGTCTACCAGGAGGCCGAACTCACCGGGACGTGGGACGGCGACGAGGAGCGGACGCACGCGCTCGCCCAGGTGCTCGGACTGCGGCTCACCGAACTCGTCGAGGTGACCGGCCGCGGCGCCGAGCTCGACCAGCGGCTGCGCAGGTGCGTGGACGGCCGCTGGCAGCCCCACCTGCGGGCGGTCGCGCGGCTCGTGCCGGTCCACGAGGACGACCTCGCGACCGTCCTGACGGCCCTGCACCAGGAGCACCAGGTGTCCTCCCCGCACTGGGGCGCCGCGACGCCCACCCTGCCCCCGCGCGACCGGCCCCTGGCCCCGCGCTTCTGGGAACTCCTCGGCCGCCTCCACACGGAGATCCCGGTCTGACCCCACCCCCACCCCGTCCCCGGCTCCCACCCCACCCCGTCCCCACCCCGCCCCCGCCTCCGCCTCGGCCTCCCGCCTCCCCGCCCTCCGCAGGAGCCGCCCCCCCACCCCGTCCCCCGTACAGCCCATCCCACTGGCCCCCGCCCCCACCCGCCAGTGAACTTGTCCCCAGCAGACTCACAGAGCGGGGAGCGATATGCGTTGGGGAACCGCAGCCGCCGTGGCGGCAGCCGCCGTCGGCACCGGGGTCGCCGTGCTGGTCGTCGGCCGGCGGGCGTCCGAGCGGCTCGTGCGGCCGGAGAGCGCCGTGCTGGAGTCCGGCCCCGTCCTGGTGCAGAGCCTCGCCGCCGGCCGGATCACCTTCAACCGGACGCCCGCGGCCCTCCACCCCGGCCGCTGGGCGCTGGAGTGGGACGGCGACGGCCACGCCGTCGTCGACGACATCCTGCACAGCGACGAACAGGGCGTCACCCGCCGCCTGGTCCGCGCCGACCGGGGCACCCTGACGCCCGGCACCGAGGTCCGCTTCACCCCGCGCGTGCACCTCGGCGACCCGACGACCTCCCTCGGCCTCCCGTTCACCGAGACCGCCGTCGCCGGCGAGCTGGGCGCGATGCCCGCCTGGCGCCTGGACGGCAAGCGCGGCACCTGGGTGGTCCTCGTGCACGGCCCCGGCGCCGACCGCACCCAGACGCTCCCCGTGCTGCCCGTCCTCCAGCGCCTGGCGCTGCCCGCCCTCGCCGTCACCTACCGCGGCGACCAGGGCGCCCCCGCCTCGCCGGACGGGCTCGGCCACTTCGGCGAGACCGAGTGGCGCGACGTGGAGTCGGCCGTGCGGCTCGCCCTCGACAGCGGCGCCGGCCGGGTGATCCTCTACGGCTGGTCGGTGGGCGCGACGATGTGCCTGCACGCCGCGGCCCGTTCGGCCTGGGCGGGGGCGATCGCCGGGATCGTCCTGGACTCGCCGGTGCTCGACCTGCCCGCCACCGCCCGCCGCGACGCGGTCCGGGCCGGCTACTCCAGGCCGGTCGCCGAGCTCGGCGCGCTGGCCGCGGAGGGCCGCACCGGGGTCGACCTGGCCGACTTCGCGCGCCTCGCCGAGGGCGCCGACCTGCGCGTGCCGACCCTCGTCCTGCACAGCCCGGACGACCCGATCGCGCCGTTCCGCGCCGCCCGGCACCTCGCCACGGCCCGTCCCGACGTCGTCAGCCTCCGCACCTTCCCGGGCGCGGACCACACCGCCCTCTGGAACTCCGACCCCGCGCACTACTCGGAACTCCTCCGGCGCTGGCTCACCCCCCTCCTCTGATCCGGACCGGCTGCCGTTAATCCGGGGCATTCCGGCCGGTCATTCCCCGGTCCGGCCCCCGCTTCCTCCGTTCTTGCAATTCCCCCCACCCGTCATCGCGCGCCACCCGGGCACCGGAAGCCGATTCCGCCGGAACGGGAAGTCGGCGCGGTCGATTTCCGCCACCGGTCCCGCCCTCGCCGACCTGGCCGATCCGCATCCACCCGGAGCACTCCCGGCGGGCGTGCCCGGTGCGCGCATTCCCGCCTCCATCCGTCGGCGACACCGCGAGAGTCGGCCATTCACCCCTCGCCGCAGCCCTTTCCGTATCCGTTCGAACACCCCCCGTGACCACCGCAAACGGGCCTGGCATGAGCCCGCCACACGATTCCGGCCAGGCGGTTTGCCGCTGTTGCCCGATCTTGCGGAGGTGCTGCCACAACCCGCCCGCCCGTACAACCAACCGGATGTGACAGAAGGCCGGTACAAGGGGAAGACTGCTCGACGTGACGTCTCGGAACCCGCGCGACCGTGATGCCCCGCTCCCACCGACGATCGGTACCGGTGCGACGGTGACCCGCCTCCCCGGTACGGCCCACCGGCCCGTCGGGGCCAGGCCGGGCGGGGGCGGCGTACCCCGCCGACGAGGCCCCGCACCCGCCCCAGGCCGCGGCCGGGTCCCCGTGCCGGACGGCTTCCCCGCCCCCGCCGAGCTGGCTCCGCTGGCCCGCCGGATGCTGGTGGACGCCGTCCGGATCGCCCGCTGGGCGGGGGAGCTCGGCGAGGTCGACAAGCGGGGCGAACTGCTCCCCGAGGACGCCCGCGCGGCGGGCCGCGCACTGGCCATGACGGTCGGCGCCGCGGCCAAGGCCTGGGGCCAGGCGCTGCTGGTCGGCCTGGTCGAGGCCCGCGACGGCGGCGCCGGGCCGGGCTGGCGGCTGCACGCCTGGGAGCACGACGACGAGGCCGTGGTGCGCGGCTGGTCCGCGCTGTTCGACGCCTGGACGCTGCTCGCGCCGGTCCCGCCGGCCGCCCTGCGCGGCGTCTTCACGGTGCTGGCCGGCCAGGCCGTGGACCAGGCCCCGCAGCTGCTCTCCTTCCTGCACCTGGTGGCCGGCCCGGTCGCCGACAGCGAGCTCCTGGAGCTGCTGCGCCGCGGCCTGGACGAGCGCCGGGTCGGCGGCAGCGGGGGCGTGGGCCTGTCGCCCGTGCCGCACGCCGCCTCCGCCGTGTCGGCGGTCCGCGGCACCTGCCGCGAGCCGCAGATCGACACCCCGGCCGCGCCGGCGGACGTCGCCGCCGTCCTGGACTGGATGCTGGACGGCCTCGCGGCCGTCGGCGCCGTGGTGCGCCGGAACGACGCCGCCGAGCTGTCGCCGCTCGGGCACTGGGCGGTGCGGGCGAAGCTGGAGGAGATCTGCACGGTCGCCCAGACCGCGGCCGGCCACATCGAGCAGAGCGCCTACGAGCTGCTGAACGCCTGCGCCGACTACTCGCCGGGCCCGGCCCGGGCCGAGTACCGCGCCTGGGTGGCGGCCCGCCCGGCGGACCGTGCCGTGGCGGAGCTGCTGGACGCCGCCCAGGGCGACGACGCGCTCGTGCGCGGCCTGGCCTTCGAGGCGCTGCGGGTGGCCGGGGGCACGGCCGAGCAGGCGGTGCGCGCGGCCGTGGACGAGCCGGTGCTGCGCCCGTACGCGCTGCTGTGGCTCGCTGAGCAGTCGGACGAGGGCGTGTCCCCGGCCGACGTGCTGGGCGCCGAGGATGCGGCCTGGCTCTGGGTGGACACGGCGGCCGCGGTGCTGGACCACGGCGAGACCGAGCTGCTGGTCGGCCACGTGGAGGGCGCCTCGGCGGGCGACCCGGTGCGGCTGTTCGCCCGGGCCCGGCAGTCGGGGCACCCGCGGGCGGCCTCGGTGCTGACGGCGGTGTCGGGCGTGCACCCGGACCCGGGCGTGGCCCGGGCGGCCCGCCGCTCGGCGTTCAGCGTCCACACCGGCGGGGCGTGAGCGCCCGGAAGCACGTATGACGAAGGGGCCCGGATCCACTGCGGATCCGGGCCCCTTCGTCATGTGCGCTTCGTACGCGGGAGGCTCAGCCGAGCCGCGACTCCGCCCGCCGGGCGCGGACGTCGCCGACCTTCTGGCCGACCTTGCGCCGGATGACCAGCAGCGGCGCCATGGCCGCGAGCGCGATCTGGGCGAAGGCGCCGACGTGCAGGAGCAGGTCGCCGCCCGGCAGGCCGGTGGCCCACGCGGCCAGGCAGCCGATGGAGACCACGATCCAGCACAGCGTGGCGGTGGCCAGCAGGCCCTGCGGCTTCGGGTACTCGATCCGGCTGACCATCAGGTACGCGGCGCCGAAGATGGCGACCAGACCGGGCAGGAACGGCGGGTCGAGCAGCACGATCGCGATGACCGTCATGGCGCCCATCGGGCAGGGCATGCCCTGGAACACCCCGGGCCGCATCTTCACGGCCGAGAAGCGGGCCAGCCGCAGGACCACCGCGAGCAGCACCGTCAGCGCGATCAGCGCGGACAGCGGCCGGTTGGAGCCCTGCGAGACCATGCCCCAGACCGCGACGAAGTAGGCCGGCGCGATGCCGAAGCTGATCAGGTCGGCCAGGTTGTCGAGTTCGGCGCCCAGGGCGGAGGAGCGCAGCTTGCGCGCCACCAGGCCGTCGAAGAGGTCGCACATCGAGCCGATCAGCAGCAGCGTCACCGCGGTGGCGGCGCTGTGCCGGTCCGGAGCGACGTCCGGGTTGGTGATGTGCGGGATCAGGACCCCGGTGGTGATCGAGTAGATCGCCAGGAAGCCGCAGACGGCGTTCCCCAGGGTCAGGAAGTCGGCGGTGGACAGGTGCTGCGGCGAGCGCGGCGCGCGGAGCTCGCGGTCGCGTGCCCAGCGGCGACGGCGCAGCGCCGTCTCCTCGTCGTCCAGGCCGACGATGGTCTCAGGATCAGTCACGGTCAAGGCGTGTCACCCCGGCTGTGGTCTTCTGGCCGACCTCGACGCCGACCTCGACGCCGGCCGGCAGGTAGGTGTCGACCCGGGACCCGAACCGGATCAGGCCGATCCGGTCGCCCTGGGCGACCTTGGTGCCGGCGTCGACGTAGGGCACGATGCGGCGGGCCACGGCCCCCGCGATCTGCACCATCTCGATGTCGCCGAGCTCGGTGTCGAAGTGCCAGACGACCCGCTCGTTCTGGTCGCTGTCCTTGTTGAACGCGGGCACGAACCCGCCCGCGACGTGCTCGACCGACGTCACCGTGCCGGGCAGCGGCGCGCGGTTGACGTGGACGTTGAGCGGGCTCATGAAGATGGCGACCCGGGTGCGGCCGTCCGGCCAGGCGTCGATGCTCTGCACCACGCCGTCGGCGGGGGAGATCACTCTGCCCGTGCCGATCTCACGCTCGGGGTCGCGGAAGAACCACAGCATGCCCGCGCCGAGCGCGCAGGCGGGTACCGCCGCCAGGGCCCACTTGCCGCTGCGCCGGGTGAGGGCGGTGGTCACGGCGGCCGTGGCGAGGGTGGGGACGAACCAGGGGGTGGCTCCGCGCGCGATGGTCACGCGGGGTCGCCGACCGGCCGTCGTGGCTGCGAGGGCATCGCGGTCCGTGACGGAGGTGTGAGGGGACGGGCTGATGGGCATCGAAGACCTTTGTCGCGGGGGATCATGGCCGCTGGACGGGGGCCACCGCGGGATCGGGTAAGAGAGGGACGGCTGCTGTCCCGGTGGATGCTATCGGGAGCACACGGTGGGTGGGCAACCCGCCTGCTCGTTCCGCAGGCGCGAGGTCACGCCTACTCATACGACCGTAGCTCGGCCCCGTCCGGTTCCCAAGGGCCCGGACGGGCCTGGTGACTCTTGTCTCAGCGGGTGCGCCGGGGGAACGCCGCGTCCGCGCCATCCGCTCCCGGACGCCCCGGGACGGCGCCGCGACGGCGTGCGGAAGCGGCCGCGGGGCGCGTAGCTGCAGCTCTACGCCCTGCGGCCGCTTCCGGGGCCGTGCCGGACCCCAGGCGGACCAGGCCGGGGCCGTCGTGGCACGGCGGGATGCCGGGACGGGCCCGCACGCCCGTCGGCCGGCTGTTCCGGGGGCCACCCGTCGAGCCGGGGTGGCCCGGAGGTCACTCGGCGATCCGGTACTCCTCCAGGAGCCGGCGTCCGACGATCATCTTCTGGATCTCCGCAGTTCCTTCACCGATGAGCAGCATCGGGGCCTCGCGGTAGAGGCGCTCGATCTCGTACTCCTTGGAGAAGCCGTAGCCGCCGTGGATGCGGAAGGCGTCCTCGACGACCTCCTTGCAGTACTCGGAGGCGAGGTACTTGGCCATGCCGGCTTCGAGGTCGTTGCGCTCGCCGCTGTCCTTCTTGCGGGCGGCCATGACCATCATCTGGTGGGCGGCCTCGACCTTGGTGGCCATCTCGGCGAGCTTGAACTGGATCGCCTGGTGCTCGGCGATCTTCTTGCCGAAGGTCGAGCGCTGCTGGGCGTAGGAGATGCCGAGCTCGAAGGCGCGGCGGGCGACCCCGCAGCCGCGGGCGGCGACGTTGACGCGGCCGACCTCGACGCCGTCCATCATCTGGTAGAAGCCGCGGCCGGGGACGCCGCCGAGGATCCGGTCGGCCGGGAT
Organism: Kitasatospora sp. NPDC057904; assembly: GCF_042887925.1. Classification (NCBI taxonomy): domain Bacteria; kingdom Bacillati; phylum Actinomycetota; class Actinomycetes; order Kitasatosporales; family Streptomycetaceae; genus Kitasatospora; species Kitasatospora sp. NPDC057904. The sequence continues at coordinate 268,718 of NZ_JBHVOL010000010.1, forward strand.
CCGGACGTCCTGGAGGACCAGCTCGGTCGTGTCGACGCCCTTGTAGCCCATCTTCTCGATCTTCCCGGGCACGGTGAGGCCGGGGACGGTCGGGTTCGGGCCGAATCCGGCCGTCTTCTCGATCAGGAAGGTGGTCATGTTCTTGTACGGGCTGCTGCCGCCCTCGTCGGTCTTGCACAGGACCGCGACGAGGGTGGAGGTGCCGCCGTTGGTGAGCCACATCTTCTGGCCGTTGAGGACGTAGAAGTCGCCGTCCTTGACGCCCTTGGTGGAGATGGCCGAGACGTCGGAGCCGAGGCCGGGCTCGGACATCGAGAACGCGCCGCGGATCTCGCCGGCCGCCATCTTCGGCAGGAAGTAGTCCTTCTGCTCCTGCGTGCCGTGGGCGTTGATCATGTGCGCCACGATGAAGTGCGTGTTGACGATGCCGGAGACGGACATCCAGCCGCGGGCGATCTCCTCCACCACGAGGGCGTAGGTGAGCAGCGACTCGCCGAGGCCGCCGTACTCCTCGGGGATGGTGAGGCCGAAGAGGCCGAGCTGCTTCATCCCCTCGACGATGGCGGTCGGGTACTCGTCCTTGTGCTCCAGCTCGGTCGCGACCGGAATGATCTCCTTGTCGACGAAATCCCGCACGGTGGCGAGGATGTCCCGCTGGATCTCGGTGAGGCCGTCGGTCTGTGCGAGGCGTCCCATCGTGCGGCTCCGATTTGTCGTGAAAAGTCGGGGGGGGGGGGGATTGCCGGGGGCCCTGCCGGCGTGGCTGCGGCAGCAGGGCCCCCGTTCCGGGTGGGGGTCGGCCGATGACGGCGGCCTGCCCCTCCGGGGCATTGGGAGGGGAAAAGCGGTTCAGGAAAGAGGGGTGGGACGGCCGGGCTGCTCGCCGCCGCGCTCCTTGATGTACGTCTCGGTCGGCACCATCACCTTGCGGCGGAAGATGCAGACGACCGTGCCGTCCTGCTTGTACCCCTTGGTCTCGACGTAGACGATGCCCCGGTCGTCCTTGGACTTGGAGGGCCACTTGTCGAGGACGGTGGTCTCGCCGTAGATCGTGTCGCCGTGGAAGGTCGGCGCGACGTGCCGCAGCGACTCGATCTCCAGGTTGGCGATCGCCTTGCCCGAGACGTCCGGGACGGACATGCCGAGCAGCAGCGAGTAGATGTAGTTGCCCACGACGACGTTCTTCCCGAAGTCGGTCGTCTTCTCCGCGTAGTTGGTGTCCATGTGGAGCGGGTGGTGGTTCATGGTGAGCAGACAGAACAGGTGGTCGTCGTACTCGGTGACGGTCTTCCCGGGCCAGTGCTTGTAGACCGCGCCGACCTCGAACTCCTCGTAGGTGCGTCCGAACTGCATGGTGCTACGCCTCCGGGATCTCGAACTTGGTGGTGCGCTCCATGCCGGCGGCCCGGCCCTTGCCGGAGATGACCAGGGCCATCTTGCGGCTGGCCTCGTCGATCATCTCGTCGCCGAGCATCGCCGAGCCCTTGGCGCCGCCCGCCGCGGAGGTGCAGTAGTCGTAGGCGTCGAGGATCAGCTCGGCGTGGTCGTAGTCCTCCTGCGAGGGCGAGTAGATCTCGTTCGCGGCGGCGACCTGGTCGGGGTGCAGCACCCACTTGCCGTCGAAGCCGAGGGCGGCGGAGCGCCCGGCGACCTCGCGGTAGCCCTCCTGGTTGCGGATCTGCAGGTACGGGCCGTCGATCGCCTGGAGGTCGTTGGCGCGGGCGGCCATCAGGATGCGCATCAGGATGTAGTGGTAGGCGTCGGCGTTGTAGCCGGAGGGCTGCTCGCCGACCACCAGGGACTTCATGTTGATCGAGGCCATGAAGTCGGCGGGGCCGAAGATGATGGTCTCCAGCCGGGGCGAGGCCTCGGCGATGGCGTCGACGTTGATCAGGCCCTTGGCGTTCTCGATCTGCGCCTCGATGCCGATCTTCCCGACCTCGAAGCCCATGGTCTTCTCGATCTGGGTGAGGAGGAGGTCGAGCGCCTTGACCTGCTCGGCGTCCTGGACCTTCGGCAGCATGATGCAGTCGAGGTTGGGGCCGGCGCCCTCGACGACGGTGATCACGTCGCGGTAGGTCCAGTGGGTGGTCCAGTCGTTGACGCGCACGACGCGGGTCTTGCCGCCCCAGTCGCCGTTGTTGAGGGCGTCGACGATGGTGTGGCGGGCGCTCTCCTTGACCAGCGGGGCGCAGGCGTCCTCCAGGTCGAGGAAGACCTGGTCGGCGGGCAGGCCCTGGGCCTTCTCCAGGAAGCGCGGGTTGCTGCCGGGCACGGCGAGGCAGGAGCGGCGCGGGCGCAGGCGGTTGACAGTGGTCATGAGGGTGGTTCTGTTCCTTCCCAGTGGTCAGCTGGTCAGCTGGTCAGTTCGTGGCCGGGGTCGGTGCGGGCGTCCACGGCTGGAGCTTGTTGGCCAGCCGGATCTCGTCCACGATCCGGCCGATGATGGTCGTGATGCCGAAGTCCTTCGGGGTGAACACGGCGGCGACGCCGGCGGCCTTGAGGGCCTCGCCGTCCGCTGCCGGGATGATGCCACCCACGATCACCGGGACATCCTCCACCCCGGCCCGCCGCAGGCGCTGCAGCACGTCGGGCACGAGCTCGGAGTGCGCGCCGGAGAGGATCGACAGGCCCACGCAGTGGACGTCCTCCGCGACGGCCGCGGAGACGATCTGCTCCGGCGTGAGCCGGATTCCCTGGTAGACCACCTCGAACCCGGCGTCGCGGGCCCGGACGGCGATCTGCTCGGCACCGTTGGAGTGCCCGTCCAGGCCGGGCTTGCCGACCAGCAGGCGCAGCTTGCCGGCGCCCAGCTCCTCGGCGGTGGCGGCCACGGCGGCGCGCACGGCGGCCAGTTCGCCGCCGGGCTCGGCCGCGACCGCGACCGGGGCGCCGCCGACGCCGGTGGGGGCGCGGTACTCGCCGAAGACCTCGCGCAGGGCGAAGGACCACTCCCCGGTGGTGACGCCGGCCCGGGCGCAGGCGAGCGTGGCCGGCATCAGGTTGGCGTCGGTGGCGGCGACGGCCTTGAGCTCCGCCAGCGCCTCCTGGGCGGCGGCCTCGTCGCGCTGTCCGCGCCAGGCCTCCAGGGCGGCGAGGACGGACTGCTCGGAGGCCGGGTCGACGACCATGATCGCGGTGTCGAGGTCGGCCGTGAGCGGGCTCTCCTCGGTGGTGTCGAAGCAGTTGACGCCGACGATCTTGTCCTCGCCGGACTCGATCCGGGCCCGCCGGGCGGCGTGCGAGGAGACCAGGTTGGACTTCAGGTAGCCGGATTCGACGGCCGGGATCACCCCGCCCATCTCCAGCACCTTGGCGATCTCCGCCTCGGCGCCGGCCAGCAGTTCGGCCGTCTTGGCCTCGATGACCTCGGAGCCGTTGAAGATGTCCCCGTACTCCAGCAGGTCGGACTCGTAGGCGAGCACCTGCTGGATCCGCAGCGACCACTGCTGGTCCCACGGCCGGGGCAGGCCCAGCGCCTCGTTCCAGGCCGGGAGCTGGACGGCCCGGGCGCGGGCGTCCTTGGAGAGCGTGACGGCGAGCATCTCCAGCACGATCCGCTGGACGTTGTTCTCCGGCTGCGCCTCGGTCAGGCCCAGCGAGTTGACCTGCACGCCGTAGCGGAACCGGCGCTGCTTGGGGTCCTCGACGCCGTAGCGCTCGCGCGTGACCTTCTCCCACAGCCGGGCGAAGGCGCGCATCTTGCACATCTCCTCGACGAAGCGCACGCCGGCGTTCACGAAGAAGGAGATCCGCGCGACCACGTCGCCCATGCGCTCGGCCGGCACCTGCCCGGAGTCGCGCACCGCGTCGAGCACCGAGATGGCGGTGCACATCGCGTAGGCGATCTCCTGGACGGGCGTGGCCCCGGCCTCCTGCAGGTGGTAGCTGCAGATGTTGATCGGGTTCCACTTGGGGATGTTGCCGACCGTGTAGGCGATCATGTCGGTGATCAGGCGCACCGACGGGCCGGGCGGGAAGACGTGCGTCCCGCGCGACAGGTACTCCTTGACGATGTCGTTCTGGGTGGTGCCGGTGAGCTTGGCGACGTCGGCGCCCTGCTCCTCGGCGACCACCTGGTAGAGCGCCAGCAGCCACATCGCGGTGGCGTTGATCGTCATCGAGGTGTTGGTCTGTTCGAGCGGGATGCCGTCGAACAGGGTGCGCATGTCGCCGACGTGGCCCACCGGCACGCCGACCCGGCCGACCTCGCCGCGGGCGAGGATGTGGTCGGAGTCGTAGCCGGTCTGGGTCGGCAGGTCGAAGGCGACGGAGAGGCCGGTCTGGCCCTTCGCCAGGTTCCGCCGGTAGAGCGCGTTGGAGTCGCTCGCGGTGGAGTGTCCGGCGTAGGTGCGCATCAGCCAGGGCCGGTCGCGCTTCTGCGGCTCGGTCATCGGATCGGCCTCAGACGTTTCGGAAGCGGTTGATCGCGTCGAGGTGCGTGGCGCGGAACTCCGCGTCGCGCACGCCCAGGCCCTCCTCGGGGGCCAGGCACAGCACGCCGACCTTGCCCTGGTGCTTGTTGTGGTGCACGTCGAGGGAGGCCTGGCCGGTCTCCTCCAGGGAGTAGACCTTCGACAGGGTCGGGTGGATCTTGCCCTTGGCGACCAGGCGGTTGGCCTCGTAGGCCTCGCGGTAGTTGGCGAAGTGCGAGCCGACGATCCGCTTGAGCGACATCCACAGGTAGCGGTTGTCGTACTGGTGCATGTAGCCGGAGGTGGAGGCGCAGGTGACGATGGTGCCGCCCTTGCGGGTGACGTACACCGAGGCGCCGAAGGTCTCCCGGCCCGGGTGCTCGAAGACGATGTCGACGTCCTCGCCGCCGGTGAACTCGCGGATCTTCGAGCCCAGGCGCTTCCACTCGCGCGGGTCCTGGTTCTGCTCGTCCTTCCAGAACCGGTAGCCCTCCGCCGAGCGGTCGATGATCGCCTCGGCGCCCATGGCGCGGCAGATCTCGGCCTTCTGCGGGCTGGAGACCACGCAGATCGGGGTGGCGCCGCCGGCCAGCGCGTACTGGGTGGCGTACGAGCCGAGGCCGCCGCTGGCGCCCCAGATCAGCACGTTGTCGCCCTGCTTCATGCCGGCGCCGTTGCGCGAGACCAGCTGGCGGTAGGCGGTGGAGTTGACCAGACCGGGGGAGGCGGCCTCCTCCCAGGTGAGGTGCTTGGGCTTGGGCAGCAGCTGGTTGGTCTTCACCAGGGCCAGCTGGGCCAGGCCGCCGAAGTTGGTCTCGAAGCCCCAGATGCGCTGCTCCGGGTCCATCATCGTGTCGTTGTGGCCGTCCGGGGACTCCAGCTCGACCGAGAGGCAGTGGGCGACGACCTCGTCGCCGGGCTTCCAGGCGTTGACGCCGGCACCGGTGCGCAGGACGACACCGGCCAGGTCGGAGCCGAGGACGTGGTACGGCAGGTCGTGGCGCTTGGTGAGCGGCGACAGCCGGCCGTAGCGCTCCAGGAAGCCGAAGGTGGAGACCGGCTCGAAGATCGAGCTCCACACGGTGTTGTAGTTGACCGCGCTGGCCATGACGGCGACGAGGGCCTCGCCCGGGCCCAGTTCGGGCAGGGCGACGTCGTCGAGGTGGAGGGACTTGCGGGGGTCCTTGTCGCGGCTGTCGAGGCCGGCGAACATCTGCTCCTCGTCCTTGTGGAGCGTGACCGCCCGGTAGGACTCGGGGAGCTGGATCGCTGCGAAGTCCTCCGCCGTGGCGTCGTTGCTGAGGATCGCGTCGAGGATTTGCTGCATGGCTCTGCCTCCGGAGGCGTACCTGTGTGAGGGCGCACAGGGCGTCTGGGGAAGGCCGGGAGCGGACACCGGCTTCGCTGTGGTGGGTGGTGGGCGGGGTCAGGCTGGTCGGCCCGGCCGTGGGCCGGGTGGTACTCGCTCTGCTCCCGGGGTGTGGGAACACCGGACGACGGCGCGCCGAGGTGGGGAGCCGCGGCGCCGCGACTGGTGAGTAACAACGTAGTGGCACCCTGTGCCAGCCGTAAAGACACCGGGTGTCAGGAATTTGGCCGACTTCCGGCGGCTGTCATGGACACCCGAACGGGGACGAAAAGGGCCCGCCGCCGATTCCTCGGCGCGGGCCCTTTTTGACCTTCGTTTCCTCCGTGACCTGCGGAAACGCTCCCGTCAGATGTGCCCGGAGCCGCTCAGCGCGGCCCGGATGCTGTCCACCACGACGTCCAGCGGAGCGTCCGTCCGGGCGACTGTGATGAGTACCTCACCTCCGGGGCTGGCACTCAGTGCGCTCTCGGCGAGCACCTCCCCGGGCGCCCCACTGGCACCGGGTGCCACCAGGGATCCGCGGCGCCTGGCACCGGGCGCGCTGGACGCCCAGAAGGTCCGCCGGATCACCTCGAAGGAGTGGTCCAGCTGCGCCTCCACGTCACCCCGGCCGCCGGCCCGCAGCCAGCGCCGCAGCACGTGGTTGTGCGCCGCGACCACGGCCGCCGCCGACACCTCGGCCAGCATCGAGTCGTCCTCGCCGCCGCGCTGCCAGCCCGAAGGGATGTCCTCGCCGGTGTCGAAGCGGCCCAGCAGGTACCGGGTGAACAGCCGCTCGTACCGGGCCACCACGGCGATCTCCCGCTCGCGCAGCGCCGGCACCTGGCGGATCAGCTGGTACCGCGCGACCGACACCCCCGGGGTGGAGGCGTACATCCGCAGCACCTCCTTGATGCCCCGGCAGACCACGTCGAGCGGGTGCTCCTCGGGCTCGGCGCTGGCCAGCAGGTCCGCGACCCGGACGAGCGTGTCGTCGTGGTCCGGGAAGATCGCCTCCTCCTTCGACCGGAAGTACCGGAAGAAGGTGCGCCGGGCGACCCCGGCCGCCGCCGCGATCTGGTCGACGGTGGTCTCCTCGTAGCCCTGCGAGGCGAACAGGTCCATCGCGGCCGTGGCCAGGTCCTGGCGCATCTGCAGGCGCTGCGCCGCGGCCCGGCGGCTGCCCGGGCCGGCGTCCGGGCCGGTGCCCCCGGCCGACGTGGCCGGCCGGTCGGCGGCGCGCGGTGCGGCGGACTGCTGCGGGGTGGCTGACTGAACCCGATCCATGTCCGGAACGCTACACGGCCCCGGCTGCGCCCCGGCGGCCCTTCCCCGGCGGACCGGCGAGACCGGGCCGGTCACGGCCGGGCGCGGCCAGCGGGCCGACACCGTCCCGGGGTTCCAGGCCGAGCGCGGCTGCCCGGCCGTCGGCGCGCTCCCGGCCGGCGCCGCCCCGCGGGGAGCGGCGCCGCCGGGCTGCGGCACGGTCACCGGCGCGCGTGGTCGCGGAACCCGCGGCCGGTCTTGCGGCCCAGGCAGCCCGCCGCCACCAGGTGCTCCAGCAGCGGCGCGGCGGCCAGGCCCGGCTCGCGGAACTCCTGGTGCAGCACCTGCTCGATGGTCAGCGAGACGTCCAGGCCGACCACGTCCAGCAGCTCGAACGGGCCCATCGGGTAGCCGCAGCCGAGCTTCATCGCGGTGTCGATGTCGTCCACCGTCGCGTAGTGCTCCTGGAGCATCCGCACCGCGTCGTTCAGGTAGGGGAAGAGCAGCGCGTTGACGATGAAGCCGGCCCGGTCCCCGCACTCCACCGGGTGCTTGCGCACCTTGGCGCACAGGTCCAGGACGGTCGCGGTGACGTCCGGCGCGGTCAGCACGGTGGAGACCACCTCGACCAGCTTCATCGCCGGCGCCGGGTTGAAGAAGTGCATGCCGACGACGTCCTGCGGCCGCGACGTGGCGGTCGCGCAGCTGATCACCGGCAGCGAGGAGGTGGTGGTGGCGAGCACCGCGCCCGGCCGGACGATCTTGTCCAGGGCTGCGAACAGCTCCCGCTTGACCGCCAGGTCCTCGGCCACCGCCTCGACCACCAGGTCGACCTCGGCCAGCTCCGCGTACTGCCCGACCGGCGTCACCAGGGCCAGCGCCGCGTCCCGCTGCTCGGCGCCCATCCGGCCCTTCGCCACCGAGCGCTCCAGCGACTTCGCCAGCTGCGCCTTGGCCCGGTCCGCCTTCTCCTGGCTGCGCGCGGCCAGCAGCACGGCGTACCCGGACTTGGCGAACACCTCGGCGATGCCGGTCGCCATCGTGCCCGAGCCGCACACGCCGACCGTCCGCACCTCGCGGCCCGCCACCTTCGGCCGCGCCGGGCCGGTGGCCGCGTCCACGGCCTTGGAGGAGCCCGGCGCCTCGTAGGTGTAGAAGCCCCGGCCGGACTTGCGGCCCAGCAGACCGGCCGACACCAGCTGGCCGAGGATCGGCGCGGGCGCGTGCAGGCGGTCCCTGGACTGCTCGTACATCGCCTCCAGGACGGTCCGCGCGGTGTCCACGCCGATCAGGTCGAGCAGTGCCAGCGGGCCCATCGGCAGGCCGCAGCCGAGCCGCATCGCGGCGTCGATGTCCTCGCGCGAGGCGTACTTGGACTCGTACATCGCGGCGGCCTGGTTCAGGTACGCGAACAGCAGGCCGTTCACCACGAAACCGGCCCGGTCGCCGGCCGCGACCGGCTCCTTGCCGAGGTCCCGGGCGAACCCGGCGGCGTCCTCGGCGACCTGCGGGGCGGTCAGCACCGTGCGGACCACCTCGACCAGCTTCATGGTGTGGACCGGGTTGAAGAAGTGCAGGCCGAGCACCCGGTCCGGGCGGGCGGTCGCGGCGGCGATCCGGGTCACCGACAGCGCGGTGGTGCCGGTGGCGAGCACCGTCTCCGGCGGGCAGATCCGGTCCAGCTCGGCGAAGACCTCACGCTTGAGCTCCAGCTGCTCGGGCACCTCCTCGATCACGAGGTCGGCGCCCGCGGCGGCGGAGAGTTCGTGGCCGACGGAGATCTGCGCGAGCAGGGCCGCGCGCTCCTCGGCGGTGATCCGCGCGCGCTCGACGGCGTGCGCGGTGGCCTCCTCGATCCGGGCCAGGGCCCGGGCGGCCGAGTCCTCGGTGGCCTCGATGCCGATCACCCGGCGGCCGCTCTTGGCGACCGCCACCGCGACGCCGGCACCCATCGTGCCGAGGCCGACCACGGCGACCGTGGGGAAGGGACGCTGCATGGTCCTGACTCCTAGTCATGAAGGGCCCGCGCGCGCTCCGGCGGACGTGCCGCCGCGCCCGTGCGTACGCAGGGGGCGGCAGCCCGCCGGAGGAGGGTCCGCGCGCGGGGGCTGGAGGGATGACGGGTGCGGCCCACCCGCGCGGCGGCCGGTCCGCTCCGGCCGAACTGCGGGTGTGCCGTCGTGCTCAGGCGCTCGGAGGTGAACGGAGCGGCGCTGACGCGAGGAGGGAAACCCGGCCCGCCGCGGTTCGCGGCACCGGCCGGTGAAGGACGCACGGCACCCGTCGGTGCGGCTCCCGAAGCCCGACGGCGGTGCGTGCGGCCACTGTAGCGAAGCTACTGCCCAGTAGGAAGAGGGCGGACGGCGGCAAAACCGCCCCACCCCGAACGGGTGAACGGGAGGACGCGCGTCCGTTCCAACCACCCGATCGAGGAGTTACGCGGACCCACCCGGAGGGGCAGCATGAAGGCATGACTGCTGACACCATCGCCGTCGCCGTGGACGCCCACGCCGCCGTCGAACTGCCCCCGCGCGCCGAGCGCGCCCGGCAGGCCGAGGCCGCCGCCGACCGGCTCCGCGCGGCCGGGGTCGAGGCGGTCGCCGTCACCTGGGTGGACAACGCCGGCATCACCCGGGTCAAGGCCGTGCCGCTCGGCGGCCTCGTGCACGCCGCCCAGTGGGGCGTCGGCGCCGCCCCCTGCTTCGACGTGTTCCTCGCCGACGACGCCATCACGACCAGCCCGATCATCGGCGGCCCCACCGGGGACCTGCGCCTGTACCCCGACCTCGACCGGGTCGTCCCGCTCGCCGCCCAGCCCGGCTGGGCCTGGGCCCCGGGGGACCGGCACACCCAGGCCGGCACCCCGCACCCCGGCTGCCAGCGGCTGTTCGCCCGCCGGATGGAGGCCACGGCCGCCGCGCGCGGCATCGGCCTCAAGGCCGGCATCGAGGTCGAGTGGGTGGCCGCCCTCGCCGGCGCCCCGGCGGACGAGCCGCAGTACCCCACCCACGGCCCCGCGTACGGGATGCACCGCCTCACCGACCTCTCCGACTACCTGCGGGACGTCCTGCGCGCCCTCGGCGAGCAGGGGCTCGACGTCCTGCAGATCCACCCCGAGTACGCGCCGGGCCAGTTCGAGGTCTCCGTCGCCCCCGAGGGCCCGGTCGCCGCCGCCGACACCGCGGTCCTGGTCCGGCACACCATCCGTGCCGTCTCCAACCGGCACGGCCTGCGGGTCTCCTTCGCACCCGTGGTCGAGGCCGGCACGGTCGGCAACGGCGGCCACCTCCACCTGAGCCTCTGGCGGGACGGCCGCAACCTCGGCCGCGGCGGCTCCGGCCCGCACGGCCTGACCGCCGAGGCCGAGGGCTTCCTGGCCGGCGTGCTCGCCGCGCTGCCCGAGCTGCTCGTGCTCGGCTGCTCCAGCCCCGCCGGGTACCTGCGGCTCGTGCCCTCGCACTGGGCCGGCGCCTACCAGTGCTGGGGCCTGGAGAACCGCGAGGCCGCGCTGCGCCTGGTCACCGGCTCGGCGGGGGAGCGCTCCGCCGCGGCCAACGCCGAGGTCAAGTGCTTCGACGCCAGCGCCAACCCCTACCTCGCGGTCGGCGCCGTGCTCGCCGCCGGACTCGCCGGCATGGAGCAGCGCCTCGCCCTGCCGCCGGAGTTCACCGGCGATCCGGCCGCCGCCGCGCCCGGCACGGTGCCCCGGCTGCCGGCCCGCCCGGCCGAGTCGATCGCCGCCTACGAGCGCTCGGCGGTGCTCCGCGAGGCCCTCGGCGAACCGCTCTACCAGGCGGTGCTCGCGGTCCGCCGGGCCGAGGCCGAGCAGTACGCCGACACCACCCCCGAACGCATGGTGGCCGCCACCCGCTGGCGGTACTGACCGGTGCTCCTCGACGTCCCCGCGCTGGTCGACCACCACTGCCACAGCGTGGTGGCGGCCGACCTCCCGGACGACGCCCTGGCCGGGCTGCTCACCGAGTCGGACCGCCCGCCCGCGCCCGGCACCACGCCCTTCGACAGCGCCCTCGGCCTCGTCGTCCGGCGCTGGTGCCCGCCCGCGCTCGGCCTGCCCGCCCATGCGCCGGCCGACGAATACCTCGCCCGCAGAAGGGAGTTGGGTGCCGCCGAGGCCACCGGCCGACTGCTGGCCGCCGCCGCGCTCGACACCTGCCTGATCGACACCGGGCTCACCGCCGCCGCGGGCCGCCCGCTGCTCCCGCTCGGCGAGTTCGCCGAGGCCGCCCGGGTCCGGGCGCGCGAGGTGATCCGGCTGGAGACGGTCGCCGAGGCGGTGCCCGCGACGGCCGGGGGCTGGCCGGAGGCCGTCCGCGATGTCCTGGCCGGGGCCGCCGCCGGGGCCGTCGCCGTCAAGTCCGTCATCGCCTACCGGCACGGCCTCGCCGTCCCGCCCGAACGGCCCGCCCGGGCCGCCGTGGTGGCCGCGGCGGGAGCCTGGCAGCGCGCCGGGCGCGGCCGGCTGACGGACCCGGTGCTCCTGCACCACCTGCTGTGGACGGCCGTCGACGTGTGCGCCGAGCTCGGCCTGCCGATCCAGCTCCACACCGGCTTCGGCGATCCCGACCTCACCCTGCACCTGGCCGACCCGGCCCTGCTCACCCCCTTCGTCCGCGCCGCCGAGCCGAGCGGCGTCCCGCTCGTGCTGCTGCACTGCTACCCGTACCACCGGCAGGCCGCGTTCCTCGCGCAGGCCTTCCCCACGGTGTACGTCGACCTCGGTCTGACGGCCTCGTACACCGGCCCCCGGGTGGCGGCGGTGCTCGGCGAGATGCTGGAGCTGGCGCCGTTCGGCAAGCTGCTGTTCTCCACCGACGCGTACGGCCTGCCCGAGCTGTACCTGGTCGGCGCCGCCCAGTTCCGTTACGGGCTGGGCGAGTTGCTCGGGGAGTGGCGGGCCGCCGGCGCTTGCTCGGCGGCCGACGCGGAGCGGCTGGCCCGGATGGTCGCCGCGGACAATGCCCGCCGGTTGTACACCCTTTAGGTGGTAGGCGTCCCAACCGGCCCGTGGACCATCACTTTTTAACACTATGACCGACTGTTTGCCGGTTGACCTGCGGACTCCTGGGCTCCGCTGTTGGTCTAGTTGTGACGATTAGATGACTACCTCTTGCTTTTCTTAGTAAATATTCATTAGCGTCCCGATCACTCCATCGCACCTGCTGCCGCAGCTGTTGCATGACGACTCGGGAGGGTCTACCCCTATGCGTGTTTCTCGGATCAGCCGGACCCGGTACGCGGCGGTGGGCCTCGTGCTCGCCACGGCGGGCGCCCTCGCGCTCCCGGCCGGTACCGCCGTCGCGGCGCCCGCGCCCGCGGCCGGCTCGACCACCGGCCCGCTGCTGAGCTACGTGGTCAACACCAAGGCCAACCACGGCCAGGTGCAGAAGGTGGAGAAGGCGATCACCACCCTGGGCGGCACGGTGGTGTACTCCTACGAGCAGATCGGCGTCGTGGTCGCCCGCTCGAACGACACCGCGTTCGCCGAGAAGCTGCGCCAGGTCAAGGGCGTCGACTCGGTCGGCGCGAGCCGCACCAAGGGCATCCTCGCCGCCGACCAGGGCAAGGCCGACGTCGCCGCCGAGCCCGCCGCGGCCCCCGCCGCCGGTCAGGAGCCGTACGAGGCCAACCAGTGGGACATGCGCCAGATCGGCGTCGACAAGGCGCACAAGATCTCGCTCGGCAGCCGCAACGTGACCGTCGGCGTGCTGGACTCGGGCATCGACGCCACCCACGAGGACCTGGCCCCCAACGTGGACGCCTCGCAGTCGGTCTCCTGCGTCGACGGCAAGCCGAACACCGACTGGAAGGCCTGGCAGCCGACCACCAGCGACCACGGCACCCACGTGGCCGGCACCATCGCCGCCGCCAAGAACGGCAAGGGCATCGTCGGCATCGCGCCGAACGTGAAGCTGGCGGCGGTCAAGGTCGTCGACGACGGCGGCTTCATCTACCCGGAGAACGCGGTCTGCGGCTTCGTGTGGGCCGGCGAGCACGGCTTCAAGGTGACCAACAACAGCTACTACGTCGACCCGTGGATGTTCAACTGCCCGAACGACAAGGACCAGGAGGCGATCACCGCCGCCGTCCGCAAGGCGGTCGCGTTCTCGCAGCGCAAGGGCGTCCTCAACGTGGCCGCGGCCGGTAACGAGAACATCGACCTGGCCCACAAGACCACCGACGTCTCCAGCCCGGACGACACCACCCCGGGCACCCGCCCGGTCACCAACGACTGCCTGTCGCTGCCGACCGAGCTGCCGGGCGTCGTCGCCGTCTCCGCCGTCGGCGTCAAGGGCGAGAAGTCGTACTACTCCAGCTACGGCAAGGGCGTCGTGACCGTCGCCGCGCCGGGTGGCGACCGCCGCTACCAGATCCCGGACACCCCGGACAAGGACGGCCGGATCCTGTCCACCATCCCGGGCAACAAGTACGGCTACATGCAGGGCACGTCGATGGCCACCCCGCACGTCACCGGTGTCGTCGCGCTGCTCGCCAGCACCTTCCCGTGGGCCAGCCCCGAGGAGCTGACCGAGCTGCTGACCAACCAGGCCGAGTCGCACGCCTGCCCGACCGGGGACTTCAACCCGGGCGGCGCCGGCCAGTGGAAGGCGACCTGCGAGGGCGACGAGAACGACAACGGCTTCTACGGCGCGGGCATCATCAACGCCGAGAAGGCGGTCCAGTGGTGGCGCTGACGCGCCGACCGCGTGGAACAGCCGAGCACCTGAGCACCTGAGCACTTGAGCACCGGGGAGCGGGCCCACTGGGTCCCGCTCCCCGGTCGTTTTTGAGTACCCGTACTCAGGTCCGCCGGTGGCCCGCTCGCCAGGATGGATCCGTACCGAACGGAAGCATCAGGGGAGTTGAGCGGCATGGCACACACCGACACCGGTTGGAACGCGGTCCCGGCCCGGCCGGTCGGCGGCGGGCGCAGCTGGCCCTGGTTCGTCCTGGGCGGGGCCGAACTCCTCGCCGCGGGCCCGATGCTGGCGCAGTTCGTGGTCGTCGGCCTGATGTGCGGCGTGATGGGGCTCGCGGCCGGTGCCTCCGTCGGCGCGGTGGCGGGGCTGATCGCGATGCTCGCCGCCGGCCCGCTCACCGGCCTGCTCGTGGCGGGCCTCGGCGCGGCCCTGATCCCCGCGAAGGTCCGCCGGAGGAACGGCGCCGCGGTCTTCGCCCTGCTCATGGGCGGCCTGCTGGCCGGCACCACGATCGAGTACCTCGACTGGATCCACCCCGCGGTGCGTTAACTCTCGAAGTGGTGCTCCCACACCGTCTCGACCGCCGGCTTGCCGTGCAGGTCCGGCACCTCCTGGAGCCAGGCCGGGCGGCCGGCCCTCGTCCGGGCGGCCCGCCGCCGCTCGGCCTCGCGCAGCTGCTCGGGCGTGGCGAAGCCCTCCGGCAGCCACTCGGCGGACAGCACCGCGCGGGCGGCCAGGTGCGTGACGTACGCGTGCCGCACCGCGTCCACCGAGTCGAACCCGGGCTCGTCGGCCAGCCAGTCGTCCGGGACGAGCGCCAGCACCTCCTCCAGCAGTCCGACGGTCACCAGCGGCCCCAGGTCCTCGTCGGCCAGCCGGACGTCCGGGGCGCAGCCGCCGAGCGCGTGCGCGCTGAGGTCGTAGCGCTTGCCGACGGCCGCCTCCGCGCTGGACCAGCGGTGGTGGAAGATCAGCGCGGCGCCGTTGTCGATGAGCCAGAGCCGCCCGTGCCAGACCACGAGGTTGGGGTTGTGCACGGTGCGGTCGACGTTGCCGGTGAGGGCGTCCAGCCAGACCACCCGGCCGGCCTCGGCGGAGCCGACGGGGACCAGTCCGGGCCGGTAGTCGCGCGCGCCGGGCAGCAGGTCCATCCCGAGGTTGAGTCCGGCGCTGGCCCTGAGCATGTCCTGGATCTCGGTGTCCGGTTCGTCCGCGGCGACCGCCGGGTCGAAGTCCACCAGCCGCAGCTCCGGCACGCGCAGGCCGAGCCGCCGCGCGAGCTCGCCGACGATCACCTCGGCGACCAGCGCCTTGCGCCCCTGCGCGGCGCCGGTGAACTTCACGACGTAGGTGCCGAGGTCGTCGGTCTCCACGACGCCGGGCACGGAGCCGCCGGCCCGCAGCGGGTCCACGTAGCGCACTGCTGTCACCAGTTCGAGCACATCCGCCACCCTACGGCCTCCGCGTCCGGGCGCGAGCCCCGGAAGGCCCGGTCCGCGGCCCTGTGGTTGGCTTGCCGCTGAGATCGGAACCACCACACGAGGAGTACAGGTCATGGGACAGGTGCTGGCCACCACCGAGCGGGTCTACGACGCCGCCCCGGAGCGGGTGTACGAGGCGCTGGCCGACTACCAGGTGACCCGCCCGAAGCTGCTGCCCGCGCAGTACAGCGAGTACGAGGTCCGGGCCGGCGGCACCGGGGCCGGCACCCAGGTGCACTGGAAGCTCCAGGCCACCGAGAAGCGCGTGCGGGACTGCCTGTTCACGGTCTCGGCCCCGAAGCCGGACCAGCTGGTGGAGAAGGATGCCAACTCCAGCATGGTGATCACCTGGACCGTCTCGGCGGCGGGCGAGGGCCGGTCGAAGGTGACGGTCTCGGCGACCTGGCAGGGCGCCGGCGGCATCGGCGGCTTCTTCGAGCGCACCTTCGCCCCGAAGGGCCTGAACCGCATCCACGACGAGGTGCTCGCGAACCTGGCCGCCGAGGTGCGCTGAACCACCCCGGGGGGCCCGGGAAATCGCCCGGGATTTCGAGGGGTCCGACCATCCGTACGAGCCGCGAGCCGTACGGGTGGACGGCCCGCCACCTGCGGGTGACGGGGGCCGCCCGGCACGGCGATGCCACCCTAGGCTCGCCGCCGTGCATATGACGATCCTTCACATTTCGCAGCCGGTGGACGGCGGGGTGGCCCGCGTCGTCGTCGATCTGGTCCGGGGCCAGCGGGAGGCCGGTCACCGGGTGCTGGTGGCCTGTCCGCGCGGCGGCCGGCTGGCCGAGGAGGCCGCCGCCGTGGGCGCGCTGGTCCAGGACTGGCCCGCCGAGCGCTCGCCCGGGCCGGGGACGGCCAAGGAGGCCTGGCGGCTGCGCCGGATCGTCCGGGCCGCCGCGCCCGACGTGGTCCACCTGCACAGTGCCAAGGCCGGGCTGGCCGGCCGGCTGGCCGTGCGCGGCGCGGTGCCGACCGTCTTCCAGCCGCACGCCTGGTCCTTCGCCGCCGTGGACGGCCCGCTGGCGGCCGCCACCCTGCGCTGGGAGCGCTTCGCGACCCGCTGGGCGCACCGGCTGCTGTGCGTCAGCGTCCAGGAGCGGGCCGACGGCGTCGCCGCGGGGGTGCACGCCGACTGGGCGGTGGTGCCCAACGGCGTGGACGTCCGCCACTACGCGCCCGCCGACCGCCGGGCCGCCCGGATCGCGCTCGGCCTGGACCTGGACGCCCCGCTGGCCGTCTGCGTGGGGCGGCTGTGCCGGCAGAAGGGGCAGGACGTGCTGCTGGCGGCCTGGCCCGAGGTGGTCCGCCGGGTGCCGCAGGCGCGGCTGGCACTGGTCGGCGGCGGGCCGGACGAGCAGGCCCTCGCGGAGACGGTGCGGGCGTCGGCCGAGCCGTCCCGGGTGCGGATGGTGGGGGACGTGCCGGATCCGCGGCCGTGGCTCGCGGCGGCCGACCTCGTGGTGCTGCCCTCGCGCTGGGAGGGGATGGCGCTCGCCCCGCTGGAGGCGATGGCCGCGGGCCGTCCGGTGCTGCTGACCGACGTGTCCGGGGCCCGCGAGTGCCTGCCGTCCGCCGCGCACGGGCAGGCCGTCGTCCCGGCGGAGGACGCGGCGGCGCTGGCCACCCGAATGGCCGAAGCGCTGTCCGATCCGATCGAGTGCGAGCGCCGCGGCGCCGGGCTGCGCGACCACGTGGTCGCCCGTCATGACGTCCGCACGGTGGTCGAACAGGTGGACGTCCTGTACCGCCACCTGCTGGGTGCCGGTCCGGCCGCCGGACGCCGCCGCACCCGTGTCCCAGAGCGGATCTGATCGTTTCACATGCCGTGAATGCCCGCTGACGAGGCGCTGGCGTATTCGCACCCTCAACCGGATAAGGACGAGGCGTCAAATCAGAAATACCTATTAATGGGCGGCTGGAATGAAATGGCAAGTCATCCTCCGGCCCGCAAGTCCGGGTTCGGTATTGTCTGATTTTGCCTGCTTCGTTTCGATTTTTCCCCGGGAATTCGCGAGAGAATCGAGAGCCGCCGGCGGCAGCAGGTGCTGTCAGGACCGCGCCCACCGGGCCCGGGCGGCCGCCCCGCGCCAACCGGCGCCAGGGCTCCGCCACCCCGGGCACACAGCAGGGGAGTTCGTGCGCTGATGACCATTGACCACGACAGTGTGCCGCGATCCGGCCGGCCCCTGTCCGGCCCGCGGCGACCCGGCACCGGGCTGCTCGACCGGCCGGCCGGGGCCGCGCGGGCCCGCGCGGTGGCGCCGGGGCACCGGCACCGCAGGGCGGTCCGCTCCCGGCTCGCACTGCCGCTCGCGCTGGTCCAGGTCGACGCGATCGCGCTGTGCGCCGCCGCCGGCATCGCCAACCGCTTCCTCGACTCCGCGGTGCGGGTCGCCCCGCTGCTCGGCGTCGCCGCCGTCCTGCCCCTCCTGCTCGTCCTCAACCTGGCCGGCGGCCTCTACCGCACCCGGCTCACCCTGTCCGTCCTGGACGAACTGCCCGCGCTGGCCGTGCGCGCCGCGGTCGCCACCGCCTTCGCCGTCACCCTCACCGGCTGCCTGGACGGCCGCTGGCCCGACTGCGGCCCGGCCACCCCGGCCCGGCTCACCGCGCTGCTCGGCGCCCAGCTGCTGATCGCCGTCGTCGGCCGCGCCGTCCTCTACCACCTCGTCCGCCGGATCCGCCGCAGCCGCCCCAGCCCCGTCCTGGTGCTCGGCGCCGGCCGGCTCGGCCACCGGGTCGCCGCCGCCCTCAACGCGCGCGGCGAGTACGGGATGCGCCCCGTCGGCTTCCTCGACGCGGACCCGCCGCTGCTGGCCGGCGACACCGACCTGCCCGTCCTCGGCGGCCGCGAGGTCCTGGAGCGCGAGGTCCGCCGCCACCGCGTCCAGCACGTCGTCGCCACCGCCGGCGCCGCCGACGAGGCCGAGACCGCCGCCACCCTGCGCGACGCCGTCCGGCTCGGCTGCCAGGTCTGGCTGGTGCCCGCCCTGCGCGAGTACGGCTCGCTGCCCACCGCGCCGCCGGCCGCCGGCGACCACCTCTGGGGCTTCCCCTGCCTCCAGGTCGGGCGCCCCGCGATGCGCCGCCCCGGCTGGGCCGCCAAGCGCGCCCTGGACGTCGCCGCCGCCGGCCTCGGCCTGCTGCTGCTCGCCCCGGTCCTCGTGCTGTGCGCGCTCGCCGTCCGCTTCGACACCGGCCCGGGCGTGCTCTTCCGCCAGCAGCGCACCGGGCTGGACGGCCGGGTCTTCACCGTCCTCAAGTTCCGCACCCTGCGCCCCAGCAACGAGCACGAGTCGGCCACCCGCTGGAACATCTCCCAGGACCACCGGATGGGCGCCGTCGGCAAGCTGCTGCGCAAGAGCTCGCTGGACGAGCTGCCGCAGCTGTGGAACGTCCTGCGCGGCGACATGAGCCTCGTCGGCCCGCGCCCGGAACGCCCCTACTTCGTCATGCGGTTCAGCCAGGCCTACCCCGAGTACGCGGACCGCCACCGCGTCCCGGTCGGCCTCACCGGCCTGGCCCAGGTCAACGGCCTGCGCGGGGACACCTCGATCGAGGACCGGGCCCGCTTCGACAACCGCTACATCGAGAGCTGGAGCCTCTGGCAGGACGTCAAGATCCTCTGCCGGACCGCGGCCCTGATGCTCCACCCGGACGGGAGCTGACCTTTCGTGGCCCTCACCCTCCCCGCCGCGGCCCGGCCGCCGGCCTTACGCAAGGCCCTGCCCGCGCTCGCCGACCGGCCGAGCCTGCTCGCCGCGGCGACCGTGCTCCTGGTGTGCGTGCCCACCGGCGAGAAGGACGTCACCGCCGCCGTCCACATCACCGCCGCCGACCTCGCCTCGCTGGCGCTGGTCGCCCTCACCGCCTACAACCTGCTGCGCGGGCGGCTGCCCGTCGTCGCCCGCGCCACCTGTGCGCAGTTCGCCGCGGTCGTGCTCGCCGCCGCCGTGGCCACCGTCGGCTCGATCGACCCGGCCAGCAGCGTCACCGGCTTCGTCCGGCTCGTCCAGGTCTTCGTCCTGGTCCCGGCCGCGGTGCTCTGCTCGCTGCGCGACCGCATCGACCAGCGGCTCGTCCTCGGCTCCTTCGTGGCAGCCGCGCTCATCGAGGGCGCCGTCGGCGCCGACCAGTACCTGACCCGCACCGGCGCCTCGTACACCGGCCAGCCGATCCGCGCCGTCGGCACGTTCGGCGCGCTCGACATCATGGCGATGTCCACCGTCGTCAGCTACGGCCTGCTCGCGGCCCTGGCCCTCGCCCTCGCCGAACGCGGACCCGGCGGCAGCGTCCGGCTGCGGCGCGCGATGTACGCCTCCGCCGCCTTCCTCGCCTTCCCGCTCGCCGTCTCCTTCAGCCGCGGCAGCTGGATCGCCACCGGTGTCGCCGTCACCGTCCTGCTGCTGCGCGCCGACGCCCGGCTGCTCGTGCGCGGTGTCGTGCTCGGCGCGGCCGCCGCCGTCGTCCTCGTCGGCGGACTCGGCCTCGGCGCCTCCGGGGTCACCGAGCGGCTCAGCTCGATCGGCTCCGTCGAGGCCGCCCCCGACCAGTCCGTCTCCGACCGCTACGACCTGTGGTCGACCGCCACCCGGATCTGGCAGGACCACCCCGTCCACGGCGCCGGCCCCAAGGCCTTCCAGCAGCTGCGCGACAGCCACGCCCCGCTGCGGCTGTCCTCCGGCAGTGACGCCGCCGACCCCACCATCGGCTTCCAGCGCGAGCCGCTGCTCTCCCCGCACAACATGTACTTCCTGGTGCTCAGCGAACAGGGACTGATCGGCATCGTCGCCTACGCCGCGCTCTTCCTCGGCCTGCTGCTCGGCTGCCTGCGCCGCTCCCGCGGCCCCGGCCTCGCCGCCCTGGCGCTGCTGACCTGGGTGCTCGTCGACTTCCTCTACGCCGACATCGGCGGCACCACCACGGTGCTGACCTCCGTCGTCCTCGGCCTCGCCGCCCGCGCCGCGACCCCGGAGGCCTGACATGACGACGGACCGGCCCGCGCTCGTCCCGACGCTGCCCGCGCCCCGCCAGGCCCCGCCCGCCGAGGTCGTGCCCGGCGGCCCCGGCCCGGCCCCCCGGCGCGGCTTCCTCGCCAAGGCCTTCGGCATCACCGCCGTGCTCAGCGCCGCCGGCTCCGCCCTCGGGCTCCTGCGCGACCTCCTGCTGGCCCGCTACTTCGGCGCCAACCAGGGCACCGACGCCTTCCTGGTCTCCTGGACGGTGCCCGAGACGGCCGCGCCGCTGCTGATCGAGGACGCCATGTCCTTCCTCATGGTGCCCGCGTTCGCCCTCGCCCTGGTGCTGCGCGAGGAGCGCCCGGACGGCCCGGACCCGGTCCGCCAGCTCGTCCGGGCCACCCTGCCGTGGCTGCTGCTCGCCCTCGGCGCCCTCGCCCTCGGCACCGCGATCGGCGCGCCCCAGCTCGTCGAACTGCTCGCCCCCGGCCTCGGCGACCCCGCCCTCGCCGTCTCCTGCACCCGGATCACCGCGATCACCGTGCTGCCGTTCGGCGTGGCCGGCTACCTCGCCGCCGCGCTGCGCGCCCACCACTGCTTCACCGCGCCGGCCGGCATCTACGTCGCCTACAACGTCGGCATCCTGGCCGTGATGCTGAGCTGCCAGGCCTTCCTCGGCGTCCGCTCGGCCGCCGTCGGCGTCGCGGTCGGCAGCGCCCTGATGGCCGTCCTGCTCGTCGCCCCGTTCGCCCGCCGGCTGCGGACGGGCCGGGCCGCGCGCTCCGGCCGCTCGCGCCACGCCCTGGTCCTGATGCCGTTCGCCCTGCTGCCGGTCGCGGCCTTCACCCTGACCCGCCAGTCCCAGGTGTTCGTCGAGCGCTACCTCGGCTCCGCACTTCCGCCCGGCACCATCTCGCACCTCAACTATGCCGCCAAGGTCTCCCAACTCGCCATGACGGCGGGCATCCTGATCTGTACCGTCACCTTCCCGCTGGTCGCCCGCGCGCTCGCGGCCGGCGACCTCACCACCGCCCGCGACCGGGTGGAGAAGGACCTCGGGCAGGCCGCAGCCGTCGTCCTGCTCGGCACCGCGTTCCTGATGGCCTGCGCGCCCTCGGTCGTCTCACTGCTCTTCCAGCGCGGAGCCTTCGGCCCGCAGGACACCGCCGCCACCGCCGCCGTCATCCGGGTCTACAGCTTCGGGCTGCCCGCCCAGGCGCTGATCGGCGTGATGATCCGCCCGTACTTCTCGCTGCGCCCCGTCGTGCGCCGGGCCGACGAGCCGGGCACCGACGACGGGGGGCGGCGCCTGCTCGACTGGTACCCGGTCGCGGCGATGCTGCTCGGCCTCGCCGTCACCGTGGCCGTCGGCCTGCTCGCCACACCCCGCTTCGGCGCGCTCGGCCTCGCCGCCGGGAACGCGGCCGGAATCACCACCACCGCGGCCCTGCTGCTGCGCGGCCTCGTGCTGCGCGGCATCCCGCTGCGGCTGCGCCGGGTGCTCGGCGGCCACGGCCGGCTGCTGGCAGCCGCCGCCGGCGCCACCGCGCTCGGCACCTGCGCGGCCGGCCTCACCGCCGACCCCCTGCTCTCGACCGTGTTCGGGGGGCTGGCCGTGGCGCTGGCCTTCGCCGCCCTCGGCACCGGCCTCGGTGCCAGGGAGGTCCGCGGTCCGGTCCTCGCCGCCGTCCGGGTCCTGAACCCGCCAACCGTCGCCGATGAAGGGAAGCTTCCCCATGGACACTGAACGGGGAACCGTCCGTTCGGCCGCCCAGGCGGGCGCCACCGACGCCCCACCGCACCGGGCGCGACTGCCCCGCAGCCGCAACCCGATCGGCGAACCGCCCGGCCCCGGCTCCACCTCGCCGTGGATCCTGATGTACCACTCGGTGGCGGTCGAGGAGGAGGACCCCTACCGACTCACCGTCAACCCCGAGCGGTTCGCCGAACAGATCGCCTGGCTGCACCGGCGCGGCCGACGCGGCGTCTCGGTCCGCGAGCTGATGCGGGCCCGCGCCGCCGGACGGGACGACAAGCTCGTCGGACTCACCTTCGACGACGGCTACGCCGACTTCGCCCGGCACGCGGTACCGATTCTGCAGGCGTACGGCTTCACCGCCACCGCCTACGTCGTCGCCGACCTGCTCGGCCGGGCCAACGACTGGGACGCCGAGGGCCCGCGCAAGCAGCTCCTCACCGTCCAGGAGGTCACCGAACTCGCCGCCGCCGGCTGGGAGATCGGCTCGCACGGCCTCGGTCACCAGTCGCTGCCCGGCCTGCCCGCCGACGTCCTCGCGACCCAGACCCGGGAGAGCCGCAGGCTCCTGGAGGAGGTCGTCGGCGGCCCGGTCACCGGCTTCTGCTACCCGTACGGCGACGTCGACCTGCCCGCCGCCCTGGCCGTCCGCGACGCCGGCTACGACTACGCCGTGGCGATCGCCCACTCCCCGCTCACCGGCCGCTTCGCGCTGCCCCGCTGCTACGTCGGCGACCGCGACGGCGCCTGGCGGCTGCGCGCCAAGCGCGGCCGGCACCGGCTGCGCGACACCGTCACCGAGCTGCGCCGCGCCCGGCTCGCCCTCCGGAGGGCGGCACGGTGAGGGTCCTGCACATCGTCACCGGCCTCGCCTCCGGCGGTGCCGAGCGCCAACTCCAGCTGCTGCTACGACACTTGCCGCCGCACCAGCAGTGCGAGGTGCTCGCCCTCACCAACCCCGGCACGGTCGCCGCCGCCCTGCGCGCCGACGGCTTCACCGTCCACCACCTCGACATGCGCGGCAACCGGGACCTCGGCGCGCTGCCCCGGCTGGTCCGGCTGGTGCGCAGCGGCCGCTACGACCTCGTGCACACCCACCTCTACCGGGCGCAGCTGTACGGCCGGCTCGCGGCGCGACTGGCCGGGGTCCGTGCGGTGGTGTCCACCGAGCACTCGCTGCACGCCGGGGTGATCGAGGGCCGCCCGGTCACGCGCGGCGTCAAGGGCCTCTACCTGGTGGCCGAGCGGCTCGGGACCACCACCGTCGCGGTCTCCCGCCAGGTCGCCCAGACGCTGCACGCGTGGGGCGTCCCGCCGGCCCGGGTCGAGCTGATCCCGAACGGCATCGACGCCGCGCGCTTCCGCCGGCCGGACGGCGAGCGGGCCACCGCCCGGCGCCGGCTGCGCGCCGAACTCGGCCTGCCGGAGGGGAGCTGGGTGGTCGGCGGGATCGGCCGCCTGGTACCGGGCAAGCGCTTCGGCGTCCTGCTGGAGGCGCTCGCCGAACTCGACCCGGACGCCCGGCTGGTGCTGATCGGCGAGGGCCCGGAGCGCGCCGCCCTGGAGCGGCTGGCCGCCGAACTGGGCGTCCGGGAAAGGCTGGTGCTCACCGGCGAACGCGACGACGTGCCGGAGCTGCTGACCGCACTGGACGTGCTCGCCGCCCCCTCGACCGAGGAGACCTTCGGCCTCGGCGTCCTGGAGGGGCTCGCGGCCGGCCTGCCGGTGCGGCACAGCGCCTGCCCCGCGCTCGACGAACTGCCGCCCAGCGCCGCCCCGCAGGCCCGCCGCATCCCGTCCGAGCCCGCCGCGTTCGCGACCGCGCTGCGCGAGCTGCGGCACCTGAACGACCACACCGCCGGCCCGCTGCCGCGCCCCCCGGCGGTCGGCCACTACGACATCGTCCGCGTCGCCGCCGACCTGGGCGCCCTCTACGACCGCCTGGCGCGCGCTTGACGGCCCACCGGCCCGCTCACCGAAGGGCCGCCGTGCGTGCGGCCCTGATCTCCAAGGAGTCACACCCATGACCACACCGCGCCGAAGCGCCCGCCGCCTGGTCCGCCGCTGGTGGCCGGTGGCGCTCGCGGTGCCGCTGGGCGCCGCGGCCGGCGCCGGGTACGCCGTCGTCGCGCACCCCTCGTACTCCGCCAGCGCCTACGTGCTCGTGGTGCCGCAGAACGCGGGGGAGGCCGCCACCGCGACCAACTTCGCCCAGGCGTACGGGCGGCTGGCCGGCCAGCCGCAGGTGCTCGCCGCGGCCGCCGCCGAGACCGGGCACACCCTCACCGACCTGGGGAACCTGGTGCACGGGACGACCTCGCCGGACGCCCCGATGATCGAGATCACCGGGACCGGCACCCGGGCCCAGGAGGCCGCCCAGACCGCCGACGCGGTGGCCCGCTCGCTGGTCTCCTTCGCCAACACGAGTAGCAGGGACACCGGCGTCCGGCTGGTCACGCTGGCGCCGGCCGCCGCGCCGGACAAGCCGACCACGCCGTCCGGCAGCCTGGACGTCGCGGTCGGCGGCGCGGCCGGGCTGCTGCTGGGCGCGCTGGTGATGATGACCCGCCGCCGCGGCGACGCCGAGGCGCCCGTCGCCCCCGGGGTCCCGGAAGCCCCGGAGGCCCCGGAGGCGACCGGTCCGAGCGCTCCGCGCCCGCGGACCGAGGAGGCCCCCGCCCGGACGGCCGCCGGGCCCGCGGGCAAGGCCGCCGGGAAGCCGGCCGAGAAGCCGGGCCGGGCCGAGAAGACGGCCGACAAGCCCGCCGGCGCCGCCGGGGCCGAGGCGGAGCCCCCGGCCAAGGAGAAGGCCGCGACCGGGAGCGCGCGATGAGGACCGAGTCCCGGGCCGCCGGCCTGCCCGCCCAGGCCGCTCCGCCGGCCGGTCCCGACCGGGCGCCGGGCCCGGTCTGGACCGCCGAGCTGCGCCGCGAGGACGACGCCCTCGACACCCTCGCCGAGGAGTGGGACGCCCTGGCCGCCCGCTGCCGGACCACCACCTTCTTCCAGGCCGCCGACTGGCAGCGCTCGTGGTGGCGCCACTACGGCACCCCGGGCGGCCTGCTGGTGGTGACCGTCCGCCGGGACGGCCTGCTGGTCGGCGCGGGCGCCTTCCGGCGGCGCGGCGGCCCGCTCGGCGGGCTGACCGCCCTCGGCGACGGACTGGTCGACTTCACCGACGTCCTGCTCGACGACGACTGCGCCGACCGGGCCGCCGCCGTGTTCGCCGCCGCCCTCCCGCTCACCCGGCCGTGGCACACGCTGGAGCTGCGCGAGGTCCACCCCGAGGCGGCCGTGCAGAAGGTGTTCGAGCACTGGCGCGGCCGGCGCCGCCGGTTCGCCGACTCGCTCTGCCAGTACCTGCCGGCCGTGTCGATGGAGCAGCTGCTCAAGCGGGTGCCCGGCAAGACCGCCCAGCGCAGCCGGGTGAAGCTGCGCAAGATCGCCGAGGCGGGCGTGGAGGTCGGCTCGACCCCGGTGGCGGAGGTGCCGGCGGCGCTGGAGGCCCTGCTGCGGCTGCACTTCCTCCAGTGGCAGGAGCGCGGGGTGACCCCGGAGCACCGCACCGAGCGCTTCGCCCGGCACCTGGTCGAGTCCACGACCGGGATGGTTGCCTCCGGCCGGGCCGCCGTGCACCAGTTCCGGCTGAACGGCGAGCTGATGGCCGTGAACCTGCTGCTGCTCTGCCCGTCCTTCGGCGGCCTGTACATGTACGGGGCGCACCCGCAGTTGCGCGAGAAGATCGACATCGCCGGGCTCCTGTTCGCCGCGGCGCTGGACGAGACGGTCGGCGCCGGGATCCCGGTGCTGAGCCTGCTGCGCGGCCAGGAGCCGTACAAGCAGCGCTGGCGGCCGGACCAGCTGCCCAACCAGCGGCTGCTGTTCGGCCCGCGGGGCCCGGCCCCGGTGGCGACCGCCAGGGCCGGTGTCATCCGGGCCCGGCAGGCGGTGGCGCACGTCCTGCGGACCCGCTTCCCGCGTCTCAAGGAGGCGCTGCTGGCCCGCCGCCGCGCCTGAGCTCCCGGGTGCCGGGCGCTTCCTACCGCCGGGCCGGGGTCCCGCTCGGCGAGGGGGAGGCGGCGGGCGACGGGGACGGCGCCAGGGAACCGGTGGGCGAGGCTCCGGCCGACGGGCTCTGGCCGGCCGGGGTGCCCGGCGGGGTCGGCACGGCGGGCCCGGAGGGCAGGAAGGGCACGGCCGGTGCGGTCGGGACCGGGGGCGCCGTCGGGACGACCGCCGGCGCCCCCTTCGAGCCCGCCATCAGCTGCTTGAACCGCGCGCTGGAGCGCGGGTTGCGGTCGCACCCGAAGAAGCCGTGGGGGCAGTAGTCCGTGACGGTCTGGTAGGCGGTGTCGTGGGTGCGCATCCACTCGACCATGCGCTGCACGTAGTCCGGGTTGTCGCCGTTGCGGAACAGGCCCCACTCCGGGTACGAGACCTGCTTGCCGCGCTTGGCGGCGAACTCCACCTGGTCCTGGAGCCCGTACGGCTCGCGCACGTGGTCGTCGAAGGTGGCCCCGGCCGGCTGGTCGTAGCTGTCCATGCCGATGATGTCGACGACGTCGTCGCCGGGGTAGCACTTGGTCCACGGGATCGCGTCCAGCCCGCGGTTGGGTGCGAAGTCGAAGCGGAAGCGCTGTCCGGGCACCGAGCGCATGACCTTGACGATCCGCCGCCAGTACGCCTTCCAGGCGGTCGGGTCGGGCTTGCAGCGGTGGGTGTAGGTGACGCCGTTCATCTCCCAGCCGGGGGTCAGCACGGTGTCCGCGCCGCCGAGGGCGACCAGCCGGTGGGCGAGCTTGAGGAAGTGCCGGTCGAAGTCGCCGTGCGCGCCCTGGCCGAGCAGCTTGGCCACCTGGCCGTCCGGCACGTTCGCCTCGTTGGGCGCCAGCATCGGCACGCCGAGCACGAGCACCCGGGACGGGTCGGCGAGCCGCCACTGCGACCACATGCCGAGCACCACCGGCTCGCCCTCGACGTCCGCCCAGCTGTTGCCCGCCAGGTAGGTGTGGCCGACCTGGAGGTTGGCGTTGCCGAGCCACTGCGCGTACCGGCCGATCTGCGGGATGTAGTTGTCCCACGAGCCGACGAACGCGCCGAAGGGCGGTTCGTGCCGGGGCCGCTGGACGGCCGGGCGGGGCGCGGCGCCGCGCGGTTCGAAGGCGTCGGACGAGAGGGCGTGCCGTTCGCCCTGGCTGAGCGGTGTCCCGGCCGGGACACCGACGGTGGCCGTCAGCAGCAGGGCGGCGGCGGCCAGCGTCAGGCGGCCGATGCGCATGGTCTCTCCCGGGCGTCACGGGTGGGGCGGGTGGGGGAGCGCGGACGGACCGTGGCGCTCCGCTCGCCGACAGTAGGCCCGTCGGGCGTCGGAAAAGCCGAATGTCACCCTAAAGTGGGCGATATTCGAACGCCGTCTGCCGCAGCGGCACCCCGGGTGCCCGCCGTGTATCACCTCTGTAACAGTCCGGACCGGCCCCGGAGCCCGCCCCCGGCGGACCGCGCGGAGCGGCG
Organism: Kitasatospora sp. NPDC057904; assembly: GCF_042887925.1. Lineage (NCBI taxonomy): Bacteria > Bacillati > Actinomycetota > Actinomycetes > Kitasatosporales > Streptomycetaceae > Kitasatospora > Kitasatospora sp. NPDC057904. The sequence goes on from NZ_JBHVOL010000010.1 coordinate 296,181, forward strand.
CCGGACCCGGTCGGCACCGACGGCGCAGGTCGGCGGCGGGGTGCGCGCGGCGGCCGTGCGCGCTCCGGTGCGCGGTCCGCACTGCGGGACCCGGACGATTCCCGGCTGACTCGCGTGCCCGCCGAAAGGTACCCTCCGCAACGTGTCCTGGAAGCCGCTGCGTGTACTGACCCCCCGCTCGATCCTGCCCGCCGTCGCGGTGATGCTGGTCCTTGCGGCCGGAGCGGCGGCGCACGCCAACAAGCCGGTGCCGTTCGGCGACCGGGTGGCGGGGCCGGGCGACGCGGAGGCCACGCCGGTGAACTCGCAGTCCCTGAGCGCGGCCGACCTGGAGCTGAAGGTCGTCGGGCCGGGCCTGGAGGCGGTCCACCGCGGGACCGGCGAGCAGGCCTGGTCCTACCGCCGCGAGGGCGCCAACGCGCTGTACCTGGCGATGGCCGGTGACAACGCCATCGTGGTCTGGGACGACGGCCTGATCACCTCGGTGCGCCCGGGCGACCACGAGGTGCGCTGGCACCGCGCCGTGCCCGGCCTGGCCGACTGGCTGCGCGGCGACGGCGAGCCGGGCGCCGACAAGCGGACCGACGAGCAGCGCAGGCAGCTCGCCCAGGACCGGGCCGCGGCGGCGCTGCACACCGTCCAGAAGGCGTCCCCGTGGGTGGCGATCGTCACCCCGAACCTGACCATGGGCCTGCGCGACGCCGACGGCGACTTGCGCTACAACGGCAAGCCCCCGGGCAGCTGCCTCTACGACCCGCTGCGCACGGTCGGCACCGACTACGCGGTGCTCGTCCCGCGCAGCTGCCTCGGGAGCAGCGGGCAGCCGGTCTCCGGCGGCATCACCGGCTACCGGCTGGACAGCACCGGGTGGGAGCTCAGCGCCGGGCCGGCCGCGCAGGTCAAGCTGCTGGACCGCACCCGGGTGCAGATCACGGACGGTCCGATCGTCCCGGCCAAGGTGTTCGACACCGTGGCCGCGGCGCCCGTCGTCCCGTGCGAGAGCCCGGCCGCGCCGTTCGCCGCCGTGCGCCCGCAGAACGCCTGCACCGACCCGTCGGCCACGCCGACGGCGGACGTGCCGCCCGCCCAGGCGCCGGACCCCGCGGCCGGTCAGCCGACTCCGGCGGCCACCGACCAGCCGACCGCCGCCGCCACCGACCAGGCCTCGGCGACGCCGCAGTCGTAGCGTCCGGGCCGTCCCGCCACGGGCCGCCGGTACCCCGGGGCGGTAATCCCCCCGGGGGGTTCCCGCGCGGCCCGGTAGACTTGCCGTCATGGCTGTTCTCTCCGGGCACTAGCGGGCGAGTGTCGGCGCCCCGTGCGCCGTGCCGACCGCCGACGAGCCCCCTCCCGCCGCCCGGCCCTGTGCACCGCCCAGGCTGCCCGCCCACGTCCCAGGAGTAGTACCCGGCCATGATTTCCGCGAACGCCCTTGAGCTGCGCGCAGGCGCCCGCATTCTGATCGAGTCCGCGAGCTTCAAGGTCGCCGCCGGCGACCGGATCGGTCTGGTCGGGCGCAACGGCGCCGGCAAGACCACGCTCACCAAGGTGCTGGCCGGCGAGGGCCTGCCCGCCGCCGGCACGGTGACCCGCTCCGGCGAGGTCGGCTACCTCCCGCAGGACCCGCGCACCGGCGACCTCGACGTCCTCGCCAAGGACCGCATCCTCTCCGCGCGCGGCCTCGACACCGTGCTCAAGAAGATGCGCGAGAACGAGGACCGGATGGCCAACGGCAAGGGCGCCACCCAGGACAACGCGATGAAGAAGTACGCCCGGCTGGAGACCGAGTTCCTCACCAAGGGCGGGTACGCCGCCGAGGCCGAGGCCGCCACGATCGCCGCCGCGCTGGGCCTGCCGGACCGCATCCTCGGCCAGCCGCTGCACACCCTGTCCGGTGGTCAGCGCCGCCGTGTCGAGCTCGCCCGGATCCTCTTCTCCGACTCCGACGTGCTGCTCCTCGACGAGCCCACCAACCACCTGGACGCGGACTCCATCGTCTGGCTGCGGGACTTCCTGAAGACGTACAAGGGCGGCTTCATCGTCATCTCGCACGACGTCGACCTGGTCGAGACGGTCGTCAACAAGGTCTTCTACCTGGACGCCAACCGCTCCTGCGTCGACGTCTACAACATGGGCTGGAAGCAGTACCAGCAGCAGCGCGAGGACGACGAGAAGCGCCGCAAGCGCGAGCGGGCCAACGCCGAGAAGAAGGCCGCGACGCTGAACGCGCAGGCCGACAAGATGCGCGCCAAGGCGACCAAGACGGTGGCCGCGCAGAACATGGCCCGCCGCGCCGACAAGCTGCTCTCCGGCCTGGAGCAGGTCCGGATGAACGACAAGGTCGCCAAGCTGCGCTTCCCCGACCCGGCCCCCTGCGGCAAGACCCCGCTGACCGCCAGCGGCCTGTCCAAGTCCTACGGCTCGCTGGAGATCTTCACCGACGTCGACCTGGCGATCGACCGGGGTTCCCGGGTCGTCGTGCTGGGCTTCAACGGCGCCGGCAAGACCACCCTGCTGCGGATGCTCGCCGGGGTGGAGGCGCCGGACACCGGCGAGGTCATCCCGGGCCACGGCCTGAAGATCGGCTACTACGCCCAGGAGCACGAGACGCTCGACCCGGACCGCAGCGTCCTGGAGAACATGCGCTCGGCCGCGCCGGACACCGACCTGGTGCAGATCCGCAAGATCCTCGGCTCCTTCCTGTTTTCCGGCGACGACGTGGACAAGCCGGCCGGGGTGCTCTCCGGCGGCGAGAAGACCCGTCTGGCGCTGGCCACCCTGGTGGTCTCCTCCGCCAACGTGCTGCTGCTGGACGAGCCCACCAACAACCTCGACCCGGCCAGCCGCGAGGAGATCCTGGGCGCGCTGCGCGAGTTCTCCGGCGCGGTCGTGCTGGTCACCCACGACGAGGGCGCGGTCGAGGCGCTCGACCCGGAGCGGATCATCCTGCTGCCGGACGGCGTGGAGGACCTGTGGAACCCGTCCTACGCCGATCTGGTCTCGCTCGCCTGACCGGAAGTAGACGCCCCCTCCCCTTTTCGGACCAGAAAACCTAGTCCTTACGGCGTGTCCGGGAATGAAGCAGTCCCGGATTCCGTTTAAGGAGCTTCCGTCGGCCCGCCACTCGATCGTGGTCGGGCCGACGCTGCTGATCAGCTATTTTCCGGCACCCGGCGCAATTCGCCCGGGGGCGTGCACTCTGCGTGAGCGCCCTGGTGCGCTCGGATCACCACCGAAGGACGGCGCATTCCCGACATCGACCTTGTCGAATGGGTGGCCAGGACGCGGTGGATGGGTGATCATGGGAATCTGACCGAGCAACGCTACGAGGAGGCACGGGTGGCCGAGACTCTGAAAAAGGGCAGCCGGGTGACCGGTGCCGCGCGTGAGAAGCTCGCGGCCGATCTCAAGAAGAAGTACGACTCCGGGGCGAGCATTCGCGCTCTCGCGGAGGAGACCGGTCGCTCGTACGGCTTCGTGCACCGGATGCTGAGCGAATCCGGAGTGATCCTCCGGGGCCGCGGCGGTGCCACGCGGGGCAAGAACAAGGCGACTGCCGGGGCCGGTTCCTGACGGCCCGTCGGCTCATGGCTGGATGACGCGGCGGCAGGGCGCCGACCGGGGAGACGAGTGGCGATCGTCGCTAATTGTCCGACGATCGTGGGCTGATCGTGAGTCGACCAGCTGATTCGTCCACCCTCGGATCGAGTGGACCGGCCGCCGATCGTCATGCCCGCATTTCCTTTTCGACGAATTCCCCCGCACTCCCGGGCGGCTGGGTCTGCCGCTGCGCGCCCGGGTTTGTTACTCTCCGGTAGCCAAGTCCCTCGCCACCGGAGGTCTCCGCATGACCGCCCCCGCCACCGACCCGCAGACCCCGAGCGGGGAGCAGGACGGCGTCCGCCTGGAGATCGACGGCGACCTCGCCGTCGTCACCCTGTGTCAGCCCAAGCGGCGCAACGCCCAGTCGCCCGCCCTGTGGCGTGCCCTCGCCGCCGCCGGCCGTGATCTGCCCGGCACCGTCCGCGTCGTGCTGCTCCGCGCGGAGGGCGTCTCCTTCTCCGCCGGCCTCGACCGGGCCATGTTCACCCCCGAGGGCATCCCCGGCGAGCCCAGCTTCCTCCAGCTCGCGGCCGCCGAGGAGAAGGAGCTCGACGACACCATCGCCACCTACCAGGAGGCCTTCACCTGGTGGCGCCGGCCCGACCTGATCTCGATCGCGGCCGTCCAGGGGCACGCCGTCGGCGCCGGGTTCCAGCTCGCGCTCGGCTGCGACCTGCGGGTCGTCGCGGAGGACGTCCAGTTCTCCATGAAGGAGACGTCGCTCGGGCTCGTCCCCGACCTCGCCGGCACCAAGCCGCTCACCGAACTCGTGGGCTACGCGCGGGCGCTGGAGATCTGCGTGACCGGCCGCTGGGTGGGTGCGCAGGAGTCCGTCGCGATCGGCCTGGCCAACATCGCCGTCCCGGGCGCGGAGCTCGACGGCGCCGCGCGCGACCTGGCCGCCGCGCTGCTGGCCGCGCCGCGCAACGCCGCGATCGAGACGAAGGCCCTGCTGCAGGGGGCCTCGGGCCGGTCGTTCGACGAGCAGCGTTCCGCCGAACGGGTCGCGCAGGCCCGTCGTCTGCGGGACCTGGCGGGCATCGGCGACTGACGTCCGTTCCCGCTCGGTGGGCCCGGTCCGGGGGGTGCTCCCCGGAGCCGGGCCTCCGTCGTTCCCGGGGATTCCCGCGGGGTTGCCGGAGCGTCGCTCGGCGGGCGCGAAACGTGGCGAAATGCCAGAGTTGTGGGGATCTGCGATATAGCTGGAGCCGTACGACGGGAGACCCGCCCCATGCCTGACACTCCGACGCCCGCGAGCATGCACAAGAACCCCGCCAACGCCCCGGCCTCCGCTCCTTCCCACGCCTCTGCTCCTTCCCACGCCTCGGGCCCGTCCGGTTCCTCCGGCGCGCCCGGTTCGACCGGCGGGTCCGCCGCCGCCGCGCCCAAGCCGGTCGGCGAGCGCGGCCGGACGGCGCTGGCCGTCGGAGTGGTCGAGAAGATCGCCGGCATGGCGGCCCGCGAGGTCTCCGGCATCCACGCCCTCGGCTCCGGGCTCGCCCGGACGTTCGGCGCCATGCGGGACCGGGTGCCCGGCGGCAGGTCCAGCGTCGGACGCGGCATCAAGGCCGAGGTCGGCGAGAAGCAGACCGCGATCGACATCGCGCTGGTCGTCGAGTACGGCGTCGTCATCCCCGAACTCGCCCGCCAGGTGCGGGAGAACATCATCAACGCGGTCGAGCGGATGACCGGCCTTGAGGTCGTCGAGGTCAACATCGCGGTCAACGACGTGCACCTCCCGGACGAGCCGGAGTTCGAGGAGGAAGAGGAGCAGATGGTGCCGTCCGGGCAGCGGCCCAAGCTCAAGTGACGGCCCGGGCGCGCGGGATCCCGGGCGCAGGACGAGGGAGTAGCGGATGAACCTGGCCGTGGTCGGCCTTGTGGTGGGCATGGCGCTCGGCTTCGCCGGGTACTTCGGCGGGTTCGCGGCCTTCCTGCTGGTGGCGGCGCTGGGGCTGGTCGGCTTCGTGGCCGGGCGGCTGCTGGAGGGCGACATCGAACTCGGGGACCTGGGCGACCTGCTCCGCGGCCGCGACCGGCGCCGCTGATGGCGGGCCCGGCCGCCCCGGCGGCGACGCGCGGCCGGATCCGGATCTCCGACCGCGCGTACGCGCGCATCGCGGCCCGCGCGGCCACGGAGGCCCTGGCGGAGGCGTGGGCCGGACGGTCGGTCAGGGGTGCGCTGCCCGTGGTGTCGGTGTCCGTCCCCGGCAGCACCGTCCGGGTCCGGGTGGAGGTCGAGCTGCCGTTCCCCGCCGACCTGGCCGGGCTCGCCCGGGCCGTGCGGGACCGCGTCGGGACACGGGTCAAGGGGCTGACGGGGACGCGGGTGTCGGAGGTGGTCGTGGTCGTGGAGCGGCTGGTGACGGGAGGGCGGTCGTGACGGCTCCGGAGGAGGGGGAGACGGGGGCGGGCGAGGGGAAGGTACGGCGGCCGCGGGCGGCGCGGACGCCCGAGGCGGTGCTGGTGGCGGCGGGCGTGCTGGTGATCGCGGGCGCGCTGCTCTATGACGTGGTGTCGGTGCGGACCGGACACTCCGTCCGGCGGTGGCGGGCGGAGATCGCGGACGAGCTCGCGACCCGTCACCTCGACGACCTGTGGGTCCTGGTCGGGGCGGGGGCGGCCACCGGGCTGGGGGCGCTGCTGCTCTGGCTGGCGTTCGCGCCGGGGCTGCGCCGGTGGCTGGCGCTGCGTCCGCACGGGGGCACCAGCGCGGTGATCAACCGGTCCGGGATCGGGCACCTGCTGACCGACCGGGCGGCCGGGCTCCCGGACGTCGAGCGGGTCCGGATCCAGATCGGGCGGCGGAGGGTCCGGGTGCACCTGTACGGGCCGTCCGACCCGGCGTCGCTGCAGCGGCAGCTGCGGGACGAGCTCGCGCGGGTGACGCTGGCGCGGCCGTTGCGGCTGGACGTCCGGACGGTGCCGCGGGAGGGGGCCGGGGAGGCGGAGACGGAGGCGGCGGGGAGCGCGGGCGGCGTGGGCGGGGCGGCGGGATGAGCCGGGGGACCGTCAACCGGGTGCTGATCGGACTGGTCGGGGCGGCGCTCGTGGTGGCCGGGGTGCTGGTGCTGGCCGGCGGGCTCGACCTGTACGGGCGGCTCGGGGTGCACCCGCCCGACTGGTGGCCGCTGACCTCGCCCCACCAGCCCGTGGTGAGCGCGAGGTCGCGCACCCGGTGGGTGGCGGGCTCCTGGTGGTGGCCGACCGTCATCGGCGGGCTGTCGGCGCTGGTCCTGGCCATGGTGTGGTGGCTCGTGGCGCAGCTGCGGCGCACCGGGCTCTCCAGCATCGCGGTGCCGACGCCCGGGGTGGCCGGGCTCAGGATGCGGGTGAGCGCGCGGGCGCTGGAGGAGGCGCTGGAGTCGGGGGCCGTCGTGCTGCCCGAGGTCGAGCGCGTGGACGTGCGCCTGGTGCGCGCGCCCGGGCACCCGCGGCTGCGGGGGGCCGTCCGGCTCACCCCCGGCGGGGATCCGGCCGCGCTGGTGGAGCATTTCGAGACGGGACCGCGGGCCGACGCCCTCGGGAGCCTCGGGGTGCCGGAGCTGCCCGCCGACCTGCGGATCCGGGTGCTCCAGGAGGCCCCCGCCGGTCCGCGGCGCCGTCGGCGGCGGCAGCGGCGGAGGCCTCCGCGGGTGGAGTGACCGGCCGGGGGCTCAGAGGGTGCGCAGGGCTCCGCCGTCCACCGGGACCATCACGCCAGTCAGGTAGGACGCGGCGGGGGAGAGCAGGAACGCGGCGACCCGGCCGAACTCCTCCGGGGTGCCGTAGCGGCCGAGCGGGATGGCGGCGCTGTGGTGGGCGCGGGCGCCGTCCGGGTCGCCGCCGAGGGCGTCGAGCTCGCGGACCCGGTCGGTGTCGATCCGGGCCGGGAGCAGGCCGACCACCCGGATGCCGCGCGGGCCGAGCTCGTCGGCGAGCGACTTGGCGGCCATCGCGAGGCCGGGGCGCAGGCCGTTGGAGATGCCGAGGCCCGCGATCGGCTGGCGGACGGACGCCGAGAGCACGAAGCCGATCACGCCGCCCTCGCCGAGGGTCACGGCGGCGGTGCGGGCGATGCGCAGGGCGCCGAGGAAGACCGACTCGAAGGCGTCGCGCCAGGCCTCTTCCGGGGTCGTCCCGACCGGGCCGGCCTGGGGGCCGCCGACGCTGATCAGGACGCCGTCCAGGCGGCCGAAGGCGGCGCTCGCCTCGGCGACGAGCCGTTCGGCGGTCCGCGGGTCGGCGTTGTCGGCGGTCACGCCGTGGACGGTGCCGGGGAGACCGGCGAGTTCGGCGACGGCCGCGTCCACGGCCTCCTCGGTCCGGCCGGTCACCAGCACGTGGGCGCCGTCGGCGGCGAGTTCACGGGCGGTGGCGAAGCCGAGGCCGCGGGTGGCACCGGTGACGACGTACGCCTTGTCCTTCAGTCCGAGATCCATGGGGGACATCTTGCCGGGTCGGGGGCGTCCGGCGTGGCGCGGCCGACCTCAAGCGCGCCCGACCTCAAGCGCGCCCGACCTCGGGCGGGGACGGTCTCAGGCGGGGACGGTCTCCGCGGCGGCTGCGGGTTCGGCCTGCTGCCTGGCGCGGTCCTTGGCCTCGCGGCGGATCAGGATCCACACGCCGACCGGGATCATCGAGGTGAACAGCCACCACTGGATCGCGTAGGCCATGTGCGGGCCGATGTCGGAGTGGTCGGGGTCGGGGATCAGCGCGGGCTGGGCGGCCGGGGCCGGGGTGGTGCCGGTGAGCTCCAGGTAGCCGCCGAGCAGGGGGACGCCGGTCTCCTTGGCCTGCTGCTCGGTGTTGATCAGGTTGAACTGGCGGTCGGGCAGGCCGGCCCGGTCCTTGACGAAACCGCCGCTGCCCTTGACCGTCTCGTCGGCGCGCATCCGGCCGGTGACGGTGACCTCGCCGCTCGGGGCCGCCGGGACGGGCGGGTACTCGGTGGCGGTGTCACCGGAGGCGACCCAGCCGCGGTTGACCAGGACGGTGCCCTTGCCGTCCGACAGCTTCAGCGGGGTCACGACGAAGTAGCCGATGGTCCCGTTGGAGTCGGTCCGCTTGCGGACCACGAACTCGTGCGCCGGGTCGTACTGGCCGACGGCCGTCACCGCGCGCCAGGTGAGGTCCGAGGGGACCGCGAAGCCCGCGGTCGGCGACAGGCTGTCGAACGGCTCCGGCTGGGCGGTGAGCGCCTTGGCGATCAGCTCGTTGCGGGCCACCCGAGCCTCGTGACGGTGCAGCTGCCAGAAACCCAGCTTGATCGTCGTGGGGATCAGCAGCAGCGCGATCAGCAGGGTGATCAGCCATTGCCGGGTCAGCAGAAAACGGTACACATGGGAACCGTACGCCGACCTCACAGGCGCCTCACGCACCGGGGTGCGGGGCGACCTCGCGCAGCAGCTGGAGGAAGGCGTCCTCGCCGACGACCGGGGTGCCCACCTCGCGGGCCTTGCGCGCCTTGCCGCTCCAGCTGTTCGGCTCGTTGGTGACGAGGAGGCTGGTGAGCCGGCTCACCGAGCCGGCGATGTGCAGGCCGGCCTCGGCGGCGCGGTCCTCCAGCAGCTCGCGGTCGGTGGCGGTGTCGCCGGTGAACGCCACCCGCATGCCCTGGACCAGCGGCTTGCCGTCCTCCCAGCGCCCCGGGTTCGGGTACGGGCACGGCGGGCGCTTCTTGGCCTGGCGGTAGGCGGCGCCGGTCCAGCCGCTGCGGCCGGGGGCGGCGGGCTCGTCCTCGCCGAGGTCGGTGACCGCGACGCAGGTCTGCAGGGGCAGCGGGACGCCGCCCAGGCGCGCCAGGTGCAGGCTGGGGCGGAACGCCTCGGCGAGCACGCGGGCGTCGTCCAGGGCGTTGTGGGCCTGGCGCTGCTGGACGCCGAAGTGCGCGGCGAGCGAGGAGAGCTTGCCGTTGGGCAGCGGCAGGCGCAGGTCGCGGGAGAGGACCATGGTGCAGATCCGCTGGTCGACCGGGGCGCGGCGGCCGGCCCGGGAGAACTCGCGGGAGATCATGTTCCAGTCGAAGAGCGCGTTGTGGGCGACCAGGACGCGGTCCGCGAGGCGGGTGGCGAACTCGTCGGCGATCTCCGGGAAGGTCGGGGCGCCGGAGAGCAGCTGGGCGGTGAGGCCGTGGATCCAGACCGGGCCCGGGTCCCGCTCGGGGTTGACCAGGGTGTACCAGTGGTCGGTGATCTCGCCGTCCGGGTCCAGCTGGTAGACGCCCGCGGAGATGACGCGGTCCGAGCGGCCGAGGCCGGTGGTCTCGACGTCCACCACGGCGAAGCCCCCGTCGAGGGTGGCGGTGCGCTGGGCCGGGAGGTGCACGCCGTGCGTCTCGGGCTGGATCGGTTGCATGGTCCAACAGGATAAGCGCCGATCGGGTGGCGTCCGGCCGAAATGTTCAGGTGGGGCGGTCGGAATAGAGTGTTCCGCATAGGCGTCGTACATGCGGCCGACCCCGTAGACAAGGACGAAAATCCATGCGCGCCACCGTCATTCACGGCCCCAACGACATCCGGATCGAAGAGGTCCCCGACCCGGTGCTCCGCCAGCCGACGGACGCCGTGGTCCGGGTCCTGAACGCCTGCATCTGCGGCAGCGACCTCTGGGCCTACCGCGGGGTCGCGCAGCGCGTGGCCGGGCAGCGGATCGGCCACGAGTTCCTGGGCGTCGTCGAGGAGGCCGGCGCCGAGGTGCGCGGCTTCGCGAAGGGCGACCTCGTCGTGGCGCCGTTCGTCTGGTCGGACGGCACCTGTGAGTTCTGTCTCGAAGGCCTCCAGACCTCCTGCCCGCACGGCGGCTTCTGGGGCCAGGTGGGCTCGGACGGCGGCCAGGGTGAGGCGGTCCGGGTGCCGTTCGCGGACGGGACGCTGGTCGGGCTGCCGAAGGAGGCGGCCGGCGACGAGAAGCTGCTGCCCGGCCTGCTCGCGCTGTCGGACGTGATGTCCACCGGTCACCACGCGGCCGTCTCGGCGCGGGTGCGTCCGGGTGCGACGGTCGCCGTGGTCGGCGACGGCGCGGTGGGCCTGTGCGGAGTGCTGGCGGCGCACCGGCTCGGCGCGGGCCGGATCATCGCGCTCGGCCGGCACCCCGCCCGCACGGACCTCGCCCGGCGCTTCGGGGCGACGGACGTGGTGGCCGAGCGCGGCGACGCGGCCGTGGAAGCCGTGAAGGAGCTGACCGGCGGACTGGGCGCGCACGCGGTGCTGGAGGCCGTCGGCACCGAGGAGTCGATGCGCACGGCCGTCTCGATCACCCGCGACGGCGGCGCGGTGGGCTACGTCGGGGTGCCGCACGGCGGGAGCGCCGGCGTCGATATCGGCCAGATGTTCGGTCGCAACGTTTCGCTGAACGGCGGGGTGGCGCCGGCCCGCGCCTACATCCCCGAGCTGCTGCCCGACGTCCTCTCGGGCGCCATCGAGCCGGGCCTGGTGTTCGACCGGACGGTCGGACTGGCGGAGGTCCCGGACGGTTACCGGGCGATGGACGACCGCTCGGCCCTGAAGGTCCGGATCGCCTTCTGACGGTCCCGCTCGAACCCGAGAGATCGTCACGAGGGGCGCCACCGTTGGACGGTGGCGCCCCTCAGTCGTGGGGCGAGGCGGTCCCGAAGTGACGCCAGTGGTGGTTTTCGGCCAATTGGATAGTGCGAGGGGGTGAACAGGCGGCCGATCGCAGTCAACCCCTTCCGGGGCGGGCACGACGCTCCTAGCATTGCGCGGCGCGCATACGGATTGTGACGCCCCTCACGTCCGACCGTCCGCCTTGTGCGACCGCTACGCCGAAGGAGTGAGGAGTACAGCGTGGAATCGCCGCCGATCACCACTGCCCCTACGGATGTCCAACTCATCGACGAGAGCCAGGAGTTCCGGGCCCTGCGGAGTTCCTTCCGGAACTTCGCCTTCCCGGTCACCATCGGCTTCGTGCTGTGGTACCTGCTCTACATCCTGCTCTCCAGCTACGCGCCCGGTCTGATGGGCACCAAGGTCGTCGGGCACATCAACGTCGCACTGGTGCTGGGGCTGCTGCAGTTCGTCACCACCTTCGCCATCGCGGCGTGGTACGCCCGGTACGCGGACCGGCGGATCGACCCGCCCGCCGCCGCGATCCGCGAGGCCCACGGCGCCGTCGTCCATGCTCCCCGGGAGTCCGCCGAATGATCCTGCTCGCCAGCTCCGCCACCGAGCACCGCGGACTCACGATGACCCTGTTCGGGTTCTTCGTGCTGCTCACGCTCGGCATCACCGTCTGGGCCGGCCGGCAGACCAAGGACGCCGCCGACTTCTACGCCGGCGGCCGGGGCTTCACCGGCTTCCAGAACGGCCTGGCCATCTCCGGCGACTACATGTCCGCCGCGTCCTTCCTCGGCATCGCCGGCGCCATCGCCCTCTCCGGGTACGACGGCTTCCTGTACTCGATCGGGTTCCTGGTGGCCTGGCTGGTCGCCCTGCTCCTGATCGCCGAGCCGCTGCGCAACGCCGGCCGCTACACCATGGCGGACGTGCTCGCGTTCCGGATGAAGCAGCGCCCGGTGCGCACCGCCGCGGGCGTCTCCACGATCATCGTGTCGATCTTCTACCTGCTCGCCCAGATGGTCGGCGCCGGGACGCTGGTCGCCCTGCTGCTCGGCGTCAGCGGGGAGGGCGCCAAGCGCTGGACCATCGTCGCGGTCGGCGCGCTGATGGTCGTCTACGTCGTGATAGGGGGCATGAAGGGCACCACCTGGGTGCAGATCGTCAAGGCCGTGCTGCTGATCGCCGGTACCGCGCTGATGACCGTCCTGGTGCTCGCCAAGTACCACTTCAACCCGTCCGAGCTGCTCGGCGCCGCCGCCAGCGCGAGCGGCAAGGGCGCGGCCTTCCTCGAACCCGGGCTGAAGTACGGCGTCAGCGGCACCACCAAGCTCGACTTCATCAGCCTCGGGATCGCGCTGGTGCTCGGCACCGCCGGCCTGCCGCACATCCTCGTCCGCTTCTACACCGTGCCCACCGCCAAGGCGGCGCGGAAGTCGGTGCTCTGGGCGATCGGCATCATCGGCGTCTTCTACCTGATGACGCTGGCGCTCGGCTTCGGCGCGGCGGCGCTCGTCGGGCCCAAGGCGATCAAGGCGGCCAACGCGGCGGGCAACACCGCGGCGCCGCAGCTGGCCGAGTCGCTCGGCGGCGGCGCGGGCTCCACCGGGGGCGCGATCCTGCTCGCGGTGATCTCCGCGGTCGCCTTCGCCACCATCCTCGCCGTCGTCGCCGGCCTCACCCTGGCCTCCTCGGCCTCCTTCGCGCACGACCTCTACGCCAACGTGATCCGGCGCGGCCGGGCCACCGAGAAGGAGGAGGTGCTCTCGGCGAAGTGGGCCGCCGTCGCGATCGGCGCGGTGGCCATCGTGCTCAGCCTCTTCGCCGGCAAGCTCAACACCGCGGCCCTGGTCGCCCTGGCCTTCGCGGTGGCCGCCTCGGCGAACCTTCCGACGCTGCTCTACTCGCTGTTCTGGAAGCGCTTCACCACGGCCGGCGCCGTCGCCTCCGTCTACGCGGGCCTGATCAGCTCGGTGCTGCTGGTGATCTTCTCGCCGGTGGTCTCCGGCGCGAAGACCTCGCTCTTCCCGGACTCGGACTTCCACTGGTTCCCGCTGGAGAACCCCGGCCTGGTCTCCATCCCGATCGGCTTCCTGGCCGGCTGGATCGGCACCCTGCTGTCCAAGGAAAGCCCCGACCCGGCGAAGTACGCTGAACTGGAGGTCCGCTCGCTGACCGGACTGGGCGCCCACTGATCACCGCGCGATGACTATGCTGGCCCGGCCCCGCCGCGACGGTGGGCCGGGCCGGCCGCATTACTGGTGAAGGGACCGCCGTGCTACTCGACACGTTCGGACGACAGGCCGTCGACCTGCGCGTCTCCCTCACCGACCGGTGCAACCTGCGCTGCACGTACTGCATGCCCGAGGAGGGGCTGCAGTGGCTCGGCAAGCCCGACCTGCTCACCGACGAGGAGATCGTCCGGCTGGTCACGATCGCGGTGCGCGACCTCGGCGTGCGGGAGGTGCGCTTCACCGGCGGCGAGCCGCTGCTGCGCCCCGGGCTCGTCGCGATCGTCGCCGCGTGCGGCGAACTGGAGCCGCGCCCGGAGATCTCGCTCACGACCAACGGGATAGGCCTGGCCCGCACCGCGACGGCGCTGCGCGAGGCCGGGCTCGACCGCGTCAACGTCTCCCTGGACACCCTCGACCCCGAGGTGTTCTTCACGCTCACCCGCCGCAAGCGCCACCAGGACGTCCTGGACGGGCTGGCCGCCGCCGAGGCCGCCGGGCTGACCCCGGTGAAGCTGAACGCGGTGCTGATGCGCGGGGTCAACGACCACGAGGCGCCCGACCTGCTCGCCTGGTGCCTGGAGCGCGGCTACGAGCTGCGGTTCATCGAGCAGATGCCGCTGGACGCCCAGCACGGCTGGGACCGCACGTCGATGATCACCGCCGAGGAGATCCTCGACCGGCTCGCCGCGCGCTTCGCGCTCGCCCCGGAGCCCTCCGCGCGCCGGGGCGCCGCGCCGGCCGAACGCTGGCTGGTGGACGGCGGCCCGGCCCGGGTCGGCGTGATCGCCTCCGTCACGCGCCCCTTCTGCCGCGCCTGCGACCGCACCCGGCTCACCGCCGACGGCCAGGTGCGCAACTGCCTCTTCGCGACCGGGGAGACGGACCTGCGCACCGCCCTGCGCACGGGCGCCGACGACGCCGAGATCGGTGCCCTGTGGCGGGCGGCGATGTGGGGCAAGAAGGCGGGCGCGGGGATCGACGACCCGGAGTTCCACCAGCCCGACCGGCCGATGTCGGCGATCGGGGGCTAGCGGCTAGTGCTGTGGCACTAGTCCGCCTAAGAGGTCCAGTCGGCGAAGGCGACGACCTCCTTGAGGAAGCCGCGCACGCCCAGGAACTGGGACAGGTGCTCGCGGTGCTCGTCGCACGCGAGCCAGGTCTTGCGACGGTCCGGGGTGTGCAGCTTGGGGTTGTTCCACACCAACACCCAGCCGGCGTCCGCCCGGCAGCCCTTGGCGGAGCAGATCGGCGTCTGCGGGGTGTCCATCGGGCCGTCCTCGGGGCTTGGCGGGGGTTGTGCACCGCCAGTCTTTCACGGGCCCTTCCGCACACCGGCGGCCGGGGATCCCGGCGCGGCCCGGGGCGGGCATGGCGACGCCGGGCAGCCACGGGGGGAGCCGCCCGGCGTCGGTCCGTCGCTCCGACGGGGGATGCGGAGCGCGTACGCAGTATGTCACGCCGAGACCCCGGTTTGGGGAGGTCTTGCATGATTAATCTGAGGTTCTTTTGAGCTTTCGCCGAGTCAAACCACCGTGAACGTGGAGGACCCGGACAGTCAGCTCCCGCTCTGTGAAGGATCGGTGGGAGACTTCTTTGCCTCTCCTGTACCGGCCGCCGCACCCGCCCCACCCGTACCACCGGGGCCGAGCATCAGCGGGGTGTCGAGCGGGATGTCGAAGGTGCTCGGCAGACCCGGCGCCCGCTCCCGTCCGGCGTTGGCGATCAGCACCGCGAAGTACGGCAGCAGCACGCCGCCCGCGAGCGCGCCGACCGCCAGCCAGCGCTGCACGTCCCACAGCACCACGGCCAGCAGCACGCAGGCCGTCCGCAGCAGCATCGAGGCCACGTAGCGGCGCTGCCGCCCGCGGACGTCCTCGGTGAGGCTGCTGCGCGCCCCCGTGATCCGGTGGACCTGCCCGCCGTCCGCGCTCTTGCCCATGTCCTACCGTCCTCGTCGGAGCACCCGCGCGTCCGGCCGCGCGGCCAATTCACCGTACGCCGCACCCCGGCCGAGGACGAGACCGGGGCGGGCGGACACGCGCGACGGGTCCGTCAGGGCCGCCGGGAGAGGTGCTGCGGGGGGACGGCGCCGGTGAGCCAGACGCCGTTCTCGCTGATCCGGAACTCGTGGCCGTCCGCCACCATCGCGGCGGCGTTCACGGTGAGCACGACCGGGCGGCCGTGCCGGGAGCCGACCCGGGTGGCCGTCTCGGTGTCCGCCGAGAGGTGGACGTCCTGGCGGGCCATCGGGCGCAGGCCCTCGTGGAAGATCGCCGCCAGGTGCCGGTCGGCGGTGCCGTGGTAGAGCACCGGGGGCGGCACGGCGGCGGCCAGACCGAGGTCGACCGCCACCGTGTGGCCCTGGTTGGCGCGGATCGAGAGACCGTCGGCGGAGTAGCCGAACCGGCGCTTGTTGTTCGTCGCGACGATGTGGTCCAGGTCGGCCCTGCTCAGCCGGTTGCCCTTCGCCGCGAGGGCGGCGAGGAGCAGGTCGATCCGCACCCAGCCGGCCTCGTCGAGGGTGATCCCGACCCACCCGGGCTCGTGCCGCAGGATGCGCGACAGCATCTTGCTCGTCTTGACCAGCCGCTTCTCGTCCATCATGTCTCTCGTATCCCCCCGTCGGCCAGTGGCTATGAGGCCTGGCTGACCGAACTCATGTTGAAGTCCGCGACACGCACGGGTGGCATCGCGGTGCGGGTGAACCAGTCGCTCCACTCGCGCGGCAGGCACCGCTCGGTGCGGCCCGCCTCGGTGATCCGGCCGAGCAGGTCGACCGGCGACTCGTTGAACCGGAAGTTGTTGACCGCGCCGACCACCTCGCCGTTCTCGACCAGGTAGACGCCGTCCCGGGTGAGGCCGGTGAGCAGCAGCGTCGCCGGGTCCACCTCGCGGATGTACCAGAGGCAGGTGAGCAGCAGGCCGCGCTCGGTGCGGGCGATCATCTCGTCCAGCGTCGGCGCGGCGTCCTGGTCGGCCGTCTCCAGCACCAGGTTGTCGACGGCCGGGCGCAGCGGCAGGCCGGTGAGGCCGGCCGCGTGGCGGGAGGTGACCAGGTCGGTCAGCACGCCCTCGCGGATCCACTCGGTGGCGCTGATCGGCAGGCCGTTGTCGAACACCGAGACGTCGCCGCCGGTGGCGTGCGCGAGGACGAACGGCGTGGCCTCCAGGCCGGGTTCGCGCGGGTCGGCGCGCAGCGTCAGCGGCAGCGCGGCGAGCTCGTCGCCGACGCGGGTGCCGCCGCCCGGCTTGGAGAAGACCGTGCGGCCCTCGTGGGCGTCCCGGCCGCCGGCGGACCAGTGCAGGTAGACCATGAGGTCGGCGACGGCCGAGGGCGGCAGCAGCGTCTCGTAGCGGCCGGCCGGGAGGTCCACCGTGCGGGCGCCCCAGCCCAGGCGCTTGGTCAGTTCGGCGTGCAGGGCGGTGACGTCGACGTCGGTGAAGTCCCGGGTGGCGGCGCCGACCCAGGCCGAGCCGGACAGGTCGGCGGTCTTGGCGTTGATCTCGACCATGCCGGTCGGCTGGTCGTGGCGCAGCCGCAGGCCGGTGGAGGTGCCCAGGTAGCTGGTGGTCACCTCGTGCCGGGCGAAGCCGTAGAGCAGTTCGCCCCGGGCGGCGGCGCGGGCGAAGGCCTCGCCGAGGGCCGGGCCGAAGTCCGCGAAGACGTCGATCGAGGTCTCGGCGGGCGGCTGGTCGAAGTGCGGCGAGGCCGGCAGGCCGGCGGCCAGCTGCTGGGCGTCCTCGGCCGGTCCGGCGGCGCGGGCGGCCTCCTCGGCGGCCCGGACGAGGCTCTCGACCTCGTCCGCGGTGACGGCCTCGCGCGAGACCACGCCGGAGGCGGTGCCCTCGGCGCCGGCCACGGTGGCGATCACGGTGAGGCGGCGGCCGCGGGTGACGCCGTTGGTGGTCAGCGCGTTGCCGGCCCAGCGGAGGTTGGCGGTGGACTCCTCGTCGGCGATCACCACGCAGCCGTCGGCGCGGGAGAGGCCGAGTGCGAGCTCGACGAGTTCGTGGGGCTGCGTCGCGGTCATCGGTGACCCGCCTCCTGCTGGGTGTTGAGCACGTTGACGTTGCGGAACAGCGCGGACGGGCAGCCGTGGCTGACCGCCGCGACCTGACCGGGCTGGGCCTTGCCGCAGTTGAAGGCGCCGCCGAGGACGTAGGTCTGCGGGCCGCCGACGGCCGTCATCGAGCCCCAGAAGTCGGTGGTGGTCGCCTGGTAGGCGAAGTCCTTGACCTGGCCCGCGAGTTCGCCGTTCCTGATGGCGTAGGCGCGTTGCCCGGTGAACTGGAAGTTGTAGCGCTGCATGTCGATGGACCAGGAGCGGTCCCCGACGATGTAGAGGCCGTTCTCGACGCCCGCGAACAGGCCCTCGGTGTCCGGGCCGTCGGCGGCGGGCCGCAGCGAGACGTTGGCCATCCGCTGCACCGGGACGTGCGCCGGGGAGTCCGCGAAGGCGCAGCCGTTGGAGCGCTCGAAGCCCTTGAGCTTCGCCATGCCGCGGTCGAGCTGGTAGCCGACCAGGACGCCGTCCTTGACGAGGTCCCAGGACTGCGTGGCGACGCCCTCGTCGTCGTAGCCGATGGTCGACAGGCCGTGTTCGGCGGTGCGGTCGCCGGTGACGTGCATCAGCTCGGAGCCGTACTTGAGCGAGCCGAGCTTGTCGAAGGTGGCGAAGGAGGTGCCGGCGTAGGCGGCCTCGTAGCCGAGGGCGCGGTCCAGCTCGGTGGCGTGGCCGATCGACTCGTGGATGGTCAGCCAGAGGTTGGACGGGTCGATGACGAGGTCGTAGCGGCCCGCCTCGACGCTCGGGGCCTTCATCTTCTCGGCCAGCAGGACGGGCAGTTCGGCGAGTTCGGCGTCCCAGTCCCAGCCGGTGCCCCTCGGGCTCCGTCCATCGGGGGACGACCCCCGGACCCCCGTGAGGTATTCGAAGCCGCGGCCGACCGGCGGGGCCAGGGTGCGCATCGAGTCGAAGGCGCCCGTGCGCTCGTCCACCGAGGTGGCCTCCAGCGTCGGGTGCACGCGGATGCGCTGCTGGGTGGTGACGGTGCCGGCGGTGTCCGCGTAGAACTTGTTCTCCTGGACGGTCAGCAGGCTCGCCTGGACGTGCGAGACGCCCTCGGCGGCCAGCAGCCGCGAGCTCCACCCGGCGAGCAGGGCGGTCTTCTCGGCGTCCGGCACGTCGAAGGGGTTGACCTCGTAGGAGGACACCCAGGTGACGTCCCGGTGGACCGGCTCCGGTGCGAGCTCGACCCGCTCGGCGGAGCCGGCCGCGCGGCTGATCCCGCCGGACAGCCGGGCCACCGCCACGGCCTGCCCGGCGACCCGCGCCGCCGCGTCGGTGGTGAGGTCCACTCCGGCGGCGAAGCCCCAGGCGCCGTCCAGCAGCACGCGGACGGCGAAGCCGAGCTGCACGCTGTCGGAGGTGCCGGCCGGGCGGGCGTCGCGCAGCCGCCAGGAGGCGCTGCGGACCCGCTCCAGGCGGAAGTCGGCGTGTTCGGCACCGAGTTCACGGGCCCGGGTGAGCGCGGCGTCGGCGAGGGCGCGCAGCGGGTAGGCGAGGAACAGCGGATCGACGGCGCGCCCGTGGGGGACGCCGGCGCTGTCGGCCGGAGGGATCGGAGGCAAGCGAGCTCCCTGGTCGCGGGGGGTGGCGGTGCGGCGCCGCACAGGGGCGCCCGCACCGCATCATTTCCCGTCCACGCACTTTCGGCC
Organism: Kitasatospora sp. NPDC057904; assembly: GCF_042887925.1. NCBI lineage: Bacteria > Bacillati > Actinomycetota > Actinomycetes > Kitasatosporales > Streptomycetaceae > Kitasatospora > Kitasatospora sp. NPDC057904. The sequence continues at coordinate 315,290 of NZ_JBHVOL010000010.1, forward strand.
AGCGCATTTGCCCGGCGCCGCCCCGGCGGTCCGGCGGGGCGTCAGGCGACGGTCTCCCACCAACCGTCCAGCTCGGGCGGGTTGTCGACGTCGACGCGCTCGCCGGGGCGCGGCACGGCGAGCGGGACGGCCTGGGCCTTGGCCTCCTTCAGGAGCCGCTCGACCGGTTCGGCCCACGGGTGCAGCCCGAGGTTGAAGGTGCACCAGTGGACGGGCACGAGCAGGCCGGCGCCCAGGTCCCGGTGGGCGAGGACGGCGTCCTCGGGCGTCATGTGGATGTCCGCCCAGGCCGTGTCGTAGGCGCCGATCTGGACGAGGGCGGCGTCGAACGGGCCGTGCTGCTCGCCGATCCGGGCGTAGCCCTCGAAGTAGCCGGAGTCGCCGGTGTAGAAGACCTTGCGGGTGGGGCCGGCGATCACCCACGAGCCCCACAGGGTGGTGTTGCGGGTCAGGCCGCGGCCGGAGAAGTGGTGCGCGGAGGTGAGGGTGAGCACGAGCTCGCCGAGCGTGCAGGTCTCGTCCCAGTCCAGCTCGATGATCCGGTGTTCGGGCACGCCCCACCGGCGCAGGTGGCCGCCGATGCCGAGCGGCACCGCGAACGGCGCGGACTGGGTGTGCACCAGGCGCTTGACCGTCGCCATGTCGAGGTGGTCGTAGTGGTCGTGCGAGATGAGCACGGCGTCGACCTGGGGGAGCTCCTCCAGCCCGACCGGTACGGGGTGCAGCCGCTTGGGGCCGACGTGCGCGGAGGGCGAGCAGCGGTCGCTCCAGACCGGGTCGAGCAGGACGCGCGAGCCCTCGATCTCCACGAGCGCGGAGGCGTGCCCGTACCAGGTGATCTCCACGCCCTCGGCGGCCGGACGCGGGCCGTCGGCGGGGCGCATGAGCGGCACCGGCTGCGCCGGGACGCGGCCCTCGCGCTGGAAGACCATGCGGCGGACGGTGTCGCCGTCGATGCTGGGGGCGGACGCCGCGCGGGCGAGGGTGGAGGGCGCGTTGTGGAAGACGCCGTCGCGGTACTGCGGGGAGTCGCGCACCCGCTCCTCGCGCTCGCCGTCCGGCCGGCGTCCGAACGCGGCCGGGAGATCGCGCAGCGACCAGGCGGCGGCGCCCGCGACCGCGGCCAGGGCGGTCAGGGCCAGCAGCCGTCCGCGTCGGTGGGTGCTCCCGGGCTGTGCCTTGGTCATGCGCCCTGCCTCTTCGTTCCTCGCCGGGACTCTTTCGGGGAGAGGGTACGGCCGGCCCCGGGTCGTCCCGTACAACGGGTGGCAACGGGCGCACCGGCCCGGGTGTTCCCGTCCGCGCGCCCGGCCGGCCCGCGGGGTGCTCCCGGGCAGGCCGGGCGCGGATTGTCGGATTGCCACAGTTCCTTCGGTGAGGCGCTGTGGGAGACCGATTCGCCGACGGCGCCGGGCGCCGGATACGGTCACACTGCGTGCGCATCCAGCCGCACGCGCACCCCCTTACGGAGAGAGGTGGATCGTTGAGCCGCTCGGTTCTCGTCACCGGAGGAAACCGGGGCATCGGCCTCGCGATCGCCCTGGCCTTCGCCGAGGCGGGCGACAAGGTCGCCATCACCAGCCGCTCGGGCGAGGTGCCCGAGGCCCTGGAGAAGTACGACGTCCTCGCGGTGCGTTGCGACATCACCGACGCCGCCCAGGTGGACGCCGCCTTCACCGAGATCGAGCAGAAGCACGGCGGCGTCGAGGTGCTGGTCGCCAACGCGGGCATCACCAACGACACCCTGCTGCTGCGCATGTCCGAGGAGGACTTCACGTCCGTCCTCGACACCAACCTCACCGGGGCGTTCCGGGTGGTCAAGCGCGCCTCCAAGCTGATGATGCGGGCGCGCAAGGGCCGCGTGATCCTGATCTCGTCCGTGGTCGGCCTCTCCGGCTCGCCGGGCCAGGCCAACTACGCCGCCTCCAAGGCCGGCCTGGTCGGCTTCGCCCGGTCGCTGGCGCGCGAGCTCGGCGCCCGCAACATCACCGTCAACGTGGTCGCCCCCGGCTTCGTCGACACCGACATGACCGCCGTGCTCAGCGACGAGCGCCGCAAGGAGATCGTCTCGGGCGTGCCGCTGGGCCGCTACGCGGCGCCCGCCGAGGTCGCGTCCACCGTGCGGTTCCTCGGTTCGGACGAGGCCGCGTACATCACCGGAGCCGTCATTCCCGTCGACGGCGGATTGGGCATGGGTCACTGATCATGAGTGGAATCCTCGAGGGCAAGCGGATCCTCATCACCGGGGTGCTGATGGAGTCCTCCATCGCCTTCCACACCGCGAAGCTCGCCCAGGAGCAGGGCGCGGAGATCATCCTCACCGCCTTCCCCCGCCCGAGCCTGACCGAGCGCATCGCCAAGAAGCTGCCGAAGCCGGTCAAGGTCCTGGAGCTGGACGTCTCCAGCCCGGAGCAGCTGGCCGGCATCGCCGACCAGGTCCGCGAGACCCTGCCGACCCTGGACGGCATCGTCCACTCGATCGGCTTCGCCCCGCAGGACGCCCTGGGCGGCAACTTCCTGGACACCCCGTGGGAGTCCGTGGCCACCGCGATGCACGTCTCCGCGTACTCGCTGAAGTCGCTCACCATGGCGCTGCTGCCGCTGATGCAGGACGGCGGCTCGGTCGTCGGCCTGACCTTCGACGCGCAGTACGCGTGGCCGCAGTACGACTGGATGGGCCCGGCCAAGGCCGCCCTGGAGTCGACCAACCGCTACCTGGCCCGTTACCTGGGCGCGCGGGACATCCGCTGCAACCTGATCTCGGCGGGCCCGATCGGCTCGATGGCCGCCAAGTCCATCCCGGGCTTCGGCGAGCTGGCCGACACCTGGAACCAGCGCTCCCCGCTGAAGTGGGACCTGAGCGACCCGGAGCCGGCCGGCCGCGGCGTCGTCGCGCTGCTGTCGGACTGGTTCCCGAAGACCACCGGCGAGATCGTCCACGTCGACGGCGGTCTGCACGCCATCGGCGCCTGAGGCGCCCGCTCCACCGACGCCGCTGCCCGGCACCCCCTCCGTGGGGGTGCCGGGCAGCGGCGTTCTCCGGCCTTCCCGGCGTTCTCCGGGCTTCCCGGCGTTCTCCGGGCTTCCCCGTGGCGGGCGGATCAGGCGTCGGCGGTGCCGCAGGCCCCGATCGCCCGGCCGGCCTCGACGGAGGCGCGCTGGGCGTCGCCGGCCCGGATCGCGTCGAGGATCGTGTCGTGGCCGATGTAGCGCTCGGCGATCAGCTCGGGGCCGACGTCGTGCCGCAGGTGGGCGCGGGTCACCTCGCCGAGGTCGGCGTAGACGGCGGCCAGCACGTCGTTGTGGGCGGCGGCGACCACGGCCTGGTGGAAGGCGGCGTCGGCCTGGACGAAGTCCTCGGCGTCGCCGGAGTGCCAGGCGGCCTCGCGGCGGGCCAGCGCGGCGTCCAGGAGGCCGAGGTCGCGCGGGGTGCGGCGGACGGCCGCCAGGCCCGCGGCGGAGGTCTCCAGGGCCGCGCGCAGCTCGGCGACCTGCGCCTGGTCGGCGTCGGCGAAGCGGCGGTGCATGACGCCGGCGAGCTCGCTGGTGGCGAGGACGTAGGTGCCCGAGCCCTGGCGGATGTCGAGCAGCCCGTTGTGGGCGAGGGCGCGGACGGCCTCGCGGACGGTGTTGCGCGCGACGCCGAGCTGTTCGACCAGGGCGGCCTCGGTCGGGATGCGCGAGCCGACGGGCCACTCGCCGGAGGTGATCTGGGCGCGCAGCTGCGCGATCACCTGGTCGGACAGCGGGGTGCGCCTCGGCGAGGACAGCGCCACGGGGGACTCCTAGCGGCTTCGGGGCGGTGGACGGGGCCCGGTGGACTCCGGCGGGCCGGTGGATGAACGGTCGGCACATCATGCCAATTCCGTGGTGCGTCAATTCATCCCATCATTCTATGATGGTGCCCATGCCTCCCGCAGCAGACACCACCACCACCCCCCGAACCGAGGTGCGGCCGCAGACCGAGCGGCCCACCGCCACCCCCAGCCCCCTCGTCGTCGGACTGTTCGCCGTCGCGATCGCCGCCGCCGCCTTCAACCTCCGTCCCGTCGTCACCAGCCTCGGGCCACTGCTCGACCAGGTCCGCTCCGGCCTCGGGATGAACGCCACGGTCGCCGGACTGCTCACCGCCGTGCCGTCGCTGTGCTTCGGCCTGTTCGGCTTCGCCGCGCCCACGATGGCCCGCCGGATCGGCCCGATCGCGGTGATCACCGCCGGCATGGGCGCGATCACCGCGGGCGTGCTGGCCCGCTCCTTCGCCGGCGGCACCGCGGTCTTCCTGCTGCTCACCGCGCTCGCGCTGGCCGGTGTCGCGGTCTCCAACGTGCTGATCCCGGTGGTGATCAAGCGCTACTTCCCGGCCAAGGTCGGTCCGATGATCGGCCTGTACTCCATGTCGCTGTCGGCCGGCACCTCCCTGGCCGCCGCCGTCACCGTGCCGCTGACCAGCGCCCTGGGCGGCGACTGGCGCTACGGCCTCGGCGTCTGGGCCGTCCTCGGCGCCGTGGCGCTGGTGCTCTGGACCGTCGTCGCCGTGGCCAAGCGCGAGCGCGGCGGGAAGGCGGGCGGGCCCGCCGCCGACAAGCTGCCGATCACCCGCAGCCGGACGGCCTGGGCGATGGCCTGCTTCTTCGGCCTCCAGGCCACCGGCGCCTACGTGGTCATGGGCTGGCTGCCGAAGATCTTCCAGGACGCCGGCGTCGACAAGGGCACCTCGGGCGTACTGCTCGCGGTGACGATGGTGATCGGCGTGCCGGTCTCCTTCGTCCTGCCCAACCTGGCCGCCCGGCGCGGCGACCAGCGGCTGTTCGTCGTCGTGCTGGCCTCCTGCGGCATCGCCGGGTACGCCGGGCTCGCGCTCGCCCCGGCCGCGTTGCCGTGGGTGTGGGCCGTCCTGGTGGGCCTGTCCAACTGCGCGTTCCCGCTGGTGCTGACGATGATCGGGCTGCGCGCCCGGACCGCGGGCGGCGTCGCCCAGCTGTCCGCCTTCGCCCAGGGCGTCGGCTACCTGATCTCCATCCCGGGCCCGATCCTGATCGGCCGGATCTACCAGGTGACGGGCCAGTGGTACTGGCCGCTCGGCTTCCTCGCGCTGCTGCTGGTGCCGCAGATGCTGTTCGGCCTGCGGGCCGCGATGGCCCGGCACATCGAGGACGAGGCCCTGGCGCCGAAGGTGCCGGCCAAGGTCTAGAGGTTCGTCCACCTTCCCCGGTTCGTCGCCCGGTCGGCTCTGTGCGGCGGGGCCGGGCCGGGGAAGGTCAAGGGCCGGCCAAGGGCGAGGGGGCGGGGGTCGGCGGGCGCGTCCGGGGTGGGAGAATTCCGGACATGCCCGTTCTCGAACCGAACCCGACCGACGGCCGCAAGCAGCTCGGCCGCATCGCCCTGGCGTTTGCCGGCATCGTGGTGCTCGTGGCGATCATCGCCACGATCGCCGCCGGCATGGGCTGACCGGCTCCGCGACCCGGCCCGGGCCCCGGCCGTCCGGCGGGAGAACTCCCGGTGAACGGCGCATGATGGCACCCGCCACCCCTGGGAGTGGCGGCAACCGGGAGCGTCGCGCCCCCGGACGGCTTTTCTGCCAAGCTTGCTGGGTATGAGCGCCGACACGCCCCGCAGGATCATCGTTCTCCGCCACGCCAAGGCCGACTGGCCCAACGGCGTCGACGACCACGAGCGGCCGCTGGCCGACCGGGGCCGCAACCAGGCCCCGGACGCCGGCCGCTGGCTGGCCGACTCCGGGATCAACCCCGACTTCGTGCTCTGCTCCACCGCCCTGCGCACCCGCGAGACGTGGAAGCTGGCGGCGCACGAGCTGCCCAAGCGGACCCGCAGGACCGTGTACGAGGAGCGGATCTACGAGGCCAGCCCGGGCGAGATCATCGCCGTCCTCCACGAGACCCCGGAGGAGTACGCGGACGTGGTGCTGGTCGGGCACAACCCGGGCGTGCTGGGTCTGACCCAGGTGCTGGCCGGCGACGCGGGCGACCCGGACGCGCTGGACCGGCTGCGGCTCGGCGGCTTCCCCACGGCGGCGATCGCGGTGCTCAGCTTCGGCGGCTCCTGGAAGGACGTCGAGCCGGGCGTGGCCGAGCTGGTCTCCTACCACACGCCGCAGGACTGACGCCCGGACGTCTCCTTCGACGGGAGCGACGGGAGCGACGTGAGGGGCGCGCGGACTCGGTCCGCGCGCCCCTCACCTTCGTCTCCGGCCGCCCGTGCGGGCCTTCGGCGGACTACTCGGCCGGGCCGCCGTCGACGGTGTCGGCCGCCTCGACCTCCTCGCGGGTGATGCCGAGCAGGTACAGCACGGTGTCCAGGAACGGCACGTTCACCGCGGTGTCGGCGGCCTCGCGCACCACCGGCTTGGCGTTGAACGCCACCCCGAGGCCGGCCGCGTTCAGCATGTCGAGGTCGTTGGCGCCGTCGCCGATCGCGACCGTCTGCTCCAGCGGCACCTTGGCCTGCTCGGCGAACCGGGCCAGCCAGCGGGCCTTGCCCGCGCGGTCCACGATCTCGCCGACCACCCGGCCGGTGAACTTCCCGTCCGCCACCTCCAGGGTGTTGGCCGCCGCGAAGTCCAGCCCCAGCTGCTCCACCAGGTGGTCGGTGACCTGCGTGAACCCGCCGGACACGATCGCCACCTGGAAGCCCAGGCGCTGCAGCGTGCGGATCAGGGTGCGCGCCCCCGGCGTGAACCGGACCTCCGCGCGCACCTTCTCCGTCACCGAGGCGTCCAGCCCGGCCAGCAGCGCCACCCGGGCGCGCAGCGACTCGGCGAAGTCCAGCTCGCCGCGCATCGCCGCCGCCGTCACCTCGGCGACCTCCTCCTCGCAGCCCGCGTGCGCCGCGAAGAGCTCGATCACCTCGTCCTGGATGAGCGTCGAGTCGACGTCCATCACCACCAGGCGCTTGGCGCGGCGCTCCAGGCCGGCCGCGACCACGGCGACGTCGACCCGCTGGGCCGCCGCCTCCTGGGCCAGCTCGCCGCGCAGCTCGTCGGTGGCGACACCGGACACGGCCAGCTCGACCGCCGTCACCGGGTACTTGGCGAGGCGGAAGACGCGGTCGATGTTGCCGCCCGCCGCGGTGATCCGGGAGGTGAGCGCCGAGACCGCGGCGGCGGTCAGCGGGTGGCCCAGCACCGTCACGTGCGAGCGGCCCTCGCGGCGCGGCCGGTTGTCGCCGATGCCGGAGATGATCTCGGCCTGGAGCTTCTGCTCCTCCGACCAGCGGTGCACGGTGGCCCGCAGGCCGCCCTCGGCGCCGGGCGCGGTGGGCGGGGTGACCAGGGCGCACAGCGTGATCCGGCCACGCGTGACGACCTGTTCGATGTCGATCACGTCGACGCCGAAGCCGGCCAGGGTGGCGAAGAGGCCGGCCGTGATGCCGGGGCGGTCCTTGCCGAACACCTTGACGAGCAGGGTGCGCTCGTCCTCGGTCCGGGGCTGCGAGGCGGGGGAAGGCTCAGCGGCCAAGGGCGATGCGTTCATGGTGGGTCCCACGCTACCGGGCGGGAAGGGCCCGCAGGGCACCCGTCCACCCCCCGGACGCACGGGTCGGGGGTGCCCGGAGCGCGTGTGCGGGAACCGGCCGACGTGCAGGTGACGGGGAGGTGGCGTGGGGGTGCGGCGAAGCCCGGGACACCGCGCCGTCCGCGAATCGTTGCCGCCTGGTCACAGTCCCCAGGGGCGACTTTCGTCAACGGTCCGTCGGCTGGAATGATTCCCCCGTCAGTTACAGGAAGTACGCACCCCCGGCCGGGGGACACAATCGGGGGACCGAGAGAGCGGGGCAGGCGAGCAGTGCCGCAACTCGTCATTGAGATCAACGGACAGCAGCGGACTCTGGAGCCGGGGCGGTCCTACACCATCGGGCGCAACCCGCAGTCGGACTTCCCGTTCGACGACGCGCGGGTCTCCTGGCACCACGGGACCATGTCCTTCAACGGGACCGGCTGGCAGCTGGACGACCACGGCAGCACCAACGGCACGTACGTCGCCGGTGCCCGGACCCAGCAGGCCCAGCTGTTCCCGGGCGCCGTCGTCAACCTCGGCAACCCGGAGAACGGCCCGCGCCTCTCCTTCTCGGCACCCGTCCAGTCCGCCGCCCCGCAGGCGCCCGCCTGGCACGAGGCCGCCACCAGCCGCAGCAACGCGCCGGCGCCGCAGCAGGCCGCGCAGCAGCAGGCGTGGGGGCAGCAGGCCCAGGACCCGTACCAGCAGCAGCCCGAGCCGTGGGCCGCGCAGCAGCAGGGCGGCTTGCCGCAGCAGCAGGCCGCGCAGCCGCCGTTCCCGCAGCAGCAGGGCTTCCCCGCCCAGCAGCAGGGCTTCACGCCCCAGCCCCAGCCGCCGCACGGCGGTGGTGGCGGCGGCCCGCAGCCGACGATGATCCGCAACCTGACGTCCGCGATGCGCACCGTCCGGATCGGCCGCGCGCTCGACAACGACATCGTGGTCTCCGACCTCCAGGTCTCCCGCCACCACGCCGAGCTGCGCCAACTGCCCGACGGCCGCTACGAGATCGTCGACCTCGGCAGCCACAACGGCATCTTCCTCAACGGCCAGCAGGTGCAGCGCCAGCTGATGGGCCCGCAGGACCGGCTGACCGTCGGCCACTCCAGCTTCGTGCTGGTCGGCGACCAGCTGCAGGAGTTCGTCGACGACGGCGCGGTCTCCTTCTCCGCCCGCCACCTGACCGTCGAGGTCGAGCACAAGGGCGCGAAGAAGATCCTGCTCAACGACGTCAGCTTCGGCGTCCCGGAGAAGTCCCTGGTCGCCGTCATCGGCCCGTCCGGCTCCGGCAAGTCGACCCTGCTGCGCGCCCTCACCGGCTACCGCCCGGCCGACCGTGGCGAGGTGCTGTACGACGGCCGCAACCTCTACAAGCAGTTCGCCGAACTCCGCTCCCGCATCGGCCTGGTGCCGCAGTCGGAGATCCTGCACCGCGAGCTGACCGTCCGCAAGGGCCTCAAGTACGCGGCCCAGCTGCGCTTCCCCGGCGACACCGAGGCCCGCGAGCGCGACGCCCGGATCGACGAGGTGCTCTACGAGCTGCGCCTGGACAAGCGCGCCGACAACAAGATCACCGCGCTCTCCGGCGGCCAGCAGAAGCGCGTCTCGGTCGCCCTGGAGCTGCTCACCAAGCCGTCGCTGATCTTCCTGGACGAGCCCACCTCGGGCCTCGACCCGGGCATGGACCGCGAGGTCATGCAGATGCTGCGCGGCCTGGCCGACGACGGCCGCACGATCCTCGTCGTCACCCACTCGGTGGCCGAACTGGCGCTCTGCGACCGCCTGCTGGTGATGGCGCCGGGCGGTTCGGTGGCCTACTTCGGCCCGCCGGACGAGGCGCTGCACTTCTTCGGCTACGAGACCTGGGCGGACGTCTTCCAGGCCTTCGAGAACTACCCGGACCACGACTGGGCCGGCCGTTACCGCGGTTCGGTGCACTACCAGCAGTACTCCGCCCCGACCGTCGAGGCGGGCGAGGTCCAGCACGTCCAGGTCGCCCAGGAGGCCATCAAGCCGCCCAAGCCGCAGAGCTGGGGCTCGCAGCTGTGGACCCTGATGCGCCGCTACATGTCGGTGCTGGCCTCGGACCGCGGCTTCCTCGCGCTGTCGGTGCTGCTGCCCGCGGTCATCGGCGCGGTCAGCGTGCTGATCCCCAACGAACCGGGGCTCGCTCCGAACCCCAAGTCGCAGCTCCACCTTAACAACGGGGCCGCGACGATCCTGCTGATCCTCGCGATCGGCGCCTGCTTCTCCGGCGCGGCCAACTCGGTCCGCGAACTGATCAAGGAACGGGCGATCTACGAACGGGAACGGGCCACCGGCCTGTCCCGCTCGGCGTACATGATGTCCAAGATCATCGTGCTGGGCATCTTCAGCGTGATCCAGGGCGCGATCATCTCCGCCGTCGGCTTCCTGCCGCGCAAGCTGCCCGCGCACGGTCTGATCGTCGCGAACACCCCGCTCGTCGAGATGACGATCGGCATGATCCTGCTGAGCTTCGCCGCGATGATGTTCGGCCTGATGATCTCCGCGCTGGTCAAGACCGCCGAGAAGACCATGCCGCTGCTGGTCATGTTCGCCATCATCCAGGTCGTCTTCACCGGCTGCCTCTTCCAGATCTTCGGCAAGCCCGGCCTGGAGCAGGTCGCCTGGCTGATGCCGGCCCGCTGGGGCACCGGCATCGTGGCCACCACGCTCGACCTGTCGCACCTCATGGGCCCCTGGAACAAGGACTTCCAGAACCCGAACTACGACCCGCTGTGGACGCACTCCGTCGCGCAGTGGTCGATCGACGCCGGCGTGCTGGTCGCCATCTCGGTCGTCATCGGCATCATCGTGACGCGCCTCCAGCGCCGGCACGAGCCCGAGGTCATGCAGAAGGGCTGAGGCCCGCGCCTGTCCGCCCGAGGGGCGGCTCTCCCGACCGGGAGGGCCGCCCCTCCTCGCGTTCCGGTCCTCGCGTTGCGGTTTTTTGCGCTCCGGTCTTCGAGTGGCGGGTCCTCGCGTTGCGGTCTTTGCGCTCCGGTCTTCGCGCTCCGGTCTTCGCGCTCCGGGCCCATCGGCCTAGGTCCCCGGACCTGCGACCTAGGCGGCTGCGGACGGACGCGGGGGCCGGGGGCGCGGCGGTAGGTTGGCGGTATGTCCAGCGCGCCCAGTGACCACCGCCCGGCGGCCGGTCCGCTCACCGACGGTCCGCTCACCGACGGTCCGCCGCTCGACGGCCGGATACCGGTCGGTCACTCCCACGACGACCGGCTGCCGGCCTGCGACCCCTGCCTGGCCGGCATCGAGGCGGTGAGCCGGGCGCTGCTCGCGATGAGCCGGCACCTGGAGGTCCGCGAGGTGCTGCGCCGCATCACCGCCTCCGCCCGGGAACTCCTCGGTGCCGAGTACGCGGCCCTCGGCGTCCCCGACGACCACGGCGGCTTCGCCCAGTTCGTCGTCGACGGCATCACCGACGAGCAGTGGCGCGCCATCGGCCCGCTGCCCCGGCAGCACGGCGTGCTCGCCAAGATGCTCCACGAGACCGGGCCCACCCGGCTCGCCGACGTCCGTCAGGCCCCCGCGTTCGGCGGCTGGCCCGCCGCGCACCCCGAGATGGACGCCTTCCTCGGCATGCCCGTCCTCGACACCGACGCCGCCGAGGACGAACCGCAGGTCACGGGCGTCATCTTCCTCGCCAACAAGCGCGGCGGCGGCCTCTTCACCGACCACGACGAGGAACTGCTGCGGATACTCGCCGCCCACGCCGCCCTCGCCCTCTCCAACGCCCGCCTCTACGAGCGCAGCCGGGAACTCACCCTGGCCGGCGAGCGCGCCCGCATCGCCCACGACCTGCACGACGCCGTCTCGCAGAAGCTCTTCTCGCTGCGGCTCACCGCCAAGGCGGCCGCCAAGCTCGTCGACCGCGACCCGGTCCGGGCCCGCGCCGAACTCGCCGAGGTCGCCCGGCTCGCCGCCGAGGCCGCCGACGAACTCCGCGCCGTCGTCGTCGAACTGCGCCCCGCCGCCCTGGAGGAGGACGGGCTGAGCGCCACCCTCGCCTCCCAGGTCCAGGTGCTCGACCGCGCCCACACCGCCGACGTCGCCTTCGTCGCCGACGGCGTCCGCGCCATGCCGCCGGCCCAGGAGGCCGCACTGCTGCGGGTCGCCCAGGAGGCGCTGCACAACGCGCTGCGCCACTCCGGCGCGCGGCGCGTCACCGTCACCCTGCTCGGCACGCCCGAGCGCGGGGCCGTCCTCCAGGTGCGGGACGACGGTCAGGGGTTCGACCCGGAGTCCGTCCGCCGGGCCGGCAAGCACCTCGGGCTGGCGTCGATGCGCGACCGCGCCGCCGCCGTCGGCGGCCGGCTCACCCTGGAATCCGCCCCCGGTCGGGGCACGCTCGTCGAGATGGAGGTCCCCGGTGCCTGACAGCACGCCACCGATCCGCGTCCTGCTCGTCGACGACCACCAGGTCGTGCGGCGCGGCCTGCGCACCTTCCTGGAGGTGCAGGACGACATCGAGGTGGTCGGCGAGGCCGCCGACGGCGCCGAGGGCGTCGAGCGGGCCCGCGAGCTCGACCCGGACGTCGTCCTGATGGACCTCAAGATGCCCGGCGTCGACGGGATCGAGGCGCTGCGCACGCTCAAGGGCGAGGGCAGCCGGGCCCGGATCCTGATCGTCACCAGCTTCACCGAGCACCGCACGATGGTCCCCGCGCTGCGGGCCGGCGCCGCCGGGTACGTGTACAAGGACGTCGACCCGGAGGCGCTCGCCGGGGCCATCCGCTCGGTCCACGCCGGCCACGTCCTGCTCCAGCCCGAGCTCGCCGAGGCGCTCCTCTCCGACGACGGCCCGCGCGCCCCGCAGGGCCGGGGCGGGACGCTCACCGAGCGCGAGCGGGAGGTGCTGGGGCACATCGCGGACGGGCGCTCCAACCGGGAGATCGCGCGCAGCCTGCACCTGTCGGAGAAGACCGTGAAGACGCACGTGTCGAACATCCTGATGAAGCTGGACCTCGCCGACCGCACCCAGGCCGCGCTCTGGGCCGTCCGGCACGGGGAGGGCCGGGAGGCGTAGGGCGTCCCGCTGGGGCGTGCGGCCGGGGCGTGCGAGGGGTGCCGTCGCGCTGTGCCGGGTGGGAGGTAATCCGGGGCGAGGGACGCGAGGAACGGTTCTGGCGTATGCCGTTCGGCAGGGGGAGGGCGGAAATGACGTGATGGGGCGTCAGGGCGGTGTGCCAGGCTGAGCGCCGACATCGAACCCGGGGGAGGACCTGATGAACGCGCCGCGCAGCGAGTACGGGCCCGTCGTGCTTGCCAACGAACTGGAGCTGACGCACCGCCTGTTCGAGCGGGCCAAGCACCTCGGCCTGGTGCCGCCGCCGGACGTCGAGGACCGGCGGTGGTCCCCGGCGGCCGTGGAGCCCCTGCTCGAACGCCGCGCCGACATCGCCGCCGCGCTGGCGGCGGACGTCGCGGAGCGGGCCGCGAAGCTGGCGCAGGAGACGGCCCGCGAGCGCGATGCCTACGGTCCCGAGGTCCTGCGCCGACGGCTCGGGCTGGTGCGCTGGCAGTTCGACCAGGCGCGGGAGCGCGGGCTGATCCCCGAACCGGACGTCGACGGCCGGGCCTGGTCGGCCGCGGCGGAGGCCGAGCTGCGGGCCGGCGCCGCCGAGCTCACGGCCGCGCTGGGCGCCGTCCCCCGGGTGGGCGCCGGCAAGGCCGCCGTCGCCCTGGGCCACACCACCGGCCTCCCGGTGACGGCGGACGACATCCGCCGGCTCGCCGAGGCCGGGGCGCTCCGCGCCTCCGGCGAGTTCCGCGGCCACCCCACCTACAGCCGCGAGGCGTTGGCGGCGGTGCCGGAGGCCGCCGTCGAGGAGGCGGTCACCGAGCGGCTGCGCCGCGCCGAGACCGAGGCGGAGGCCGCCGCCGCGCTGCTGCGACAGCGGATGGCGGAGAGCCTGTCGGCGGCGGAGGCGGCCGAGCAGCTGGGCTGGTCGGCCGCGCGGTTGGAGGCCGCCGTGGCGAAGGGCGGGCTGACCCGGGCCCGGGACGGGCGGTACGACCGGGCGGAGGTGATGGCACTGGTGGCGGCCGATCCCTGGCGGTAGGGCGGCAGGCGGGTGCTCCGGCGAGTGCTGCGCGGCGGTCCGGCGGGTTGGGCGGTCGGCTCGGTCGCGGGCGCGGGGTGCTGGGTGCTGCGCGGTGGCGGCGTAAGCCGGGCGGTGGGCGCGGGTCCGGTGTTGGGCGCTGCGCGGTGGCCGGGCGCTGGGGCAGTGGGCTCGGCCGCGGGTGTTCCGGCGAGTGCCGGCGGCGGTCGGGCTGGTCGGGCGGTGGGTGCGAGCTCGGTGCTGTGCGGTGGCCGGGCCTCCAGCGGCCTCTCTGCACGGTGGCAGGCGGGCGGCGTTGGCGCAGGGCTCGCGGTCGGGTGGTGCGGGCGCGGGGCCCGCGCATGGCTGCTTTCCGGCCATGTCTTCGTTACCCCGGCCCGTCCCGCGCGCGGGAAGTCGGTCCGCCCGACCTCCCGCGCGGGTGCGGTGCCGTGAGGCCCAGAGGGGCTCAGTGGGGCTCAGCTGTCCTGGCGCTCGTCCACGAGGGCGTTGTAGGCGGCCACCTGGGCGCGGCGGGCGGTGCGGCGCAGCGGGTCGAGGACGGACTGGCGGGCGGCCATCTCCGAGGCGCTGACCGCCGCACCGTGGCTCCCGGCGGCGATCGTCAGGAGCGCGGACACCTGGCGGGCGGACTCCAGCACGCGCACGGCGCGGGCCGGGTAGCCGGGCGCGAGCAGCTCGGCGTGCCCGCGGCGGCGGTAGGCGTCCAGGGCCTGCAGGGCCTCCGGTCCGGCGCCGGCCACGTCGAGGCGGGTGAGCAGGCGGGTCGCCTCGCGCAGCCCGTCGGCGAGCTCGCGCTCGGCCTCGTACAGGGACGGCACATCGGCCGGCGGGCCGTCGTTGACCGTCGAGCAGCGCCACAGCACCGTCGCCGAGCGGTCCCCGGCCGGGCCGAAGACCTCGACCTCGGGCACCAGCCCGAGCGGTGCACCGACCGCCAGGACGGCCTCGCCCGCGCCCATGGCCCGCTCGTTGAACGCCGCCGGGCCGGTCAGTCCGAGCGGGTGCCCGGCCGAGGGGAGCGCCAGCCGCAGGCCCTGCACGCCGAGCACCCGCAGCCGGCCGAGCGCCCACGTGAGCCCGTGCTGCTCGCCCGGCTCGTCGCCGGGCAGGCCGGTCACCCGGTGGACCTCGTCGTCGCCGAGGACGGCCGCGGCGGCGTTGTCCGGCGGGACGAGCCCGGCGAGCAGGGCGTTGCCCCAGGCGGTCAGCCGCCCCGAACGGGGCTCTTCGTACGGATTGTCGGCAGGAGTCGCGAGCATCCGGCCAGCCTACGGAATCGGCGGTCATCCGCGTGGCGTAGGTTTGCCCATGCGCGTGCGGCGCACCGACCCCGTGCCCACCGGCTGCCGGAGTAGGCTCGCCGCCCGCACCGACGGCCGAAAATCTTGTATTGGGGAAGGCGTAGGCATGAGCGACGTGCTGGAGCTGGTGGACGTATCCGTGGTCCGGGAGGGGCGCGCGCTGGTCGACCAGGTCTCGTGGTCCATCTCCGAGGGTGAGCGCTGGGTCATCCTGGGCCCGAACGGCGCCGGCAAGACGACGCTGCTGCAGATCGCCTCCTCGTACCTGTTCCCGACCGCGGGCAAGGTCTCGGTGCTCGGCGAGAAGCTCGGCGAGATCGACGTCTTCGAGCTGCGCTCCCGGATCGGCCTGGCCGGTGCCGCGATGTTCGACAAGCTCCCCGCCGAGCAGACGGTGCTGCAGACCGTGCTCACCGCCGCCTACGGCATGACGGTCAGCTGGCAGGAGAGCTACGAACAGTCGGACGAGTCCCGCGCGCTCGCGCTGCTGGACCGCCTCGGCATGTCCAGCCTCACCGACCGCAAGTTCGGCACGCTGTCGGAGGGCGAGCGCAAGCGCACCCTCATCGCCCGCGCGCTGATGACCGACCCCGAACTGCTGCTGCTCGACGAGCCGGCCGCCGGCCTGGACCTCGGCGGGCGCGAGGACCTCATCCGCCGCCTCGGCGCGCTGGCCCAGGACGAGTTCGCGCCGGCGATGGCGATGGTGACTCACCACGTCGAGGAGATCGCCCCCGGCTTCACCCACGTCCTGATGATCCGTCAGGGCAAGGTGCTCACCGCCGGTCCGATCGACACCGAGCTGACCGCCCGCAACCTGTCGAAGTGCTTCGGCCTGCCGCTGACCCTGGAGCGCCACGGCGACCGCTGGTCGGCCCAGGGCCTGCCGCTGGGCTGAGCCCCCGTCCGACGACCGTCCGGCCCGCCACGGGAACCGGTCGCACGCGCGACCGGTTTCCGCCCCTGGACCTGCGGGAACTGTCCGCCACGAAGGCCCTTCGTCCCTAGGATGGATCCGTGGACAGCTGGATGTGGTGGCTCCTGGCCGCCGTCGGGCTCGGCATACCGCTGGTGCTCACCGCGATGCCGGAGTTCGCCATGTTCGCGGTCGGCGCGCTGGCCGCGGCCGGTGTGGCCGGACTGGGCGCGGGGGTGGTCTGGCAGACCCTGACCTTCGTGGTGTCCTCGGTCGCCCTGCTGGTGGTCGTCCGCCCGATCGCCTACCGGGAGCTCAGGAGGGGCCCGAACATCAAGATGGGCATCGAGGCGCTCCAGGGCGCCACCGCGGTCGTCGCGGAAACCGTCGACGGGGAGGGCGGACGGATCAAGCTGAACGGCGAGATCTGGTCGGCCCGCGCGCTCCACCCGGACTCGGTCTACCAGCCGGGGCAGCAGGTCGACGTCGTCGAAATCCAGGGCGCGACCGCCCTGGTCGTCTAGGGGAGAGTCCGTGGAACCCGTCCTTATCGTTTTGGTCGTCCTGGTCGTGGTGGCCTTCATCGCGCTGATCAAGACGATCCAGGTCATCCCGCAGGCCAGCGCCGCGATCGTGGAGCGCTTCGGCCGCTACACCCGGACCCTCAACGCAGGCCTGAACATCGTCGTCCCGTTCATCGACCGGGTCCGCAACCGCATCGACCTGCGCGAGCAGGTCGTGCCGTTCCCGCCGCAGCCGGTGATCACCCAGGACAACCTGGTCGTCAACATCGACACGGTGATCTACTACCAGGTCACCGACCCCCGGGCGGCGACGTACGAGGTCGCGAGCTACATCCAGGCGATCGAGCAGCTCACCGTCACCACGCTGCGCAACATCATCGGCTCCATGGACCTGGAGTCCACCCTGACCTCCCGCGAGGTCATCAACGCCGGCCTGCGCGGCGTCCTGGACGAGGCGACCGGCAAGTGGGGCATCCGGGTCAACCGCGTCGAGCTGAAGGCGATCGAGCCGCCGACCTCCATCCAGGACTCGATGGAGAAGCAGATGCGCGCCGACCGTGACAAGCGCGCCGCGATCCTCACCGCCGAGGGCCAGCGCCAGGCGCAGATCCTCAAGGCCGAGGGTGAGAAGCAGGCGGACGTCCTCCGGGCCGAGGGTGAGGCGCAGGCCGCGGTGCTGCGCGCCGACGGTGAGGCGGCCGCCATCCGGACGGTCTTCGAGGCGATCCACGACGGCGACGCCGACCAGAAGCTGCTCGCCTACCAGTACCTGCAGACGCTGCCCGAGCTGGCCAAGGGCGACTCCAACAAGCTCTGGATCATCCCCAGCGAGGTCGGCGACGCGCTCAAGGGCCTCGGCGGCGCCTTCACCGGTCTGACCGGCAACGGCGGCGCGAACGGCGGCGCGGTCGCGGCCCCCAGCGTCCCGGCCGCGGCGCCGGCGGCCCCGGCCGCCACCCAGGTGCCGATCGACCCGGCGGCCGGCCCGCGGCCGGTGGACATCGACAAGGGCGCGGCCCGGCCGCGGGTGGACCCGGCGCGCGAGTACCGCAAGATCGACCCGGAGTGAGCCGGCCGCGCTGACGCCGTGCGGCGCAGGCCGAGGCAGTGGCCGTCGTGAAACCGGGACCGAGGCAGTGGCCGCCGCGAGGCGGTGACGCGGGAGGGCCCGCCGTCGCACCGACGAGGTGCGGGGCGGGCCCTCGGCGTGTCCGGCGGGTGTTCCGCATCATGGTCGGGGCTGGTCGGTTCGGCGGACCGTCCGGCATGATCCCTTCGGACCCGGACGAAAGGAAGAGGTGACCCGTGACGCTCTGGGAGGCGATAGCCGTCCTGGTGGCGGGCGTCGGTGCCGGGATGATCAACGTGATCGTCGGCTCCGGCACCCTGATCACCTTCCCCGTCCTGCTCGCCGTCGGCATCCCGCCGGTCACCGCCAACGTGTCCAACTCCTTCGGCCTGGTGCCCGGTTCGCTCAGCGGCGTGATCGGCTACCGCCGTGAACTGGCCGACCAGGGCCGCCGCCTGCTGCGCCTCGGCACCGCCTCCCTGCTCGGCGGCCTGGTCGGCGCCGTGCTGCTGATCACCCTGCCGGGCGGCGCGTTCGACGCGATCGTCCCGGTGCTCATCCTGCTGGCGCTCGTCCTCGTGGTGATCCAGCCCCGGGTGGCCAAGGCCGTCGCCGCCCGCCGTCGCCCCGGCGGGGACCCGGACGGCAGCCTCGTCCTGATCGGCGGCGTCTTCCTCACCGGCATCTACGGCGGCTACTTCGGTGCCGCGCAGGGCGTCCTGCTGATGGCACTCATGGGCATGCTCCTCCAGGAGGGCATCCAGCGCATCAACGCCGTGAAGAACGCGCTCGCCATGATCGTCAACGGTGTGGCCGCGCTGTTCTTCCTCTTCACCTCGACGGTCGACTGGACGGCCGCCGGGCTCATCGCCATCGGTTCGCTGCTGGGCGGCCTGCTCGGCGCCAAGGTCGGCCGCCGCCTGCCGCCCACGGCGCTGCGCGCGGTCATCGTGGTGGTCGGCCTGGCGGCCGTCACCAAGCTGCTGCTGGGCTGACCCGGCCTCGCGGCACCGGGCCGGGGCCCCGGCCCGGGCGTATGTTCGTCGCAGTGCACGCCGATCCGCCGGCAGCGGATCCGACCAGGCTTGGAGCGCTTCGATGAGCAGCAGAGCACGGCTGACCGAGGACGAGATCGCGGCGGCCCTGACCGACGTGCCGCGGTGGTCCCGGGAGGGCGAGGCCATCGTCCGCACCGCCGACGCCCCGGACTTCCCGGCGGCGATCCGCGTCGTCGACGCCGTCGCCGAACAGGCCGAGGCGCTGGACCACCACCCCGACATCGACATCCGCTGGCGCACCCTGCGCTTCGTCCTCTCCACCCACAGCGCGGGCGGGCTCACCGGCCTGGACTTCACCCTCGCAGCCCGGATCGACGCGGCCCTGAGCGTCGAGTCCGCCGCCTGACGGAGGCCGGAGCGGGGCGCTCCGGTGGGCGTGAGATGCTGACTGCCGCAGTGCAGGCGGCTCGGGAGGGACGGAACGGATGGCGCAGGAGCCCTTCGGAGACGCCCAGCAGCAGGCGTGGTACCCCCAGCAGCAGGACTGGCAGGGCGGTTACCCCGAGCAGCAGCACGGCCGGCGGGCTCAGCACGTCCAGCAGGGGCACTGGCAGACGACCACCGGTTACGGGCAGGCCGAGTACGGGCAGACCGAGTACGGGCCGGGCGACTACGGCCAGGGCGCCGGGTACGGCGAGTACGGGCACACCCAGGACGGTCCGTCGGCGTACGGGCAGGGCGCCGGGTACGGCCAGGAGGGGCAGACCGCGTACGGGCAGGGCGGCTACGCCCAGGACCCGTACCAGCCTCACCAGCCCCACCAGCCGTATCACCAGTACCCCGGCTACGAGCAGCAGCAGTACTCCGAGTACGGAGAGTACGCCGCGTCCGACCCGCAGCAGCTCGCCGAGGACAGCCTGTACGTGCCGGCTGGCGCGGAGTACTCGGCCGACGGCTACGTGCACATCGAGTCCCCTGAGCCGGCGCCGGATCCCGCTGGACAGGGGGAGCCCGGGGCACCGGCCACCGCCGAGCCCGTCGTGTCGTCCCGGTCGGCCTCGCGCCGGGGTGGCGACAGCGGGGGGAAGGGCGGCAAGGGCGCCAAGGACGCCAAGGACTCCAAAGGCGGCGGCTCCTCGCTCGCGGACAGGGCCCGGGCCGCCGCCGACGCGGTGCTGACCGGCGAGCACGTGCCCAGCCGCAAGGCCCTCCTCGTCCGCACGGGCGCCGGCGTCGCCGCGCTGGGCGTCCTGATAGCGGCCGGCCTGATGGTCGGCATCGAGGGCAGCGGCAGCGCCTCCACGTCGGGTGGCGGGGGCGGCGAGCCCGGCTTCGCCGTCGCCCACACCAAGGCGTGGTCCGCGCAGCCGGCCGCGGCCGCGCAGCCCGGGGCGGACGACACGCTGGTCGGGAGCTGGCTGCTCGCCGACGCGGTGGTCCGGGCCGACGCCTCCGGCGTGCGCGCGTACGACCTGGCGGCGGGCAAGCCCGGCTGGTCGGTCGAGCCGCCGGCCGCCGGGGCCGTCCCGTGCGGGCTGTCGCCGAGTGTGAACCCGTCCGGCGTGGGCGCCGTGCTGTTCCGGGCGCAGGCGGATCCGAACAGCCCGTGCACGCTGCTCGCGGCGGTGGACACCAGGACCGGCAAGACCGCGTGGACGAAGACCCTCTCGGACGCCAAGGGCGCCTACACCGCGCACGTCGGCGTCACCGAGGACAAGATCGTGGCCGTCGGCGACGACCGGGCGATCGCCTGGGACGCGGCCGACGGCAAGGACGTCTGGCAGTACACCGGGCAGGGCAAGTTCTGCACGCTCTCCGGCGGGGTCACCGGCAAGACCGTGATGGTCGCCTCCACGTGCGCCGACTCGACCCCGGCCGGCCAGGCCGTCGCGCTCAACACGGCCGACGGCAAGGTCAGTTGGTGGCGTGGCCTGAACAACAACCCGAAGACGGTGACGGTGCTCTCCGCCGAGCCCGCCGTCGTCCTCACCACCGGCGAGAAGCCGGCCGACGACCGGGTGTTCGCGTGGGGCGCGAGCGGCGACCCGGCCGCCGAGATCCCGGTCAGCGGCGACGCCGGGCGCCTGGACGTCGCGCACGGCACGTTCTCGCCCACGCCCGGAGTCTTCTTCCAGGACCGGACGATGGTCACCACGCTGGTCCCGGCGAACGGCAACGGCGCCGTCGTCGCGGTCGGCTACGACCTCGACAGCGGGAAGCAGAGCTGGAAGGCCCCGGCCGCCGAGAAGGGCGTGCTGCGGGCGGTCACCCTCGACGGCGGCTCCCTCGTGCTCGCCGCCGACGAGCGCCGCGACCAGCCCGCCCACCTCTCCCGCTTCGCGGTGACCGGCGGCCACGAGTCGACCGGCGGCAACTTCCCGCCCGGCACCGGCTCGCTACTGATCTCGGGCCGGGTGCTGATCGGCGGCGGCAAGGTCGTCGTGGTGCCCGAGCACTCGGCGAACTTCGGTACGGCGGCCGGCTACCAGGCGAAGGGCTAGCCGACCGCCACCCGCAGGCGAAGCTAGGCCGCGGGTACGACCGGCAGCCAGTCGGCGAGCTCCCTGGCCTCCGAGTCGCGCAGGCCGAGCGCCAGCATCAAGGTCGCCTGCGGGGTCGGCACGAACGGGCGGCGCAGCAGTTTCATCCCCGCCTGCTCCGGTGTCCGGTCGGCCTTGCGCTGGTTGTCCTCGGCGCACGCGGCCACCGTGTTCAGCCAGCTGTCCTCACCACCGCGCGACCGCGGCTGCAGGTGGTCCACCGTGGTGGCCCGCCGCCCGCAGTACGCGCACAGGTGCTGGTCACGGGCCAGGACACCCCGCCGCGACCACGGCGCCTGTTGTCGGAACGGCACCCGTACGTAGCGTTGGAGTCTGATCACCCGCGGCACCGGTACGGTGACGCCGGTCCCCCGGACCGTGCGCAGCGGATGCGCCTGCTCCACCACCGCCTTGTCCTGGAGCACCAGGACCACGGCGCGCTGGAGCGACACCGTCGTCAGGGGCTCGTAGCTCGCGTTCAGAACCAGCGTGTTGCGCACCTCGGCACACCCTTCCCACGGGCGTGCCACGGCGGCACGACCGTCTCCACACACGTCACTGCCGCCGCACGGCGGTGGGACCACTCTGAATGGGCCCGCGGCCGACGAACAACGGAATTTCCGGTATCGAAGGGCACCCGGAGCCGGGCGGGGGTCGAGCGACCGGCTCCCGGCCGACGCGTCGGGGGAGCGGCGGACGGCGTCCCGGAGGAGCGGGGACGGAGCCTCGGGAAAACTCGCCGGCCGGGACCGCGTAGGCTTCATCAGGCTGGAGTCGTACCGACCCGGGGCCCGACCGAACCGGGCCAGTACCGGGCCGGACGCCCGATCGAAGGAGAAGCGTGACCGTGACGGACATCGTCGACGAGCTGCGGTGGCGTGGGCTGATCGCCCTGTCCACCGACGAGGACGCACTGCGCAAGGCGTTCGCGGACGGCCCGGTCACGTTCTATTGCGGCTTCGACCCGACGGCCCCCAGCCTGCACCTCGGCAACCTCGTGCAGATCCTCACCATGCGCCGCATCCAGCAGGCGGGGAACCTCCCGCTCGGCCTGGTCGGCGGCGCCACGGGCCTGATCGGCGACCCGAAGCCCACCGCCGA
This sequence comes from Kitasatospora sp. NPDC057904, assembly GCF_042887925.1. Taxonomy (NCBI): domain Bacteria; kingdom Bacillati; phylum Actinomycetota; class Actinomycetes; order Kitasatosporales; family Streptomycetaceae; genus Kitasatospora; species Kitasatospora sp. NPDC057904. The sequence continues at coordinate 337,351 of NZ_JBHVOL010000010.1, forward strand.
GCGCGTCCTCAACGACCCCGAGACGGTGGCCGCCTGGGTCGACCGCCTGCGCGGCCAGATCTCGCGCTTCCTCGACTTCGACGGCCCGTACGCCGCGCGCATGGTCAACAACCTGGACTGGACGTCCGGGATGTCCGCCATCAGCCTGCTGCGCGACGTCGGCAAGTACTTCCGCGTCAACAACATGATCGCCAAGGAGGCCGTCGCCCGGCGGCTCAACTCCGACGCGGGCATCAGCTACACCGAGTTCAGCTACCAGATCCTCCAGGGCATGGACTACCTGGAGCTGAACCGCCGTTACGGCTGCACCCTGCAGACCGGCGGCAGCGACCAGTGGGGCAACCTCACCGCCGGCACAGACCTGATCCGCAAGGCCGAGAGCAAGTCCGTGCACGCGCTGGCCACGCCGCTGATCGTCAAGGCCGACGGCACCAAGTTCGGCAAGACCGAGTCCGGCACGGTCTGGCTCGACCCCGAGCTGACCACCCCGTACGCCTTCTACCAGTTCTGGCTGAACGCGGACGACCGGGACGTCTCCAACTTCCTGCGGATCTTCAGCTTCCGCTCGAAGGCGGAGATCGAGGAGCTGGAGCGCGAGACCACCGAGCGCCCGGCCGCCCGCCTGGCCCAGCGCGCCCTGGCCGAGGAGCTCACCACCCTCGTCCACGGCGCCGACCAGTACGAGCGCGCGGTCGCCGCGTCCAAGGCGCTGTTCGGCCAGGGCGACCTCGCCGACCTGGAGGCCCCGACCCTGGCGGCGGCGCTGGCCGAGGTCCCCAAGGCCGAGGTCGCCGAACTCCAGCCGGTGGTCGACCTGTTGGTCGCCGTCGGCCTGGCGCCGAGCCGCTCGGCCGCCCGTCGGACGATCAAGGAGGGCGGCGCCTACCTCAACAACGTCAAGGTGACGGACGAGGAGGCTGTGCCGACCGAGGCCGACCTGCTGCACGGCCGCTGGCTCGTGCTGCGCCGGGGCAAGCGCAACCTGGCGGCGGCCGAGCTGACCGCGCCGGCGACGGCGTGACCGTGTGACTGCGTGACGCAGGCCGTGCGTCGCAGGCCATGTGACGCGAGTGGCGTGACCGAAACCCGACGCCGCTGAGCAGCGGCTTCGACGAGCGAGGGCGGGATCCAGCCGGATCCCGCCCTCGGCGTTTGACGATGTCGTCCAGGTGGCCTAGTGTTGAACGAGTCGCTGAAGCGGCCACACCACTTGGTAACCCCCACTCTCACCTCGAAGCCCATTAGCTTGGGTCGTTCGGCGTCTGTGCCGACAGGGTGAGCGTGAATTTCGGGTAACACCCGGAATGCGCTAATGTGGAGGTCGTTGCGGAAAGCGATCCCGGCCAGTTCGGGAAATCGGATGAATGAAACTCCGGAAAACGGAGCGGAAAACATCTGATAAGCTGGAAACACGAAAGAACGAAGCGCCCGGAGGGCCCGCTGGAAGGCGGCTC
>NZ_JBHVOL010000011.1:0-96704 GCF_042887925.1 Kitasatospora sp. NPDC057904
GTCGGCGAACTCCCCAAAACCCGCTCCGGCAAGATCATGCGCCGCCTCCTGCGCGACATCGCCGAAGGCCGCGAAGTCGGCGACACCACCACCCTGACCGATGCCGCCGTGATGACGTCCATCCAGGCGCAGCTGACCGACGGTTCACCCAGGAGCTGATCGCGTCCCCACACGGCGAGGGGCCGCTCACCGGTTCGCTCCGGTGGGCGGCCCCTCGCCATCGAACTCCACCGAGGATCAGCCGAGTTGACCTACCGACCCGCGCTCGCCGCCACCAAGGCCACCGCCGCGCTCGCCCTGCTCCCCTGCCTCCTGCTCCCCTGCCTCCTGCTCGCCGGCCTGGCCGCCGGACCCGAAGGTGCGGCCGCCCCTGCCCCTCCGGTCTCCCGAACACTGCGCGGGCTCGGCAACCTGACGGCCGACCAGTCCGGACTGAGGATGACGGCCTTCGGGGCGGACGCCTCGCACGCCGCCGACGGCGCCGCAGTGACCGCGATGCCGGAGAACGCCGAGGAGAACCAGGAGTGGCTCGTACGGCCCGCCGCCGGCGACGAACTCGTCCTCCAGTCGCTCCTGCCGAGCACCGGTGACGACGGGACCGGCCCCCTGGTGCTCACCACGGATCCGGACGGCTCGGTCTACCTCGCACACGAGCGGGCCGGGAGCAGCCCGGAGCAGGCGAGCCCGGACCAGTCATGGACGTTCGCGGACGTCACCGCCCCTCCCCGGTGGACCACACCCGGCGCCGCCCCCGCCGGGCGGTCCACCACCCGGCTCCGGATCCACGCCCACCGGGGCGGCTGCCTCGTCGAGCAGGGCTACGGCGAGCGGCTCGCGGTCGGAGGCTGCGACGATCCCAGGGCCTGGTGGACGGCAGAGGGCTTGACCGGCTAGCCGACGACAGCCGAGCAGGACAGGTGCAGGACCTCCCCGTCCCGCAGCCCCAGCGAAACGGCCGTGTCACCGGGTTCGAGCGGAGCACCGCCGAGACGCCGCAGCGCCCAGTCCCCGTCACCGGCCTGGCTTCCGGCAACGCACCGGACCAGCGCCGGAATGAGCCCCACGACCGGGACGGTGACCGGAACGGCCAGCTCGACGAGACCCTCCGGCCCCACGACGGTCAGCTCGCGGACGGCGTGCGCGGGAGAGATGGCGGTCAGCGTGGCGGTCATGGTGCTCCTCGGATGCGCGAAACGGCGGGGACGAACGACTCCGGCAACCACGTGCCACACCGTCCGGACCGACGCGTCCGGTGTCTCCCAGTGCCTCCACCCTAGGAACCGGGCAGCCCGAGGACATGACGACCGCCACCGACAGAATTGCGTCCCCGGACCGAAACCTTCGAAGCGCCATCCACCGCGGCCGGCGCCCCCGGTAGGTGGCGATCAGGTCGCGGTGGATGGGGTACGACGCCCTCGGGGTGCGGCGCTGCGGCACTGCGGCGCGAAGTCGACGTGGACGAGACCGAAGCGCTGGTGGCAACCCTCGACCGACCGGGGCGTACGGGGTCAGCGGGGCCCACGTCATCGTCCCGGGTCACGGCGCCCCGTTCCCCGCCGGGTCGGCCCCGCGCTGACGGCCCCGGAGGGACCGGGGATCCCGCCGCGCGATCACGTCACCGCACAGGCGATTCGGCTTGGCTTCGAGCACCCGCCGCCGCGCGCGTACGGTGGATGTATGGCCGGACGGGTAGCCGGTGGCAGGCACGGCCGGCTGCCACTGCGGGTGACCGCACGCCGCGATGTGGCGTTCTGCTCCCACACAGGAGGGAAAGGTCATGCCCGAGCACAGGATCGGCACGCAGGAGGAGTTCGAGGCGGCGCGAGCGGAGCTGCTCGCGGAGGAGAAGAAGCTCACCCGACGAAGTGACGAGCTCGCGCGGAAGCGGCGGGAGCTTCCCTGGGTGCCGGTCGAGAAGGACTACGGCTTCGAGACCGAGGGCGGGACCAAGTCGCTCGCGGACCTCTTCGGCGGGCGCTCGCAGCTGCTTGTCTACCACTTCATGTTCGGCCCGCCGTACGAGGCCGGATGCCCGGTCTGCTCCTCGATCGCGGACACCCTCGACCCCAACGCGGTCCACCTCAAAGCCCGCGACGTGACGCTGATCTGCTCCTCGCGGGCGCCGATCGCCAAGCTCCTCGCCTACCGGGAGCGGATGGGCTGGGGCTTCGACTGGGTCTCCACCGCCGGCAGCGACTTCCACCGCGACCTCGGCTTCCAGTACACCGCGGAGGAGCTGGGGCCGTTCCTCGCTGGCGACATCCCGCCGACCGTCCGGCAGATGGCGGAGGCCTGCGGCACCGACGTGCCCGGGTACGTCACCGAGGGACCCGGGCTGAGCGCCTACGCGCTCTCGAACGGCACCGTCCACCGGACGTACGTCACCACCGCACGCGGCCTTGAGCCCGCCATGGCCTACTACGGCCTCCTCGACCGGACGCCGCTGGGCCGGCACGAGGAGGGCGAGGAGACCCACTGGCTGCGCCGCCACGACGAGTACGGCCCGCCGACCGCCTGACCCTCGAACGGCCCGCCTCTTCGGCTCCGCTCCGGAGCCGAAGAGGCGGGCCGGACTCCTACGGCTTCGGCGAATGACCACGGCCAAGTGGCCTGGTAGGGCTGGTCACGTGTCGTCAAGCATGCGAGCGCCGTGAAGGGCTGGTGATTCTGTCGTTCGCTGCGACTAATGTGCCGGTCATGTCGGATGGAATGCAGGACGGCGGATCCATCCTCGAGGGTTCGCCGGCCTGGAGGATGGCTGCCAGAGGGCGTCAACTATTCGGGCGGGCGGGGGAGATCGAGACGCTGCTGGAGGTGCTGGGTGACCTGACGACGGCGGGCGGACGGGCGATCGCACTGGTCGGGGAGCCGGGCATCGGAAAGAGCGCGCTGATGTCCACGGCCGTCGCACACGCCAGGGCCGCCGGGGTCCGGGTGGACACGGCCCAGGGGCAGTACGCGAGCGCACCCGCGCTCCCGGGCCTGCGGTCGCTGCTGGACGAGCCCTGCGACGTGCGCGAGCAGGTGACGCGGGACGGCGCGGCGGTGGTCGCCGTGGACGACCTGCACCATCTTGCGGCCGATCGGATCCCGGGCCTGGAGCGGGTGCTCCAGGCGACCGCCAACGGCCCGCTGCTCTGTCTGCTCGCCTACCGGCAGCGCCAGCTCTCGCCCGCGCTCGCCGCCGTGCTGTCCCGCGCGATATCCGCCGGCCTGCTCGACGTGTGGCAGCTCGGGCCGCTCTCCCCGGCAGCGACCAGGGAGTTGCTCGGCGAGCGTCCCGACCTGGAGAAGCTCCACCACGAGGGCCAGGGCAATCCGCAGTACCTCACGATCATGGCCTCCGACGGCCAGGCGATGGCCGCGGCCGGTACGGCGATCCTCGGTGAGCTGGCCGGCCTCGATGACACCGCGCGCACCGTGCTCCACGCCGCGGCGGTGTTCGACCACTCGTTCCACCCGGAGCTGCTCGCCGCCGCGCTGGGGCTGGAGTTGCCCGAGACCATGCGGGCTCTGGACCTGCTCACCGGCCTCGACCTGGTACGGCCGGCCAACGCCGGAGCGAAGATGGTCCTGCGTCACCCGGCGGTGGGTGCGGTCGTGTACCAGCAGATCGAACCCAGCCGGCGCCGGGACCTGCACCGCCGCTCGGCGGCCGCGCTGGCCAAGCTCGCGGTGCCGATCGCCCGGCGGGCCCACCATGTGGCGCGGTCCCTCGACCCGAACGAGCCGGAGCACCTCACCACCCTGATCGCCGCCTCGCGAGACGCGCTGCACACCTCCCCCGCTGTGTCGGCCGGGTATCTCGAGGTCATACTGCCGCTGCTCCGGGAGGGTGGGCAGCACTGGCACGAAGCGCAGGTGCTGCTCGCGCAGACGCGGCTGCTGACCGGCGACGCCACCGAGAGCCGGGCGATGCTCGACACGCTGCGCCGACCGGCGGCCGGCCGACCGCCGCACGGAAACCACGCCGTGACCGCACTCGCCGACGCGAGCCGGGCCGAACGGCAACTCGGCCGCTACAGCGAGGCCGGCGCCGTGGCGCGTGCCGGGCTCACGGCCCTGGCCGACCGCGACTGCGCCGCGGCGGCCGCCCTGCACTCCGAACTCGCCGACTGCGCCTACGACCTGCAGGACTACGAGAGCTGTCGGCAGCACGCCGAGACGGCCGCCGCGATCGCCCGCCGGAACCACGACCGGGTCAATGAGGCCAAGTCCCTGGCCCAGGCGTCGCTCGCCCACCTGTTCACCGGGGACCTCGCCGCGGCCGACCGCACCGCGGACAGCGCGGTCGAACTCGTCGACGCCGTCTCCGACGCCACCCTCCTGACCAATCTTGAGGCGCTGTACCACGTGGGCACGGCCGAAGGGACCCTCGGACGCCTGGCCGCCGCCGAGCGTCACCTCACCCGGGGCGCGGCGCTGTCCCGGCGCACCGGGCAGACGTACATCCAGCCCGCGCTGCTGATGGCGCTGGCCGGCACCCAGCTGCGCTGCGGGGACCTGCGCCGCACGCTGGCCACGCTCGACGAGGCCGACCGGCACACCGAGTTCGACGGCAACCCGGCGATCCGGGCAGTGCTGGCGGTGCTCCGCTCGCAGGTCCTGCTGTGGCGGGGCGGCTCCGCCGAGGTGCGCGAGGTGCTCGCGTCGGCCGATCGCGCGGCGGCGCTCGCCGACGGTCAGTCCACCGCCTGGGCCGTCAACGTCCGCTGCTCCCATGCCGAACTCGTGCTGATCACCGGGGATCCGGCCCGGGCGAGCCGGCTGCTGCTGGACGCCGCAGGCGGCGTCCACCTGCCCCGGGTCACTGCCTGGTGGCAACCACGCTGCTACGAGACCCTGACGCAGGCTGCGATTGCCGAGGGGGACCGGACGATGGCCGAGCACTGGGCGCACCTCGCCGAGGCCCGGGTCGACGAGCTGCCCTCCGCCAACCGTCGCGGGTACGCCGGGCGCACACGCATGTGGGCCCACCGGATGCGCGGGGACGTCGAGCAGGCTCGGCTCAGCGGGCTGGCGGCGGTCGCGGACTTCACCGTCGGCGGTGAGCGCATCGAGATGGGCCGCACGCTGGTCGCGGTGGCCGCGCTCACGCTGGACGGCCTGCGGACCGAGCAGGTGGCCGGGTGGCTCGACCAGGCCGCGGCGCTGGCCCACCAGTGCGGCTCGGCCCGGCTGGCCGACGAAGTCTCCCACCAGCGCGCCCGGTTGTTCACCGCGCTGGCTTCGTCCGCTGCTCCCTCCGCCCTCGTCCCGTCCGATGCCCGGAGCGGGGCGGATCCGGCCGGGCTGGCCCTGCTCACCGGACGGGAACAGGAGATCGCCCGCCTCGCCGGCACCGGCCTGACCAGCGGAGAGATCGCCGGCACGCTGTTCCTCAGCGTGCGCACGGTCGACACCCACCTCGGCCGGGTCTACCGCAAACTCGGTGTCTCCAACCGGGCGAGCCTCACCCGCGCCCTGCTCGGCGAGGCACCCGACACGGCATGAGGGAGTCGTCGCCCAACGGCTGCTCCGCCCGCTACCTCCCCCCTCGGACGGGGTCAGGAGCTGCGTTGCCAGGTGCTCAGCGAGAGCTTGACCTCGCCGGTCTGTACGTCGGCGGTCTCGATGGTCGCGATCGCGATGCTGTTGGCGGTGCGGTCGCGGATGCAGAGCAACCGGCCGCCGTTCACCTGGGCGAAGCCGACGTCGGCTCTGGGCTGGGTGTCGATCGCGGCGTTGCACTGGGCCGGGGTGGACGACGGGTCGGTCAGCACGGCGAAGTCGGAGAGGTCGAAGCCGGCCGCGCGGAAGGAGTCGGCCGAGACGCCACCGGTGGGGCTCTGGTGCGTCAGGGCGAGGGCCCACTTGGGAGCGGTGACGGCAGGGGCCGTCTTCCCGCCTGCCAGGTCGACCTGGTAGGCCTGGCTGGCGTACAGGCTGGCCGGGATCGTCAGTTCGACCTTGTTCACCACCGGGGTGTAGCTCCCCGCCGTCGCGGGCGCCGAGCCGCCGCCGACCGAGCCGGGTGCGCTGGGCGCGCCACCGGCCGACGAGGCGCCGGCGCTGGCCGCACCGGCGGCCGCGCTGGTGGGCGCACCGGTGGCCGCGCTGGTGGGCGCGGTTGCGGGAGCCGTCGATGCGGGAGCCGTCGTCGACGCGACCGGGGACTTCGCGGCGGCCGGGGCCTGGGCGACGTCGCTGCCGCTGGTGGTCGACGTGTCGTGCCGGGTCAGCAGCACCCCGGCCAGCGAGCCGCCGAGCGCCACCACCACGGCGATGGTCACCAGGGTCTTCCAGGAAACGCCTTTCGCCTTGGCCTGCGGCGGTGCGAGGGGCGGCGCAGCCCCGGCGATCGGAACGGTCTGCTCCGGATATTGCGCACGTGCGGTGGGCATCTCACTGAGCGGTGGTGGGGGAACCGCCGCCGGCGTCGGGGTACCGAGCGAGGGCACCGAGTCCAGGACGGTGGGGGTCGGCAGTGTCCTGGGCAGGTCGGAACGGCGGATGATCTCGGTGGCCACCGGCGCGGGGAGCCAGTCGTCGGCGAACCGCAACTGCCCACCGATCTCGGGGCGGTTGCGGACGAGCTCGATGATCTCGGCAGGCGTGGGACGGTCCTCGGGCGACTTGGCCAGACAACGCTCCAGCAGCGCGCGCAGCTCGGCGGGCACCGCGTCCAGCTCCGGTGGCTCGTGCACCACCCGGTAGAGCACCGCGGTCTCCGGCCCTTCGCCGAACGGCTGCACGCCGCCGGCCACATAGGCGGCCAGCGCGCCCAGCGCGAAGACGTCAGTGGCGGGGGTGACCGGGCGGCCCTGGGCCTGCTCGGGCGCCATGTAGGCGGGCGAGCCGATCCGGACCCCGGTGCCGGTCAGCGCGGTGGTGTCAGCGGCCCGGGCGATGCCGAAGTCGATCACCCGCGGACCGTCGGCGGCGACCATCACGTTGGCGGGCTTCAGGTCGCGGTGCACCACGTCGACGCTGTGGATCGCCTGCAGCGCCTCGGCGATGCCGCCGAGCAGCAGCAGCACGGTGCGCACCGGCAGCCCGCCGTGCTCGCGCGCCACCTGCTGCAGCGAGGGGCCCGGCACGTAGGCGGTGACCAGCCAGGGGGTGTCGGCCTCGGTACCGGCGTCGATCACCTGGGCGGCGTACAGGCCGTGGATCCGCTGAGCGTTGGCCACCTCCCGGGTGAACCGGCGGCGGAACTCGGGGTCCTCGGCGAACTCGGGGCGGACCACCTTGAGGGCCACCGGGCGTCCGCCGGGCGTGTAGGAGAGGTAGACCCGGCCCATCCCGCCGGCCCCCAGACGCGCGTACAACCGGTAACCGGCTACTTCGGTCGGGTCGTCCGCCTGGAGGGGCTGAAAGGCGGGTGGCGGCGATGCGGCGTGGTGGAGATCGTCTGCAGGCATGGGCAGGGATTCGCCTCACTGTGTGTCACTTGTGGAAATTCAGGCAGCCCTTGAATTCGGCTGGAGTGCTCTGTCAGAAGCGGCCTCGCGCGGATTCCCCGGACGGCATTCACGTGCCGCCGACAAGGGTCGCTAGGTAATCCGCTTCTTGATTGCTCCTGTCACCCCGGGCAAGCCTCCCCGGCGACGGGGCCCACGGGCGTCAGTAGAACTACGCATTCCGACTACGTAATCCACCGGGTTCCACCGACCCCCAGCCGCAGGCACGGATCCACACGCCGCGCCAAGCCGCACTCAGCCACGAAAGATGCTTCGCAGAGCCCGACCGGACCTGAATCGAGTCCGGCGGGTGCCACAACAGCCCAGCCCCCGACTACCGCTCACCCCGGGCCCGGTGGGTGGCGATCAGGTCGCGGTACCAGGCGTACGACGCCCTCGGCGTGCGGCGCTGCGTCGCGAAGTCGACGTGGACGAGGCCGAAGCGCTGGTGGTAGCCCTCGGCCCACTCGAAGTTGTCGAGGAGGGACCAGGTGTAGTAGCCGCGGACGTCGGCGCCCTCGGCGATGGCTTGGGCGAGGGCGTCGAGGTGGGTGGCGAGGAAGTCGATGCGGGGGTGGTCGGGGGTGGTGGACTCGTCGACGGAGCAGCCGTTTTCGGTGATGGTGATGGGCGGGAGGGCTTCGCCGTACATCTTCCGCAGGCTGGCCAGGAGTTGGCGCAGGCCGTCGGGGACGACGGGCCAGCCGAAGGCGGTGTGGGGGGCCTCGGGGATGTCGACGAGGTCGAAGGGCAGGCCCGGGGAGGTGGGGGCGGCGACGCGGGTGGGGTTGTAGTAGTTGAGGCCGAGGCCGTCCAGGCGCGGGGTGTGGATGAGGTCGAGGTCGCCGTCGCGGACGGCGCCGTAGATGTCGTCGGGGACGCCCAGGGCGGAGAGGTCGGGGTAGCGGCCGAGGAGGACGGGGTCGGTGAACAGGCGGTTGTGCAGGGCGTCGTAGGCCTCGGCGGCGGCTGCGTCTTCGGGTGACGAGGAGGCCGGCCACACCGGGGTGAGGTTGTTGGACAGCATCACCTCCAGGCCCCGCTCGTGGAGCAGCGAGGCGGCCAGGCCGTGGGCGAGGAGCTGGTGGTGGGCCGCGGGCAGGGCCTCGAACATGAGGGTGCGGCCGGGGGCGTGGGTGCCCAGGGCGTAGCCGAAGACGGTGTGGACGAAGGGCTCGTTGAGGGTGATCCAGGCGGGGATCCGGTCGCCGAGGCGGTCGGCCACGAGGGTGGCGTACTCGGCGAAGCGGTACGCCGTCTCGCGGTTGAGCCAGCCGTCGGCGTCCTCCAGAGTCTGTGGGAGGTCCCAGTGGAAGAGGGTGGGCAGCGGGGTGATGCCGGCTTCCAGGAGGGAGTCGACCAGGCGGTCGTAGAAGGCCAGGCCGGCGGGGTTCACAGGCCCCGTGCCGGTGGGCAGGATGCGGGACCAGGCGATGGAGAAGCGGTAGCCGTCCAGCCCGAGGCCCTTCATCAGGGCGATGTCCTCGGCGTACCGGTGGTAGTGGTCGCAGGCGACCGCTCCCGTGTGCCCGTCCCGGACGGCGCCGTGGCGCGCGGTGAAGACGTCCCAGACGGACGGGCCGCGGCCGTCCTCCTCCACCGCCCCCTCGATCTGGTAGGCGGCGGTGGCGGCACCCCAGCGGAATCCGGAGGGCAGGTCGAGGCGGTTCGGCATGGCAGCCTCCCGAGGCAAACATGAGGAGTACTCATGTTATCGCCGTGCCGCCGGAACGCCAGAGGACGGGTTTCCGCGTTCCAGCAGGGCGAGCCGGGTGTCGCGCCGCTGGGTGGCCTGGGGGCAGAGGCGGCGAGCACCGGCACGGCGGCGAACGGCTCGCCCCGCCACGAGTCCAGCAGGGCAAGCACAGGAGGAGGGCAGCAGCGTTCGCACCTCCGGGCCGGCGAGCAGCAGCGGCCCGAGCAACCCGAACCGGACCCCTGCGCCGGAACCCCCGTAGTGACGACCGGTCGCATCGACGGAGGAGGAGCAGGCTTCCTTGACAGCTGCCGCCGCGGCCGGACGGGGCTTGACGTCAAGTGCGCTTGAACTTCGATCATATGGACGTCGCCCCGCAGCGGGGCGCGCAGATCCGACTGTCGAGGAGTTCCCCATGTCCGCCACGCCCCTCCGTCTCGCCGTCATCACCGGTAGCGTCCGGGACGGCCGGTTCGGGCCGACCGTCGCCAACTGGGTCGCCTCGCTCGCCAAGGAGCGGGACGACCTGCTGGTCGATGCGATCGACCTCGCCGACCACCCGTTGCCGCACGAGCTGTCCCACAACCCCGGCAAGGAGGTTGCGCAGGTGCTGGCCGGGGTCTCGCCGCGGCTGGCCGAGGCGGATGCCTTCATCGTGGTCACCCCGGAGTACAACCACAGCTTCCCGGCCTCGCTGAAGAGCCTGATCGACTGGCACGGGAAGGAGTGGGCGGCCAAGCCGGTCGGCTTCGTCTCCTACGGCGGCCTGTCCGGTGGCCTGCGGGCGGTGGAGCAACTGCGGCAGGTCTTCGCCGAGATGCACTCCGTGACCGTCCGTGACGTGGTCAGCTTCCACAACTGCTGGGGGCTCTTCGACGAGACCGGCGCGCTGAAGGAGCCCGTCGGCGCGACGGCCGCCGCGACCACGCTGTTCAACCAGCTCGGCTGGTGGGGACAGGCCCTGCGCGAGGCCCGGGAGAAGAAGCCCTACGGCAACTGACGGGCACTAACGCGGGGTGGCGGCCGTCCCGTTGATCACCATGCGGAAGGTCCACGCGAGGCGGTCCTCCGGGGTGCCGGCGAGCAGGGCGGGGCCGAGGGCCGCGATGCGGGGGTGCTCGGGGGCGGTGGCGGCGAGCAGGGTTTCGGCGAGGGCGGTGTGTTCGGCCTCGGCGCCCGGGTCGGCGTCGCGGGCGGACTGTTCGGCGGCCGTCGCGGTGGCCACGAGCAGCAGGACGTCCACACCCCAGGCCGCCTGCCCGTCCGGCACGCCGCCCTCGTGCAGCAGCGCGAGGAGCGCCTCCACGACGGCGAGGTAGTGCGGGCCCGACGGGCGGGTGACGAGTGCGGTGTGGGCGAGCGCCGGATGCCGGAACAGCACCCCGGTGTACGAGCCGAGGACGGCCGCCAGGCGCTCGCGCCAGTCGCCGGCCGCCCGCACCGGCGCGAGGTCCACCGCGCCGAGGAACTCCTCCAGGATCGCCGCGTGCAGCTCGGCCGTGTTGGCGACGTACACGTAGAGCGAGGCCGGGCCGGTGTCGAGCTCCTGCGCGAGGCGGCGCATGGTCACCCGCTGCAGTCCCTCGGCCTCCAGGATCCGGACGGCGGCGGCGACGATGCCCTCGTAGGTGAGGGCCGGCTTGGCCGGGCGTTCGCGGCGGCTGCGGGGGCGGGGCGTCGGGGTGCTGCTCATGCCGCCCACCTTAGGCCGCGGGCCCGGTGACCAGGTCGAGCATCCCCTGGAGCCCGTCCGGCCCGAACATCCGCTCCAGGTTGGCCGCCGACTCCGCCGCCGAGGCCTCGCTGCGCGGGAACAGCTCCCGCTCGTACGCCGCGAGCGCCGCCTCGGCGGCGCCGGGGTGGGCGGCGATCGCCGCGCCCAGTTCGGCGCCGTCGAGCATGGCGAGGTTGGCGCCCTCGCCCGCGAACGGGGACATCAGGTGGGCGGCGTCGCCGAGGAGCGTGACGCCCGGGACGCGCTCCCAGCGGTGGCCGACCGGCAGGGCGTGGATGCGGCGCCCGACGAGCGGCCCGTCGGCGTCGGCGACGAGGGCGCGCAGGCCGTCGGACCAACCGTCGAACTCGGCGAGGACGGCCCGCTTGACCGCTGACGGATCAGCGGCGCCGAGGCCGTCCAGCCACTCCTCCCCCACCCGCAGGGCGGTGTAGACGTGGATGCTGCCGTCCGTTTCGAGGTGGCCGAGGAAGCCGCGGTCCTCGGCGAGCGCCATGAAGAACCCGCCGCCGACGAGCGCGGCGGCCTCGGGGTGACGGACGGCGGCGTCGTGCAGGTCGGCCTCGACGAAGGAGATGCCGGTGTAGGCGGGGACGGCGTCGGACAGCAGCGGGCGGACCCGCGACCACGCGCCGTCGGCACCGATCAGCAGGTCGGTGGTGAGGGTGCCGCCGTCGGCGAAGGCGACCTCGTGGCGGCCGTCACCGAGCGCCCGGACGCCGGTGGCCTTGCGGCCCCAGCGGACCGTCCCGGCGGGGAGGGAGCCGAGGAGGAGGTCGCGCAGGGCGCCGCGGTCCACCTCGGGGCGGCCGCCGGTGCCGTCGTCCGGGGCGTCGAGCCGGACGGTGCCGTCCGGGGCGACCAGCCGCATGGCCTCGCCGCCCTCGTGGACGAGGGCGCGGAAGCCGTCGTACAGGCCGGCCGCGTGCAGGGCGCGCTGGCCGGACTCCTCGTGGATGTCGAGCATGCCGCCCTGGGTGCGGGCCTCGGGGGACGCCTCCAGGTCGAACACGGCGGCCTCGACACCGTGAACGTGGAGCACGCGGGCGAGGGTCAGGCCGCCGAGGCCGGCTCCGAGGACGGCGATCGGGACGTGGGCGGGGACGGGGGCCGGGTTGCGCTGGGTCATGTCCGCTCCTTCGGGTCGCTGTCCTCTCCACGGTAACGAACATGTTCGTTACGAACAAGTTCGCCGAGACGAAGAAGGGGGGAGGGCGGAGGCCCGAAGACCTCCGCCCTCCCCCGGCTCAGCCCGGCTCGACCAGGCTCAGCCCGCCAGCGGTCCGGCTCCCGCCAGGAGCAGCGAGAAGCCCGAGTCCGTCGGCTGCTGCGGCGTCTTCACGTGCACCACGCCCGCCGCCGCGTCGTAGAACCACCCCGCGCCCGCCGCGTCCAGCCCGGCCTGCGAGGAGTAGCCGTCCAGCGGCTCGTGGTCCAGGAGCACCGCGCCCGGCCCGGCCCCGGCGTGGACGGTGAACTCGTAGGCGCGCGCGGCCGGCTTGCCCGTGTAGTCGCCCACGCTCGGGCCCACGTCCACGGTGGTCACGCCGTGCCCGCGCCCGACCGAGCGGACCGACACCTCCTGGGTGGCACCCGCGCCCTGCTCGTGCGCGCGCGTCGTGCCGTCGTCCTCGTAGAGCGTGAAGGAGGACTCGCCGCCCTTGGCGTAGACGTCGTAGGAGAGCCGGCCGGTGTCGCGGGTCTGCCACGACAGCGTGCCCTGCGGCCACATCGGCACGACGGCTCCGGCCCGGACGAACAGCGGCAGGGTGTCCAGCGGCGCCTGGTAGCCGTTGACCGTGGTCGGGCCCTCGTACGTCTTGCCCGTCCAGTAGTCCACCCACGTGCCCTTCGGCAGGTAGATGCCGTTGCGGACGGACGAGTTGTCGTACACCGGCGCGACGAGGAAGTCGCTGCCGCTCATGAACTCGTACTTCGCCGCGTCGCCCCACGTGTTCGGGTCGTCCGGGTACTCCAGCACGAGCGGCCGCACCGCGCCGACGCCCGTGCGGTGCGCCTCCTCGGCGAGCGTGTAGAAGTACGGCAGCAGGCGCTCCTTGAGCTGGAGGTAGCGCCGGTTGACCGAGGTGTACGGCTCGCCCGCCCGCCACGGCTGCTTGTCGGCGGCCGCCCAGCCGTCCATGGTCATGATGGCCGGGACGAAGGTCTTCCATTCCAGGTCCCGGGTCTCCACCTTCGGGTCGCTGCCGAAGATGCCGCCCACGTCACCGGTGTTGTACGCGATGCCGGACATGGCCGCGCCCGCGTACGTCGGGATCTGCCAGCGCACGTAGTCGTACGTGCCCTTCTGGTCGCCGCTCCACAGCACGCCGCAGCGCTGTGCGCCGGCCCAGGAGACGGGGAGCCAGACGAAGCCGCGGGCGTCGCTGTTCTGCTCGATGCCGTCCTTGGCCTTCAGACAGCCGTCCAGCGCGAACTTGTAGCCGGGGCCGACCCAGGCGACGTCCAGCTTGCGCACCCGCACGCCCGCCTTGACCTCCTCGCCCTGGTTGGGCAGGCCGGTCGACGTCCACAGGCCCAGCTGCATCTGGTGGTCGCGCAGGCCCTGGCCGGTCTGCTGGAGGTTCTCGTAGCCGCAGCCGTAGCCGTCGTTGACGAGCATCCAGCCGAGCGGCTGCTGGTTGGCGGTGTAGCCGTCGGCGACCTTGAGGGCGTCCAGGGTGTGCCGCTCGCCGCGGTTGGCGTTGTGCAGGTAGCAGTCGGAGTCGCCCGGTTCGAGGCCGTAGACGGGCGGCATGAAGGGCTTGCCGACGAGGTCGGTGTAGGCGCCGATGATGTTCTTGAGGTCCGGGCCGTAGAAGTAGTAGCCGTCGAAGCGGCGTTCGCGCTCGGACGTCTGCACCGGGTCGCCGAAGGTGTACGTGCCGGGGGCGTAGGTGTGGCGGAAGACGCCGTAGCCGGCCGAAGAGAGGTAGAAGGGCTGGGAGTTGTTGAACCCGCCCTCGTTCCAGTTGTAGTCGTTGGCGACGTGGACGGTCCTGCCCCGGTGGGAGAACGAGCCGTTCTGCTCGCCCGCGCCGTAGAACTGCTCCTGCGGCCCGCGGGCGAGGGTCTGCTGCATCGCGTCCTGGGTCCAGGTGAGGCCGCGGGTCTCCTCCCAGACGCGCTTGGTGTCGTCGTCGGTGTAGAGCGCGAAGCGCAGCGGCTGCTTGTACGCGCGCAGGGTGAGGTGCGCGGAGCTGATCGCGTAGTAGTCGCCCTCGTCGCGCTCCTCGACCGTCTTGAGGGTGGGCGGAGTCGTCGCGATCATCTCGCCGACGGGCGGGGCCGTGAAGGTGCCGTCCGGGCTGAACTGCAGGCGGAAGGCGTCCTCGGTGGTGAAGTCCACGCGGGCGCGGGCCGTCGCGCCCGCCTGGATCAGGTAGCCGTCGCCGTCCCGGGCGATGCCGGTCGCGTCGCCGACGGTGGTGGGCTCGGGGAGCAGCGCGGTCGCGGTGTAGGAGGAGTTCTTGACGGAGTAGGGCACCACCAGCACCTGGTAGGTGCCCGACGCGTCCGGGATCACGGCGGTGGTGGGGACGGCGCCGGTCTGGTTCTCGGCGACCTTGCGGCCCGCGCCGTCGTAGACGTAGAGGTCGAACTCCATGGTCGGGTCGGGCCAGCTGATCGAGACCGGCACGCCGCCGTCGGGGTGGCCCTGCCAGTAGCCGGCCGGGACGTCCACGGTGATCGAGAAGCGGTCGCAGACCTTGCCGTCCGGGTCGGCGGCGGCGCTCGGGCAGTGCGCGGGGTCGGGCACGGCGCCGTTGGCGTAGGTGGGGCTCTGCCAGGTCACCGTGCGGTGGCCGGGCGAGAGCGTGCCCGCCGACGGCGTCGCGGCGCGGGCCGCGGGGACGGCGCCGAGCAGCGCGCACAGCAGCGCGAGCACGGTGGTCAGGACGCCTCGGGGGTGCGGGCGGCGTAAGCGGTGGCGCATGGACGGCATGGGGCGTGTCACCTTCCGTTCGTCGGGGGGCGTCTCGTCGGGGGGCGTCTGTGTTGGCCGCCCGTCCGCTCACCGTCCTCAGGAAGGGTTCGCCCGGAGGACGGTGAGCAGGCGGGCGACCTCGGCGGCCGTCGCGGCGCGGCCGGCCCCGAGGTAGCGGCGGGTGTCCACGAGCCGCACGTCGTCCGCGAGGGCGCGCCGGACGGAGGCGGTGAACACCCGGTTGAGCTGGGTGGCGATGTTGACCTTCGTGATGCCGTGCTCGACGGCCCGGGTCAGGTCCTCGTCCGCGACGCCCGAGGACCCGTGCAGCACGAGCGGCACCGGCACGGCCTCGCGCAGCCGCGCGATGAGGGCGAAGTCGAGGACGGCGTCCCGGGTGGCCATCGCGTGCGAGGAGCCGACGGCGACGGCCAGCGCGTCGACGCCCGTCCCGGCGGCGAAGTCGGCCGCCTCGTCCGGATCGGTGCGCACCCCCAGCGCGTGGACGCCGTCCTTGCCGCCGATCTCCCCCAGCTCCGCCTCCACCCAGACCCCGGCCGCGTGACAGCGGGCCACGACCTCGGCGGTCCGGCGGAGGTTGTCGGCGTGGGCGAGCGCGGAGGCGTCGAACATGACCGAGGAGAAGCCCAGGTCGACGGCCTCGGCGACGAGTCCGGCGGACGTCGCGTGGTCGAGGTGGACGGCCACGGGAACGGTCGCCCGCCGCGCGAGCGCGAGCGTCGCGGCGGCGACCGGCGCGAGGGCGCCGTGGTAGCGGACGGCGTTCTCGCTGAGCTGGAGGACCACCGGCGCCCCGACCGCCTCGGCCCCCGTCACGATGGCCTGCGCGTGCTCCAGCTGGATGACGTTGAACGCCCCGACCCCCCGGCCGTAGGCGACTGCGGGGGCGACGATGGCACCGGTACCGGTCAGGGGCATCGGGGACTCCTCGGGTCGGGGTGGCGGGGGCGGGGGCGGGCGACACCGGCTCCGCAGCGGCCGATCGGACACTCGCGCAGCGCGGGAAGTCGAACCGGCCGACTTCCCGCGCACGCCCCCTCCGCGCACGCCCCCTCCACGCCCGTCACGTCCCCGTCTCCGCCGCCAGTTCGCGGGCCAGGAGGGCTGCGCCCTGGCAGCCGGCGCGGGGGCCCAGTTCGGCGGGGACGATCTCGGGGACGGTCTGGAACGTCAGGCGGGCCGCGAGGGCGGTCCGGAGCGGGGCCAGGTGGAGTTCGCCCGCTTCGGCGAGGCCGCCGCCGATCACGATGCGCTCGGGGTCGAGCAGGGTGACGGCGGCGGCGAGGCCTTCCGCGAGGGCGTCGACGGCCTCGCGCCAGACGGTGACCGCCGCGAAGTCGCCGGTGCGGGCGCGTTCGGCGACCTCCTTGGCGTCCGTCCCGGTGCGGCCGGTCCTGCGGGTGTAGCGGCGGGCGATCGCGGCGGCCGACGCGACTGTCTCCAGGCAGCCCCGGCCGCCGCACCCGCACGGTTCGCCGGCGGCGAGTTCCACCGGGAGGTGGCCGAGTTCACCGGCCTTGGCGTGGCTGCCGGTCAGCGGGCGGCCGTCGACGACCAGGGCCGCCGCGACGCCGGTGCCGACCGGGACGAACAGGAAATTGCCGCTGCCCCGACCGGCCCCCAGGCGGGCTTCGGCGAGGCCGCCGGCCCGGACGTCGTGGGCGAGGGCGACGGGGACGCCGAGTTCCTCCGCGAGCCGGTCGCGGACGGGCAGCCGGTGCCAGCCGAGGTTCGCGGCGAGCACCGACCGACCGGCCGGCCGGCTCGTCGACGATGCCGGGGATCGCGACGCCGGCCGCCACCGGGCGGTAGTGGTCGGCGAGTTCGCGGGCGGTGGCGAGCACCGTCGCGAGTACTGCCTCCGGGCCGTGCTCGGCGCCGGTGGGGCGGCGGGTGGCGGCCCGCAGGCGGCCGTCCGGGCCGGCCGCGCCGCCCTTGACCCAGGTGCCGCCGACGTCGAGCGCGATGACCGTGGTCACGGCCGGGTGAGGACGATCGACCGGGTGAGGTGGCGCGGCCGGTCGGGGTCGAGGCCGCGGGCCTTGGCGAGTTCGACGGCGAGCCGCTGGGCGCGGATCAGGTCGGCGAGCGGGTCCAGGCCGGTGACGGAGGTGGTCGCGCCGATCTCGCGGACCTGGTCGAGGAGTCCGGCCGGCGGCTCGCCGAAGAACCAGACGACGGTGTCCGGAGCGGTGACGCTGATCGGGCCGTGCCGGTACTCCATCGCCGGGTAGGACTCCGTCCACGAGCCGGAGGCCTCGCGCAGCTTCAGCGCCGCCTCGTGCGCGAGACCGACGGTCCAGCCGGTGCCGAGGAAGGTGAACTGCCGTGCGTCGAGGGCGCCTTCGGGCAGGTCGGCGGCCAGCGCCCGTTCGGCCTGGGCGGGCAGGTCGGCCGGGGCGTGGCCGAGCCGGGCGCGCAGCAGGGCGAGGGTGGTGGTGGCGAAGCGCGTCTGGACCACCGACTCCTCGTCCGCGAAGGCCAGGTCGACGACGGTGTCGGCGACGGCGCTGATCGGGGTCGTGGGGTCGCCGGTGATCGCGGTGCGGGGTGTGCGGTCGGCGCGCGCGAGCGCGGTCAGCACCTCGGTGGTGGTTCCGGAGCGGCTGAGGGCGAGGAGCCGGTCGTAGCGGCGGTCGGCCGGGTACTCGGAGGCCGGGAAGGCGTCCGTCTCGCCGTGGCCGGCGGCCTCGCGCAGCGCCGCGTAGGCCTGGGCGACGTAGAGCGAGGTGCCGCAGCCGATGACGGCCACCCGCTCGCCCGGTTCGGGCAGCCCGGCCGGGTCCAGTTCCGACGCCCGCCGCCAGCAGTCCGGCTGATCCGCGATCTCACGCTCGACGTGACTCCGATTGACGTGACTCTGGTTGACGTGACTCCGGTTGACGTGACTCTGGTTGACGTGACTCACAAGGGCCTCCCCGCCTACGGCGCCAACAGCTCCCACGGCACTTCTGCTCAAATCTGCCGCACTTCACGCCCAACAGATCAAGATTGAGCAACCGGCGGCGAGGCTACACGCAGTTCCAGTCACACGGAAGGGTGCCTTCTCGCCACGGCCCGTACGGCAACACTTCGATAACGCGCCCGTCATGGCCATCGCCAACGGGGCACACTCTGGGCACGCTACTGATCGAACTTGATTGGTGATCTGCGCGATCGCACAACTTCACGCAGTTCGTAGACTCGCAAAGGCGGTCCTGCACATGAAGCGGCCTCTCCTCGCCCTGTCGGCGGCCACCCTGGCCGGCACGCTCGCCCTGTCGGCGTGCAGCAAGGGCTCCGGCTCCGGCGGCACGTCCGCCGACGGCGTCACCACGATCCGGTTCGTCGCCGCCGACTACGGCTCCAACGGGCAGAACCCGAGCCAGGCGTACTGGCAGGGCGTCATATCCGCGTTCGAGCAGCAGAACCCCAAGGTCAGGGTGGACCTCCAGGTCATCAACTGGAACGACCTCGACACCCAGGTCAAGACCATGGTCCAGAACGGCAACCAGCCCGACCTCCTGCAGACCGGCGGCTACGCCGACTACGCGAAGAACGGCATGCTCTACCCGGCAGGCGACGTCCTCTCCGCAGCCACCGCCGACGACTTCGTCCCGGCCCTCGCGAAGGCCGGCGTGCAGGACGGCACCCAGTACGGCGTCCCGTTCGTCTCCAGCGCCCGGATGTTCCTGATCAACAACACGCTCTTCCGCAAGGCCGGTCTCGACCCCGCCAATCCGCCGAAGACCTGGGACGACGTCACCGCCGCCGCGACCGCCCTCAAGAAGGCGGGCGTCGAGGTGCCGCTCGGGGTGCCGCTCGGCAAGGAGGAGGCGCAGGGCGAGTCGTTCATCTGGATGCTCGGCAACCACGGCGGCTACCAGGACGCGGGCGGCAAGTACGCCATCAACTCCCCCGCCAACGTGGCCACGTTCACCCAGCTGAAGTCCTGGGTCGACGCGGGCCTGACCGAGCAGAGCCCGGCGGCCGTCAACCGCACCGACCTCACCAAGGACTTCGCGTCCGGCAAGGTCGGCATGCTCAACGGCATCCCCACCCTGCTGGGCGACGTCAAGACCATGGACGTCAGCTGGACCGCGATGCCCGGGAAGGACGGCGCGAGCCCGTCCACGCTCGGGGTGGCCGACTGGGTCATGGCCTTCAAGAAGGGCGGCCACAAGGAGCAGGTCAAGGCCTTCCTCGACTTCGCCTACGCCAAGGACAACGCGGTGAAGTTCGCCAAGGAGTACAGCCTGCTGCCGGTCACGAAGTCCGCGCTCACCGCCCTCCAGGCCGACCCCGACGAGCAGGCGCTCGCGCCCTTCCTGCGCATCCTGCCGACCGCCACCTTCTACCCGCTCAGCGACCCGACCTGGCCGGGCGTCTCGGCCCAGGTCAAGACGCAGATCGGCACCGCCGTCAGCGACCCGAAGAAGGCGCTGGACGCGCTCCAGCAGGCCGCCGTCCAGGCCGGCCAGTGACCGTGCCGCACCCACCGCGCCGCCGGGACCCGCTGCGCCACCGGGACCCCCTGCGCCGTCTCGGCCCGGTGCCGTGGATCGCGCCCGCCGTCCTGCTGATCCTCGCCGTGGTCGTCTGGCCGGTGGTGGAGATGGTCCGCACCTCGCTGCGGCGCATCGACACCACCGGCACCGACCACGGCGCGGCCGGCCTGGCCAAGTACCGCAAACTGTTCGCCGACCCGCGCCTGCCCGAGGTCCTCGGCTGGACGGTGCTCTGGACGGTCGCCGTCGTCGGCCTGACCATGCTGCTCTCGCTCGCCCTCGCCCAGCTCTTCAACCAGGAATTCCCCGGCCGACGGATCACCCGCTGGGCCCTCATCGCCCCCTGGGCCGCCTCCGTCCTCATGACCGCGATCGGCTTCCGCTGGATGCTCGACCAGGTCGCCGGCGTCCTCAACCGCCTCCTGCTCGACCTCGGCCTCATCGACCGCCCACAAGCCTGGCTCGGCGACGCCACCCACGCCAAACCCTGGCTCATCGCCGTCGCGGTCTTCGTCTCCCTCCCCTTCACCACCTACACCCTCCTCGCCGGCCTCCAGACCATCCCCACCGAGGTCTACGAAGCCGCCCGCGTCGACGGCGCCACCCGCCGCCAGACCTACCGGCTCGTCACGCTGCCGCTGCTGCGCCCGGCCTTCCTCGTCGCCCTCGTCGTCAACCTCATCAACGTCTTCAACTCCTTCCCCGTCATCTGGGGCATGACCCAGGGCGGACCCAACGCCGACACCGCCACCACCACCGTGTTCATGTACATGCTGCGCGGCTACGACGTCGCCGAATCCGCCGCCATGTCCGTCGTCAACTTCGCCGCCGTCATCGTCATGGTGCTGCTCTTCCTCAAGGTCAGCCGCTGGAACGAGGAGCAGGGCCAGTGAAACGCTTCGACCCCCGTACCCTGCTGCCGGCCGCCGCCGCCTGGGCGCTGGCGGCCCTGTTCCTGCTGCCGTACCTGGAGATGCTCGTCACGGCGGGCCGCCCGGCCGGCGAGCTGCGCGACAACGGCTACCTGCCGGACCACTTCAACTGGTCGTCGTTCACCGCGGTGTGGCGGGACACGACGCTCGGCCAGAACCTCCAGGTGACCCTGGTGGTCGCGGGCGGCTCGACGCTGCTGGTGCTGCTGGTCGCGCTGCCCGCCGCGTACTACACGGCGCGGGTCCGCTTCCGGGGGCGCCGGGCGTTCCTGCTGCTGGTGCTCGTCACGCAGATGTTCCAGCCGACGGCGCTCCAGGTGGGCCTCTACCGCGAGTTCTACGCGCTCGACCTGCTGGACACGGTCCTCGTGCTGGTGCTCGCCAACGCCGCGTTCAACCTGGCGTTCGCGATCTGGATCCTCAGCGCCTACATCGCCTCCATCCCGGTGGAGCTGGAGGAGGCGGCCCGGATCGACGGCACCGGGCGGCTGGGCGCGCTGTGGCGCGTCACGCTGCCGCTGGCGCTGCCGGGGGTGGTGACAGCGGTGATCTTCACGTTCATCGCGGCCTGGAACGAGTTCATCATGGGCCTGACCCTGACGACCTCCCCGGACCGGCAGCCGCTGACCGTCGGGATCAACAACATGATCGGCGCCTACAGCGTGCAGTGGAACCAGGTGTTCGCCGCGTCGCTCGTCGCGATCGTGCCCGTCGTCGTCCTGTTCGCGGTGATCGAACGGCACGTCGTCTCGGGCCTGACCGCCGGCTCGGTCAAGTAGCCGCCCCCGCAGCGGCGTTCACACGCGCTGGACGCGCACCCCGCAGTCCGCGATGGCCTTCTCCTGGGCGTCCGTCATGCCGGTGTCCGTCACGATGTCGTGCACCTCGGCGAGCGGGCAGATCGACGCGAAGGTGACCCGGCCGACCTTGGTGCTGTCCGCCAGGACCACCGACCGCGCGCTGCCGCGCAGGAACGCGCGGTCGGTCTGGGCCTCCATCTCGTCGTGCGTCGTGCAGCCCTCGTGCGGGGTGAGGCCGTCGACGCCGACGAACGAGACGTCGAAGTGGTAGTGGGAGAGCATCCGTTCGGCCGCCGGGCCGATCAGCTCGTAGCTCGCCGAGCGGGCGATGCCGCCGATCACCACCAGGCGGATCTCGGGGCGGACGATGAGCTCGGCCGCGACGTTGACGGCGTTGGTCACGACGGTGACGCCGCCGCGCTCGGCCAGCACCCGGGCGAGCTCGCTCGTCGTCGTGCCGCCGGTGAGGCCCACGACCGCGCCCTCGGGCACGAGTTCGGCCGCGGCGCGGGCGATCCGGCGCTTCTCCTCCTGCTGCTTCTCGCTGCGGTGCCGCAGCGGCAGTTCGAGATTGACCGCCCCGGTGACGGCCCCGCCGCGGGTGCGGTGCAGCAGACCCTGGTCGTGCAGCTCCTGGAGGTCCCGGCGGACCGTGGCCCCCGACACCCCGAGCAGCCCGGCGAGCGCGTGCACGTCCGCGCTTCCCGCCTCCGAGATGTGGGACAGGATCCGTGCGGCGCGATCAGCTTTGAGCATGACCGGAGTGTAGCCCCGGGGCACGACACCTGCGCAGCCCTGGGCGATTCCCGAACGACCGGCCGGACAGCCCGGGATCGCGACCTGCGCGAAGCTGCGCAATTTGCCATGGACTGATCAATATCGAACACGGCGGGACGTCCGTCCATTACCTGCGGAGCGCCAGCCACCCGGCCGTCACGCTGACCGCGGGTCCGAGCAGCAGGACCAGCCGGCGCGGGCGGGACTGGAGGGTCAGGCGGAAGCCTCCTACCCGGAACTCCAGGAACGGGCGCGGGGAACGTCGCTTTCGGCGCACTCGAATCTCCGTAGACGGTACCAACGGGGGACGGTCCCATCACAATGGCCAGCACGGTGGTTGCGTCAGGTCGCAACGGCATCGTGCGTCGGCCCGACGCAAGATGCCGGCCGCACAACACGGAGGAGGCACGGCGTGACGCGGGAGCAGATGCCCGCACCACGGGGGTTGTCCCCGCTGGACGAACGGCTGTCGGAGCCGGAGCGGCGCTGTGCGCAGCGTCTGCGGGAGTTGCGGGGACGCATCGGGCTCTCGTCGGAGGAACTGGCCGGGCGGCTGAGCGGCGACGGACTGCGGGTCGACCGGACCCGCCTGTCGAAGTTCTTCAACGGCCGTGAGGTGCCCCGTCGGGAGCTCGCCGCGCGGCTCCACGAGCTGATCGCCGAGCAGGAGGGCACCTGCGTCTCCCCCGAGGAGGTCGCGGCGACCCGGGCGTTGATGTACGCGGCGGCCCGCGCGCGAAGCCCGCTCCAGGCCCGCGAGTTCGAGCTCGCCGACGCCCGCGAGGACCTCGACCTGCACCGCGCCCAGGCGCTCCGGGAGATGGACGGCCTCCAGCAGGAGCTCCGGGACGAACGCGAGCTCCGGCGGAACGCGGAGGAGGCCCTGGAACACCTGACCTCCCGAAGCCGGGAGGAAGTCCGCGGGTTGACCGAGCAGCGGGACGCCGCTCTCGACCGCATCGCACAGCTGGAGGACCAGATCCGCCAGGCCGGAGCCGTCCTGCGCCTGCGCGAGGTGTACGCCCGGACCCTCGACGAGCTCACGCGCGCGACGAACGCCGAGCTCGAACTGCGGGAGAGGGGCGGCACGGGCGATCTGACGGGCATGTGCGAGGCGGTCTCCTACCTGCGGGACGCCGACCAGGACGAGGCCGCGGACAACCTCATCGAGCAGGTCGCGCTCGGCCACCCGGTCCGCGACGTCATGGCCCTCGCCCGGGAGTTCAGGGACCGGCGCCGCCTGCACGACGGGATCACGGTCGAATACGCCCTCGCCTGCGTGCGCCGGCCGATCGACCTCTTCCGCTGGATCGCCGACCAGGACGAGCCGAGCGGGGAGCGGTCGGGCCTCCTGACCGCCATGGCCAGCTCCGCGCCCGTCGGGCACCTCGTCCGGTTCCACAAGGCTTGCGAGGAACACGGGAACGCGGGTCTGGACATCGATCTGCTCCGGGCGATGGCCAGGAATCAACGGACGGTCCCGGAGGACGACGACGGCGACGACGACTTCTGGACGACGGACCTCCGGAACCGCCTCGCGGGCTACCTGCAGGCGGCCGCCGAGGCGGAGCACGCGGCTACCGAGGCGGAACAGCCTGCGACCGGGGCGGAGCAGCCGGCCGCCGTGCCGGCCGTGCCGGACGGGCCGATGAGCGGCGCGAACGCCTGAGGCGACCGGCGGTGGGGTCCACCGACCGGCGGACCCCACCTGGCCGGTCAGAAGGCCGAGTTGGCGAACCAGAGCGCGAGCAGCGCCTCGTCGCCCGCGACGGCGACGCCCTCCGAGGCGCGGTCGACCCGGCCGTACAGGAGGAGCAGCAGGTCGGCGGCGGTGGCGGAGACGGTCGCGTCGGCCGGGACGTGCGCGGCGTCGCGGTCGAGGCCGAAGCCGTCGGGGCGGAGGCGGACGAGCCAGGTGCCGTCGCCGTCGGTGCGGGCGAAGCGGATGGTGCGGTCCTCGGCGCGGAGCTCGGCGGTGCCCGGGGCGAAGAAGACCGCGTACGGCAGGTTGGTGAGGAATTCGTCGACGCCGTCGGCGGCGAGCTCCGGGGCGATGTCCGCCTTGCCGCCGAGGGCGAGCTCGGCGTCGACGCGGTGGACGAGGGTCTCGAACAGCATCCGACGCACCCAGAAGCGGGCGTGCTGGTCGGCGCCCCAGGCCCACATCGGGGCGTCGAGGTCGGTCGCCGCGAAGGCCTCGCCGGCCTCGGCCGCCGCGTCGGCCAGCCAGTCGGGGAACGCCTCGGCCCGCCCGGGCAGCTTGAGGTCCACGTCCCGGCTGGTGGGCCGCTCCTGGATCCGCTGCCGCAGCAGGACGGTGAACCAGCGCTGGACGCTGCCCGCGTGCTGGACGAGGTCGGCGAGGGTCCACCCGGGGGTGGTGGGCACCGGGGTGGCCGGGTCGGCGGCCCGCACGGCGCCGACGAAGCGGGCGGTCTCGGCGGCGACGGCGGCGCTGTGGTCGAGCGGGGTCATCGGTGTGGTCTCCAGGGAGGTGGAAGGGGTGAGGGGCTCAGGGGCTCAGACGAGGGGCTTGTCGACGACGGCCTTGAGGTGGCTGAACGTGTCGATCGAGTACTCGCCGTGGTAGCGGCCCATGCCGCTCCCGCCGACGCCGCCGAACGGCAGCTCGGGCATCGCCAGGTGCAGGACCGGCAGGCCGAAGTTGAGCGCGCCCGACGACGTCTCCTCGGCCAGGCGGCGCTTGGTCTCGGCCGACTCGGTGAAGGCGTACAGGGCGAGCGGCTTGTCGCGCTCGTTGATGAAGGCGATCGCCGCGTCCAGGTCGGGGACGGTGAGGACGGGCAGGATCGGGCCGAAGATCTCGTCCCGCATCACCGGGGCGGTGGGCTCGACGTCGGCGAGGACGGTCGGGGCGAGGTAGCGGGCCGCGCGGTCGTGGGCGCCGCCGGTGACCGTCCGGCCGTCGCCGAGGAACGCGGTGAGCCGGTCGAAGTGGCGCTC
This sequence comes from Kitasatospora sp. NPDC057904, assembly GCF_042887925.1. NCBI lineage: Bacteria > Bacillati > Actinomycetota > Actinomycetes > Kitasatosporales > Streptomycetaceae > Kitasatospora > Kitasatospora sp. NPDC057904. Next base: position 24,783 of record NZ_JBHVOL010000011.1, read on the forward strand.
GCTGACGATGCGCCCGTAGTGCTCGGCCGCGGCCGGGTCGTCGCCGTACAACTCGTGGACGGCGGCGGCGAGTTCCTTCTCCAGCTCGGCCGCGGTGTCGCCGACGGCGAGCACGTAGTCCGGGGCGACGCAGGTCTGGCCGGCGTTGAGGAACTTGCCGCGGGCGATCCGGCGGGCGGTGACGGCGAGGTCCGCGCCGGGCTCGACCACGACCGGGCTCTTGCCGCCGAGTTCGAGGGTGACCGGGGTCAGGTGCCGGGCCGCGGCGGCCATGACGATGCGGCCGACGGTGCCGTTGCCGGTGTAGAAGATGTGGTCGAAGCGCTGCTCCAGCAGCGCGGTGGTCTCCGGGACGGCGCCCTCGACGACGGCGACGGTCTCGCCGAGGTAGCGCGGCAGCAGCTCGGCGATGGCCGCGGAGGTGGCCGGCGTGAGCTCGCTGGGCTTGACGACGGCGGCGTTCCCGGCGGCCAGGGCGCCGACCAGCGGCGAGAGGGCCAGCTGGAGCGGGTAGTTCCACGGCGCGATGATCAGCACGACGCCCAGCGGGTCACGGACGACGGTGGCCTCGGCGGGCCGGAACGGCTCCGGGACGGCGGCCGGGCGCGGGCGCAGCCACTCGGCCAAGTGCGCGACGGTGTGGTCGAGTTCGTTGAGCGTGAAGCCGATCTCGCTGCGGTAGGACTCGGCGGCGCTCTTGCCGAGGTCGGCGCGGAGGGCCTCCTGGAACACCTCGGCCTGCTCGGTGAGCAGGGCGCGCAGGGCGGCGAGCCGGTCGAGGCGGTCGGCGAGCGGGCGGGTGCGGCCGGTGTCGAACGCGGCCCGCAGCCGGGCGACGGCGGCGGGGATGTCCTCGGCGGAGGCGTGGGCGGAGGGTCCGGACAGTGCGGTCATGGGGTTCTCGCGGTCCTTCGGGATGGCTTGCGCACATCGATGTTTCATCACTTGAAGCAATACCGACGCTAGACGTGAAAGGTTGAGTTTGTCAATCATTTCCCCGGGGTCCCGCGCGGGGTCCCGCCCCTCCCCCCGTTGATTCGCCCCCACCTGGCCGAATGCGGCACAGTGAGCCCTATGAGCGCGAACACGTGGAGTCACGTACCCCCCGGACGGCGCAAGCCCGTCCAGCAGCGCAGCCAGGAGCGGTACGGCCGCATCCTGGACGCCTGCGCCGGGCTGCTCGACGAGGTCGGCCCCACCGCGCTCACGACCAAGGAGGTCGCCGCCCGCGCCCAGGTGCCGATCGGCACCCTGTACCAGTTCTTCGCCGGCAAGGAGGACCTGCTCGCCGCGCTCGCGAGCCGCAACCTCGACCACTACCTCCAGCGCCTGGACGGCCGGCTCGCGCAGGCCGCCCCGGTCGGCCCGGCCCGCTTCACCGACCTCGCGGTGGAGGAGTTCGTCGCGATGAAGCGCGCCGTGCCCGGCTTCGGGCAGCTCGACTTCGGGCTCGCCGGCGCCGCCGTCCCGTCCGGTCTGCGCGACGAACGGCACCTGCTCGACGCGGGCGTGGACAACAACACCGCCGTCGCGCTGCGCCTGCAGGCGCTCGGCGGCGAGCTCTTCGCGGCGAGCGACCCGGCCGCCCTCACGCTCGCCCTGCGGGTGGCTCTGGAGGCCGCCGACGCGGTCCTCAAGCTGGCCTTCCGGGGCGACCCGGACGGGGACCCGGCGCTGATCGCCGAATGCAAGCGGTTGGTGCGCAGCTACCTGGCGGAGCAGCTCGCGTAGCACCACGCGGGCCCCGTCCCGTCCCGTCCGCCCGAGCCGTTGCGGGGCCGCTCACCGCGCAGCACAGTGGAAGGCAGACCGGCCGCCGACGCGGCCACCGCGACCCGAGGAGCAGACCCATGCACGCGGCAGTAGGTGACCAGCTCCACATCCACAGCAGGTCGGTGGGCATGACGGACCAGAAGGGCGAGATCATCGAGGTGCGCGGCACGAACGGCGAACCGCCGTACGTGGTGCGCTTCGAGGACGGCCACGAGGGACTCGTCTACCCGGGCCCCGACTGCAACATCGAACCCCGTCTGGCGGACCGCTGACCGACGCACCCGCCGCCCCGCCCCCGACCCGGGCGAGGTGGTGAGGAGCGGTGTCCACCCCCGCGACCCCGCTGCCCGGGGCACTGGCCGGGCTCGCGCCACTGCTGGACCACTACGGGTACCTGGCGGTGGCGCTGCTCGTGCTGCTCGACAACTGCGTCATCCCGGTGCCCGGGCAGACCATCCTCGTGCTCGCCTGCGTCTACGCCGGCACCGGGCACCTCGACTTCGCCGCCGTCCTGGTGATCGCCTTCGTCGCCGCGACGCTCGGCAACTCCCTCGGCTACCTGATCGGCAGCACCGGCGGGCGCGCGTTCGTCCACCGCTGGGGCCGGTACGTGCTGCTCACCCCCGCCCGGATGGAGCGCGCGGACGGCTTCTTCGCCACGCACGGCGGGAAGGTCGTCGCGGTGGCCCGCTTCGTGGACGGGCTGCGCCAGACCAACGGCATCATCGCCGGGACCACCGAGATGCCCTGGCGGCGGTTCGCGGTCTTCAACGTCATCGGCGCGGCGCTGTGGACGGCCGCGTGGGGGACGTTCGGGTTCGTCGCCGGCGCCAACATCGGCACGGTGTACCGCACGGCGATCCGCTACCAGCTCTGGTTCGCGGTCGGGCTCGGGGTCCTCGTCGCCGCCCTCCTGGCGCGCCAGGTGGTGCGCTACCGGCGCCGGCGCCGCGAGGGCACCGAGGACTCCGAGGGCTCCTCCGAGGGCACCGAGGACTCCGAGGACGGCACGAACGAGGACGGCACGAACGAGGACGGCACGAACGAGGACGGCACGAACGCGGACTAGCGCAGCGGGAACACCTCGAACGGCACGGCGAAGCGCACCCCGAGCCGGCTGCCCGCGCCCCGGCCGAAGCCCTCCAGGAACTCGCGCGGGTCCGCCATCGGGCCGCCCAGCCCGGCGAGGTACGCCTTGTGCTCCCGCAGCGAGGCGACGCCCAGGTCGAAGGTGTCCGTGGTGTCCACCGCGTGCCGTGCCCCCGGCGAGGCGGCCGCCCAGACCTGCCGGACGCCGTTCCACGGCTCGTACCCCTCCTCGGCCAGCTCGCGGAACACCCACCGGTTGCCCGCGTCCCGGACGGCGTCCAGGGTGGCCCGGCCGACGGCGACGTGGTCCGCCTGGTTGAGCATCGTCCCGCCGTACGTCTCGCGGAAGTTGCTCGTGATCACGATGTCCGGCCGGTGCCGGCGCACCGCGCGGGCGATGTCGCGGCGCAGCGGCAGCCCGTACTCCAGCACGCCGTCCGGGTGGCCGAGGAACTCGACGGTGTCGACGCCGACCACGGCCGCCGAGGCGATCTGCTCGGCCTCGCGCAGCGGCCCGCACTCCTCGGGGCCCATCGAGTCGATCCCGGCCTCGCCGCTCGTGACCATCACGTAGACCACCTTCTTGCCCTGCCCCGTCCAGCGGGCGACGGCGGCGGCCCCGCCGTACTCCATGTCGTCGGGGTGCGCGACGACGGCGAGCGCCGTCCCCCAGTCCTCGTCGACGGGCTCGAACGGCTCGGGCGCCTGCTCGTTCATGGCGGTACTGCCTCTCGGTGCGGCTCTGGATCTCGTACACGCGTTCCACGGCGACTCTAGAAGACGGCCCGTCAGAGCGCTTCCCGGGCTTGCCCCTGACCCGCACGTCAGGGTTTAGCGTCCCGGCACCGCGGCGGAGAGCCCGCCGCGCCCGCCCGAGGAGGCCCGCCATGGCCCTGCCCGCCACCACCCGCGTCGTCCGGCTGACCGCCGACCCCGCCGGACTGCCCGAGCCCGGGCACTTCGCCGTCGTCGAGGAGCCGCTGCCGGCCCCCGGACCGGGCGAGGTGCTGGTCCGCAACCGGGCCTTCCTGGTCTTCCCCGGCCTGCGCACCCTGATCGGCCGCGAGGCCGGCGGCCTGCCGCTGCCCCCGATCCGGCCCGGGGACGCGCTGTTCGGGCCGGCCCTCGGCGAGGTGCTGACCGCGCCCTCGGACGGCCCGCTGCGCCCGGGTGACCTGGTCACGCACATGCACGGCTGGCGGGAGCACGCGGTCGCGGACGCCACCGCGTTCACGCCCGTCGGCGCCGGCCTGCCGGACCCGGTCGCCCTGCTCTCCCCCGGCGTCGCGGCTTACGGCGGGCTGGCCCGCACGGCCGGGGTGCGGGAGGGCGACGTCGTACTGGTGACCGGCGCGGCGGGGGCGGTCGGCAGCCTGGCCGGCCGGGTGGCCCGGCTGCTCGGCGCGGCCCGGGTGATCGGCACCACCGGCTCGCCCGCCAAGGCCGCCCGGCTCACCGCCGAGTTCGGCTACGACGCCGTGCTGGTGCGCGGCGGGCGGCCGTTCGCGGAGCAGCTCGCCGGGGCCGCGCCGGACGGGATCGACGTGCTGCTGGACACGGTCGGCGGCGAGCAGCTGACGGCCGCCGCGGCGGCGGCCCGGCCGGGCGCGCGGTTCGCCCTGGTCGGGGCGCTGTCGGGGCAGCTCGCGCCGGACGGGCGGGGCGGCACCGCCCCGACGGTCCTGGACGGCCTCCCCTTGATCGTCAAGGGCGTGACGCTGCGCGGATTCCGGGGTGCCGACCACCCGGGCCTCGACGCCGAGTGGCGCGAGCGCTTCGGCGCCTGGCTGCGCGCGGGCCTCATCTCCTTCCCGCACACGCGGATCGCGGGCATCGATCGGGCGCCGGCGGCGTTGCGTCGGTTGATCGACGGGGACGCCTTCGGGGCCCTGATCGTCTAGCTCTAGGCGAGCTGTAGGCGGCCGGCAGTCGACCTGCAGGCGACCTGCAGGCGAGCGGTGGACGTGCACGGTGACGGCGGGAGGACGGGAATGCGGATCGGCGACGCCGCGGCGGCGGCGGGCACCACGCCCAGGGCGCTGCGCTTCTACGAACAGCGGGGCCTGCTCAGCCCACCGCCCCGCTCGCCCTCGGGCCAGCGCGAGTACGGCCGGGCCGAGATCGTCCGGATCCGGGCGATCCGGGAGCTGCTGGCACTCGGCCTGACCGTCGAGGACGTCGCCGCCCGCGCGCACCGGCTCGACCTGCTCGACACGGACGCGCCGCACCGCTGCGCCGGCGAACCGCCGGCACCGGAGACCTTCGCCCCGGTGGTGGCCCGCCGGCTGGCCGCGCTGGACGCCGAGATCGCCCGGCTCACCCGCCTGCGCGACCGGCTGGCCCGGCACGCCATCACCGGGACCGCCGTCGGGCCGGCCCCGGCGGACGGCTGAGCACGGACGGCTGAGCACGGGCGCCGCGGAACGGGCGCCGCGCAACGGGCTCGCCCGGCACGTCCACGACGGGGGCGTCGGCGTGCCGGGCGAGGTTCAGGGGGCGACCGTCAGGTCGCGTCGGGGGCGAGGCGGGCGTCGAGCGGGTCGGCGGCGGCCGGGGCGGGCCACTGGATCCGGAGGGCGCACAGGGAGACGACCCCGGCCGAGGCCGCGACGGCGGCCATGCCCCAGACCAGGCCGGCGCCGTCGGCGATGAAGCCGATCACGGCGGGGCCGGCGAGGAGGCCGGTGGTGCCCATGGCGGCCACCAGGGACAGCGCGTCGGAGCCCCGGCGGGCCGCGGCGACGTAGACGCACGGGGTGACGGCGGCGACACCGAGGCCGACGCACGCGAAGCCGAGGAGGGTCGGCACCACGCCGCCGGAGAGCAGCGCGAGGGCGAGGCCGGCGGCGGCCAGCAGGCTGCCGGCGCGGACGATCCGGCCGTCGCCGAAGCGGGTGCGCCAGCCGTCGGCGAAGATCCGGGCGAGCACCATCATGACCGAGACGACGGCGATGCCCAGCGGCGCGATGCCGGCGCTCGCCTCGACGACGTCCTTGAGGTAGAGCGCCGACCAGTCGTTCATGGCGCCCTCGGTGACGGTGCCGAAGACCATCGCGAGGCCCATCCACAGCGTCGCCATCGCGGGGAGGGCGAACCGGCGACGGTCCTTCTTCCCCGGGGCGGCCTCCTCCTGGGCGGCGGGGTCCTCCGCCAGCAGCGCCGGGCGCGCGAGCGCGACCAGCGCGACCAGCACCGCGACCGCGACGCCGAAATGCACCGCCATGGTGTCGGTGGCCGCGGTGACGGCCGAGGCGAGCAGCGCGGCCAGCAGCGAGCCCGCGCTGAACGTCGCGTGCAGGCGGGACATGGTCGTGCGTCCGAAGCGGGCCTCCAGCGCCGCGCCCTGGGCGTTCATGGCGACGTTCAGGCAGCCGACCGCGATGCCGTCGCAGAACAGCACCAGCAGCGTGACGGCGTAGTTCGGCACCGCCGACAGCGCGAGCAGCACCCCGCCGAGCGCCAGCGCGGACAGCACCGACAGCAGCCGGGATCCGACCCGCCGCATCAGCACGGCGACCAGCGGGAAGGACACCGCCGCGCCGACCCCGCAGGTCATCAGCAGCAGCCCGATCTGCGCCTCGCTCAGGTCGAGCCTGGCCTTGAGCGCGGGCACCCGGGAGACCCAGGTCGCGTACTGGAAGCCGAGGACGAAGAACAGTGCGGCGATGGCGAGTTGGTGCCGACGGAAGTCGTCGCGGACGCGGATCATGTGCATCAGCCCAGTTCGGTGGCGAGGGTGGGGACGGCGGTGAGGTCGGTGAGGGCGGGGAGGGCGTGAGCGCCGGCGGGCCGCAGCGGCATCGCCATGTAGACGGCCCCGGGCCCGTAGCTCTCCGGCAGGCCGATCTCGGGCCGGGCGCGGTAGCCGAGCCGGGCCCACACGGCCTGGGCGCCGAGGACGGCGACCAGCGAGACCGTCCGGTAGCCGGCCGTCCGCGCGGTGTCGTGCAGGTGCCGCATCAGGCGCGGCGCGAGGCCCCGGCCGCGCAACTCCTCGGCGATCACCAGGTCGTGGGCGTGCAGGTTGCTGGGCCTCGCGCCCGGCCGCGCGGCTCCCGGCCGTTCGCCGAGGCTCAGGTCCGGGCTGCGGAACAGCGGGTAGGGCAGGGCGAGCAGGTAGCCGCCGACGCCGCCGACGTGCTCCAGCACGTAGCAGGTGCCGGGCGAAGCGGCGTGCCGGGAGCGCAGCGCCTCGCGGCCCTCGGAGAGGCCGTGGTCGGCGTAGGCGCGGGCCTCCAGGGCGACGATGGCGTCCCAGTCCCCTTCCCGCACCGGGCGGATCCGGATGTCGGCGCTCACTCGCCGCCTCCTATGCAGCTGTACGGGAGCGGTTCGAAGCCGTTGAACCCGCGGGTGGCGTAGGCGGTCGCGTACGCGCCGCACGCGTGCACCCACACCGGGTCGCCGGAGGCGATCGCGCGGGGCACCCGGACGAGTCCGTCCTCCAGCGCGCGGTACGCGTCGTCGCTGTCGCAGGTCGGGCCGGCGACGACGGCATTGACGAACTGGCCACCGGGGTGGGTCGGGAACTCCAGGCGGTACTGCAGCTCGTCCATCTCGTACAGGCCGTTGAACTTGCCGCAGCTCAGGTAGAGCCAGTCCTCGCGGGTGCCGTCGAGCTGGCGGCGGGAGGTGAGCCGGGCGACGTGGGCGCGGATCGCGCCGTGGTCGGCGACCAGGTGGCGGCCGGGCTCGATGATGAACTCCACCGGACCGGAGGAGAGTTCGCGCAGCCGGTCCATGCCTTCGCGAATGACGGCGAACATCTTGTCCAGCGGCGGGTGCAGCGGCCGGCCGCTCCGGTCGAGCACCCCGAGGGCGGGCAGACCGCCGCCGAGGTTGATGGTCGCGGGCGTGATGCCCCGCCAGTTGAGCGCCTCGACGACGGCGGCCAGCGCGTCGATCGCGGCGTGCCAGGCCTCGGCGGTCATCTGCTGCGAGCCGACGTGCACGGACAGGCCGGACGGGGTCAGGCCGGCCGCGCGGGCCGCCTCCAGCACCCGGACGGCGTCCTCGGGCGAGCAGCCGAACTTGCGGCTGAGGCCCCACAGCGCACCCTCCCCGGTGGTCGCCAGGCGGCAGAACACCCGCGAGCCGGGGGCGTGTTCGGCGATCGCCTCGACGTCCTCCAGGCAGTCGGTGGCGAAGTCGCGCACGCCGAGCCGGTAGGCCTCGGCGATGTTCGCGTCGGACTTGACGGTGTTGCCGTAGTGGATCCGCCCGGCGCCCGCGCCGGTGCGCAGCGCCTGGGCGATCTCCTGCGGGGAGGCCGCGTCGAAGCCGGCGCCGAGGCCGGCCAGGCGGGCGAGGACCTCGTCGACCGGGCAGGCCTTGAGGGCGAACCGGACGTCGGCGCCCGGGAGTTCGGCCGTCAGGGCGGCGTACTGGGCGGCGATGCCGTCGAGGTCGTAGATGATCCGGTCGTCGGTGGCGGCGGCGAGCGCGGCGCGCAGTGCCGAGGGGTCGTGGACGGGGGCGGGTGCGTCGGAGCCCTGCGGGAGGGCGCCCTGGAGGGAGGAGCGGTGCGGGGCGTGCGGGTGCACGGTCGTATGGAGCTTCGCGGCCGGTTCGGCAGTCTCGCGTGACATGTGGGTGCGGCTCCTGGTCGCTAGCACGGCAGCCGGTCGGCTGGGGTGGCCCGGCTCGCCCGTACGAGCGGACCCCACGCGTCGGTCAGCAGCGCGAAGTCCTCGATGTCCGCCTGCGCCTCGTCGAGCAGGTCCGCCCGCAGGGGTGCCAGGTGGTCGGCGAACTCGGCGTACTTGCCGCCCAGTTGGCGGTAGCAGCGGTCGAGGACGGCGAGCCGTCGGTGGTTCTCCGCGCGGTCGGTCGCGGCGCTGCGGCGGGCGGCGTCGGCGATGACGTCCGCGCGCACGCGGTGGCCGGCGTCGAGCAGGGCGTCGCCGGCGGCCTCCATCTCGGAGTAGACCGGGTAGAGGTAGAGCATGGAGAGCAGGAACTTCGCGAAGCGCAGCTGGTAGGCGGTGAAGCCGGCGCCGGTGCGCCGTTCCGGCGTGTAGTAGTTGACGATGTGCCGGTTGTGGACGACGCCGGGCAGGGTCGCGTCGCGGACGAGGTGCAGGAGGAAGTAGTCGCTGCCGATGGTCGCGGTGGCGGGCGGCAGCGGGACGCGCTCGTAGACCTCGTGGTCGAGGGCGATGTTGCACATGTCGACGCGCCAGATGTCGGGCAGGTCGAGGACGGCGCGGTCGTGGGTGAACGGTTCGCTGCCGGCCCCGGCGAAGGATTCGGCGACGAGTTCGCGCCGCTCCTCCTCGGTGGCGCCGGTGGGCGCCCAGAGGCCGACGACCTCGCGGTGGACGTCGGGGTCGGCTTCGCGCATCTCGCCGATGTCGACGGAGGGTTCACCGATGAAGGAGGCGCCGACGAGGCTGACCGGCTTGTTCGCGTGGGCCGGGTCGAGGGTGTTCCCGGTGACGGATCCGGCCGCGTCGGCGGCCCGCCGGCCGAGGGTGGCGAGTTCGTGGTCGACCGGAAACACCGGTTCACCGTCGATGAGTTGGTAGCGGCTGTCGGAGTCGCGGCGGTGCACGGAGGTGCATCCGAGGGCGGCGGCGATCAGGAACGCGCGGTTGGTGCAGGCGCCGTAGGACACGGCGTCCGGCAGCATGAGCTCCAACAGGTGCTCCGCGTCCGGGAGTTCGGAGCGCGCGATGACGTCCCGCAGGAAGTCGCGCTGGGCGTCCTCGTCGAGGTGGTGGACGACGACGTGTTCCGTCGCGGGGAGCGCGGCGACGGCCTTGGCGTGCTCGTCGTACGTCGGCCCGTCCGCGGAGTCCAGGATCAGCAGGTGCACCTCGACGTCGAACGCCCGTGCCGCGTAAGCGGCTTCGGCACCGGTCGCGGCGATCGTCCCGGCGCAGGCCCGGTTGGTCGGCAGGGTCAGGCAGATTCTGCGCCGCACGCTACTCCCCCGCCCCGGCGGACTCCCCGCCGTTCCAGGACCTGAGCCCGAGCAGCTTCTCGCCCAGTTCCGTGAGCTCGGCGGGGCCGTAGCGCAGCGCCTCGGGCTTGTCGGCGTCGCCGACGAGGGTGCGGTTCCAGTCCGGCGTGCTCAGGGTGCGCCAGGAGTCGACGCGCGAGCGGCGCATGTCCTCGGCCTCCTCCAGTGCGGGCATCATCGACAGGTACTGCACGGCGCGGACGCCGGCGGCGGAGGTGTTGCGCTCGACGCCGTGGGCCAGCAGGCCGTTCCAGATCAGCAGGTCACCGGCCTGCAACTCGGGGCGGACGACCGGGAATTCGGTGCGGTCGACGTCCGGGCGGAGCGGGTCGCGGTCGGCCGGCTGGGCGGCCTGCCACGCGTTGAACCGGCGGAACAGCTCCGGGTCGCACTGGAAGCCGCCGTGGTCGGGCTCGGTGTCGTTGAGCGCGATGATGCCCTGGACGCGCTGCGGCAGCATGCCGAGCGTGGTGTCGACGTCCCAGTGCAGCTCGATGTCGAAGCCGCGGTCGGTGGGTTCGATGAGCGCGCGGTCACGGTTGCGGACGTTGGGCGGGTTGAGGTTGAGCCGGTCGAGGGTGACCCACAGCTCCTCGCAGTCCCACACGTCGACGAAGGCGTCGTAGACCCGCTGCGACTGGCGGCTGTCCCAGATCAGTTGGTGGTGGTAGGCCTCGACGAAGCCGTAGATGTGCAGGTGCTGGTCGAGTTCGTCGCGGTAGTCCCGCTCCCGGTACCAGTCCTCGGGCCGGTCCGGGGACAGGCCCTGGAAGTCCCAGGCGAAGTCGAGCAGGCGCCGGGCCGCGTCGGCCGGCACGGCCTCCTTCACGACGACGTAGCCGTACGTCCGCCAGAACTCCAGGTCCTCCTCGGACAGGACGCGCAGCGGCCGGGTCTTCCGGATGTCCCGCAGGGCGGTCTGCGCGAGGTAGGACTCTCCGTCCGCGGAGAAGTAGGGGCGTTCGGAGGCGGCCCGGTGCAGATATCCGTCAGGCTTCGGCATGAGCAAGTCACTCCATGGTTCGTGTTCGGCGCAGCGCTTCCCCGATGGACGAGTGCGGGCGCGATGGACCGGAATTCTCACCAGGTCGGGCGGCCAACTCGTCGGCGCGGCAGGGCACCTCACCCCGCCTCAGCCGTCGCCGAACGGCGCGTCACCTACGTTGGACTAGACCAACTAATGGTGTCAACCCTCAACCGCGGATTGCCAATAGGGAAATCCACGCAGCTCAAGGCCACCGCCACGGTTCGCTTTATGTTTCGCCGAGGGACATAACCCCGGAGGTATTGTTTCGGAAATTGACATAAAAATGGCCGCCCGGGCGTGAACCCGGACGGCCGTCGGTACGTTGCGGCGGGCGCCGTACGTTGCGGCGGGCGCCTACCCCGGCAGCGAGTCCATGAAGGAGCTCACGGAGAACACCGCCTTCCCCGCCCCCGCGGGCCCGTAGCCGGGCGGGGACGACAGGCCGAACTCCTCCAGCGTCGCCCGGTAGGCCCGGAGCAGCCGGATGTGGTAATCCAGCGGCGCGCCCAGCGGATTGCCCTTCCCGAGCGGCGTCGTCGGCTCCGGGCACCGCGTCGTGAAGCGCGGCACGACGCCGTGCGACATGAAGAACCGCAGCCCCTCCCGCGTGGAGGCGATCGCCTCGTCCACCGTCGCGAACCCGAACGGCTTCGCCATCTCGATGCCGGCGACGAAGTTGGGGATCACGTTCGACGGCCCGAAGACCTCCGCCGACTCCAGGATCCGCCGGTGCCACTCGTCCCGCCCGACGTAGCGCTCCTTGCCGGGGCAGTGCAGCTCGAACAGCCGCTTGTCCCACACCTCGCCCCCGGGAACAGATCACCCTTGCGGGTGACGATACGTAACAGGCTGCTGAGGTAACCTCGTTGAGCCGTCGACGACAGCCAAGGCGATGGCATTGCTGTACGGCCGCCGGGTAGGCGGATGCAGGGCGTGGAGACCTCCAGCGAGTGAGCGGGTCCGTGAAGCGCCAACCAGGACGGCGGGTAACCGCCCGACCAATCCAGCCGCAGCGCCGGAGGGAATCCCCGCCGCACAGCGGGGAGGATGCCAAGTCGCAGAACTGGCACTCCTGTTGGTGCCGTAGTTCTGGCAGACCCGGAAGCCGGTGTTGGAGCTAGTCCCACAGGATGGTCGGGGCCACCTCCATCACCGGCTTCCCTTCTCCAGCGTGTGCCGGTAGTAGTCCGGCATCGGCGGCAGGCCCACGTCCGCGATCCGCGCGCCGTCCAGGTACAGCCCGAGCGCGCCGTCCTCGCCCGCGCCCACCCGGTACGGCGAGTCAGGGTTCACCCGCACCGACACCACCGTGCGGCGCAGCCCGTACGGACCGCCGGTCAGCACGATCTCCTCCGGCGGCCGGTTGAGCGCGGCGGCGCCGAGCTCGGGCAGGGTGCGGTGGTCGAAGGAGAAGATGAAGTACGACTTCGGCTTGACCTCCCCCGTGCCGTCCCCGCCGCTGCCGCTCAGCGCGGACTCGTCGAAGGCCATGCCGCCGCGCAGCAGGTCCTCCTTGATCACCGCCTCGCGCGGCACGTCGGGGAACCGCTCCATGAGGTCCTCGACCAATGCCGTCCGGCTCCGTGCGCCGTCCACGCCGTCCATCCGCCGTACTTCCCTTCCGGCCCCGCGACACCGGGGGCACGAAGATCGTCCGCGCCCATCCTGGTGACCGGACGCCGTGCCACGCTTCGGTCTGCGGTCCCCCTCACGCTACGACTCCTGACGTAGGCCGCGTTCCGGGGGCCCGGCCCGGCGGTTCGCCGTAGTTTTTTCCCATGGCACGCCGCTCCCGAGCCGCCCGGCTCGCCCCGCCCGGCTGGCTGACCGCGGGGCTGCGGCCCGCCCGTGCCCCGATCCCGTGGGCCGCGGCCGCCCGGGCCTCGGTGGCGCTCGCCGCGCCGCTCGCCGTCGGGACGGCCGCAGGACGGCCCGGGTACGGGGCGCTGGTGTCGATGGGAGCGCTGTCCGGCGTCATCGGGGACACCGCGGACGCCTACCGGATGCGGGTGTTCAACATCGCCGTGCCGCAGCTGTTCGGCGCCCTCGGCGTCCTGCTGGGCACCCTGGTCTTCCAGGAGGGCTGGACGGCCGTCGTCGCGCTCACGCTGATCGCGCTGGTCTCCGGCATGATCTCGTCGATCGGCGCGGTCGCGTCGGTGTCCGGGCTGCTCCTGCTGCTCAACGCCGTGGTCGGCGCGGGTCTGCCGCTGCCGTCCCCGTGGTGGCTGCCGCCGGTGCTGCTCCTGGCGGGCGGCGGGGTCGTGCTCGTCCTCACCCTGCTCGCGTGGCCGCTGCGCGGCGGCACGCCCGAGCGCGCGGTCGTCGCCGGGACGTACCGGGCCGTCGCCGAGCTCCTGGAGGCCACCGGCTCCCCCGGCTACGACGCGACGCGCCAGGCCCTCACCCAGTCGCTCAACCACTCCTACGACCTGCTGCTCGCCCGCCGGGCCCGGCGGCACGGCCGCTCGCCCACCCTCGTGCGGCTGCTCGCCCAGCTCAACGCAGTGATCCCGGTGGTCGAGGCGGCCTCGGCGGCCCAGCTGCGCCCGAGCGACCTCGGCCCGCTGCCGGCCGCCTACCCGGCGGCGGTGCGGCGGCTCGCGGACGCCGTCGAGGCGGGCCGCACCGGGCCGTCCCCCGCGCTCGCGCTCCCGGAGCCCGCCGGTCCTTCCACCCGGGCGCTGGACGAGGCCATCGGCCACGCCGCCACCGTCGTGCGGGAGGACGCGCCGGACCCGTACGCCGCCGACGACCACCTCGGCCGGCCCGCCGGGCTGCACGAACGGGCCCGGCGGGCGGCGCGCGCCCTGCTGCTGTCCGGCGCGTCCTGGCGGTACGGGCTGCGGCTCGCGCTGTGCATCGGCCTCGCGCAGGTGCTGGTGTCGGTGATCGCGGTGCCCCGCTCGTACTGGGTCACGCTCACCGTCACGTTCGTCATGAAGCCCGACTTCGGCTCGGTGTTCTCCCGGGCGGTGCTGCGCGCCTTCGGCACCGCGGCCGGACTGCTGATCGCGATCCCCGTGCTGGCCGAGGTGCCGCACGGCTGGTGGGACGTCCCGGTGATGGCGGCGCTCGCGACGCTGATCCCGGCGCTGTCCGCCAAGGGGTACGCGTTCCAGACGGCGGCCATCACACCGGTGATCCTCATGCTCTCCGACCTGCTCAACCACCAGGGCTTCCACCTCGTGCTGCCCCGGCTCGTCGACTCGCTGATCGGCTGCGCCATCTCGCTGCTGGCCGGCTACCTGCTGTGGCCCGAGTCCTGGCACACCCGCATCGGGGACCGCCTGGCCGAGGCCGTCGCCGACACCGCCTCCTACGTCTCGCTCGCCTTCACCACCGGCCCCGGCCGCGACGAGCCCGCCCGCGCCCGCTACCGGCGGCGCCTGTACCGGGACCTCTCCGCCGTGCGCACCGAGTTCCAGCGCGCGCTCACCGAGCCACCGCCGGTCGGCGCCCGGGCCCAGGCGTGGTGGCCGCTGGTGATCGCCGTCGAGCGGATCGTCGACACCACGACCGCGACCAGGGTCCGCGTCGAGCACGGCGCGCCCGTCCCCTCCCGGGCCGAGGTGGCCGCGGTCACCCGCGAGCTCGGCGACCTGGCCGAGGCGCTGCGCACCGGCACCGCCCTGCCCGCCGCCGCCGTGGAGGCGCCGCTGCCGCCGGACTGCGCCCTGTTCCGCGTCCACCACGAGGTCCGCGCGGCCAGGGCGGTGGCGGCGCCCGGCGGGTAGGACACGCGCTGGGGCCGGGCGCGTCGGGGGGTCGGGGGGGTCAGCGCCTCGGCAGGCTCGGCACCCACTGGTCACGCGGCGTCCGGCGCCGCTCGCGGCGGCCGACCGCTCAGTCCTGGATGCGGCGCCAGGGGCGGTCGGCCTCCAGGGCGAAGGCGAGTTCCAGGAGGAGGCGCTCCTGGCCGTGGGCGGCGGAGAGGTGGACGCCGATCGGGAGGTCGTTCTGGGCCGCGCCGGTGGGCAGGGCGATGCCGGGGCCGCCGGTGACGTTGTTGACCGGCGTGAAGGCGACGTAGCGCAGCAGCCGCTCGATCAGCTCGTCGAAGGCGACGTTCGGGCTCAGGTGCCCGATCGGCGGGGCGACGTGGGCGAGCACCGGGGACAGGACCGCGTCGTGGGTGCGGAAGATGTCCGCGTACGTGGCCTCCGCGGCCCGCAGGCGGCGCAGCACGCCCGGGGTGCGGCGGAACTCGCGCTGGTAGCCCCGGCGCAGGCCGGTGGTGAGGCCGTCGAGGTCGCGGGCGCGGAAGCCGGGGTCGTACATCAGCTTGCCGGTGACGGAGATCGCCCAGGCGATGTAGCCCCAGTAGGAGACGAAGTCGCGGGAGAACCCCTCGTCGAAGGGCAGGGTCGTCGGTTCGACGTGGTGACCGAGGGCCTCCAGGCGGGCGGCGGTCTCCTCGACGGCGCGGCGGGTGGGTTCGTCGGTCTTGGCGATCGGCGAGTCCACCACGAGGCCGATCCGCAGCTTGCGCCGCCCGGGGCCCTCGACCAGGCCGACCGGCGGCAACTGCGGGTCGGCGCGGTGCCGTTCGGCGGCGGCGAGGAACGCGGCGGTGTCCCGCACGGAGCGGGTGACGACGCCGTCGGTGACGATGTCGAGCGGCAGTTTGCCGCTCTGCGCGTTGGTGACCAGCCGGCCGCGGGTGGGCTTGAGGCCGACCAGGCCGCAGCAGGCGGCGGGGATGCGGATCGACCCGCCGCCGTCGTTGGCGTGCGCGATCGGGACGACGCCGGAGGCGACCAGGGCGGCCGCGCCGCCGGAGGAGGCGCCGGGCGAGTGCGAGGGCTTCCACGGGTTGCGGACGGGCTGGGCGGTGGCGAACTCGGTGGAGGCGTTGAGGCCGAACTCGGGCATCCGGCTCTTGCCGAGGACGGCGAGGCCGGTGGCGAGGAACTGGTCGGTGAAGCGGGCGTTGCGCCGGGCGGGCCGGGCCCGGTAGGCGGCGCTGCCGTTGGCGGTGGGCAGGCCGCGCAGGTCGACGTTGTCCTTGAGGTAGGTCGGGACGCCCCACAGCGGCCCGCCGATGCCCTCGCGGCTGATCCGCGGCCGGTCGTGGGAGTCGTGGGCGAGGGGCAGCAGCGTGTCGTCGACGCGGGCGGCGCGGGCGACGGCCGCGGCGACCAGCTCCCGGGGGTTGACCTCGCCGGCGCGCACGAGGGCGGCGAGCGCCACCGCGTCGTGCTCGCCGAGGGCGTCGTCGGTGAACGCGTGGACCCGCTCGTCGGCCATCCCAACTCCCCAATTCCTACTGACCGGTAGTCTCGCAAGAGGTTGGCAGTCTAGGCGTGCGACGGCGCCCGCGGATAGCCCCGCTCCGGCCCGGCCGACCGCCCCGCCGACCACCCTGCCGGCCACCCCTCCGGCCGGCCCCGGGCCAACCCCCGGACGGCGCACGGGTGTTCGGCGCACGCCCCCGTGTTCACCAGCCCGCCGCCCGGCGCTCGTTTCGCCGACTCCCGCCGGGGAAGCTGCCGGTCACCTGCCCCCGCACCCCCAAGGTGACGCCCGTGCCCACCCAGTACACCTCGGCCACCGCCCCCGGCGCCCTGCCCCTGCTCGGCCACGTCCCGGCCTTCGTCCGCCGCCCGTACGCCTTCGTGGCCGGCCTGCCCGCCCACGGCGACCTCGTGCGGCTGCGGCTCGGCCCGATGGACGCGTACGTCGCCTGCCACCCGGACCTCGTCCGCCGCATGCTCACCGAGGACCGCATCTACGACAAGGGCGGGCTCGTCGTCGACAAGGCCCGCGAGGTCTTCGGCGACGGCCTCGCCACCTGCCCCGCCGCCGCGCACCGCCGCCAGCGCCGGATGCTCCAGCCCGCGTTCCACCGCGACCGGCTGCCCGGCTACGCCGCGATGATGGCCGACGAGATCGCCGGCGTCACCGCGCCCTGGCGCGACGGCGAGGTGGTCGACGTCCCCGCCGCCATGTACCGCCTGACCACCGCCGTCACCGCCCGCTGCCTCTTCGCCGCCCACGAGCGGGCCGGGGCCCTGCCCGTCCACCGGGCCATGGACGTCGTCACCCACGGCGTCGCCCGGCGGATCATGATGCCGCTGCCCGGCGCCGACCGGATCCCCACCCCCGGCAACCGCCGCTACCACCGCGCCCGCGCCGACCTCGCCGAGATCACCCGCCGCCTCATCGCCGACTACCGCGCCGCCGGCACCGACCACCACGACCTGCTCTCGATGCTGCTCGCCGCCCGCGACGAGGACGGCAGCGGGCTGACCGACGAGGAGATCCACGACCAAGTGATCACCTTCCTGCTCGCCGGGATGGAGACCACCGCCGCCACGCTCTCCTGGACCTGGACGCTGCTCGCCGCCCACCCGGCGGTCCGCGAGCGCCTGCACGCCGAGCTCGACACCGTCCTCGACGGCCGCCCCGCCCGCCACGAGGACCTGCCCGCCCTGCCGCTCACCGCGCGCGTCGTCAGCGAGACGCTGCGGCTCTACCCGGTCTCGTGGCTCCTCAGCCGCGTCGTCACCGGGGACGGCACCGAGCTGGGCGGGCACCACGTCCCGGCCGGGGCGACCATCCTGTTCAGCCCCTACCTGCTTCACCGCCGGGCCGACCTGTTCCCCTGCCCCGACCGCTTCGACCCCGACCGCTGGCTCGACACCGCCCGCCCCACCCTGGGCACCTACGCCCCCTTCGGCGCCGGGGCCCGCCGCTGCATCGGGGACGCGTTCGGGACGACGGAGGCCGTCCTCGCCATCGCCACCATCGCCGCCCGCTGGACGGTCACCCCGGCCCCCGGCCGCCCCGTCCGCCCGATGCGCAGCGCCGCGATGTGCCCCCGCCCCTTCACGGCCACCCTCACCCGCCGCCGGTGACCGGGCACCGGCGGGTCAGGGCCGTCGGCCGAGGTCGGCCAGGAGGCGCTCGATCCTGTCCAGGCGCTGCCGGAGCTCCTCGACGTCCCCGCGGGTCGCGCTCTGCTCGGCGGCCTTGAGGGTGACGAGGAGCTGGCCGTCGGGCTCCAGTCGGGCGTGGGCGACGCCGCTCACGTCGTCGCCGTTCTGGACCCGGATCGCGTGCTCCAGCTCGGACGGGCGCAGCGCGAGCTCCCGCAGGGCGCCCGGGACGAGCTCGCCGTCCCGCACGACCGTCGTCGGCGTGCCCTCCAGCAGGCGGGCGGCGCGCGGGTCGCGGGCGAGCCAGCGGGTGACGGCCGAGTTGACCGCGATCAGCGTGACGGCCCCGATGGCGCCGCCGAGGAGGCTGTTGTCGTTGCCGATGATCGCGTTCTGGACGACGTTGGAGAGCAGGAAGACGACCACCATGTCGAAGGTGTTGAGGCCCGCGAGCCCGCGCTTCCCGGCGACCCGGAACAGGACCAGGATGAGCGCGTAGACGGCGATCGTGCGCAGGACCTTCTCGACGATCGGGATCTGGACGACTACCAGGTCGTGCCACACGGCCGCTCTCCTCGCACCCTCGGCTCCGCCCCGGGCGGGCGGGCGGGGCCGACGGTACGCGCC
This sequence comes from Kitasatospora sp. NPDC057904, assembly GCF_042887925.1. Classification (NCBI taxonomy): domain Bacteria; kingdom Bacillati; phylum Actinomycetota; class Actinomycetes; order Kitasatosporales; family Streptomycetaceae; genus Kitasatospora; species Kitasatospora sp. NPDC057904. The sequence continues at coordinate 43,144 of NZ_JBHVOL010000011.1, forward strand.
CCGCCGGGCCCCGGCCAGCACCCGGCCCGACCGGTACTCGACCCGGCCGGCACCCGGGAGCGGGCTACCGGCCGCGCCTCGGCTTGCCCCGCTTGGCGGCGGCGGCGTTCGGCCTCGGCTTCTGGCCGGACTTCTGCCCGGTCTTCTGGCCCGCCTTCTGGGGCTGCGGCTTGCGGGCCGCCGCCTTCTTCGGCTCGGCCTTCTTCGCCTCGGGGGCCGGGGCCGCGCCCCGCCCGCGCGAGCTGTTCACCGTCCGCCCCCGGACGATGCCGATGAACTCCTCGACCAGGTCCGTCGTCCGCTCCTGCGGCCAGGACAGCGCGACCTGCGACTGCGGCGCGTCGGCGACCGCCCGGAAGGTGAGGTCGCGCCGGTGGTGCAGCCGGGCGAGGGACTGCGGCACCAGCAGCACGCCGACGTTGGCCGCGACGAGCTCGATCGCGTCGCCGGTGGTGGCCGGGCGCTCGATGGCGGGGCGCCCGGGCAGCTCGGTCCAGCCGAGGGTGTCGTCCAGGGGGTGGAAGACGACGTCGTCGGCCAGGTCGGCGAGAGCGACGTCGTCCTCGGCGGCCGCGAGCCAGTGCTCCTTGGGAAAGACGACCACGGTGGTCTCGGTGTACAGCGGGATGGCGCTCAGCACGTCCTTGTCGACGGGCAGCCGCACCAGGCCGGCGTCCGCGTCGCCCTCCCGCAGGGCCCGCTCGCCGTCGGCGGCGGGCACCGCGAGGAGGTCGAGCGGGACGTCCGGGAGCCGTTCGCCCCAGACGCGCGCCCACTTGCCGGGGGTGACGCCGGGGACGTACGCGAGCCGGAAGGACGGGTTCACCTGCATGTCTGTCACAGGGCAAGGCTACCGACCGTGACCGGAAGTGCCCGCGCGCTCCCTTACCCTTGTCCTCATGACATCGCTCAAGCAGAAGACCAGCCAGACCATGAAGCCGGCCACGGCGGCCAAGAAGCTGGGGATCTACCTCGACGCCGCCCCGGCGAGCTTCCAGGACGGCCCGGTCTCCCGCGAGGAGCTCACCGCCCTCCAGGCGAACCCGCCGCAGTGGCTCCAGGAGCTGCGCCAGAACGGCCCGCACCCGCGCCCGGTGGTCGCCGCCAAGCTCGGCGTCTCCATCGCGGGCCTGGCCCGCGGCGGGGTGACCGAGGCGCTCACCACCGAGCAGATCGACGCCCTCAAGGCCGAGAACCCCCTCTGGCTCCAGCACGAGCGTGCCAACCAGGTGGACGTCCGCAAGGAGACCGCCCGGATCAAGGCGAAGCACGAGAAGGAGGCCGCGGAGGCCGCCGCCAAGGCTGCGAAGGCCGCGAAGGCCGCGAAGGCCTGACGCTCCCCGCCCCCGAAGAACCGATGCCGGCCCCGTCGCCCGAGAGCGACGGGGCCGGCATCGTCACATCCCGGACGAGCTGCGCAAACGGCACGCGGACCGGCGCGCGAACCGGCTGCATGAACGCGAACCGGCTTCATGAACCCGCAACGGCCAATGCCGTCCCAGGGGTTGCGGACCCCTGAGGTTTCGTCATAGGCACCTCTCATGAACGAGCAGACTCACCAGGCCGAACTCGCCGCGCTCGCCGAGGAGTACTTCGCCGCCGAGAACGCGCACGACCCGTTCGGCGCCACGCTCAGCGGGGTCGCGGGCCACGCCCACGAGGTGCCGGACCCGTCCCGGGAGGCCGCCCTGGAACACCGCGCGGTGCTGCAGGGCCTCGGGACGCGGCTCGCCGCGGTGCCCCTCGACGCCCTCGACGGCGAGGACCGCATCACGCACCGCGTCCTCGCCCGCCTGATCGACAACGGCACCGGCCGGATCACCCACGGACTCGCCGACTTCAGCATCTCGGCGACCATCGCGGCGCCCCAGAACGAGGCCTTCCAGTCCCTCGTCATGACCGCCGTCGACCAGGAGGGCGCCGACTCCTACCTGGAGCGCCTGGCCGGACTGCCCGGCTACTTCGACGCCTGCCTCCAGCGCTACCTCGACGCCGCCGTCGAGGGCCGCCGCCCGCTGCGCAGCGGCGTCGACGCCGCGATCGCCCAGCTCGACGGCTACCTCGCCGGGAGTCTCGCCGACGACCAGCTGCTGCGCCCGCTGCACGGCCGCCGCGAGGCGCTGCGCGCCGAGACGATCGTGCGCGACGGCGTGCGGCCCGCGGTGGCCCGCTACCGGGCGGGCCTGGCCCAGCGGCTCGCGGCCGGGGCCCGGCCGGACACCGAGGCCGGCGTGTGCCACGTGCCCGGCGGCACCGAGGGCTACGCGGACGCCGTCGGCCGCTACACCCGGCCCGGGCTCACCCCGGAGGAGATCCACCGGATCGGCCTGGACGCGGTGGCGGCGCTGCGCGAGGAGTTCGCCGAGCTGGGCGCCACGGTGCTCGGCGTCGTCGGCACCGACCGCGTGCTGGCCGCGCTGCGCGAGGACCCGGCCCTGCGGTTCGCCGGCGCGGCGGAGATCGTCGCCCTCGCCGACGACGCGCTGGAGCGGGCCCGCCTCGCGTCCGCCGGGTACTTCCGCGCCTACCCGATCGCCGACTGCGTGACCCGCGAGATCGACCCGATCGAGGCGGAGACCGCGCCGCTCGCCTACTACCAGCCGCCGGGCCCGGGCGGCCTGCCCGGCACCCACTGGATCAACACGCTGCGCCCGCACACCCGTTTCCGGTACGAGTACGAGGCGATCGCCTTCCACGAGAGCGTGCCGGGCCACCACCTGCAGATCGCCGTCGCCCAGACGCTGCACCACCTGCCGGAGTTCCGCCAGAAGCCGACCGGGCAGCTGACCGCGCACGTCGAGGGCTGGGGGCTGTACACCGAGCGGCTGGCGGACGAGATGGGGCTGTACAGCTCGGAGCTCTCCCGCTTCGGCATGCTATCGCTGGACGCGCTGCGGGCCGTGCGGCTCGTGGTGGACACCGGGCTGCACCACTTCGGCTGGTCGCGGGAGCGGGCGATCGCCTACATGCGGGACAACACGGCCACGACGGAGGCCAACGTCCGCAACGAGATCGACCGGTACATCGCCTGGCCCGGTCAGGCCACGGCCTACCTGATCGGCCGCCGGGAGATCGTCCGGCACCGGGGGCGGGCCCGGGCGGCGCTCGGCCCGCGCTTCGACGTGAAGGAGTTCCACCACGAGGTGATCGGGCACGGCAGCCTGCCGTTGGGCGTGCTGGACGAGCTGATCACGGACTGGATCGCGGCGCACTGACACCCGGGCCGCGGAGGGTGGGGGCGGCCGGTACGGGACCGGCCCCACCCGTGTGTTCGGCCCACCGGGCCCACCGGGCTCGGCGAGCGACTCAGCGCGCGACTCAGCACACCGGGATGAGCACCGTCAGGACGAAGGTGTGCGGGTCCGGGTTGGCCGGGGCCTCGTAGGTGAGCGTCGCGGCGATGCTCGTGCCCGGGCTCGCGGCCGGGTCGACCCGGAGCGCGAAGCCGCGGTTGTACTGGGACCACGTGTTGCCGACGATGTCGTCGCAGGTGGCCGTGGTGCCGTCGGCCGAGATCGCGCACTTGTTGGCACTCGGCGCGCTGTCGAGCCACTCGGAGCCGGGCAGGAGCTTGGCGGTGAGCCGGCCGCGCCACGGGTAGTCGGTGGAAGGGCCGAGGTTGCGCTCCAGCACCTCGAAGTCGGCCGGGTTGCCGGGCGCGGCGGGCTTCGGGGGCCGCCACATCTCCAGCACCGCGTCGGTGACGGGCGCGGAGGTGTCCCAGGACCAGGTGGTCGAGCTGTCGTTCGGGTTCTGGTCGGCGTCCCAGGTGACCACGGCGGTGCCCCCGGGGTAGGTCCTCGGGCCGGGGGTGGTGCTGATGGTCTCGCCGTAGAGCTTCTCCGTCTCGCAGGTGGCCGGTGCCAGCCCCTTGGCGACGGTGAAGCGGATCCAGTTCCAGCCGCCGTCCACCGGGCCCGCGTGATCGGTGGTCAGGCGCATCGACGGATCGGCGGGGCCGTTGACCACCAGGGTCGCCCCGTCGGCCGGCGTCTCGGAGCCGTTGTTGCAGACCGTCACCAGGATCGTCCCGACGGCGCCGGGCACGGTCGGGAAGGACGGCGGGCTGACCTGGACGCTCAGGTCCTTGGCGTACGTCGAGCGGTGGGCCGGGCCGGCGGCGGCCTGGGCGGCCTGCGCGGCGGTGAGGGAGAGCGGCAGCAGGGCGGCTGCCGCGAGGAGGGCGGGGATCCGCATGGGGTGACTCCGGTCGGGGGGTCGGAGAGGGATCAGAGCGGGGGTCAGATCGGGGATCAGAGCGGGGAACGCCGGTGAGCAGTCGTTCGGTGACGAAGCTACGCATGCTCGACGGGCCCCGCCCTTCGGTTACTCCGCCCGACGTCAGTCCCCTGACGGGCCCCCGGAACAGCACGCGACCGGCATCCGGGACGGCACGCGAGACGGCGGGCGCGGCGGAACGATTCCGCACGCCGGGCCACGGCCTCCCGCGCCCGACGTGGCGTCACCCCTTTGGCCCCTTTGACACGGTAGTGTCCGCTGGCGCGGTATCCGGCGGCCCGCCGGCCCGCAGCTCACGCACACCCATCTGGAGGAACTCGTGCCGGCTCCCGCTCGCGGTGCCCTGGCCATAGCCGCGGCCGTCCTGCTCGCCGCGGCCGCAGGCTGCTCGTCCAACACCGGACACACCGCCAAGCCCGCCCCCACCAGCGCGGCCGCCAAGGGCTCGGCCCCGGCGGCCGGCGACGCGGCCGCCGCGCACGCGATCCCGGTCGGCGTCGGCCCCAAGCCCTCGTACGACGTGCAGGCCCAGCCCGCCGCCGGCACCTGCAAGTACCACTACACCGCGGACAAGCAGCCGCTGCCGGACCCGAACTGCACCCCGGGCGCGACCAGCCCGGCGGTCACCCAGGCCAACCTCAACGACACCGTCTGCAAGCCGGGCGGCTACACCTCGGGGATCCGCCCGCCGGCGAACATCACCGGCAAGGAGAAGGCCGAGAACGCCAAGTCCTACGGCTACACCGGCCCGATGGGCGACGCCGAGTACGACCACCTGATCAGCCTGCAGCTCGGCGGCGACCCGAACGACCCGCGCAACCTGTGGGTCCAGCCGCCGTCCCCCGACCACGTCCCGGGCAAGGGTCCGAACAACCCCAAGGACACCGTCGAGACGCACCTGCACACCGCGCTCTGCAAGGGCCAGGCCACCCTCGCCGCCGTCCAGCAGGCCATCGCCGCCGACTGGACCACCGCCGAGGCCAAGCTCGGCATCGGCAAGGGCGGCGCGCCGGCCGCCGGACCGGACGCGGACGGCGACGACCAGTGAGCCGCCGCCCGTCCCGCCGCTGACGCCCGGTCCGGCTCAGCCCAGCGACTCCACCAGCTCGGCGACGGCGTCGAACGGCCGGTACTCCGCGAGCTCCGCGGCCAGCGCGCGGGCCCGCTCGCGGAACCGGCCGTCGGCCAGCACCTCGTCGACGGCCTTCGCGACGTCCGCGGCCTCCGGCCGCCCGGTGCGCAGGTCGAGCCCCGCGCCCGACCACTGCACCCGGGCCGCCACCTCGGGCTTGTCCTCGCTCGCGCCGCCGACCACCAGCGGCACGCCGTAGCGCAGCGCGGTGTGGACGCCGCCGTAGCCTCCGTTGCTCACCAGCACGTCGGCGTGCGGCAACAGCAGGTCGAAGGGCACGTAGCCAGCGGCCCGGACGTTGCCGGGCAGTGCGCCCAGGAGTTCGGTGAGCGCGGCCGGGCCGTCGGGGCGCGCGGTGGCGGCGACCACCAGCACGTCGCGGTCCGCCAGGGCGGTCACGGTGGGCGCGACGAGCTCGGTGAGGTCGCCGTTGGCGAGCGTGCCCTGGGTGACCACGACCACCGGGCGGGTGCCGTCCAGTTCCCGCCACCAGGCGGGCAGGCGGTGATCGGCGCCGCCGGCCGGCGGCAGCGCGCCGATCATCCGGAAGGTCTCCGGGGCGTCGCTGCGCGGGTACTCGAAGCCGGGCACGGTGAGCTGGAGGAAGTGGTCCGGCACCGTCACGAGGGCGTTGGCGCGCGGCCCGTCCGGCAGGGTGATCCCGAGGCCCGCGAACACCTGCTCCGCGTACCGCTGGAGCGGTTCGCCGCGCCGGTTCACCTCCTCGTACATCGCCCGGTTGCGCGCCCGGCCCTCCTCCCCCGGCAGGGGCGGCAGGGCGAGGCCGAACGGCGCGGTGTCGACGCTCTGGAACATCGGCGGGGCCACCCCGACGCCCACCACGGCGGGCCGCTGCGACCGGGGCCGGCTCAGCGCCAGCGCGAGCGCGCCCTGGAAGAACGCGTCCACCACCACCGCGTCCGCCGGGAAGCCGGCCAGCAGCTCCTCCAGCGCGCGGTACTGCGCCGGGACGGGGTCGGTGAAGACGTGCTTGACGTCGAACGCGATCCGCGCGGGCCCGGCCGGCAGCTCGGAGCGCCCCGGGAAGCGGGCGTCGAGGTCCCGGTCGTCGAAGTCCGCCTCGGCGGGCAGCGCCACGAAGCGCACCCCGGCCCGCTCCGCCGCCCCCGCGAACCGGCCGCCGCCGAGGAACACCACCTCGTGGCCGCGGGCGGCGAGGTCGGCGGAGATGGCGAGCAGCGGGCCGACGTGGCCGTGCGCCGGTACGGCGGCGGTGATGATCCTGGACAGTGGAATCCCCCTCGGTCGGAAGCGTGCCGGGGCACCGCCGGCCGGCGGCCCCCGTGGACCCACCGTAGGAAAAGGTTGTTGACGATCGGTAAACGCCGCAGCCTCCGCCGCTCCGCCCCCGGCTCGGCGCGATCAGATCCAGCCGCGCTGGCGGGCGAGCTGGGCGGCCGCGTGGCGGTTCTCCACGCCGAGCTTGGTGGTGACGGAGGAGAGGTAGTTGCGGACGGTGCCCGGGGCGAGGGCGGCGCGCTCGGCGATCTCCAGGACGGGGGCGCCGTCGGCGGCGAGGGACAGGATGTCGGCCTCGCGGGCGCTCAGCGGCGAGGCGCCCGCGCTGATGGCGTCCGCGGCGAGGATCGGGTCGATGTAGCGGTGGCCGCCGTGGACGGTGCGGATGATGCTCGCGAGCTCCTGGGCGGAGACGGTCTTGGAGACGAACCCGGTGACGCCGCAGGCGAGGGCGCGCTTGAGGTGGCCCGGGAGGCCGTGGCTGGTGACGATCATCGTCCGGCAGTCCGGCAGGGCCTGGGCGAGCTCGCGGGCCACCGTGACGCCGTCGCGCTCGGGCATCTGGAGGTCCAGGACGGCGACGTCGGGCCGGTGGTGCAGGGCCATGGCGGTGGCCTCCGGGCCGGTGGAGGCCTCGGCGACGATCTCGATGTCGTCCTCGAAGGCGAGCAGGGCGGCGAACGCGCCGCGGATGAGGTGTTCGTCGTCGGCGAGCAGGACGCGGATCATCGGTGGCCTCGATCGGTCGGCGCTTCGGTCGGCGGTTCAGTCGGGGTCTCGGTCGGCGGGAGGAGTACCCGCAGGCGGTAGGTGCGGTCGGCGCCCGGTCCGTGGTCCAGGGAGCCGCCGAGCGGGGCGAGCCGCTCGGCGAGGCCGGCCAGGCCGCTGCCGCCGCCCGAGGCCGGGCGGTGGCCGCCGCCGTCGTTGGTGATGGTCAGTTCGGCGGCGCCATCGGCGGCGCCGGCGAGCGCGATGGTGCAGGTGCGGGCGTGGGAGTGGTGCAGGACGTTGGTGATGCCCTCGCGGACGACCCAGCCGAGCGCGGTCTGCGCGTCCTGGCCGAGCTCGGGGGCGCCGTCGCGCTCGATCCGGCAGGTGATGCCCGCCGCCTCCAGCACCGAGCGCGCTCCCTCCAGTTCGGTGGCCAGGTCTGTGGTGCGGTAGCCCTTGACCACCTCGCGGATCTCCTGGTGCAGGCTGCGGGTGAGCTTCTGCACCTCCGTCAGCTCGGCCTGCGCCTTCGGGTGCTCGGTGAGCCGCTGGACGAGCTCGGACTTGAGGGCGATCACCGAGAGGTTGCGCCCGATGATGTCGTGGAGGTCCCGGGCGAAGCGCAGCCGCTCCTCGGCCACCATGAGCCGGGCCTGGGTCTCGCGGGCCGCGTCGAGCTGCCACAGCACGGCGAGGAACCACAGCGAGGAGCGCATCAACCCGCCGATGACCGTCCAGGTCGCGACGGTGAACGCCAGGACGGCCGGGCCGGCGGCCCGGTCGAAGGACCAGACGACGCCGGCCGTCGCGACCGAGCCGACCAGCGCCACGGCGAGGTAGCGGGCCTGGCCGAGCAGCGGAGAGAGCGCGAAGGCCGGCGGGATCGCGATCGCGATGGCGGCGATGACCAGGACGCGCGTGCCGTCGAGGTGCCCGGTGCCGTACGCGTACGGCAACAGGCCGAGTTCGAGCACCGTCACGGCGGCCATCGCGCCGAGCAGCGCCCTGGGCCGGGCCGTCCGCCCGACGCTGTGCGCGATCGCCGTGGTGGCGCCGATGCCCTGCACCGCGGTGAGGGTCGCGATGCCCCACCCGACGACGGCCGGCGCCCCCGCCTCGTTGAGCCTGGCGAGCAGCGGCCACAGCAGTGCGGCGAGCAGCAGCCACGGCATCGAGCACAGCATCCACCGCGTCTGGACGGTCGCCTTCGCGACGTCGGTGCGGTAGTGCGTGGTCGTCGGCACGTCGGTCATCCTCCGTTCGTCTCCTTTCCTTCCGGCCCGTCGAGTGCCCGTCGAGTGCCCGTCGCGGGTTCAGGCGCGCGGCTCCCACCGGAAGCGGCGCAGCGCGCCCCAGGCGGCGAGCGCCGTCCAGGCCAGCAGCGTCGCGCCCCTGACCACCGAGTCAACCATCCCGGCGCCCTCGCCGGTCCAGCCGGAGCGGACCAGTTCGATCACGGGGGTGAGCGGGAAGAAGCGCAGGACGTCCGCGAACGGCCCGGGCAGCACCTCCAGCGGGATGACGGTGCCGGAGGTGACGAGCAGCAGCATGAAGCCGACGGTGCTGACGCCCTGGGCGCTCTCCGCGGTGCGGGCGAAGGCGGTGCTGAGCGCGGCGGCGGCGGCGATCAGCACGGTGCCGAGCAGGACGCCGACGGCGACGAGGTGCGGGGCGGCCGGGGCGCCGAGGCCCGCGATGAGGGCGACGGCGGCGGCGATCGCGGTGAACTGCAGGACGGCGGCGATCGCCATCGGGACGGCCGGGCTCGCGAGGATGACGAGGTCGCCGATCTCGCCGGTGCGCTGCCGCTTGAGGACGTACTCCTCGCGCCGCAGGACGTAGACACCGATCAGCGGTGCGTACAGGGCCATGATCAGGACGATCCCGGCGGTGGTGGAGACCATCACGTGGCCCATGGCGAGGCCGGCGCCCTTGAGGTCGAACTGCCGCATGACCGTCGTGGTGCCCATGACGATGAGCACCGGGATGACGAGGACGTTGAAGAGGTTGCTCTTGCTGCGCAGGAAGAGGGTCAGCTCGACCCGGGAGAGCGCGGCGAGGTGGGTGCGGTTCACGCGGCCCGCTCCGTTTCCGTGCGGTCCGTACCGCCCCGGGCGATCCGCAGGAAGGCCTCCTCCAACGAGGCCGAGCGGGCGTAGAGTTGGTTGAGCGTGACGCCCTTGGCGCGGGCCCAGAGCAGCACTTCGGTGGTGGTGTGCTGGAGGTCGTCGGTGGTGAGCTCGACGCGGCCGGCCGGGCCGGTGGCGACGGCGGCCCGCAGGTCGGCGGGGTGCGGCAGGTCGGCGGGGGTCAGGCCGGCGGGCAGGCGGAAGGCGAGGGTGGCGGGGTGCTCGGCGACGATCTCGGCGATCGTGCCGGTCGCGGCGATCCGGCCGGCGTGCATGACGGCCAGCCGGTCGGCGAGTTGCTCGGCCTCTTCGAGGTAGTGCGTGGTGAGCACGATCGTGGTGCCCTCGGCGCGCAGCCGCCGGATGATCCGCCAGGTGTCGTGGCGGCCCTCCGGGTCCATGCCGGTGGTGGGTTCGTCGAGGAAGAGCAGGTCGGGCCGGCCGAGGGTGGCCAACGCGAGGTCCAGGCGCCGGACTTCACCGCCGGAGAGGTTCTTGACGGCGACGTCGGTGCGCGCGGCCAGGCCCACGAGGGCGACGGCCTCGGCGGCCGGGCGCGGGTCGGTGGTGCAGGAGGCCCACATGCGGACGGTCTCGGCGACCGTCAGATCGGTGGGGAGCCCGCCGCGTTGGAGCATCACGCCGGTGCGCGGGCGCACCCGCTTGCGGTCGCGGACGGGGTCGAACCGGCCGAAGAGGGTGACGGTGCCCCGGGTGGGCCGGGCGAGGCCTTCGAGGAGCTCGACCGCCGAGGTCTTGCCGGCGCCGTTGGTGCCGAGCAGCGCGTACAGCTCGCCCGGGCCGACGGTGAAGCCGATGCCCCGCACGGCGTCGAAACCGCCGGGGCCCGGCGGGCCGTAGCGGCGCCAGAGGTCTGTGACCTCGATCACGTTTGAATTGCCGTCATTCGCCATGCGCAACATGTTCGCAGGCGACTCGACTTTGCCGGGATGAGAACTGTCATGGGTTCGCATGACGGATGTCATGGCGCGTCGTGACATCCGCCAGTCAAGGGAAAGTCACCGTCCGAAATCGAGTGTGACGCAGGTCATACCCGATGTTCCGGAGCGATGTTTTCATCCTTCCACGCCACCACGTGTTCGTCTCGGAACGACCGCCCGTTGGCGGCTCCGGGGGGAATTCACGGCATGGCGGTTCGGCGCCGTTCCGCCGCCCCGAGCGCGGAACGGCTGATCATCCACCGGAAATCCCTTCCAGGGAGAGGAATGCCATGAACGACATCGTTTCCCACGTCAACGGCCTGGACCTCGGCACCATCGAGGCCGCCGACACCCACGGCGACGCGCTGCCCGTCCTCGCGACGCCGGCCGCCGCGCTGGCCGCCATCGGCGGGGCCAAGGCCGTCGGCGCCTTCGTCGGCGGTGCGACCCTGGTCGGCGGCGCCTACGCGCTCGGCCGCGCGGTCGGCTGACCGGCCCCCCTTTCCCCCGCTCCGCCCAGCCATCTTTCGAAAGGACGCGAAAATGAACGACGTCATCGAGGCCGTGAACGCGATGGAAATCCCCGAGGAGGGTGTCATCTTCCCGGAGGCCAGCCCGGTTCTGGCGACTCCCGGTGCTTTTCTCGGCGGCGTGGCGATTTCCTCCGCCGTGATCGGCGCGTTCGAACTCGGCCGCCAGGGCTGATGACGACCGCCCCCTGACCGGGGCGGATGCTCCACGACGCCTGCCGGGCCAGAGGTGCGTTCTGGCCCGGCAGGCCCACGGCCAGCCTAGCGCCCCCGACCGCCGGGGCGCCGTGAAAGGGACCACGTGAAATACGTGCCACGCGTGCAATTCGCCAGGAACACCCGGAAGATCGCCTCGGCGGTGTTCGCCCCGGCCGCGGTGAGCCGGGACCGCGCCCTCGGCCTGTCCGAACGGCTGGCCGCCGCCACCACGCTGACCTCCTCCCTGGAGTACCTCGCGCAGCGGCGGCAGATCCGCCGGGGCGGGCTCAACGACTGGGCCATCGTCAAGGACGTCCAGGCCGAATCCACCCCGCTGGTGCGGCGGCTGCTGAACGCCGTGAGCGGCCCGCGGACCACCACCGCGCTGCACGTCGCGCGCGCCGCCGTCGCCACCGGCATGCTGCTGCCCGGCAACTCCCGTTGGCGGGGCGCCGGGAGCCTCTTCCTCGGTTCCACGTCCGCGCTGCTCTACCCGCGCCACCGCTACGGCACCGACGGCTCCGACCAGGTCGCGATCCTCGTGCAGACCGCCACCGGGGCGGCCCGGCTCGTACGGTCCCCGCAGGCCAAGGACGCGCTGCTCTGGTACGTCGCGCTCCAGGCCAACCTCTCGTACCTCGTCTCCGGCTGGGTCAAGCTGCTCGGCGAGCCCTGGCGCGACGCCTCCGCGCTCGGCGGCGTCATGCGCACCCGCACGTACGGCCACGAGGGCATGTACCGCTGGACCCAGGAGCACCCGAAGGCCGCCCGGTACCTCACCCACGGCGTGCTCGCGCTGGAGTGCCTGTTCCCGCTCGCCTACGCCTGCAAGGGCCGTCTCGCCCGGCCGGTCATCGCGAGCGCCGCCGCGTTCCACCTGGCCAACGGGTACTTCATGGGCCTCGGCCGGTTCGTCACCGCGTTCACCGCGATGCACCCGATGGTGGCCTACACCTCCACCCCGAAGGACCACCCCGCCGTCGCCGGACGCGACGACCGGGCACTGCCCGCCGCACTCCTGCTGCTCGCCGGCGCGGGCGCGATCGCCGTCGGCACCGCCGTCCAGCGCCGCCTGCGCACCACCGAGGGCTGGCACACCTCCCGCGTGCTGACCACCCGCCACGGCAACGAGCTGCAGTACGAGGTGCTCGCGCACGGACGCGCCGAGGAGCCCGTCCTGGTGTTCGCCGCCGGCATGGTCTCCACCAGTGAGCACTTCGCCTGGATCACCGAGCGCCTCGCGAAGGAGACCGGCTACGGCGTCGTCACCTACGCCCGCGCCGGGTACGCCGGCAGCCGCCACCGCTGCGCCGCGCGCTTCCGGCTGGCCGAGTCCGTCGACGACCTCGTCGACCTCGTCCGCCTCGCGGTCGAGCCGGACCGGAAGGTGGTCCTGGTCGGCCACTCGCTCGGCGGCGAGCTCGCCCGCCGCGCCGCCGCGCAGCTCGGCGGGCGCCTGCACGGCGTCGTCTACCTCGACTCCTCGCACCCCGACGAGCTCAACCGCTCCAGGCAGCAGAGCGAGTCAGCCGGGCAGCTGCGCACCTCGCTCACCCGGATGGCCTGGTACCTGCGCCTCGGCACCGGCGTCCTGATGGCCCGCCCCGAGTGGGTCGAGGGGCTGCCGGCCGCGTACCGCAAGAAGGCGTTCGCGCAGTACGCCGACGCGCGGATGTGGGAGGCCGGGCGGCGCGAATGGGACGCCGTGGAGGCCGAGTTCCGCGCCTTCTGCGGCCCGCTGGAGCCCGTCGAGGGCGCGCACGCGCTGGTCGTCTCGGCGCAGCAGACCGTCGACCGCGACCCCGACCAGCTGCTGATGCACCGGGAGCTGGCCGAGGCCCACGTGGGCGGCGCGCACACCGAGGTGACGGTCGTCGAGGGCGCCGGGCACGACACCCTGCTCACCCAGAGCCGCTTCGCGCACCGGGCGGCCGACCTCATCACCGCGTTCCTCGACCGCGTCGCGGACGCCCGGTCCGCTGCCCCCGCGGACCCTGCCGACCAGGAGGCCGCCACGTGACCCCCCGTCCCGACGTGCGCAGCGTGTTCACGGGCAGCGCCATGTCCAAGGGCAGCGCCGTGTTCAAGGGCAGCGCCGTATTCAAGGGCAGCGCCGTATTCAAGGGCAAGGGCGCCGCCTGGCGGATCGCCGGGGCCGCGATGCTGCTCGGCACCCTCGCCACCCAGCACCCGCACCCCGCGTTCAACCGGCTCCAGCTCAAGGACACCTTCTCGCTGCTGCCGAACTGGCGGTTCTTCGCGCCCACCCCGGCCATGCACGACTACCACTTCCTGTACCGCACCCTCGGCGCCGACGGCACCACCTCCCCGTGGGAGGGCCTCGACGTGATCGAGGGCCGCAAGCCCTGGCAGATCGCCTGGTTCCCCACCCGGCGCCCGGAGAAGGCCGTCTTCGACATCTGCAGCGAGATCCTGCACGTCATCGACAAGGGCTTCGCCGTCGTCACCCGCACCTCGGCCTACCGGACCCTCACCGAGTACCTGCGCGCCACCATCCACGAGCGCGGCGACGCGGCGGACGTCCGCGGCTTCCAGTTCGCGCTGGCCCGCGCCACCGGATACGACAGGACGCAGGACCCCGAGATGGTCTTCGTCTCCCCGTACACCCCGCTCGACCCGGCCGACGCGCGGCGCCCGCTCGCCGCCCGGCCCGCCACCACCGCAGTGAGGAGCTGACCATGGCCGCGTACATCGTCGTCGCCATCGGTGCCGTGATCGCCGGCGCCATCGCCTACGGGGTGCTGAAGGGGAGGTCCAAGTGAGCACCGTGCAGACCCCCTCCGTCCACGACATCGGCTACGGGCTGGAGTTCAAGGGCTGGTACGACCGGCTCTTCCCCAAGGACGACTCCGCCGCCCGCACCGCCGGACACCTCGCCGCGCTCCACCCCGACCCGGCCGCCGGCACCGTCGAGTTCGGCGTCGGCACCGGCCGGATCGCCCTGCCGCTCGCCGCGCTCGTCGGCCCGGTCACCGGCGTCGACTCCTCCCCCGAGATGCTCGACGGCCTGCGCGCGGCCCTGGCCGGCCGCACCGACGTCGAGCCCGTCCACGGCGACATCCGCACCTATCGCGCCGAACGCACCGCCGGGCTCGTCTACTGCGTCTGCGGCACGCTGTCGATGCTGCTCACCCCCGAGGAACAGCAGCTCGCCGTCCGCCGCGCCGCCGGCCTGCTCGCCCCCGGCGGACGGCTCGTCGTCGAGACCCACAACCGGCCCGCCATCCACGCCCTGCACGAAGGGCGCAGCCACGCCACCTACTTCACCCCGTACCCGGAGCGCGGCACCGGCTTGCAGACGCACTCGACGCTGCTGCCCGAGAACGACCTGTGGCACTGCTCCCACATCTGGTACGAGGCCGACGGCAGCACGCGCGTCGGCACCGAGCTGTCCCGGCTCACCACGCCGGACGAGGTCGACGCGTACGCGCGGGCGGCCGGGCTGGTGCCCGAGAGCCGCTCGGCGGGCTGGGGCGGCGAGCCGTACGCGGAGCGCTCGCCGATGTTCGTCTGCACGTACGTCAAGCCCGGGACCGGGACCGCGAGCGGGCCCGGGGAAGCGGCGTGAACCCCTGGCAGATCGCCCGGCGGCACCGCGCGCTGCTGCTCACCGGCATCCTCCTCGGCCTCGCCGGCGCGGCGGCGACGCTGGCCCAGCCGCTCGTCATCGGCGGGATGATCGAGGCCTTCGCCGCCGACCGCCCCCTGACCGGGCCGATCCTGCTCGCCGCCGCCCTGTTCGCCGCCGACGCCGTGCTCGCCGCGACCCACGCGTACGCGATCGGCCGGGCCGGCGAGGACGTCGTGTACGACATCCGGCACACCCTCGGCGCCCGGCTGCTCCGCTCCCGCCTGCGCTCCTACGACCGCTGGGACCAGGGCGACGTCTTCACCCGGATGGTCACCGACACCTCGCTGGCCCGGGTCTGCATGACGCAGGCGCTCGCCCAGATCGTCACCAGCGCGTTCATGGTTCTCGGCGGCATCGCGATGATGGCCTGGATCGACCCGCTGCTGCTCGCCACCACCCTCGCCTGCCTCGGCACGGCCAGCGCCGTCTCGCTGCTGCTGGCCCGCCGGGTGCGGCTCGTGGCGGTGGCGAACCGGGAGGACACCGGCGTCTACGGTTCCGCCCTGATGCGTGTCCTCGGCGCCTTGCCGACCGTCAAGGCCTCCCGTGCCGAGGAGCGGGAGACCGAGCACCTCGGCGGCCTCGCCGACCGCGCCCGGCGCTCCGGGGTGCGGGTCTCCGCCCTGTCGGCGCTGCTCACCCCGGCGATGAACGTCGGCACCCAGATCGCCCTGACCGTCGTCATCGCGTGGGGCATGGCCCGCGTCGCCACCGGCGACATGGCGCCCGCCGACCTGACGTCGTTCATGATGTACCTGTTCTACCTGGTCGCACCGCTGGTGATGCTCTTCATGTCGATCGCCCAGTTCCAGCAGGGCCGGGCCTCCCTCGACCGCCTCTCCGAGCTCGGGGCGATCGAGCAGGAGGACGCCGGACCGCCCGCCCACGCCCCCGTCGACGGGCACGGCCTCGTCTTCGACGGGGTGACCTTCGCCTACCCCGGCAGCGACACCCCCGTCCTCCACGACGTGTCGCTGACCGTCCCCGACCGCGGCCTCACCGCCGTCGTCGGCCCGTCCGGCGCGGGCAAGAGCACGCTCTTCCAGCTCGCCGAACGGCTCCACGAACCGTCCGCCGGCACCATCCGCATCGGCCGCACCGACACCGCCCGCATGCCGCTCAACCAGCTGCGCTCCCTCGTCGGCTACGTCGACCAGGAACACACCCTGCTGCGCGGCACCGTCCGCGAGAACCTCACCTACGCGGCCCCCGGCGCCACCGGCGAGGACATCGCCGAGGCCCTGCGGATGGCCCACCTCACCGACGTCGTCGCCGCCCTGCCGGACGGCCTCGACACCGAACTCGGCGAACGCGGCGCCGGCCTGTCCGGCGGCGAGCGCCAGCGCCTGGCCATCGCCCGCACCCTCCTGCAGAAACCCCGGATCGTGCTCCTCGACGAGGCCACCGCCAGCCTCGACGGCGCGTCGGAGGCGGCGCTGCGCGACAGCATCGCCGCCATCGCCCGCACCCGCGCCGTCGTCGCCATCGCCCACCGCTTCTCCACCATCACCCGGGCGGACCGGATCATCGTGCTCGACCGGGGCCGCGTGCAGGCCGTCGGCACCCACGCCGACCTCAGCGAGGAGAGCGGCCTCTACCGGCGCCTCGCCGAACACCAGGGGGTCGCCGCATGACGTTCGACGCCGCAGTCGTCGGCACCGGCCCCAACGGTCTCGCCGCCGGCGTCACCCTGGCCCGGGCCGGGCTGCGCGTCGCCCTCTTCGAGGCGGCCGACACCATCGGCGGCGGGCTGCGCACCACGTCGCTGTTCGACAGCGACGTTCGGCACGACATCTGCGCGGCCGTCCACCCCATGGCCGCCGCCTCCGCGTTCTTCCGCCGCTTCGACCTGCCCGCCCGCGGCGTCCGGCTGCTCCAGCCCGACATCCCGTACGCCCACCCGCTGCCCGGCGGGCGGGCCGCCGCGGCCTGGCGCAACCTGAGCCGCACCGCCGCCCACCTCGGCCCGGACGGCCGCCGCTGGATGCAGCTCCTCGGGCCGCTCGCCGACCGCTCCCCCGCCGTCGTCGACCTGCTCCTCTCCGACCAGCGCAGCGTGCCGGGCGACCTCCTCGCGCCGCTGCTCCTAGGGGCGCGGGTGCCGTCGCTCGCGACCCGGCTCACGCCCTTCGGGCTCCTGCGCACCGAACCGGCCAGGGCGCTCCTGACCGGCGTGGCCGCGCACGCCGTCGGCAGGCTCCCCTCGGTCACCTCGGCCGCCGTGGCGCTCCTGCTCGCCCACACCGCGCACAGCACCGGCTGGCCGCTCCCCGAGGGCGGCAGCGCCCGCATCGCCGACGCCCTCGCCGCCGACATCACCGCCCACGGCGGCGTCTTCCACACCGGGCAGCGCATCCGCGACCTCGCCGAACTCGGCGACGTCCCGCTCGTGCTGCTCGACGTCGGCCCCAAGGAGTTCCTCGCTATGGCCGGCCCCCGGCTCCCCGAACGCTACCGGCGGTCGCTGCGCCGCTACCGGTACGGGCCGGGGGCGGCGAAGGCGGACTTCCTCACCGACGGGCCGATCCCCTGGACGAACCCGCTCGTGGGCCGGGCCGGCACCGTCCACGTCGGCGGCACCCGGGCCGACATCGTCCGCCGGGAGACGGCGACGGCCGCGGGCCGCCCGGTCGAGGACCCGTTCGTGCTCGTCGTCGACCCGGCCGTGACCGACCCCACCCGCGAGGCCGGCGGCAGGCGACCGGTCTGGGCCTACGCCCACGTCCCGCACGGCGACCCGCGCGACCCGGTCGACCTGATCCGCCGCCGCATCGAGGACTACGCGCCCGGCTTCGGCGACACGATCGTCGCCTCGCGCGGCCTGTCGGCGCGGCAGTACGAGGAGTACAATCCCAACTACGTCGGCGGCGACATCGGCGCGGGCGCCCTCACCCTCCGCCAGTCCCTGGCCCGCCCGGTGGCCCGATGGAACCCGTACGAGACCCCGCTGCCCGGCGTCTACCTCTGCTCCGCCGCCACCCCGCCGGGGCCGTCCGTCCACGGCATGTGCGGCCACCACGCGGCGCTCGCCGCCCTGCGACGCCACCACGGGCTGCGGACGCCTCCGGCGCTGGCGCCGTACCCGTAGCCGCTCCGCTCAGCGGCCGAGCACCGCACCGCCGTTGAGGCCGATGACCTGGCCGGTCACGTACCCGGCCGCCGGGGACGCGAGGTAGGAGACGGCCTCGGCCACGTCGGCCGGGGTGCCGGCGCGGCCCACCAGGGTGTCGGCCACCTTCTGCGCGTGGAAGGCCTCCGTCCAGCCGTCGCCGAAGATCTCGGTGTCCTCGACGTAGCCGGGCGCGAGGACGTTGACGGTGATTCCGTCCGGGCCCAACTGCCGCGCCAGACCGAAGGCCCAGCCGTGCAGGGCGGCCTTGGCGGCGGCGTACGAGCCGAGCGAGTGCGGGCCGGCGCCGCCGCGCTGGGCGGCGGCCGAGCTGATCACGACCAGGCGGCCCCCGGGCCTGCGCAGGTGGTCCTGCAGGGCGGTGGTGAGGAGGACGGCGGAGAGCAGGTTGCCGTCCAGGTCCTGGCGCCAGGAGTGCGCGAGGGCGGCGAGGCTGCGGTCGGCGGGCGGGGTGACGATCGCTCCCGCGTTGTTCACGAGGGCGTCCACCGGGCCGAGTTCCGCGATCCGCGCGGCGGCGGCCTCGACCGCCTCGGGGTCGGTCAGGTCGACCGGCACGGGCAGGACCCGGCCCGGCCCGACGGTCCGCTCGATCGCGTCCCTGGCCTCGTCGAGGACGGCCGCGCGCCGCCCGAGGATCGCCACCCGGTTCCCGTCGGCGGCGAGCCGGGCGGCGATCGCCCGGCCGATGCCGGTGCCGCCGCCGGAGACCACGGCGAGCCGCTCGGCCGCCGCCGTCACTCGCCCGCCTCGTCGTACTCGTAGTAGTCGCGCATGAGCTCGCTCGACCAGGCCGGCTGGCGGACCTCGCCGCGCGGGCCGAACTCGGCCAGGTAGGGCTTGATGTCGAGCACCGGCGTGCCGGCCACCGCGTCCAGGCCCACAACGTGCAGGTCGAGGCCGTCCACGCGGAGCAGCTCGCAGCGGGAGACGCCCAGCCGGTTGGGCCGGTTCTTGCCGCGCTGGGCGAAGATGCCGACCAGCGGCCAGTCGGTGTTGCCGCGCGGGTGGCGGGCGCCGGTCTCGATCCTGTCCGCCGGCACGCGGTCGAAGTGGTAGACGATCTCCAGGTGGGAGAAGTCCGCCAGCCCGTACAGCGCCTCCTCGGCGAACTGCTCGCCGTCCAGCCGGACGATCGCGGCGACGGCGCCCCAGCGGTCGTCGACCACCTCGTCCCGCCCGCCGACGACGTGCGCCACCGGCCTCGAAGTCACGTCCATGAGCCCCCCGTTCGTCGCGTGATCACGTGGCATCGTAGCCGGTCCCGGCGGCGAGCCTACCGGCCAGTAGTAGAAGGTCCGACGTCCGCAGCACCCGCCCGCCGAACCCGGGCAGCGGCACGTGCAGCGGCTCGGTCCAGGCGGCCGGGATCGCGCCGAGGCCGTACACGGCCCCGGCCAGCGCGCCGGTGACGGCGGCGACGGTGTCGGTGTCCCCGCCGAGGTCGATCGCGGCGCGGACGGCGGCCGGGTAGCCCTCGGTGGTGCGCAGCGCCCACACGGCGGAGCCGAGGCAGGGCCAGACGGCGCCGTTGGGCTCGGTGGCGCGGTCGGGGTGCCAGTCGGGGTCGAGGACGACGGCGTACCGCTCGCGGTGGTCGGGCTCGACGCGGGCCAGGGCGTCCGGGATCGCGGCGAGCGGGTCGGCGCCGTCGAGGGCGTGCCGGACGAGCTCGTGGAGGATCGCCGTGCCCTCCCAGGCGGCGCCGTCGCCGTGGGTGAGGGCGGAGATCCGGCGGGCGGCGGCCATGGTGGCCTCGCGCCCGGCGGGGGCGAAGGCGACGGCGGAGGGGGCGGCGCGCATGAGGGCGCCGTTGCCGGCGGCGCGCATGGTGGTGTTGAAGTGGATCGCGGCGGCCAGGTTCCAGGTGTGGCCGTTGGTGAGGACGTCCTCGGTCTGGATGCCCACGTCCTTCGGCTCGGAGGCCACCCAGCGCTGGAACCGGGCGAAGATGTCCGGCAGGTCCAACTCGCCCTTGTCCAGCAGCGATTCGGCGACGAGGACGGCCATCTGCGTGTCGTCCGTCGCCTCGCCGCGCTCCCAGCCGCCACCCGCGATCATCTCGCCGTCGCCGTCGGGGAAGCGGGCCGAGAAGGCCCCGGCGGGCCCGAACTCGTACGGCGCGCCCAGGGCGTCGCCCACGGCTGAGCCGATCACCGCGCCTGCCGCGCGGTCCTGCCAGTCACGTCCGGTCGTTCGGGTCACTCGGGTCACTCGGGTCATTCGGGGAGGGTAGCGGCCGGGTGGCGGAGGATGTCGAGCACCACTGCGCCGTCCACCGTCTCCTTCTCGACCAGCAGTGCGGCCAACTCGTCGAGGTGGTGCCGGTGTTCACGCAGCAGACCGATGGCGCGCCGCTCGGCGCCGCGCAGCAGGGCGGCGACGGCTTCGTCGATCGCGCGCTGGGTCTCCTCGGAGTAGGGGCGGCGCAGCAGGTCCTCGGGGCTCTCGCCGAGGTAGTGGGAGGAGCCCGAGGCGTAGCCGACCGGACCGAGGTCCGGGGAGAGGCCGAACTCGCGGACCATCCGGGTGGCGACGGAGGTGGCGTTGGCGAGGTCGTTGGCCGCGCCGGTGGAGCCCTCGCCGAAGACGACCAACTCGGCTGCCCGTCCGCCGAGTTGCACGGTGAGCAGGTCGGTCAGGTAGCTCTCGCTGTACAGGTGCCGCTCGGCCTCGGGGAGTTGTTCGGTGGCGCCGAGGGCGACGCCGGCCGGGAGGATGGTGACCTTGGCGACGGGGTCGGCGTGCTCGCACAGCGCGGCCATCAGCGCGTGCCCGGACTCGTGGACGGCGACGGCGTGCCGCTCGTCGGGCAGCAGCGCGTTGGAGGACTCGCGGCGGCCGAGCAGGACGCGGTCGCGCGCGGTGTCGAGGTCGTCGGCGGTGATGGTGGCCCGGTCGGCGCGGACGGCGTTGATGGCGGCCTCGTTGACGAGGTTGGCGAGGTCGGCGCCGGAGAAGCCCGGGGTGCCGCGGGCGATCCGGTCGAGGTCGGCGTCCGGGGCGAGGGTCTTGCCGACGACGTGGACGGCGAGGATCGCGGCCCGCTCGCGCTGGTTGGGCAGCGGCACGGTGACCTGCCGGTCGAAGCGGCCGGGGCGCAGCAGGGCCGGGTCGAGGGCGTCGGGCCGGTTGGTGGCGGCGATGACGACGATGCCGGTGCTCTGGTCGAAGCCGTCCATCTCGGCGAGCAGCTGGTTGAGGGTCTGCTCGCGCTCGTCGTTGCCGCCGAGCCGGGAGCCGCCCGCGCGGCGGGCGCCCACGGCGTCGATCTCGTCGATGAAGATGATGGACGGTGCGCGCTTGCGGGCCTCGTCGAAGAGGTCACGGACGCGGGAGGCGCCGACGCCGACGAACATCTCGACGAAGCCGGAGCCGGTGACGGACAGGAACGGCACCTCGGCCTCGCCGGCGACGGCGCGGGCCAGCAGGGTCTTGCCGGTGCCGGGCGGCCCGACCATGATCACTCCGCGCGGCCCCTTGGCCCCTGCGGCGGCGTACCGCCCGGGGCTGCGCAGGTAGTCGACGACCTCGCTGACCTCCTGCTTCACGCCCTCGTACCCGGCCACGTCGGCGAAGCCGGTGGCGGGCCGCTCGGCCTCGATGATCTTCGCCCGGGAGCGCCCGATCGCGCTCAGGCCGCCGGTGACCGAGCGGGCGGCGAGCCGGCCGGACCACAGGAAGAGCCCGCCGAAGACCAGCAGCGGCAGGAACAGCAGCAGCGTGGACCAGATCGAGCTGCCGCCGGTGCGGCTGCCGGTGACGTCCACGTGTTGCGCGGAGAGGGACTGGCTGAGCTGCGTGGTGTCCAGGGCGGTCGGGATCTGGCTGGTGAAGCGGGTGCCGTCCTTGAGGGTGCCGCTGACGCCGCCGGTGTCCGTCACGTTCACCGTCTTGACCTGGCCCGTGTCGACCCGGCCGACGAAGTCGGAGTACCCGTACTTGGTGCCGGCCGGGCCCGGGGCCTGGACGACGAGCAGCAGGATCAGGGCCAGCAGGGCGCCCACGGGCAGCAGCCAGCGACGCACGCTCGGGGGCGACGGCTTGGGCGGCGTCGGCTTGAACGGGTTGGGTTTCGGCCCTCCGGGCGGGGTGGGGCCCGGCGAGGAGGGACCCGGCGGGGTGGCCAGGTGCTGCGTGGTCGGGTTCCGGGTGGCCGGGTGCCGGGTGGCCGGGTGCCGGGTGGCCGGGTGCCGGGTGGCGCGCAGGCGGATCCGTCCGGTCATCTGCGCTCACCGCCTCTCCGGAGGCGGCCGGGCGGGGTGACCGCCGGGGCCTCCGTCTCCATGGTCGGACGAGACGGCCCCGGACGGGAGTGGATCAGGAGCGGAAGACCCTCCCCCGGCCCTCCCGGGTCGGTCAGGAGAAGTCGAGCGACCCCGTCCGGGTGCGCTTGAGCTCGAAGAACTTCGGGTACGCGGCCAGCGCCCGGACGCCGTCGAAGATCCGCACCGCGTCCTCGCCGCGCGGGATCCCGGTCAGCACCGGGCCGAAGAACGCGACGCCGTCCACGTGGATCGTCGGCGTGCCGACCTCCTCGCCGACCGGGTCCATCCCCTCGTGGTGGCTCTTGCGCAGCGCGATGTCGTACGCGGTGCTCCCGGCCGCGTCGGCGAGGTCCTCCGGCAGGCCGACCTCGGCGAGCGCCTCCCGGATGACCGTCCCGTCGGCCTCGCGGTCCTGGTCGTGCAGGCGGGTGCCGAGCGCGGTGTACAGGTCGCGCAGCACGTGCTCGCCGAACCGTTCGGCGGCGGCGATGCAGACCCGGACCGGGCCCCAGCCGGTGGTCAGCAGGCGCTGGTAGCGCTCGGGCAGGCCCTCGCGGCCCTCGTTGAGGACGGACAGGCTCATCACGCGGAACGTCAGGTCGAGCTCGCGCTCGCGCTCGACCTCCAGGATCCACCGGGAGGTGATCCAGGCGAACGGGCAGATCGGGTCGAAGTAGAAGTCAACTTTGGTGGTCACGGTGAGGAGCCTAGGCGCCGAGTGGACCGCCGGACAGTGCCAATCAGACCTGGTTCGAGTGGGCCACTTGGACTTGTCCAAGCGACCGTGGGCCACGTGCCAGTGAACTAGCCCTGGCCGCACACCGTGCCGTCCGCCGGCACCTTGCCGTCGAGCAGGTAGGCGTCCACCGTCGTCTTCAGGCACGGGTTGCCGGTGTTGTACCCGCCGTGGCCCTCGCCCTGGAGCGTCACCGTGACGCCCACGCCCGCGCCCAGCTGCTGCGCCATCGTCCTGGCGCCCTCGACCGGGGTGGCCGGGTCGCCGGTGGTGCCGACCACCAGGATCGGCGCGGCGCCCGTGGCGGAGACCTCGGGGTGGTCGGTCCTGCCGGCGACCGGCCAGCCGGTGCAGCCGGTCAGGCCCCACGCGGTGAACGCGCCGAAGACCGGCGAGGCGTCCTTGAACTGCGGCAGCTGCTGCTCGACGTCCTGGTCCGAGTAGCGCTGCTTGGCGTCCACGCAGCTGATCGCCCGGTTCGCCGCGTTGAGGTCGTTGTAGTGCCCGCTCGGGTCGCGCCCGAGGAGACCGTCGGCGAGCTGGAGCAGCACCGTGCCGGTGCCCCGCTGCATCGCCTCGGTGAGCCCGGCGGCCAGCGCCGGCCACGTCTCCTGGCTGTACAGCGCGCCCGCGATGCCGGTGACGGCGAGGCTCTCGGTCAGCTGACGCCCGCTGTCGGTCGGCAGCGGCTTCTGCTCCAGCGACTGCAGCAGTCCGGTGACCCGGGCGGTGCCGTCGGCGCCTCCGCTGCCGGTCGGGCAGTCCGGCACGCCGGTGGAGCAGGCCTTCATGAAGTCCTCCAGGGCGAGCTGGAAGCCCTTGGCCTGGCCGAGCGAGGACTGGGCCGGGTCCTTCGTCGGGTCGACCACCGAGTCCAGCACGGCGCGGCCGACCTGCTGCGGGAACAGGTGCGCGTAGACGCCGCCGAGTTGGGTGCCGTAGCTGATGCCGAAGTAGTGCAGCTGCTGGTCCCCGAGGGCCTGCCGCATGAGGTCCATGTCGCGGGCGGCGCTCTCGGTGTCCACGAAGGGCAGCACCGGGCCGGAGTTGCGCTCGCACGCCGAGT
This sequence comes from Kitasatospora sp. NPDC057904, assembly GCF_042887925.1. NCBI lineage: Bacteria > Bacillati > Actinomycetota > Actinomycetes > Kitasatosporales > Streptomycetaceae > Kitasatospora > Kitasatospora sp. NPDC057904. Next base: position 67,136 of record NZ_JBHVOL010000011.1, read on the forward strand.
TGAACTGCGCGGTGCTCTCGTCGAGCGCCTTGACGGCCGCCGGGCTGTCGGGGGTGTTGTCGATCGCGTTGGCGGCGTCCATCGCCTTGTCGTCCAGGCACTTCACCCCGGCGCTCGCACCGACCCCGCGCGGGTCGAAACTCACCAGGTCGTAGCGGGTGTTGAGGGAGGCGTAGGTGTCCGCGAGCGCCGGCAGCGTGGTGATGCCCGAGCCGCCGGGGCCGCCGAAGTTGAACACCAGCGAACCGATCCGGTGCTGCTCGTCCTTGGCCCGGGAGCGGATCAGCGCGAGGTCGATCGTGCCGCCGCCCGGTTTGGCGTAGTCCAGCGGGGCCTTGAGCGTCGCGCACTGCCAGTCCCCCGCGGGCGGGGTGCCGCCGCCCTGCGCGGCGTCCGGCGCGCCGCACGCGTGCCAGTCGAGCTGCTGGACCGCCGCGGGCGCCGCCGTCACCGGCGCGGCCGGCACGGGCTCGGCGGCGGGCGCGGCCCCGCCCTGGCAGCCGGCCGACGAGGTGAGGAGCAGCGCGCTCAGCCCGAGCGCTCCGGCACCGCGGACGACGGTGTGCATGGGGACTCCACCTCTCGGAAGGCCGGACGGCGCGATCGGCCCCCGGACTGGCGAACGGGCGCGCGAGCGGGCGCACGCCGGGGCCGCACACGCCCCGCGCCCGTCCGCTCACCCTAGGTGTGCGCGACCTCACGCGCCCTCCGGAGTCCGCCGTCGGGGGGCGCGTGCCGCCCGCCGTCCCACCGGCCGTCCGGGTGGGGCGGACGCGCCGCGGCACCCCGGCGCCGTGCGTGCCGGGGTGCCGGGGTGCCGCGGGGCCGATGGCGGGGGCTACTTGGGCATCTCGTTCCAGAGCTGGTCGGGGCCCTTGCCGGTGAGGCGGGCCCAGATGCCGTCGTCGTTCGGGTTCAGGTTCAGCTTGTAGGCGAGGTCGGGCTGGCGGTAGGTCTTGGAGACGTAGTCGATGAAGCGGGCGGTGGCCTGGTATCCGCTGTTGTAGTGGTCGTCCGGGCCAAAGTGCTGGGCGCCGGTGCCGGGCTGGAAGTTGTAGTCGCGCACCCAGTCCGCGAGGCCCTCGCCCATCCAGCCGTGGTCCCTGTCCGGGCCGTTGGGGTTGTTCCAGACCGCGACGTGCACGGCCTCGTGCACCAGGAAGCCGGTGTCGTTCCGGTTGCCCCGCACGTAGCCGATGTTGACGTGGATCTCGTTGACGCCGCCGTTGGGCTTCGTCGCGTAGGCGGGGTACTGGGTCAGCGACGGGTCCATGATGATCTTGAAGTAGGAGGGCGCCTGGAACGCCCCCCGGATGATGAGGTTGGAGATCTGCGGGTAGTAGGCCGCGACGGTCTGCTTCTGCTGCTCCAGCCACGGGCCGAGGTCGGGGGCCTGGGAGTAGTCCAGGTCGATGGTCGGGCGGCCGGTGGTGGGCGGGGTGGTGGCGGAGTTCTTGTCCAGGTTCCAGGACTGTGCCGGGTCGCCGGCGTTGCAGGCGGTCACCTTCGCGTTGAGGTCGGCACCGCGGGTGAGGCAGAGGTTGCCGTCCGAGACGCTGTGCAGCAGCCACGCGCGGCCGTTGCCCGTCGAAGTGTTCTCCAGCCACCAGCGCTGGTTGTCGGCGCCGACGTAGTTCCAGGAGCCGACGGTGTTGCGGCCCTTGTCGCGGTCGACCGCGTTGTTGGTGCCGGGCACCTTGATCGACCAGGTGCCGTTGCCCTCGTCCCGGATCGTCCACGCCTGCTGCGCGGAGGACTCGTTCCAGTCGCGGATCACCACGTTGGTGCCGTTGTTCCGACTGTCCCACTGCAGGGCGCCGCCCGCGTAGCTGGAGATGCGGTAGTCGGCGCCGCTGGCCGGCAGCGACTCGGCCGCGCTCGCGCTCTGGGCACCCAGGGCCATGCCGGACACGACGGTCGCGGCGGACAGGACGGCGGCCGCGGCCGCTCGACGGATGATCATGTCGAAGCTCTCCTCCCGGCCGGTCCCGGTGGACCGGTCTGCGGGGACATGCCACCGCCCCGCGGTGTACGCGGCGTCGACGGTTCGTCAACGGACTCGTTGACGGGGGCTCTGGCGGAGGCGCTGACGGAGGTGCGCGCGGAGTGATCGGCTCCCGATGGGGTCGTCGACGAACCGTCCGCTCCACCAGCCGCTTTTCCGGACCCCTCTGCGGTCGCGTCAAGTCGGCGTTTATAGGCTGGTGAGAGGGTCGGTTGGAACGCGACCGAAGGTCCCGGCCCGGGCCCACGGCGGCGGGACGCGACGATGTACGGGGTCGAGGAGGATCATGCGTGGCACCACGCTCGGTGACCGCTACCGGTTGGACGAGTGGCTCGGTGGCGGTTCGATGGGCGACGTCTGGCTCGCCGAGGACGAGGTCCTCGGGCGCCGGGTGGCCGTCAAGGTCCTGAAACCGGCGCTGCTGGACGAACCGGGCTTCGCGGAGCGGTTCCACGAGGAGGCCCGGGTGATGGCCCGGCTGCGCCACCCCGGCATCGTCGGCGTGCACGACTTCGGCTCCGGCCGGCTCGACGGCGGCCATTCCTGGACGACCGCCTGGGGCAGCACCGGCCGCCCGATCGCCTACCTCGTCATGGAGCTCATCGACGGCGAGCCGCTCAGCGACGTCCTGAAGCGGCGCGGCCGCCTCGACGCTCCCGAGGCGCTCGGCCTGGCCCTCCAGGTGCTGGAGGCGCTGACGGCCGCGCACGAGGCCGGCGTCGTCCACCGGGACATCAAGCCGGACAACCTGATGGTCCGCGACGAACGCGTCGTGATCGCCGACTTCGGCATCGCCCGCCCCGGCTGCGACACCCGGCTGACCGTGCCCGGCATGGTCCTCGGCACCGCCGCCTACCAGGCGCCCGAGCAGGCCTCGACCGGTGCGGTCAGCGCCGCGGCCGACCTGTACGCGCTCGGCGTCGTGCTCTACGAGTGCCTGTCCGGGCAGCTGCCGTACCACGGGGAGACGGCCCTGGAGGTCATCCTCAAGCACCTGACCACCCCCGTGCCGCCGCTGCCGGCGGACGTCCCGGCCCCGGTCCGGGCGCTGGTGGCACGCGCGATGGCGAAGGACCCCGGCGAGCGCTGGCCGGACGCCGCCACCATGGCCGCGGCCGCCCGGGCCGCGCTCGACGGCGAGCCGGTGGAGGTGGTGGAGGCCACGGTGGCCGTGTCGCCGTCGAGCAGTGCCATCCGGACGGCGGCACGGCCGGTGGTGGTCGCCGCGGCCGGCTCGACGGGACCGCGTCCGGTCGCCGGGCGGCTGCGGGCGGCGCTGCGGGGGCGCCGCCGGCTGCTGATCGCGGCGGGCGTGGTCGCGCTCTGCTCGGCCATCACCGCCGCCGCGGCCACCACGCTCGGACGGGACGCCGGCCGGGCCGCGGCCGACGCCGCGCTGGCGGGCGGCGGGCCGACCGCGCCCGCGGTTCCGACGGTGGTCCCGCTCGCGGCGGTCTCCGGCACGCCCACCGGCACGGGCACGCCGTCACCGGGCGCGCCCACGGCTTCGGGGTCGCCCCTGCCGTCCGTTCCCGGTGCCCCGGTGGGCCCGGTTCCGGCGGGCGGCGCGGGCGGTGCGGGTGCGCCGGGCGGTGCGGGCAGTGCGGGCGGGGCAGGAAGTGCAGGCAGTGCGGGCGGCGCGGGCAGCCCGCCTGACGTCCCCTCCGGATCGAACGCTCCGGCGCGCCCGTCGGCCCCCGAGCCGGCCGCCCCGGCGCCGTCGCCCAGTGCCGTCGCCCCGGGACCGGCGTACACCCCGGGCCCGGTCACGCCGGGCTACCAGACGGGCGATCAGGGCGGGAACCAGGGCGGCTACCAGCCGTCGACACCACCCGACAAGCCCACGACGGCCCCCAACCCGCCGCCGTACACGGCCGCGCCCCCGCCGCCGCCCCCGGACACCAACGCCGGCAAGCCGCCCGTCCGGCCGCCGTCGGAGGGGGCGACCGGGCTCCCGTCGTACGTCCGGCTGACCAACCGCGGGCTCGCCCTGACCGACAAGGACTCGGGAGTCCAGAACCAGAACCCCGTCATCCAGGCCCTCGACAACAGCCGCGCCTCCGTCTGGCAGCTGGTCACCCGCCAGGACGGCGGCGGCTACTTCCTGAACAACGGCGCCACCCAGTACCAGAGCCGCCTGGACGCCAGCAACGAGACGTCCCAGGCGCAGATATGGGCCTCGCCGACGTACAGCGTGAACCAGGTCTGGTCCTTCATGCCGACGTCCGGCGGCTACCTGCTCGCGCTCACGGGGAGGACCCAGTCCTGCCTGACGGCCAAGGGGCCGAACGTGCCCGCCGTCGTGAGCCAGTGCACGGGCGGCCCCGACCAGGTGTGGGCGGTCGCGGCCGCCTGACCGGACGGACGGACGGACGGACGGACGAACGGACGAACGGACGAACGGACGAACGGACGAACGGACGAAGGCCGGGCCCTCCCCGAGGGCCCGGCCTTCGTCGCGGTGAGACCACGTGGTGAGACCGTGCTCACCCCGGCAGCCAGGACGGCCAGCGCGAGCGCGCCGGGCCCGCCGGGTGGTCGGCGCCCAGCAGCGGCACCAGGCGCTCCGCCTCCGGGGAGCCGATCGGCGCCAGGATCCCGTACGCCTCCGCCCAGCACGCGCGGGCCCGCGCCAGGTCCGTCCGGCTGTCGGCCAGCGCGTCGCCCAGGACCGCCAGGGCCAGGCCCCGGCCGCGGTGGTCGCCGTCCAGGGTCAGCGCGTCGACGGCATCGCCCGCCGTCCCCACCGCGTCGTCCCACCGCCCCGCAGCCCGCAGCGACTCGGCGAGGCGCAGCAGGAGGCGGCCGGTGCGGCGGTGGTCGGCGGGGTCGGTGAGGGCGAGGGCGGCGCGGCGGTGGGCGGCGGCCTCGGCGAGGTCGCCGCGGTCGTGGGCGATCGTGCCGAGGGCGTCGCGGGCGAGCGCCTCCAGCTCGCGGTCGGCGAGTTCGTGGCTGATCACGAGGGACTGGTCGATCACCCGGTTCGCCGCGTCGTGGCGGCCCTGGCGGGCGAACGCGCCGGCCAGGTTGAGGAGTTCGGCGGCCAGGGAGCGGCGGTCGCCGGCCCGGTCCCAGGCGGAGGCGGCGGCCGAGAAGCCGGCCACGGCCTCGTCGGGGCGGCCGGCCTGGAGGAAGCAGGCGGCGAGCGAGCTGTGGGCGAGGGCGAGCAGCGGGCGGGCCGGTTCGAAGGCGGTGCACAGGTCGCGGGCGCGGAGCAGTTCGGCGAGGGCCGAGGGCACCGAGCCGACCTCGGTCAGCAGTCGGCCGAGGACCAGCCGGGCGCGGGCCTCGGCGGCGCGGTCACCCTGTTCGACGCTCGCGTGCAGGAGCGCGTTGGCGGCGTGGCCGAGCGGGCGGGTGGCGTGCCCGGAGTCGGCCAACAGGCAGCAGCCGAGCAGGAGTTCGGCGAGCCGGCCGAGGGCGGGGGCGGTGTCGGCGGAGCGGCCGGGGAGCTTCGCGCACTGGCTCACCAGGGCGCCGACGGCCGGGGACGAGCCGACGGCGAAGCCGCGCCGCGCGGAGGACGCCCCGAGCGCCGCCGTCACCAGCGCGTGGTGGTGGTCCACCAGGCGGCTCAGTGCCGCCCGGAGCTCGTCCGGGTCGCCGCCCTGGCCGGCCCGCCGGGCGAAGGCCCGCAGCAGGTCGTGGTAGCGGTAGTGGTCGGGGCTGGCGAAGCTCTCCAGCATCGAGCAGTCCACCAGCGACTCGGCGAGCTCGACGGCGTCCGGCTCGGGCAGGTCCAGCACCGCGGCGACCGCCCCGGGCGACAGGTCGGGCACCTCGGGGACGGCCAGCAGCCGGAAGGCGCGGGCCTGTTCGTCGTCCAGCTGGTCGTAGCCGAAGCGGAACGAGGACTCGACGGCCAGGTCGCCGCTGCGCAGCGCGTCCAGCCGGTAGCGGTCGCCGGTGAGTTGCTCCAGCAGCCGGGCGATCGTCCAGCTCGGGCGGCAGGCCAGCCGGGCCGCCAGGATCCGCACGGCGAGCGGCAACTGGCCGCAGAGCCGGACGAGTTCACCGGCCGCCTGCTCCTCGGCGGCGACCCGTTCGGCGCCGACCACCCGGGTGAGCAGGGTGACGGCGTCCTCGGCCGGGAGCACGGGGAGTTCGGTGAAACGCGCGTTGGGCAGGGCGCCGAGGCGGGTGCGGCTGGTGACGAGGACGGCACAGCCGGCGCTGCCCGGCAGCAGCGGGCGGACCTGTTCGGCATCGCGCGCGTTGTCGAGCAGCACGAGGACACGGCGGCCCGCGAGCAGCGAGCGGTAGCGGGCGGACCGTTCGGCGAGGCCGGCCGGGATCGCGTCGCCGACGACGCCGAAGGAGCGCAGGAACGCGGCCAGGGCCTCCTCGGGTCGGGTGGGGCGGCCGTCGGCGCCGTGCAGGTCGAGGTAGAGCTGGCCGTCCGGGAACTCGGCGGCCAGGCCGTGGGCGACGTGCACGGCGAGCGCGGTCTTGCCGACCCCGCCCATGCCCGCGACGGCCGCCACCGGCACGCTGCCGGGCTCCCGCAGGGCGGCGCGCAGGGCCTCGGCCTCCGCGGACCGCCCGGTGAAGTCGGCGGCGGAAGCCGGCAGCTGGGCCGGGACGAGGGTGGAGGCCGGATCGGCCCCGGCCGTCGGGGCGGCCGGCTCGGTCTCGGTCAGGACCCACTCGGTGGTCGCCGACAGCGTCTCGTCGGACGCCAGGATCCGGCCGTGCAGGTCGCGCAGGCCGGGACCGGCACCGACGCCCAGTTCGTCGCGCAGCCGTCGGTCCGCCGCCCGGTACGCCGCGAGGGCGTCGGCCTGGCGGCCGGAGCGGAACAGCGCGAGCATCAGCAGCTCCGAGAGCCGCTCGCGCAGCGGGTGCTCCTCGACGAGGGCCGCGAGCTCGGCCACCGACTCGGCGCACCGGCCGCCCTCGACCTCCGCCTCCAGGCACAGCTCCAGGACGGCGAGCCGCCGCTCCTCCCACTCCCTGCGCTGGCGCTGCGCGTACGGCCCGGGCAGCCCGGGCATCGGCTCGCCGCGCCACAGCGCGAGCGCGCCCCGCAGCGCGGCGGCGGCGTCGGCGTTCCGGCCGTCGGCCCGCCGCGCCCGGCCCTCGGCCAGCAGCTCGTCGCACCGCACGGTGTCCAGGCCGCCGCTGCCGACGGCCAACAGGTACCCGCCGCCGACCGACGTGAGCGCCTCGGCCCCGAGCACCCGCCGCAGCCGGTGCACGTACGTGCGGACGACACCCGTCGCCCTGGCCGGCGGCTCGTCACCCCACAGGTCGTCGATCAGCTGCGCCCCCGACACGTGCCGGCCCGCCCGGAACAGCAGCGCCAGCAGCATGCTCTGCTGCTGCGGCGAACCGAGCGGCACCTCCGCCCCGTCCCGCCAACAGCGCAGCGGCCCGAGCACCGCGAACCGCAGCCCGCCCGAACTCCCGCCCTCGCCGACCAACCGACATCCCCTCCACCCCGCCGACAATCCCCCAGCGGCATGATACCGACCGGTATTCCCCCTGGTCAGACATCCTGCCGAGTCCCTGACGACGATCCGGGCCATGAGCCGTCAAATGGGTACGGACAGGACGGAGTGCACACCTCCACCACGGACCACAGCACCGCGGACACCTCCGGCACCGTCCTCGGCGATGGCGCCCGCACCGTCCGCCCGCTCGGCGAGCTCGAAGAAAGTCGAGGAAATCCTCCTCCGCCTGTCACAAACCTCCTCCGGGCCGGGTCGGGTCAGTGAAGGCGCCGAACACGGCCCGTACAGCCCGGGAGGAACACGACGATGGAGAAGACGATGGAGAGCACGCCGGTGGAGCCGCGACCGATCACCGCCGAGGTCCCGCTGCGGCCGCGCCTGGCGACGGATCCCGGGGTACTCGTGCCCGAGCTGGCGGAGGTGTCGGCGGCGCTGTTCAGGGCCACCGGCAACCGGTCGGTGCCGCGGACGACGATCAGCCTGGTGCAGCTGCGCGCCGGGCAGATCGTCGGCAGCACCTACCTGACCGTGCTGCACACGGGATTCCTGCGCAAGGCCGGGGAGACGGAGGAGCGGATCGACTCGGTGGCGGCCTGGTGGGACTCGCCGTACTTCACCCCGGCCGAGCGGGCCGCGCTCGCGCTGGTGGAGGCGGTGCTCCAGCCGGCCGCTCGGGGCCGTGAGCGGGTGCCGGACGAGCTGTACGCCGAGGTGGCCGCCCACTACGACGAGAAGGCGCTCACGACGCTGACGCTGGCGATCGGGCAGGTCAACTTCTTCGTGGCGATCGCCCTGGTCGCCAAGCCCGTCCCCGGGCGGTCGTTCTCCGAGCCCTGGGCGTGACGGCTCCCGGCCCGATCCGAAGGACACGCCCTACCGGAGCACCAGGTCGGGCGTGCCGCGGACCGCGTACACCGGGAGGCGGGCGGCGTCCAGAACGGCCGGGGGGAGGCTGAGGCCGAAGTGGCGTTCCACGGCGCCGAGGGTGCGGCGGTGGACGGCGGGCAGGGGCTCGCCGGGGAGTGTGGCGCGGGTGATGCCGTCGGGGTGGAGGACGCCGGCGGCGACGAGGACGGGGAGCAGGAGGTCCGGTTGGCTGCCCCAGCGCCAGCGCTCCTCGGCGAGGCCGAACCCGCACAGGACGGCGCCGTCGCGGGCGTAGTCGAGCAGGGCCGGCGGGTGTTCGGCCATGGGGCGGTAGTGGACGACCTCGACGCCGTCGCGCGCTATCTCGGTGAGCAGGTCGGCACCGGTGGAGTCGCCGTACTCGATCGCGAAGGACCAGCCGCCGCAGACCCCGACGCGGACCACGCCGTCGCCGTCCTCGCCGGGGCGGTAGGTCTCGATGTCGAGGTCCCACACCTCGGCGCCGCTGACCGGACCGGCGGCGCCTCGCACGTCCGCGCCCATCCGCCGGGCCACCTCCTCCGGCGGGATCCCGCGCGCGAACAGGACGCCGCTGAGCCGGTCGTCGCCCTCGGCGAGCCACCGGATGCCGTCGCTCATGACGCCCTCCCCCCGTTTCGCACCGACCCGCCCTGGTCGGGCTTCCGGACGGCACCCTAGCGCGCCCCACCGACAATGGAACCTCCCCGGGGGCGACGGGGCCCGCAGGGGCAGAACGGCACGGCTCCCGCGCCGGGTTGGCCGGTGCGGGAGCCGCCGACGGCGGCCACGCCTACGGCAGCTTCACCGCACCCTTGAGCGCGTCGACGGCCCCGAAGACCATCGCACTCGCGCTGCCCAGCATGCCGAACAGCGGGGCGCCGGCCTGCGCGAGAGGAGCGGCGGGGGCGGCGGGCGCGGCTGCGGGCCCGGCGGCGGCGGGGGCGGCGGCAGTGGCGGCGCCGGCCACCGGGGTGGTGGCGGCGAGGAGCGCGGAGGCTCCGAGGAGGACGGCGACGGTGCGGCGCATGGGGTTCCTTCCGGTCCGAACGGCGAGTTGCGGCTCCGACGGTAGGGCGCGCCCGCCCGCGCCTCCGGCCGTTCCACGACAGCTCACCCGGTCGAGTGATCCCGGTGTTCGGGCCCGGGAGAGCCGGGCCCGTCAGCGGCCGGCGCGCACTGACGTCCGCGTGAGGGCGCACCGCACGCCCCGGGGGCGCCGCCGCGGCGCGTGCCGGACGGGCCGCACACCCCCCGAAAGGGTCAACCCGATCACGGCCGCCACCCGAACGGCCGATACCCCGAGTGGTACGGGCGCGAAGCGCGCGCCCGCCGCCCTTCGGGAGGACACGGCATGAAGCTTCGGGCGATCGCGCCGGCCGCGGGCCTGTTGACGGTCGCGCTCGCCGCCGCCGGCACGGGCTGGGTCGCGGAGGCCGACCCCGCCACCGACAACGCGCCCGCACGGGACAGCGCCGCCCGGTCGGTCGAGGGGTACCAGCTGGTGCGGCTCGACAACGCGAACGTGCCCAACTTCCAGCGGCGGACGGTCTCCTGCCCGGCCGGTGAGAAGGCGCTCGGCGGCGGCGCGGAGGCCCGCGGCGACGAGGCGGTCCTGGTCGGCAGCTTCCCGGCCGACGACGGCAGCGGCTGGATCGGCCTCGGCCGCCGACCGGGTGCGGGTGACGTCGGCATCAGCGTCTTCGTGATCTGCGCCAAGGCCTGACCGCCCCTCCACAGACACAGGGGTGGAGCCGGGCGCTCGGCTCCACCCCTGTCCGGCAACCGTCAGGCCGCGGCGTCCGGGGTCTTCCCGTCCTGCGCCTGCTGCGAGCGCGCGGCGAACATCCGGGTGATCCGGTTGACCACCTCGACGTTCGGGGCGGACGGGTTCTCCGGGCAGTAGGAGATCCTCAGGACGTTGCTGCCGGACTTGACGAGGAGTTCCACGCACTGGCCCTCCATGAAGACCGAGGACCGCTCGCCGGCCTTCGGAGCGGCCATCGGCGGCTTCTCGGGCAGGCCGTCACTGATGCCGTAGGCGACGTCGTACATCTTGTCGCCCCACTCCGGGCTGGGGCCCGCCATGAGCTGGAACTCCACCTGGGTCTTGCCGTCGTCGGCGTGGAAGCGCGAGTCGCCCCTCCCGACTATCTGCTCGCACAGGCTCACCTGTGCGGGCGGGACGCCGTCGCCGCCGCAGTCGCCCTTGGGCACCGCGGAAGGCGCCTTCTCCTGGGTCCAGCCGTCCGGCACGGCGTGCAGGTCGGGCATGACGGCCTTCACCTGGTCCAGGTTGGCCAGCGGCTTCGGACCGTCCGGGCCGGTGCCGAGGTAGAGACCGAGCCCGGTCAGCGTGCCGATCACACCGAGCACGACGACCCCGCCGGTCACCGCCCAGGCGCGGCTGCGCCGGGCGGACGTCCCCTGGACCGTTCCGGGGCTGTACGCGGGCCAGTTGGCGTCGCCGCCGCCCTGCCACGCCGGAGCCGCCTGGGGCATCGGAGCCCCGGCCATGGGCGGCGGCGCGGTCATGGCGACGGAGAGCCGGGCGCGCAGGTTGGCCGCCAGGCCCGGGTCGCCGGCGAGCAGTTGGCCCACCGCGAGCGCCAGGTCCCACTGGGCCTGCTGGTCGCCGGGACGGGCCTCCACCCGCCCGAGGGCGTGCGCCCACTGCGGCCACTGCCGCAGCGACTCCCGCACGCGCGCGAGCGCCTCGCCGCCGAGCGCGGCCCCTGCCGCGCCGACCGTGTGCGACGCGGTCTGCACCAGCGCCTCGACCACCATGGCGACGAGATCGGACCCGTCCCCCGCTGTCATCGAACCCCCCGATCGGAAAAGAAGACGGTGACACTCTGACACCAACCGAGCGATCATGCACAATTCCGCCCCGACGGAGACCGAACCGCAATGCCGCAGGCCGGGACAGGGCGCCGTCGCCCGAATATCGTCGCGGACGGTTACCCGGGACGGGCCGGCTCGTTCTCCAGCCGGAAGCCCCGCACGCCGAAGCCGCACCGCACCGCCGCACCACCCGCACCGCACAGCCACACCGCACAGCCACACCGCACCACCCGTACCCCCGCACCACCCCCACACCGCCTCCGCTCCGCCCCACCGCCGAAACCGACCGAGAAAAAACGATTCTGCTCCCCTGAAGACAGCCCGAGACGCCCCGAGACGCCCCGGAACACCCCGGGGAAGAGAACAGGAAGAGCCCATGAGCGAGCACGACTTGCCCGGCGCCCCGCAGGAGAACGCCTGCGCCGGCGACGAGTTGGCGCTGTACATCGACCTGGAGGCGGTCGCCTGCCCCGGCCTCCTCGTCTCCCTGCCCGCCCGGCTGCGCTACCGCCGGGAGGACCCCTACGCGGTGAGCCTCGACACCCACATCGACCTCGACGAGCCGATCACCTGGATCTTCGCCCGCGAACTCCTCGCCACCGGCCTCACCGGCTGGGCCGGCCTCGGCGACGTCACCGTCCACCGCGGCACCGGGCCCGCCGCCGCGACGCTCTTCATCGCGCTCAGCGCCGACGACACGACGGCCGTCCTGCGCGCGCCCGCCGCCCTCGTCCAGACCTTCCTCACCGCGACCGAGCACGTCGTGCCGTACGGCACCGAGACGGTCCACCTCGACGTCGACGACCTGATCCTGCGCCTGTTCGAGACCGAGGAGCCGCCGCTCATCTGACGGACCCCGCCGTCCGGATGCCGGAACGCCGGGTCCGCCGGGTCCCCCGCGAGGCAGGATGGCGGTCGAAAATCAACATTTTGTGGAAGGCGCTGCCGTCCACCGCCCTTCACCCGGAGCTCCCGCATGCCCAGACCCCCGTCCGCCACCACCACCAGGCCGCATCCGCTGCACGTACTAAGGGCCACCGCCTTCGCCATCGCGGCCCTGCTCCTCCTGGTCGGGACCGGGGTCCTGCTGCACCAGCCGCTGCTCATCCCGCCGCTGGCCGCCAGCGCCGCGCTCGTCCACGGCGCGCCCGGGCTGCCGATCTCGCAGCCCCGCAACCTCGTCGGCGGCCAGCTGGTCTCCGCGCTGATCGGGTACGCCACGCTCGCCGTCACCGGCAGCAACGGGTGGGGCGCTGCGGTGGCCGCCGGGATCTCGCTCGGCGTGATGCTGCTCACGCACCTCTCGCACTCGCCGGCCGCCGCCACCGCCGTCATCGTGGTGCTCCAGGCGCCGCACCCGCTGCCGTTCCTGCCGCTGCTCGCGCTGGCCACCGTCCTGCTGGTCGCGATCGGCCTGCTCCCGGGCCGGATCGGCGGCCACCCGGTGCGCTACCCCGTCGCCTGGTGGGCCGTTCCCCGGTGAGCCGCCGGGCCCGGAGGGCGGGCCTCAGGCGCCCACGTACGCCGCGAGGTGCTCCCCGGTGACGGTGTGCCGCTTGGCCACCAGCTCGGCCGGAGTGCCCTCGAAGACGACCCGCCCGCCGTCGTGGCCGGCGCCCGGGCCGAGGTCGACGATCCAGTCCGCGTGCGCCATGACCGCCTGGTGGTGCTCGACGACGATGACCGACTTGCCCGCGTCGACCAGGCGGTCGAGCAGGCCGAGCAGTTGCTCGACATCGGCCAGGTGCAGGCCGGTCGTCGGCTCGTCGAGGACGTAGACGCCGCCCTTGTCGCCCATGTGCGTCGCGAGCTTGAGGCGCTGGCGCTCGCCGCCGGAGAGCGTGGTGAGCGGCTGGCCGAGGCTCAGGTAGCCGAGGCCGACGTCCACGAGCCGGCTCACGATCGCGTGCGCGGCCGGGATGCGGGCCTCGCCCTCGCGGAAGAACTCCTCGGCCTCGGTCACCGGCATCGCCAGCACCTCGCTGATGTCGCGCCCGCCGAGGCGGTACTCCAGCACCGACGCCTGGTAGCGCTTGCCCTCGCAGTCCTCGCAGACGCTCGCCACGCCGGCCATCATCGCCAGGTCCGTGTAGACCACGCCCGCGCCGTTGCAGGTCGGGCACGCGCCCTCGGAGTTGGCGCTGAACAGGGCCGGCTTCACGCCGTTGGCCTTGGCGAAGGCCTTGCGGACCGGTTCCAGCAGACCGGTGTACGTCGCCGGGTTGCTGCGCCGGGAGCCGCGGATCGCGCCCTGGTCGACGGAGATCACGCCCTCGCCCGGCGCCTCCGACGATCGTGGCAGCGAGCCGTGCACGAGCGAGCTCTTGCCGGAGCCGGCCACACCCGTGACGACGGCGAGCACCCCGAGCGGGATGTCCACGTCGACGTTCCGCAGGTTGTGGGTGGAGGCGCCGCGGATCGCCAGCTTCCCGGTCGGTGTGCGCACCGTCTCCTTGACCCTCGCCCGGTCGTCGAGGTGGCGTCCGGTGATCGTGCCGCCCGCCCGCAGGCCCTCGACCGTCCCCTCGAAGCAGACCGTGCCGCCGCCGCTGCCCGCGCCCGGACCGAGGTCGACGACGTGGTCGGCGATCGCGATCGTCTCCGGCTTGTGCTCGACGACGAGCACCGTGTTGCCCTTGTCGCGCAGCCGCAGCAGCAGCCCGTTCATCCGCTGGATGTCGTGCGGGTGCAGGCCCACGGTGGGCTCGTCGAAGACGTACGTGACGTCGGTGAGCGAGGAGCCGAGGTGGCGGACCATCTTGACGCGCTGCGCCTCGCCACCGGACAGCGTCCCGGAGGGGCGGTCGAGCGAGAGGTAGCCGAGACCGATCTCGACGAACGAGTCGAGCGCCTCCCCGAGGCTCGTGAGCAGCGGCGCCACCGAGGGCTGGTCGAGCCCGCGCACCCACGCGGCCAGGTCGCTGATCTGCATGGCGCACGCGTCGGCGATGCTGGTCTTCCCGATCCTCGACGAGCGGGCCGCCTCGGTCAGCCGGGTGCCGTCGCAGTCGGGGCAGGTGCTGAAGGCGACCGCGCGGTCCACGAAGGCCCGGATGTGCGGCTGCATCGCCTCCTTGTCCTTGGCGAGGTAGGACTTCTGGATCCGCGGGATCAGGCCCTCGTAGGTCATGTTGATGCCCGCGATCTTCATCCGGACCGGCTCGCGGTACAGGAAGTCGTGCAGCTCCTTCTTCGTGTACTTGCGGATCGGCTTGTCCGGGTCGTAGAAGCCGGACTCGCTGTAGAGCCGGTAGTTCCACCCGCCCGGCGTGTAGCCGGGGATGGTGAGCGCGCCCTCGGCGAGCGACTTGGCGTCGTCGAAGAGCTGGGCGAGGTCGATGTCGGAGACGCTCCCGCGGCCCTCGCAGCGCGGGCACATGCCGCCGGTGACGCTGAACGAGCGGCGCTCCTTCACGGTCTTGCCGCCGCGCTCCACGGTGACGGCGCCGGCGCCGCTGACCGAGGGGACGTTGAACGAGTACGCCTTGGGCGAGCCGATGTGCGGCTCGCCGAGCCGGCTGAACAGGATGCGCAGCATCGCGTTGGCGTCGGTCGCGGTGCCGACGGTGGAGCGCGGGTCGGCGCCCATCCGCTGCTGGTCGACGATGATCGCGGTGGTCAGCCCGTCGAGGACGTCGACGTCGGGGCGTGACAGCGACGGCATGAAGCCCTGGACGAAGGCGCTGTAGGTCTCGTTGATCAGCCGCTGCGACTCGGCGGCGATGGTGTCGAACACCAGCGAGCTCTTGCCCGAGCCGGAGACACCGGTGAACACCGTCAGCCGGCGCTTGGGGATCTCGACGCTGACGTCCTTGAGGTTGTTCTCGCGCGCGCCGAGCACGCGGATCATGTCGTGGCTGTCGGCGTCGTGCGGCACCGGCGCGGGCGCGCCCGTCCTCTTGGCCATGGTCGTCGTCTCTCCGGTTCTGTGCGGGCGGGCCCGCCCGGTGCGGTCGTTCCATCCAACCGCACCGGGCGGGCGGGGGCGCGGCGCTCGGCTTCCCGAGCCGCGGCTACGCGAGCTCGTTGATGCGGATCAGGTTGCCCGCCGGGTCGCGGAAGGCGCAGTCGCGGACGCCGTAGGGCTGCTTCGTCGGCTCCTGGACGAGCTCGGCTCCGCCGGCCGCCAGTCGGTCGAAGACGCCGTCGAGGTCGGCGGAGGCGAGGGTGAGACGGGCGTAGGTGCCCTTGGCCATCATCTCGGTGACGGTGCGGCGCTCGTCCTCCGTGACGCCGGGGTCCATGGCCGGGGGCTCCAGGACGACGGACGTGCCGGGGCTGCCGGCCGGGCCGACGGTGATCCAGCGCATCCTGCCCTGGCCGACGTCGTTGCGGACCTCGAAGCCGAGCAGGTCGCGGTAGAACGCGAGGGAGGCGTCGGGGTCGGTGTGGGGGAGGAAGGTCCAGTGGATGCTGAGGTCGTTGGTCTCCATGTCCACGAGGCTAGGCGCGGGCCCTGGGCCGGGGCTTCTCGAATCCTGACCGGTCTCGCACGCACCTCGGCCGGAGCGGTAAGCGATCGGTAAGAGGCCGCTGCCTACGGTCGAAGCACACACCCGCATGGGGGGACGGCCGGGTCCGCGCAGGGGACGGACCCGGCCGCGGGTGTGTACTCGTCGCGGACGGTTCACCCGTCGTGCGAGAGCGCGTCCGCGTCGCCGTTCGCCGGTCCCTCGCCCAGCTCCCGGGCCTCGCGCCGCACCCGCTCGGCGGGCGCGTCCAGCCCCGCCGCCTCGTACGCGCGCCCGAGCGCCCGCAGCGCCTCGGCGAGGAACGAGCGCCAGCCCCGGGCCCGCCAGAACAGGACGGACTCCTCCAGGTGCGCGACGGCCGCGTCGTGCCGCCCCTCCGCGAGGTCCAACTCACCCAGGATGCCCAGGGCCTGGGCGAGGTGGTGGCCCAGCTCGAAGCGCCGCGCGATGGCCAGCGCCGCCTCCGCCGTCTCCCTCGCCCGGGCGTCGCCGGTCGCCGCGTGGAGCGTGGCCAGGTAGAGCAGGGAGAACGCCTCCGCGTAGCCGTCGCCGAGCGAGCGGGCCATCGCGAGCGAGCTCGTCAGCAGGTTGCGCCCGTGCTCGACGTCGCCGGCGCGGCCGTGGGCGGCGCCGAGGAACTGGATCGCGGTGGCCTCGAAGCGGACGTTGCCGATCATGCGCGCCAGGCGCAGCGTCTCGGTGAGGTGCTCGATGGTGCGGGCGAGGTCCGTCTCGCCGTGGGCGACGGCGATGATCTGGTGCGCCTTGGCCACCCCGCCGGGGTGGTCGTGGGCGGCGGCGAGGTCCAGTGCGCGGCGTGCGGCGTCCAGCGCGTCACGGGCGCGCCCCTGGGCGACCAGGCTCCAGGCGAGCAGGACGAGGGCGTCGGCGGCGCCGCGCGGCTCGCCGACCTGCTCGAACAGGTCGAGCAGCTGCCGCGCGCGGCCGTCCAGGGCGACCATCGTCTCGGTGCCGTCGGCGGGGGTCGCCCAGGTGGTGACCTCGACCAGGCCGCGGGTGAGCACGGCCGTGCCGACGAGGTCGCCGGCCGCCTTGCAGGCCTGGAGGACGACGAGGTTGGTGGTGCGCCAGTCGTCGTAGAGGCCGCGGACGTCGCAGTACTTCTCCTGGCAGGCGGCGAGGTCCCAGGCGGTCGGGACGAGGCGCAGCGCGGCGGCCTGGCGGGCGCAGGCGTTGAGGGCGGGCTGCTCGACGTCGAACCAGGCGAGCGGGTCGTCGAGCAGCCGGGCGGCGGGGCCGTCGGGCAGCGGGCGGCGCGGGGCGGGACCGTGGATGGCGGCGAAGCAGGGGCCCGGTACCTGGTCGGCGGCCTGTTCGGCGAGCCAGAGCCAGGCGCCGAAGGCCCGTTCGAGGGCGTCGGCGCGGTCGGCGGGGGTGTCGGTGGCGTGGGCGTGCTCGCGGGCGTAGAGCCGGACGAGGTCGTGGAAGCGGTAGCGCAGGTGGGGTTCGGTGCCGGTCTCCTGGAGGAGCTGGGCGTCGATGAGCTCCTCCAGCCGCCGCTCGGCCTCCTCCAGCGGGACGTCGGCGAGCGCGGCGGCGGCCCAGGGGGCGAAGTCGGCCGCGTCGAGCAGGCCGAGCAGGCGGAAGGTGCGGCGGGTCGGCTCGGACAGGCGGGTGTAGCCGACGGCGAAGCCCGCGCGAACGGCGAGGTCGCCGGCCGCGAGCTCGTCGAGGCGGCGGCGCTCGTCGCGCAGCAGCTCGGCGAGGCGGGCGAGGCTCCAGCGCGGGCGCGCGGCCAGGCGGGCGCCGGCGATGCGGACGGCGAGCGGCATGCCGCCGCACAGGTCGGCGATCTGGCCGGCGGCGACGGGTTCGGCGGCGACCCTGGCGTCGCCGACGATGTGGCGCAGCAGCGTCTCGGCGTGGGCGGGGCCGAACCCGCCGAGGTCGACGAGCCGGGCGCCGGGCAGGGCGGTGAGGACGGCGCGGCTGGTGACGAGGGCGTTGCTGTGCTGCTGTTCGGTGGTGCTTCCGGGCAGCAGGGGCCTGAGCTGGGCCTCCCCGGCGGCGTTGTCCAGGACGACGAGCACCCGGCGGCCGGCGAGCAGGGTGCGGTAGAGGGCGGCGCGTTCGTCGAGGGACTCGGGGATCTCCCGGGCGTCGGCGCCGAGGGCGCGCAGGAAGGCGGCGAGGACGCGGGCCGGGTCGGCCGGTTCGTCGTCGGCGCCGCGCAGGTCGGCGTAGAGCCGGCCGTCGGGGTAGTCGGCGGCGGCGCGGTGGGCGGCGTGGACGGCCAGGGCGGTCTTGCCGATGCCGCCCATGCCCGAGACCACCGGCACGCGGCCGTCGGCGAGGGAGGTGAGGACGAACCGCAGGTGCTCCTCGCGGCCGGTGAAGTCCGGGAGGTCGGACGGGAGTTGGCTCGGTGCGTGGACCGGTCGGGCGCCGTCGTGGTCGCGGGCCAGCAGGGCGAGGAAGACGCTCTGGACCTGCTCGCCCGGCTCGATCCCGAGCTCCTCGGCCAGCCGCCGGCGCAGCGTCTGGAAGCGGCGCAGCGCCTCGGCGGGGCGGCCGTCGGCGGCGAGCAGTTCGAGGAGGGCGGCCTGCACGGGCTCGTCGAAGGGGTATTCCTCGGCGAGCGCCGTCACGGCCGGGAGGGCGCAGCCGGGGGCGGCGGTCCCGGCGAGGGCGAGGGCGGTGGAGCGGACGGCCTCCTCGACCGCCGTCACCAGCGGGTCCTCGCGGTTGACCCGGTCCAGCCCGGCCAGCACCGGGCCGCGGCGCAGGTCGAGCGCGGCGGCCCGGTCCCCGTCGGCGGCCAGCAGCCGGAAGCGCCCGAGGTCGACGGCCTCCGGGCGGACGGCGAGCCGGTAGCCCTCGCCGTCGGAGTCCAGCACCACGGCGTCGTCCCCGAAGGTCCCGAGCCACCCGCGCAGCCGGGACACCCCGGTGTGCACGGCGCCGCGGCCGACCCGGTCGGCCTGCCCGGCCCACACGAGCTCCAGCAGCCGCCCGGCCGACAGCCGCTCGCCCTCGGCGAGCAGCAACGCCCCCAGCAGCCCGCGCAGCACCCCCGCCCGGGGCAGCGCCTGCGGCTCCGCGTCCACGGCGACCACCAGCGGACCCAGCACCCCGAACGTCATGCCCATCGGCTCCAGCCCCTCACGCTCACGCCCCGTGCAGCCCCCGCCCACGTGATCATGACACTGGTGCGGACACCGAGCAACGGGCCCGGCCACCGTATCGGCCCGACCGGTTCAGAGGCAGGTCCAGCAGTACAGCCGCTCGTCGGCCGCCCGGGCGCGCCGCGCGAGCCCGGCCAGTTCGCCGACCACCGGGCACAGGCTCTCGGCGGAGGCGCCGTGCAGTTCCTCCGCCTGCGCCCAGCGGGCGGCGACCGCCGGGACGTCGGCGTCCGGCACCGCGGCGAGGGTGTCGCGGGTGTCGGTGTCGAGCTCGAACACCCACGGGCCCGTCATCCACGGATCGTCGTCGTCCACGGGCCCCTCCGGTCCGGGCGGCGGAGTGGTCGGCCACACCGGTGCATCGCCCACGAGGTCAACGGCCCACGGCACTTGGCGGACGGCGGCGACCAGCTGCCCCAGCACGACGACCGGATCCAGCCCCTTGGCCTCGACCCCGTCGAAGGCCCGTCGCGGCCCGGTGAGCGGCGATCCCCCGTCGGCCGCCTCCAGCTCCCGCCGGACCACCGCCGCGTCCGCCGCACGGAAGTAGTCGGTCAACACACCCATCGTCCTCGCCCCCCGCGACGTCTTGCGCTCCGCAGGGAAGTAGACCAGACCCCACCGACAGCCCTACCGGGGATCCTGCCGCTCCTCGGAGAAACCGCCCGGGACGGGCGTGGCCGCGCGCCACAGCAGGCCCGGGTCGGGCGCGTACTCGGTGGAGTGCGCCAGCGGATGGAGCCGCCGGTGGCCGGGGACGGGAATCTCGGTCAACCGGCCATCCCGGATCATCCAGAGCCCGAAGCAGTCGTCCTCCTCGTCACGGATCAGCACCTGGACGCTCTCCGGCGCCTTCCACGGCAGCGACTCCAAGTGACGCAGCAATCCCGTCCGCTGCCCCATCCGGTCGAACTCGGCGACCCACGCCTCGACGAAGGTGGGCAGCGGCGCGAAGCAGCCGCACCAACTGCGGGAGTCGTCCGGTCGGCACAGCGGCGCCATCGCCTCCTCATCCCACGGAGCCAGCACGAGGACCTGCGCGGTTCTGGTCATGCGGCAGTATCGGCGCACAACACACCTGCGGAGCAACCGAATTCGAGCGGAAGCGGGGGACGAAGCACAGGAAGTCGGCCCGCCCGACTTCCCGCGCTCATGGGCTTCGTCGGCTTCCCAGCCCCTCGCCAACCGTGCAGGAGGTGAGGGGCTGGGCGCTGCGTTCAGGAACGGGCCTGCTCGATCGCCTCGAAGATGTCCGCGTCGGTCTCCTGCTGCCAGGACGGCAGGTCGACCCAGTCGGCGACATAGCCCGGCTTCGGGTTCTCAATGTGCTTGTGGATCTGGGCGATCCAGCACGTCGCGACGAAACGGCCCTTCTGCTCCCGGGTCAGCTTGGACGTGTTCCCGCCGCTCACGCTGATGAAGTCACGGACCTGGCCGAACACGGCGGCGGCGCACTCGCGCTCCCACTCGGGGGTCTCGTCCCACGGGGCGACGTAACCGGCCTTCGGTTCGCCCGGGTAGTGCTTGGACACGCCCGCGATCCACGCCTCGCGGAAGACTCGTCCGTCAGCCGACATGCGTCACTCCTTCGTCAGACGGCGCTGTCAAGCGCCGAGATCTGCTGATGCAATGCTGAAGCCCGCCTATCGGCCATGAGCGGGAGGAGGCGGCGCCAAGACGCGCTTGCGCGCCTGGCGGGCGCTTCCCTCGGCCAGGTAGGCGTTCCAGGCGCCGGTGTCGGTGGGTGCGGGCCTCACGTTGTGCGCACCACGGGGCGGAGGAGGTCGAGGACGTGAGTCCAGTCGTAATTGTCGTGGCCGCCACCGGACTTGGGCTTGCGGGGCACATAGTTGCCGAGCAGGACGCCCATAGACCCCAGCCGGCCCAGGCTCTCCGCGTACGCAGGGTGAGCGGCCTGGGCGGAATTGACGTAGGGCTGCACCGCCACGGGAATCCCAAGCCCGTACGCCTCGCACAGGATGCCGAGGGCGAGGGTGTCGGAGATGCCGGCGGCCCACTTGTTGAGGGTGTTGAACGTGGCGGGGGCCACCGCGATGGCATCGGCCGGCGGCAGCGGCTGTGGGACGCTCGGCGTGCGCCACGCGGAGCGGACCGGGTAGCCGGTCTGGGCTTCGATAGCTTCCCGGTCTATGAAGCCGAGCCCGTTAGGGGTCGCGATCACTCCCACTCCCCAACCCTCGGCATGGGCAGCGGTGATCAGCTCGCCGACCCTGTCGGCGATGCCCGAGGCGCACACGACGATGTAGAGGAACGGCTTGCGGTGCTCGACCACTTCACGCTCCCGGGTCCGTGGTGGCCATCAGGCTCGACGGCTTTCGTCGGTCTTCAGCCCGCCGATCGGCGCCCACTCGTGTTCCAGGATCGAGTAGGTGATCGAGTCGCGCCATGCGCCGTGGACAAAGACGTGATCACGGATTCGGCCGTCCTCCGTCATCCCGGCGCGCAGCAGGGTGCGGGCAGAGGCCTCGTTGAGGGGCGCGCGGGCCGCCCAGATGCGGTGCAGGCCGAGGACGTTGAAGCCGAGGGCGCACAGCAGGTGGACGGTCTCGGTGCCGAGGCCCTTGCCCCACTCGGCAGGGTGGAGGGCGAAGCCGATGGTGGCGGCCTGCTGCGGCTCGGTCGCAAGACGCGCGTAGCCGATCAGCCGGTGCTCGTCGCGATGGGTGACGGCGAGGCAGTACTCGATGCGTGGGACGGCGCTCGCCGAGTCGATGGACCTGGTGGTGATCGCCTCGACCTGGTCACGGGTGCGGGGTTCGAAACTGAGGTGCTTGGTGGACTCGGGGTCTCCGTAGATGGCCAAGAGGTCGTCGGTGTCGCCGGGTTCGACTTCGCGCAGTGCCAGACGAGGGCCGGCCAGATGGAGTGGGGTCATGGCTGCGGAGCCTAGCCGCCGGTTCACCGGACGAGGACCGAGGTCGGGGTGGCGGTGAATGCCTCGATCTCTTGCCTCAGGGCGACGCCGACGATGCCGTTTCGGCGGGCACCGGCGTTCAGCGCGGCGTGGACTCGCTGAGCACTACTGACGATGCCGAAGTTCCGTTGCTCGATGGGGAGGTCGAGCACTGGGCGCACAGCCTCGGCTGCGCCCTCGACTTCACCGCGGGCGATGCGGGCGAGGGCGAGGTCGGTCTGCGCGCCGGCCTCGTCGCCGAATGCCCACTCCTCCTCGGAAGCGTCCTGGTAGGCGGCGACGGCGGTTTCGGACTGGGTCTCGCCGAGGACGGCGTCCTCGCCGAGTTGCACGGTGGCCTCGGCGACGTAGTAGAGCTGGCGGGGCACCGGAAAGGTCATGATGCCGCCGAAGTCGTCGAGATCGTCAAGTTCGACGGCATCGCGGGCGTTCTCGGCCTGCCGGATGGCGGTGCGGGTGGCCTCGCCGTCTCCGAGGAGGGAATGGGCGCGGGCGGAGAGACAGGCCAGCCAGATACTGGTGGTGCCGCGGACGTCGCCCGCCGCGTTCTGACCGAGGGCGGCGTAGTCGACGGCCTCGCCGGGACGACCCGCCCAGTAGGAGATGAGCGACTGGAGCGAGCGGACCCAGGCGCGCATGGCGTGGTGATCGGCGTTGTCGGCGCACACGAAGGCGGTGCGAGCCTGCATCATCGCGGCGCTCGGGTTGCCCAGGTCGTGGCTGGCCTTGGCCAGCATGCCGGAGGTGATACTGGCCAGCAGGTACAGCTCGCGGGCCTGCGCGGGCTTGGCCCGGCCGTGCTCGAGGAGTTGGAAGGTGAGGTCCTGGACCTCGACCAGATCTCCGAGCAGGGCCGGCAGTGCCAGCTTCGGGTACGCGACGGTAAGGCGCCGCACCTCGTCGTGGATCTGCCCCAGGGTCTCCGGGCCGATGCTGCTGCCCTCCGCCATCGCGGCGAACCGAAGTGCACGACGAGCCGCCATCACGACCTGCCTTTCCATTTCCGTGGTGCCCGCATCGGAGCGGGTCTCGCTGTTGGGCGGGCCTCCGGCAAGTGGCGCCGTTGCCTTCTCGGGCGGGAGGCAGGCAGGCCCCAGTCGTGACGGCGGGACGGCGAGGGTGCCGGCGGTTGCGGGCGCGACCGCAGAGCCGGTTGGTGCGGGAGCGAGGAGCTGGTCGACACAGACGCCGAACATGGCCTCCAGCACTCGGCATTGGTCCGGGTAGGGGCGGGTTTTCACCGCGCCTCCGTACCAGCGCTCGAACTGCCGCTTGGAGACCGACAGGCCACGAAGTCTGGGGTCGTTCTCCTGCTCGGCGACCGAGTTCGCCATCGCCTCGAACCGGAGTCGGAAGGTCTCATAGACCTGCCAGTGTCGTTGCAGCGTCAAGACCCGTAAGAGTGTCGGGGTTTCAGCCACTGCGGATCCTCTCCGTCCCCATTCGTCTGTTCTGACGATAGCCGTGGTCAGTGGACGGGAAACCCCGTTCGGAGGTGCGACAGGGTGAGATGACGGCAGCCATGACGGTGGTCATGACGCATGACGTCGTCGGCCACGTAGCGAGCCCCCGGTGATGACGTCGTCATGGCGGTGGCGACGTCGTATCCATGCCTACCTGGTGGCCAACATGCTGAACTCGACTTCGCATTCCGTGTGCAGTCGACGGCGAAGCGTGACGTTTGGTGGCTTGCCGTGTCAGCCGCAAGCCCGGTCCAGGGCCAGGAGAAGGAACCGATGTACGACACCACGGCTGGACACACTGCGGAGAACCGTCGCCTGGCGGATAACGGGATGAGCGCGACCGCCGAAGACGGCCCCGCCGCTCGCGCCAGGCGGCGTCCGGGGCTGGCGATCCGCACGTTCAGGGTTGCTCAGGATGGCACTCGCTATGACGACTCCGGCGTGATCACCGCAAACCCGGATCCAGACGAATACGTCGCTCGGATCGAGATCTGGCCTGACTGCGCCTGCCCGCAGCATCGGGCCGGCACCTCCGGCTCGGCGCGGCTGCCCGCCTCGTAGGCAGCAGGACCGTGTTCGAGCCCGACTGCGGGACCTATGTCGTCAGAGTCTGGACCGCCTGTGCTGTGTCCGCAGCAGCCTTGTTCCACCTGGCCGCCATCGCCGTGCTCCTGGCCATGCGCACCCACTGAACTCCCGCCCGTGCCGCTGAGTAAGCGGCACGGGCGGGCTCCCACATCGCCAAGCCGAGAAGAGTTCTGTCATGTCCACCCCGCAGCCTCAGCCGCCTCCGCCGAAGCCGGACAGCCAGCCGTCGCCCCGGCCGCCGGAGCGGTAGCCAACTGACGTTCGTGATCAATCCATCGATAGCAAGGGAGAACCCCATGGGTTGGGGAACCGACAAGAGCAGTGGCGGCAAGCACGGGGGCAAGAAGGACCCCGGCACGGACAAGCCGTCCCCGGACGGCTCGCGGCCGGCACCCGCTCCGAAGCACAAGAAGGACGACGAGAAGAAGTGACGAACTTCGTGCATCGACCGGAGCAGGCCGTCGTTCGCGGGCTGCTCCGGGGCGTCGAAGATGAACTCGGCGGGCCCGTTCCTCCTGAGTGGCGGGAGGCGATCAAGGCCGTGCCGCGGCATCGATTCCTGCCGGAGCGGATCTGGCTGGAGGATGGCGACGGTGGCTATGCGGCCTGCGACCTTCAGCGCGCCCCGGAGCGGTGGTTCGAGGCTGCTTACTCCGACGTCCCCGTTGTGACGCAGGTCAACGATGGGGTGGAGCCGGACGATCCGGATGACATGTGGCCGTCCTCCTCGGCCTCGGCGCCCTCAATCGTCGTCCGGATGTTGCGGGAGCTCGATGTTCGGCCCGGCATGAACGTCATGGAGGTTGGGACCGGGACCGGGTGGAATGCCGCTTTGCTGGCGCACCGGCTCGGGCCTGGCCGTGTGTCCTCGGTGGAGGTCGATCACGAGGTGGCCAGGCACGCCTGCGCCTCGCTGAATGCGGCGGGCTTGGCCGTCGACGTCCTCTGCGGGGACGGGGCTCGCGGGTGGAGGCTCCGACAGCCGTTCGACCGGGTCATCTCGACCTGTTCGGTGCGCCGAGTGCCGACGGCTTGGATCGAGCAGACCGCGCCCGGCGGCATCATCCTCACCCCCTGGGACAACCCCATGCTCTGTTGGGGGCTGCTCAAGCTCACGGTGGCAAACGGTCGGGCGTGCGGGCGGTTCAGTCCGCACTCCGCCTTCATGCTGATGCGCGGGCAGCGTCGCGACCTGCGCATCTTCCGTGACGTTGTCCGCGACGACCACGTGCCCGACGAGTCCCGTACCTCGCTGGAGCCCGACCGTGTGGCCGGGGACGACTGGGAGGCTCGCTTCGCGCTCGGGCTGAAGCTGGGAGACGTCTGGACGGCCTGGGATCACACCCGGCTCTGGGTGGCGACCACGGACGCCCTGTCCTGGGCTGCCGTCGACCCCTTCGAGGTCTGGCAGTACGGGCCCCGCCGGCTCTGGGACGAGGTCGAGGCCGCGTACCGCTGGTGGGAGCAGCACGGCCGGCCGGGGCCGGAGCGCTTCGGGCTGACGGTCACCGGGCCCGACCAGTGGGTCTGGCTGGACCGGCCGACGAATCTGGTTCGGGCCCTGCCATAGCTGACGCGGTCAGTGCGACTCCAGGTTGTGGGTCATCCGTTCCAGAACGCTGACCGCCGTGCGGTACTCGTCCGGCGTGATCCCGGTCGTGGAGAGTGCGCGGAACGTGGCGACCCGCTCCTCGACGGCGGCGAGCCGGTCGCGGCCCGACGGGGTGAGGGTGAGGCGGCCGGGGGCCGGGCGGGTCGTCCAGCCGTCGGCGAGGACGGCCTCGATGGCGGCCGCCCTCGCCGAAGCGTCGGCGTTCGCGGCGAGGGCGGCGTGGACGTCCGTGTCGCGCGCCTCCGGGGTGTCGCCGACCACGTTGAGGACCTGCCACGCCGTCCGGGTGAGGCCGAAGTCGGCGAGCATGGCGTTCATGTGGGCGGTCAGCGCCTTGTCGGTGCGGTTCAGCCAGTAGCCGATGGGCTTCATGGTGTGGGTCACTCCCCCGGTGCGGTGAAGGCGGACGCGTTCTCGACGGCCCACTGGCGGAAGGTCCTGGCGGGTGTGCCGAGCAGGGTCTCGGTGGTGTCGGCGATGGTGGCGGGGCGCACGGAGGCCTCGGCCCAGAAGGCGAGCAGCGAGCCGATCAGCGGGGCGGGCATGAAGCGGCTCATCTGTTCCTCGGCCTTGGTGCGAGAGATGGTCTCGACGGTGATCCGGCGGTCCAGCACCTCGGACAGGACGGCGAGTTGCTCGCGGAAGGTCAGCGCCTGGGCGCCGGTGAGGGTGACGGCGTGGCCGCGCAGGGCGGTGCCGGTCAGTGCCTCCACCGCGACGTCGGCGATGTCCTCGGGGTGGATCGGCGCCAACGACGCCTCGGGGTAGGCGAGTTCGACCGGCAGGCCGTGGCCGATCGGGTGCGCCCAGGCGAACGCGTTGGTGGCGAAGGCGTCCGGGCGCAGGAACGTGCAGGCCAGGCCGCTCGCGGCGAGGGCGCGCTCGACGCCGAGGTTGTGCGAGCCGAGCGGGTCGGTCTCGGCGCCGGGCGCGAGGACAGAGGAGGACGAGAGCAGCACGACGTGCTCGACGCCGGCCGCGCGGGCGGCCTCGGCGAAGGCGTCGATGCCGGCGGGCTCGGGGTAGAGGAAGACCTGGCGCACGCCGTCGAGCGCGGCGGCGAAGGTCTCCGGCCGGCCGAGGACGAGCTCGGCGGTGTCTACGCCGGCCGGGACGGACAGGTCGGCGGGCCGGGCGCTGGCGGCGCGGACCGGCAGGCCGGCGACGTGCAGGCGGTCGAGGACGGCGCGGGCGACCTTGCCGCGGGCGCCGGTGACGAGGACGGTCATGGGTGGTTCCCCCGTTGCATGATGATGCGCAGCTCCTTGCTGCGGAACATATGCATGCTCGCATGCATACATTTGCGAGTCAACATGTGGCTGCTGCTGAGCATGGACCTTAGGATGGCCGCCATGACGACGAACGAGCCGGACCACCGCACGGCCGAGGACCTCCTGAACGCCGTGGGCCCGGCCTTCGGCAAACTGCGCCGCACCTCGCTCCTGGAGGTCGAGAACCCCATCTCGGCCAAGGACCTGAGCCGCACCCTGGTCCTCAACCTCGTCGAGCAGCACACCCGCGACGCCGCGGCCGAGATCACCGTCGGCGCGGTCGCCGAACTCCTCGGCGTGGACCCGTCCGTCGCGAGCCGCATGGTCGGCGACAGCATCAAGGCGGGCTACCTGACCCGCGCCGCCTCGCAGCAGGACGGCCGCCGCACGGTCCTGCACCTCAGCCCGGCCGGCACCGAGCTGATCGTCCGGCTGCGCCGCCACCAGCGCGACGCGTACGACTACATCACCGCCGACTGGGCCGAGCGCGACCGGCTCGAATTCGCCCGGCTGATGCTCAAGTACGTCGACTCCCTCGACCGGCTGGCCGAGCGGAAGGTCACTGGGTAGCGCGCCCCGAGGGCAGCAGCTCGGCGATGTCGCGCGGGAGGACGGCGGCCAGCTTGTCCATCAGGTCCGGCGCGAGCGCCGCGTCCAGGACCTCCAGGACGGCGGCGGCCTCGCGGATGCCGCCGTCCTCTCCGGTGCCAGCCCGGCCGGCGATCCGGCCGGCGAAGACGGGCAGGCCGAAGCGCTCCCCGGAGGCGTGGGTGCGGCCCTCCTCGTCGGCCTCCCGGGCCGCCTCCCGAACTGCGGCGGCGAGCTCGGGCGGCAGCTGGGCGGCCACGTGCACGGCGAGCCCGGAGGGCAGGCGCTCGCCGAGGGTGAGCAGGACGGCCTTGGTGGCGCGCTCGGCGGCGGCCCGGTCGGGGAGCCCGGCGAGGTCCCGGACGGTGGCGATGATCTCGTCGTACTTCATGGCCGAGTCCCCTTCCGCCGGCGGGCGAGACCCCCTCTGTGAGGCTACGCCGCCGGGCCAGAGCCCGCTACGACGGGACGACCGGCAGGCGGCGCTTGTGCTCGGTGCGGCGGTAGTGGCCGACCACCGTGCGGAACACCTCCTCGCTGACCGGGCGCCCCTCCAGGAAGTCGTCCAGGGCGTCGTAGCCGACGCCGAGGGCGTCCTCGTCGGGCTTGCCGGGCGCGAGCGTCTCCAGGTCGGCGGTGGGCACCTTGTGGACGAGCTCCGCCGGTGCGCCCAGCAGCTCGGCCAGCGCCCGGACCTGACGCTTCGTCAGGCCGGACAGCGGCATGATGTCGGCCGCGCCGTCGCCGAACTTGGTGAAGAAGCCGGTGACGGCCTCCGCCGCGTGGTCCGTCCCGATCACGACCCCGTCGGACGCGCCGGCGGCGGCGTACTGGGCGATCATCCGCTGCCGGGCCTTGGTGTTGCCGCGGACGAAGTCCTCGTGGGCGCGGTCCCGGAAGGTCAGGCCGGCCGCCGCCAGGGCGTCCATCGCGCCGTCCGTGGCCGGCTTGATGTCCACGGTGAGGACCCGGTCGGGCCGGATGAAGTCCAGCGCGAGCTGGGCGTCCGCCTCGTCGGCCTGCACGCCGTGGGGCAGCCGCATCGCCCAGAACGACGCCTCGTGGCCCTCGGCGCGCAGCCGCTCGGCGGCGAGCTGGCACAGCCGTCCGGTGGTCGTGGAGTCCACACCGCCGCTGATGCCGAGGACGAGCGTGCGGGCGCCGGCCGCGCGCACCTGCTCCGCGAGGAAGGCGACCCGGCGCTCGGCCTCCTGCTCGGCGCTCGGGACGGGGGCGACGCCCAGGGCGCGGGCGATCTCCCGCTGGACGTCGGCGGGCAGGGGTTCGGACATGATGGGACTCCTCGGACCTCGGACGTGCTTCCGGGAGCCAGCTTGATCGCCACGGCGGCCGCCGCCAAGGGATTCCACCTCGATGGAATACGGGTCACAGCGGCCGGGCGGCGGAACACGGGCCACAGCGGCCCGGCGGCCTCAGAGGGCGTTCGATACTGATTTAGGCTTCCGCAGGCGATTTCGGGCGGAGGTATTGCCCGATTTTGTCGGGGCTGGCGGTCAGGCGAGTGGTCATGGAGTTGACCATGGCCCAGTGGATCATCGAGCGTGACCGGTCCGGCAGTTCCTCGTAGTCGCGATGGAGCCGCCGGTACCGGGACATGATCCCGAAGGTCTGCTCGACCCGCCAGCGGATCGGCTGAACGACGAAGCCCTTCTGCTCCTTGTCACGGGCGACGACCTCGACGTCGATGGACAGAGCGGCACCATGCCTGACGACGGCGTTGTTGTAGCCGGCGTCCACCCACGCCTTGGTCACCGTGGGCCACCTGGAGGCGAGGGTGTCCAGGACCTGTTTGCCGCCGGCGGAGTCCTGGACACCGGCGGCGGTGACGATCAGCACCAGGAGCAGGCCCAGGGTGTCGGTGGCGATGTGGCGCTTGCGGCCCTTGACCCGTTTCCCGCCGTCGTAGCCCTGGCTGTCGGCCGGGGCGTTCGGCGAGGCCTTCACCGACTGGGCGTCGATGACCGCGGCGCTCGGCAGGATCCGACGGCCCTTCTTCGCCCGCAACTGGTCACGGAGCGTGTCGTGGATCTGCTCGGTGGTGCCGTCACGCTCCCACTCCTTGAAGTAGCCGTAGACGGTGGTGTGGGGCGGGAAGTCGTGCGGCAGATAGCGCCAGGCGATGCCGGTCCGCGCGACGTAGAGGATCGCGTTGACCACTTCACGCAGTTCGGTGGTCGGGGGGCCCCCCCCCGCCCGCCCCCCCCCCCCCCCCCCCCCCCCCGGCCCCCCCCGGGGGCCCCGATGGTGCGTCAGGGGCGGGGGGGGGCGGGGGCGGTGCGGCACAAA